>CAZDRE010000010.1:0-53834 GCA_964508155.1 uncultured Candidatus Bathyarchaeia archaeon
TCAAAGGCATCAGGAGTATCCAGTAGGCTTGTCTCTATGTATAAATGCGGATTCTCTCTGGACAGGACTATAAACTCGCTTAGTGCACTGTAAGAGCAACCAAGCATAATAACCGGATAGCCTCTTCCCCTGGTCTCCCTCGCTATTTTCGTCATTAAACCATAACCTGTATTATAAATCAGTAACGGGAGATCCATGCCCTCCAAGTTCTTAAATAGCCTGAGCAGAGGCGCATAATCGAATGGGTAACTCTGAAACTCCGTGAACAATCTGACGGCTCTAAATCCCCTCTTTCTCATCTCTTCGATCTCATCCAGCCCGCCTAAATAGGCCCTTGGATCCACAGAGGCTACGGGTATTAATCTTGAATCCCCACTACAGACTCTTAGGGTCTCCTCGTTTCCCTCTACATAATCATAGAAGGCAGATTTGAGCGAGATCGTCAAAACCTTACTTATGCGATACTTCTCAATAAGCGATATGAGCCTCTCAAGGGAACAATCTACCTTACGCTTAGGAAAGAAGCCGAAGACCGTGTTGACATCAGCAATCTTCAATGCCGTAATCACAACCATAAAGTTTGACGAGTATATTAGAACTTTTCCTTATCGCTTGTGCTTAGATCTTTCTTCAATATTCTTTGAATTAATTTTGGTGGCCACTGGAATGTTCTCTCGAGTTTCGGAACAGAACTTCAAAGAAGATGAAAGTTTAATCTGTTAATACCACGTAAGGCTCTGATGAAGAATTCCTTTCAATCAGAAAATTTTTAGGGCATCTTTGCCGTCAAGGTTTGTATGTGTCGGCCTAAACTATCGGGGATGCCACGTCATGTCGACATAAAAAGGGGATAGTGACCAGCCTAATCGTAGGCTTAATTTTTGGCGCTATATTCGGGCTTTCAGTTGTACTTAAAGGAGCAGATGTCTCAAAGTATAGGCGTCAGATCAATCGTTTAAAAGAGCAAGTAAATAGTCTCCAGCATAATCTTGAATCAAAGAATAAGTTAACGTCTAACCTGCAGGCTCAAATTTCAGATCTCTGGGTTACATTGAAAGGGAAAGACGAGCAGATCGGTGTATTTCCAAAACCATTCTGCTCATTAGAGCCCTCAAAGGAGAATCCAATGATCTCGAGGTTTATAAGCGAGCTTAAGATCGGCAGGCCTAAACTCGAGGTCTCAACGGTCAAAAGAGGAGATTCAGATGTCATCGCCTCCGTCACGGTTAAGCACAGCGCTCCATGCGGCTCAACATGGTATATCGCAAAGAAGCTAATAGGCGTGGATATCAAAAGGGAGACACTGCATGACGCTATTTGTAGGGCTCATCACAGCTATCCATGCACAGCAACCATGAATATAGACCCAGAAGCAAAGGAGCCAATACTCCATATCGGCGGACATATAATGCAAGAGGAAGTCGAAAGGGCTCTAGAACGGGCTCTCAAAAGGATAATTCACATTCGCCTGACGGATAGTCAAGGATAAAATTCTCAAAGAACCGTAAATGTCATGTCGATGAGGAACAAAGAGTTCCAAGTAATCTCTAAAACTAAAATATACTTTTGATCATTACGCTATTTGAAGGTGAAAAATTGGGTGTAAGTCAAAAGTCCTTTGATGACCTGATGAGGGAGGTAATCGATCCCGGACTTTGCACCGTCTGCGGAACATGCGTAGCCGTTTGTCCATATAACGTCCTAATCCTCAGGGAGGAGAGTTTCAAACGTTTAGAACTGCATGAACTCGAAGTTACACATGACATGTATGAGTCCATCGAGGAATTATGCCAGCAATGCGGCTACTGCTACTATAATTGTCCAATAGTATCGTTTGATCTTGAAAAGGCTGAGAGGGACGGGTTTGGTTCAGTAGCGGAGGACGAGATAGGGCATATCATTGAGGCCTACATGGCTCAGGCAACCGATGAGAAAATCCTGAGGAATGCTCAGCGTGGAGGCGTTGCCACGGCGCTCCTAAAATATATGCTCGAAAGGGGGATGATCGATGCTGCCGTTGGAGTGGCAACAACCGACCGTCCGGCCTGGAAGCCGAAGCCAATAGTTATAACGAGGCCTAAAAACCTCTGGATGATGCAAAAGGCGAAGTATACGCCAGCGGCAACCGTGATAGGAGTGAACTCTGCAATTTACGAATGGAATTGCTCCAGAATAGCCGTTGTAGCTACGCCCTGTCAAATCCATGGGTTATGGACCATGGAGACGAGTCCGATGGGTCACAGGAGGATATTCGACTCTCTACATTTAATAATTGGGCTTTTCTGTTATGGAACCTACTCATATAACGATTTATTCATAAATTTTCTAGCTAAAAGGCACGGGTCATTCCATCAAGCATCAGCAAAATAGATTTGGATACTGAGAAGTTGAGGGTTTACGTGAACGGCGAGCTTAAACTTGAAGTTCATAGACATGAGCTCCATAAGTATCTGCGAAAGTCATGCAGGGAATGCCGAGATTTCACAAATAGGCTTGCCGATTTATCTCTTGGAGGAGTAGGCTCGCCAGAAGGATGGACCACCGTCCTGATAAGGACGAAAAGAGGAAAAGAAGTCTTCAATGACGCCGTCAGAGAAGGCTATGTCAGAGCGAAAGATCTCCCGCAACAGAGCTTGAAGAAGATAAAGGAATTAGCCAGGCTTAAGTTTCAGAAAGGAGCAAAACCGTATGACCAATATTAAAGGAACCAAAAATTGATTTCCCTTTTTAAAGCCGAGAAGCAGATTATTTTATGTTGATGATTAGATGAATTCAGTTGTCCTCCACTTAAAAGTCTAGATTTAAGCAGGGTCTTAGCGGGCCGTTCTGCTCGATGATCCTAGCCGACAGGAAAGCCGACGTATTAAAGATTGACATGCCGGATAAAGGCGATGATTCACGTTGCTAAGCAATTAAAAGCGAGATCGAGAATTGGACGTCCAAGCACCCCCTCCTCGGAGATAGTAGATCTCCTAAATAGGAATGGAGTTCCAGCATCTCAGATATGCGCGATCAAGAATGTAGCAGAGGATCCCAGCATAGAGATTGCGAGGAGAATGATCATCGTGACGGCTCATCCAATAATTGGCTCCTTGAAACTATAGGCTCCCCAATAAAGATGTCTGAGACGAACCCTCAGCCTAGGGGGCTTGGCGCCTAAGCTCGGCGAGCACACCGAGGAGATCCTAAAGGAGATGCTTAGAGGCGAAGAAATAAAATCTCTATAGAGGAAGGGGATCATATAATTGGATCCCAAAAATGATGAGTGAATGAGAAGAATCCCTCACGCATCAGCAGTCAATCTGAGGTTACATTGTCACAGTGCATTTACCCTCACATGATGACGAATGCATCAAATGAATAATAAGACTGTATTCTCAATTAAGAAACCTTAAATGAAGAGGAGAAATCTAAGTAATATGACAGGGGGCTCTAAATTTTGGCCGATGACAGGACTCCAACGGGCATTTATGGCCTTGATCTTCTCATAGATGGAGGCTTTCCTAGGGGAAGCCTAATTCTACTCGCAGGAAATCCGGGAACAGGAAAGACGATCTTTTCGGCCCAATACATATATCGCGGAGTAAAAGAGTATGGTGAACCCGGCATTTATGTTTCCCTATGTGAGAGTAAAGACGCCTTCTATAAGAGCATGATGAGATTCGGCTTTGACTTTTCAAGACTTGAGGAGACAGGCGATTTTAGGTATCTAGATCTCGTCACGATGAAGGGAAAGGGTGTAAGTCAGATAGTACGTATGATAATCGATGCCATTTATGAAATGAAGGCGAAGAGGCTTGTGATAGATTCCTTCTCAGCGCTTGTTCAGGCATTGGAAAAGCCGATAGACGCTAGGATACTCTTGCAGGCGATACTAAGTAGGATAATCCGCGCCGTTAAATGCACGACTATACTCGTGAGTGAGGTTCCATTTGGAAGCGAGAGGATCGGAGCCAGCGTGGAAGAGTTCGTTGCGGATGGAGTTATCATCTTGAGGAAGGGGGAGCATGGAGAGGGGAGACTCGCTAGGGAGATATCCATCACAAAGATGAGAGGAACAAGATTGACTCAGCCGCTATACTTCTTCACATTGGAGGGCGGATTCCGAGTGTTCCAGCCGCTCGAGCTCCAGAGATGCGAGAGAAGAGGCAGATTCAGACCAATCAATGATCCGCCCGGACGCTTCTCAACTGGAAGCGGTGATCTAGATAGAATATTAGGCGGCGGATACCCGAAGGGGGGAATAGTGCTATTCGAGATCGGAGAGAACATCTCAAACTTCAATTGGCAATTAATCCTCTTCCCGACCCTAGCGAACTTCATAGCGAAGAATAGGGGATGCCTAATCGTTCCAATAGGAGGATCAGACGCTGGGCTTCTAGCATCTAATATGAAGAGAATGTATGGCTTCACGGATGATGAGCTCAACGGCCTTTTAAGGGTATTTGGATTATCCGTTGGGGGTAGGATGGAAAGTCCATACTTGATCAGGGTTAAGGGCGAGGACATAATGGAGGATTACGACGTATGGATAAGGACGATCGAGGAGTTAAAGAATCGGACCGGCCAGCCGATCCTCGAGGTCATATCTATCGACACGATGGAAATAACTTATGGAATTGCCGGTCTTAGAAGGCTTCTCGGAATGACAGTTGCCAGGACCAGAAGGGAGGGAAACTTAACGATAGGAATAGTAGGTCCGGGATTAGAGCGCGTATCTAAAAGGGTAGCCGCCCTCTCGGACATCCATATAAAACTCATCAGGGATCATGGAACTCCATTGTTGTATGGATGTAAGCCAAGAACTGCCCTGTATGCCGTAGAGATAGATCAGGCCAGTTCATACCCCCTGCCAAGGCTCACCCAGATGACATGAGCGTGAAAGGTATGGATGAGAAAGGAAAGTCTAAGAGCGGCCAGCATAGTCCCTCTGAGGAAGAGAAAAGAAGATTCATTGATCTCCTCGTAGAGTCCTTCGTTGAATGTGTGAGGTTCGGCGATTCAATTCTTCGCTTTCTCGAGCTCAAATACGGCCTAAAAAAGAATGATATTCTTAGAAGGCCTGAATCCTTCATTACAGGCTTGAAGGACCTTATGGGTGGAGGAGCGGCTGTAATAGAGAGGCTGATGATAGAAAATCTGTATAGAAAGGTTGGTTTGGAATGCGAATGGGGAGAAAAGACATTCCGCGAATATATAGAGGAAGCATTTGAAGAGTATATTAGACGTGAGGAAAATAAGAGGTAAGATTGTAGACACTTAACGCTTACAACGGAGTTTCACATTGAGTCCTCATAATCTTCTGAAGTATTCTTCGTCGAGGACTACTCTGCCATTCTCATAAGGCCCGATGACCTTACCGTCAGAATTTTCTTTTCGAATGGTAATGAGTCCTCTTGATCGCTTTGACCTCAACTTTAGGCTCTTCATCAATTAGGAGATGCAATTTACAGATTTAAGCCCTTAAACTCCTCAGATATATTCACAAACCACTCTAATGTTCCATATTCATCATCGGTGAATAAGTCGTTCACATCATCTATACGATGGGGGCTAAAGTTGAATGGAAGGGCAGAGCATCGAATGTAATTGTATATTCTTATCTTGCCTAAGCACCATCTCTCCCCTACTTCCCTCCTAAACGGCACCCTGACCTTAAATTTGCAGTGCTCTGCGACGAGCAAAAACCGACATTCCTTCATATACAATTTTTCCCTTAGAACAGCTGAAACGCTCTAAAAAATGCCAGATGTTACATTCTGCTGTTGAGGGTTCAGGAGAGAATTAATGTTGAAAATAGATGCTCAACGCAGCATCCCACATAAATGGAGAAAGGCTGAATCATATATGGCTATTTGACGAGATGGCAGGAGACGAAGTGTCCATCCTCGATCTCTACGAGTTCAGGCTCTTCTCTACGGCAGATATCCATTGCCAATGGGCATCTAGTATGGAATATGCATCCCGGAGGCGGATTTATTGGGCTTGGAACCTCACCCCTCAATTTTACACGTTTACGTTTAACCCTCGGGTCAGGTATTGGTATTGCTGAGAGTAGAGCCTCCGTGTATGGATGCTTAGGATTTGAGAATATGGTCTCCTTCCCTCCCATCTCGACTATCTTGCCTAGATACATTATGGCTATCCTATCTGAGATGTATTTCGCAACCGCCAAGTCATGCGTTATGAAGAGATATGTTAGATTTAATTCTTCTTTCAGCTGGATCATGAGCTCAAGTATCCTAGCCCTAAGGGAGACATCTATCATTGATATTGGTTCATCGGCCACTATAAAGTCTGGCTTGAGGATCATGGCCCTAGCGACGGCTACTCTCTGCCTCTGTCCACCGCTTAGCTCATGCGGATACGCATTATAGAATTTCGATGCTGGCTGGAGGCCTACTCTCTCAAGCATCTCCATTACGAGCCTCTTCCTCTCCTCTCCGTATGCTAATCCATGTATCTCAAGTGGATGGCCAACATTATCCCCGATCTTCATCCGCGGATTCAACGATGCATAGGGATTCTGGAATATTATCTGTATATGCCTCCTAAGCCTCCTGAGGTCTTCCCCCTTAAGCGATGTGATCTCCCTTTCTCCGAAGTATATCCTCCCTTCAGTCGGCTCTATGAGCCGAGCGACTAGCCTTCCAGTCGTGGTCTTTCCACATCCGCTCTCTCCAGCAATCGAGAAGACCTCGCCCTTCTCTATCTCAAAACTCACTCCATTCACAGCCTTAATGTAATCTATTCTCTTGCTGAGAAGCCTCTCTAGGAAACTCTGCTGCACGGGAAAGTATTTCTTTAAGTTCACAACCCTAATCATCGGCATGGCTGATCCCATCAATACCTAAAGCATTTCACAAGTCTGCCGGATCCAACGTTAATCATGGGAGGCTCCTCCTTCCGACATCTCTCAGTGGCATATGGGCATCTCGGACTGAATCGGCATCCCCTAGGAGGATTTATCAGGTCTGGAGGATTTCCAGGGATATACTTTAGCTTTTGATCTGAGAATTGAATGTTCGGAACGGATTCTAGCAAAGCCTTTCCGTATGGATGCAGCGGCTCATCAAAGAATGAGTTGACATCCGCGAGTTCGATGAGCTGACCGGCATACATCAATGCGATCCTATCTGCTATTCCAGGAACTATGCTTATGTCATGGGTAACGAGGATCATGCCAGTATCATATAGCTCCTTCAATCTTCTCATGAGGTCTAAGATCTGGAACTGGACAATCACGTCTAGGGATGATGTAGGCTCATCCGCTATGACGAGGTCGGGATTTAGGGCTAACGCCAATGCTATCCCAACTCTCTGCCTCATTCCACCGCTGAACTGATGGGGGTAATCATCGAATCTCTCCGGTCGGATCCCAACCTGCTCAAGTAACCTTAAGGCTCTCTCCTTCGCTTCTTCACGGGTTACATTCTCATGGGCCATTATGGTCTCGACAAGGTGTTCGCCTACCTTCATAAGCGGATCCAGCGATGTCGTTGGATCCTGAAAGACCATGGAGATCCTCTTTCCACGTATCTTCTGCATTTCCCCCTCATCTAGGCTCGTCAATTCGGTTCCATCAAAGATTATTCTTCCACTAACTATTCTTCCCGGAGGGGGGACCAGTCTTAGTATGGCGAGTCCAAGCGTGGATTTTCCAGAGCCGGATTCACCTACAAGACCGATCGTCTCCCCTCTATTCATGAGGAAATCAACCTTATCTACTGCCCTTACTATTCCATCCTCCGTGTAGTAGTGAACGCTTAATCCTTCTATTCTTAAGAGCTGAGGCATCCCATCATCTCCTAGATAATTTTGGATTTAGGATTTCAGCAAGTCCCTCTCCGAAGAGGCTGAAGCCAAGTGTGAGGAGGACGATCATTAAGCCCGGAAATGTGCCTGGCCACCATATCTTGGCTGTAAGTGCCCCATAGCCCATTCTCAAGTCGAAGCCCCAGTCTGGTATGTGCGCTGGAAGTCCAAGCCCAAGAAAGCTCAGGGCGGCTAGGGTTAAAACTGAATCTGCTGCATTAAGCGATAATACTATTGGTATCGAGGGGATCACGTTTGGAAATATATACTTGAAGATTAGGGTTCTTCCCTTGGCGCCTATTGCCCTCGCAGCCTCAACGAATAAGCTCTCCTTCACTGAGAGAACCTCCCCTCGAATCATCCGGAAGTATATTGGAACGTAAACTACTGTCAGCGAGACTATTACCGGCATTATTCCCTGACCAAGCATGACTGCAAGAGCTATCGCCAGGATCAGGCCTGGAAAGGCGTATAGGCTATCCATGAAGAGCGATAATATAGTGTCGAGTTTTCCGCCTATATATCCAGAGATCAATCCTAGGATCACACCGCATATCGATGACAGGGCCATGGATGAGAGCGTGACTATTAGGACGATCCTTGATCCCCATATCACCCTGCTTAGGATGTCACGTCCAAGCCTATCCGTGCCCATAGGGAACTTTGGATTTGGACTTTCATATAATCTTCCAACTCTCGTCTTGTTTGGATCATAGGGTGCGATTACCGGCGCCAGAATCGCCATGAAGACGAATGCTAGTATTATTGCGAGGCCAGCAACGACGAAGAGTCTCTCAGCTCCTCTTCTCGGCGAAAGCCTGCTTAATCCAGACATTATTATTCTTGGAATTGTTAGATTGGCCATTCCAGCCACCTAGTATCTGATTCGCGGATCTATATAGACGTAGATTATGTCAACTATGAGGCTTATGAGGACGATTAGGGCTGCAATAAAGACTATTGTTCCCTGAATCGTAGTGAAGTCTCGGTAGCTTATCCTCTCATATAGGAAGTATCCCATTCCGGGCCATGAGAATGTCGTCTCAGTTAATACTGCTCCCGCAAGCAATAACGCGAATTGCAGACCCATCATTGTCAGTATTGGGATGAAGGCGTTCTTTAATGCATGCTTATATATGACCGTTCTTTCTGGAAGCCCCCTGGCCCTAGCGGCCCTTATGAAGTCGCTTTGCAAAACTTCTATCATGTGGGTTCTCGTCAGCCGAGTATATATTCCAGACAGGTATATCCCCAAGGTTACCGTTGGGAGGATTAGATGTCTTATCGAATCTATAAGGCTTGGAAGATTCATTGTTAAAATGCTATCTAAAACGTATAGTCCAGTTATGGTCTGTGGCGCCATTCGAGGATCCGATCTTCCGCTTATGGGAAGCCAGCCCAAATATACGCCGAAGATCAGCTGGAGTATCAATCCGAACCATGGAATGAAGATCGAATATGTGATGATGCCGTATAATCTTATGATGCGATCGGCAAGTCTTTTATGTTTACGTGCTGATATGACGCCTGTGAATACGCCTAGAAGCACGCTGAATGTGAATGCTGATATTGAGAGTTCAAGTGTTGCGGGGAAATGCTCGAGGATCTCCGTTAAGACCGGCCTCTGACCCCAAATCATCGATCGTCCTAGATCTAGGCGTATGAGATTTGATAGGTAATCTATGTACTGAATGTATAGTGGCTTGTCAAGTCCGAGTTGCCTCCTTATGCGTTCTATCTCCTCCAGGGGAGCGTGTCCTCCAAGTATTGCGCTTACCGGGTCTCCGGCAACTCTTAGAACTACAAAGACTACGCTGAGAAGGATGAGCATCATCGGGATTGAGAGTAGTATGCGCCTAATTATGTATACTCTCAGTGATGTCAATTATCCTTCCCCATGACACATAAAAAAGAAAGGAGAATGCATGCTTTATTTCTTTTACTCCTTGTAGATCAGATAGTATCTGAGGAGCATTGTTGGATCGAGTATTACCCCTCTGACGTTCGGCCAGAAGACGATGAACAATTTCCCTTGGAAGAATGGTATCACTGGAGCCTCCTTCGCCATCAGCCTCTGGATTTCCTTGTAAAGCTCCGTTCGCTTATCCTTGTCAACTGTAACGCTGGCTTCATCGAGAAGCTTATCCATCTTGGGATTGCTATAGAATACTCCGAGGTCTGGCGACCATTTTGAGTGTAGGAAGCACGTTGTATAATCGTCTGGATCGAGATAGTCTGGATACCAGCCTAGAAGGAATATTGGCATGACTCCCTTCGCTATGTATTCAGCCGCGTATGTAGCCCATTCGGCGCTCTTCAATGTGATCTTCATCATTCCAGTCTCTTCTAGGCTCTCTTTTATGACGAGAGCGACATCAGCCTCGAGATCGCCATAGTGCGTGGGGGTATACCAGAGTTCAAATTCAAATGGTTTCTCCTCGCTGTAGCCCGCCTCCTTAAGGAGCTCTTTAGCTAGGGTTAGGTTTCTAACTCCATACTCCTCCTTAAATGCATCGATGTGGCTCCACATTCCCCTTGGAATCATGCTGTATAGAGGCTCAACTGTTCCCTTATAGACTTCATTGCAGATCCTATCCCTATCGATTGCCGCCGCGATCGCTCTTCTCAAGCGGACATCATTAAATGGAGACTTGTTGCATCGTAGAACTAGATATCTAATGTATGGTCCGGGAACCTCCTCGACTGTTAAAGCTCCTTTAGCCTTCAGATCAAGTATGTCTGTGGGCTTGAGGGTTCTCCAAGCGATATCGATCTCTCCAGTTTCAACCGCCAGCCTTAATGTGGACGCGTCCTTGTAAAACTTGATTATGAACTCTTTAGTCTTTGGAGGCGTGCCATAATAGTCTGGATTCGCCTCTAAGACGAGCTCAACATCCCTGATCCACCTCTTAATCTTGTAGGGTCCATAGTGTCCTACAAGGGGCTCAGCGGTCTTGTCCGCCGGATAAGACTTCGGACTAACAGGGAAGTATGGAACGGTTGCGACTAGAGCTGGGAAGTATGAGACGGGCTTCTTAAGTATGAATTTCACAGTTAACTTATCGACTACCTCGACTTTCTCGACGAATGCTGAGACGAGCCATGATGGATCCAAACCTAGCTTCATTACTCGATCTATCGAGTATTTGACGGCGGCGGCATCTAATGGTTCACCATCCGTAAACTTTAAGCCCGACCTCAAGTGAAATATGTATACTTTCCCGTTCTCTTTTACCTCGTAGGACTTTGCGATTCCAGGGACGATCTCAGTCGTTCCGGGCTTATACTTCAGCAGTCCCTCTCCTATATTATTGAATACCTCCCACGTATAGAAGTCGTAGCATTTCGCTGGGTCAAGCACCGTGATCTTATCTGTTGTGCCGAGGATAATGGGCTTTGGCTTGACAGTCTCCTCGAGACTTGATAATCTCTTCTGCATTTCCGAGATAGTCGCTTCGTAAGCTCCTATGGTCTTTGATAGGTTTGTTAGGGCAGCTGCAAGATTCTTCTCGGCAGTTACGATCTCGCTTATCTTGGCTGAGATTCCCGCCAAGCTGGTCATGTAACTCAGCGCGGCGGCTGACACTATGAGATTAATGATAAGTAATGCCAGCAGGATCTTACTCATAGTATTCGCAGCCGACAAAACCTTCCCCTCACATCCTATTGATCCAATGATATCATCAGCAAAGAAGGAGAATATATGCTTTTTTATAAAATCGTTAATTCCATTGAAGATTATATCAATCATCACACTATTACTTTCATGAAAGCATAATTTTAGCTATCATTTTAGGAGGAACCCTTATAGAGGGGAGCATTCTAAGTGATGGAGGAGAGGAAGTGCATAATCAATTCTGGGTGAACTCCAAGAATGAATGAGATCAGGGCTAAGATGAGCAATGGTATCGTCATTGAGTATGGAGCGTCAGTAGCGTTATCTAGATGCTTCGGCGCCGGGCCGAAGAATATGCGCATTGCAGGCCAGAAAGTATAAACTACTGTCAGAAAGGTTGCAAAGATGCCGATTACGGCTATAATCAAGCTTGGTAATTTTAGGATGCCCTGCTGGAATATCCCAGTAAACATTATCCACTCAGCTTGGAAGCTGCTTAATGGCGGGAACGCGGATAGGATCATAGAGCCTAATATCCATAGGGAAGCTGTTATGGGCATCTTCTTTGCCAAGCCTCCCATCTCCCTCATGCTCCTCATTCCAGTCCTATACACTATTATTCCGGCAGCTGAGAAGATCACGGTTTTACCGAGTGAATGGCTTATAAAGTAGAAGATCCCACCACTCACTCCGTAGGGGGTACAACTTGATAATCCAAGAATGGAGTATGCTGTTTGACTTATGGTTGAGCATGCACATAAACGTTTAATATCGTCTTGGGCTAAAGTGAGTAGAGCCCCATAAACCATAGTTATTAAAGCCCAAATCATCAATGGCGTGCTAAAGACCTTAAATACGCCGTAAAGGTTCTGATAGAGGATCCTCGCCATTAAATAATTCTCTATACCTACTATTGACGCTAGTATACCAGCGATGCATGTTGGAGTCTCAGCGTGAACCCATGGTAACCATACGTGGAAGCCGAATACTGCAAGCTTAACAAGCATTCCTAGAAGCAGAAACGTAACAGCCCATAGAGCAAGCGGCTTTCCAACAAGATTTCTTAGATCCGCGATTAAAAAGCTTCCAGTCTGAGAATATGCCAAAACGGACCCTATCAGAAATAGAATTCCTCCAATAAATCCCCATATAAAACACATGATCGCTACTCTGTGGCGATAACGATACCCAAAACGGTCTATTATGAAGTAGAGGGGGATGAGTAGCAAGTCTAGAAAGAGATACGCCTCAATCAGATTTGTTGAGAAGGAGATCCCGCTGAATCCAGTTGAGAAAAACAGAAACATAAGATAATAAAATGCATTTAGAGACTTGCTTTCTCCTCCATAAATAATGTGGATCTTGTGATCCAAGTATTCTATCGAGTATATAACAAGCGTGATGCAGACAAAATTCATCGCTAAGGCTACTGGAAAGCTGAGATTATCAGCTAGAAAGCCGAATTGTAAATTGAAGATCTCCGTGCTCCATCCGTATTCTTCTATGATCGAAGCAGATCCATTCCACAGTTCAATGCCCAAATTCAGCATGAGTATCGTTGTATACGTCAGTATGGCGGCGGCTATCCAGCCTACTTTCCTCCCTATCTTCCTCCCGATCAGAGCTATGATCGGAGCGGAAATGACTGGTATGATTACTATTTGAAGTAAAGTATGCGGAATCGGCATTTACGGCACCACCAACCATAAGGCAATGAAGATAACGGCTGAAAAGGTCAGCATGTAGAGCATATTCATTGAGAGTATTCCCGTCTGAACTCTGCGTAACCATCTATTGGCGAATATAAAGAATGCTGGAACTCCAGTGTTAAATGTAAAATCTATTGGGTCTTCAACGAATTTGATGAGGGGTCTTCTAAGCCGAAGCATACCCCTAACAAATATCCTATTATAGAATGGATCGATATACCAGCGGTTCCAGAGAAATCCGTGGAGTTTATGTAGGAATACATGTCTGCGCAGGATCTCTTCAGGTCTAAGCCGATGCGAAACATATAATTTATGGGCTGGAACAAAGCCAATCGCGATCATTAATGTGGAGACCGCCGGAATAATGATGCCCATCATGTCGCCGTGGATACTACGCGAAACCGAATCGCTAAATGCTAATCCATAATATTCGGCATAGTATCTACGGAATGTCCCCTTTAGGAAATCGCCGATCCAAGGTCCCATTAGCCCAAGGATAACCGTTAAGGCCGCAAGTAAGCCATATGGAATGAGCATCAATATGTTCGCCTCCAATCTTTTATTCTCCGCGCGTCTCTCCCCGCTATAAAATGTCATCCCCATCATCCGCGCGGTGTAGAAGCTCGTTATCGCAACAGTTATTAGAGCGACAGTGAAGATTAGGGGCTGACCGCTCTCTAGGCATGAAACTAAAATCTCATCCTTACTCCAAAATCCAGAGAGCGGGGGAACACCGATAAGCGATAGGGACGCTATCCACATGAAGATCCAAGTTAACGGCAAATTACGTCTGTCCATGCCCATCCTATGCATGTAGATGGAGCCTGAAACGTGGATCAGCACGCCAGCACATAGGAATAGGGCGGCCTTGAAGACTCCATGGCTTATGAGATGGAAGATCCCGGCTGAGACTCCTAAGGCCAGAGCATCTGCATTCAAGCCTGAAACGCCGAGTGCAAGCATCATGTAGCCTATCTGGCTCATGGTTGAATAGGCAAGCGCCTTCTTCAACTCCAATGAGACCATAGCTTGGGTCCCCGCTAAGAAAGCCGTAAATGCCCCGATCGCAGCTGTTAAAGTGAAGAATACGCTGGCCTCGGAATAATTCAGCATCCAATATGCATAGAAGAAGAGTGGCAATATACGCGCGACGAAGTAGACTCCAGCCTTAACCATCGTTGCAGCGTGAATTAAGGCTGAAACTGGAGTTGGACCGGCCATTGCCTCCGGAAGCCACTCGTGAAGTGGAAATTGAGCAGACTTAGATATCGGGCCTCCCAGCATGAGAATTGAGAGTAGCATTATAGTTCCGGGGTTTGCGGCCATGCTCCTAAACCATACGTCAGCCGTCCGGTATAGGTCTATGAAATTGAATGTTCCAGAATAAACGTATAGTATTATTATTCCAGCCAGAAGGGATACGTCGCCGAAGGTCGTTACGAGCAGAGCCTTAAGTCCGCAGCGGGATGGTCTTTGAAATTCATGGGGCTCAGGCCCTCCTATCCAATATTCCCTCTCGTCACTGTAGTAGTGTCCAATGAGGAAGTAGCTGCATAAACCTACGATCTTCCAGCCTATAAAGAAGAGTATTAGATTGTCCGCCAAGATGAGTAGGAGCATGCTTCCTATAAAGATGGACATGAAGAACCAGAATCTGCCCTGCCCAGGCTCATCCTCCATATACTTGATGGAGTAAACCAGAGTTATGAAGCCTAAGAATGCAACGATATTCACTAGGATCACGCTTAGAGGATCAACAAGCATACCCATCCCAACAGAAGCGCCGCCTGGAAGCGTAATCCAGAAGACACGTTTATCCATCATTCTTGTGGCGAAGAGATCCGGAAGCATGAGTATCGCCATTATCCACCCCATGAGCGCTAAAGCAGTAGCCGTCAAATCCCTCAGGGTCCTGCTGATCCTATCGAAGAGTAGAGCAAGGACTCCCCCGATCGTCGGGAAGATCCAGCACAGCCATGGAATGAGATCTCCACCAAGCATGACAGTTCATCTCTTAGCCCTTCAATACAAGCGTAGATGCGGCTTTCATAGCGAGTTTCAATGCTGGATCAGGCCAAACTCCGAAGAGCAATACTAGAGCAACCATCAAAAGGATCGGCAGTAGCATTACGATTGGGGCCTCATTTACTTCAGTGGATTCATCCTCATTTGTGGTTTGTAGAAGCGTGCGGATTACCCGAAGGACATACCCGGCTGAGATCGCGCTGTTAAGAATTATGCATACTCCAAGCCATGCCATACCCGCATGGATGGTTGAAGTGAAGATCATTAGTTCACTTATAAATCCGTTGAGGGGAGGCATCCCAGTTAATGCGAATAATGAGATCCCCAAGGCAGTGGCAGTCGCTGGCATTCTCCTCCCGGCACCAGCGATCTCATCTAATCTTCTCCCCCCAATTCTATAGGTGAATGCCCCTGCGCAGAGGAAAGAATTTCCCTTCATTAATGCATGATTGAATATGTGGAGGAGAGCTCCAGCCAATCCCAGCGGCGTTCCAGTAGCTACTCCAGCGAGCATATACCCTATATGACCTATGCTCGAGTAGGCGAGTAGCCTTTTAATGTCAACTTGAAGAAGTGCAACTATATTCCCAAACGTCATCGTTACGATGCTGAGGACGGCGAGGATCATTGACCACTCAGCCCTTAACGAAATGAAGATTGTTAAGAGGACGCGGCAGAGGGCGTATACTCCAGTCTCAGTTACTACTCCAGATAGGATCGCGGATATGGGGGATGGAGCCGCTGAGTAAGCATCTGGAAGCCACGTGTGAAGGGGAACGATGGCTGATTTCACTCCAAAACCCAAAAGCATCAGCGTTAATATCACGTATATCCATATGTCACGCGAGCTTCCCATAGCATCTGCTAATCGAATGAAATCTAAGGTTCCCGCTAGTCCGTAGAGAAGGGAGAGAGCGAAGAGGATGGCAGCGCTTCCAGCAGAGCTCATAATCAGATATTTCATGCCTGCCTCGACAGGCTCCCAATGCTGCCTCCTAAAGGATACGAGCACATATGAGGATATGCACATGAGCTCCCAAAAGATGAAGAATGTGAAGAAGTCTCCTGCCGAGACAACGCCTATCATGCCGGCTATCATGAGCAGAAGTGAAGTATAATATAGCGGGGCTCCACCTTCACTCTCTGCAAATTTAATCGAGTAGACTGTGACGAAAAATCCGATCAGGATGAAAGTTAATGACATGAATATGCTTAGTGCATCAATCCTCAGATGCGACTCGAATGGCATAGGACTCAGCGGTATCTCAAGCGGCCTTGAAAATGCATTGGTCGAGATTTCATAGAGTTCGACGCCTGCGATCGAGAGACCCGCCAGCGAGTAAACTCCACATAACCACTTAAAATTAAACTTTAATGTTGCCCAGCCGATTATTGGATTCGTTAATGCAAAGAATACTATTGCATCCAAGACTGCGCCGAACATTCCCTCATCCCCTTAGGCGACTGAGCCTCCTAATGTCTATGGTGCCGTAATGCTTGTATGCGTGGATGGTTATGGCCAATGCAACTGCTGTCACACATCCGGCTAGGCCAACCGAGACTATAACGATGGAGTGGCCCAATGGATCTATAAATCCCGCCGCTCTAAATGCTGAAAAGACTATGAAATTCAGGTTTGCAGCGTTTATTAAAATCTCGATTCCCAAGATCATTCTGATCATGTTCCTCTTAGTTGTGAGGCAGTAGACTCCGATGATGAAGAGGATGGTCGAGAACATAACATAGCAGTCAAGCATATTCATCCTACTTATCCCCCTTCCCTCCTGAAGATCAGTATGCATCCGGCAGCGGCTCCGAAGAGAACTATTATCTGACCGATAACATCAATGGAACGATGATTCCACATGAAGCTTGCAACTTCAGCTCCCATGTGATCTGAGACTTTAACGGCACTCCACTCATACCTTGCAAGCTTGAAAGCTGGAAAGCTATTCTCTGCTATGAAAGTAACAGTTAGGATTATCAGAAGAATAGTGATCGCCAGTCCGGCAAGCCATATCTTATCAGCCTTCATCTCAACTCAGCCTTTCCCTTCTAGTCGTAAGCATGACGGCAGCTATGAACATGGCTACTATCGCCCCTGCATACACAAGCATCTGAAAAACAGCAACGTATGGCGCATTCAGGATCCAGAAGATCACTCCAAGAACGATGCACATCCCACAGAAACTAAGGATCGAATATAAAATGTCTTTCAATTCAACAGTTAAGACCGCAAAGATCAATGTGAGTATCATCAATGAGAGATGAACTATTTCTCCTGTCGTTGAGGATCATCCCCTCCAAGATCTTAAGTTACTCAAGAATTCTTACTTAAAAGCCTTATTGCTAGATTTGCGCTTATTTTCCGTCGACTCTCCGCTCTAGGAGAGCCCTAAGGCGCCTACAGAAATCGGTCTCTACTCTTTGAGACACCGGCAAGTTCATCGTTGAAGCATGAAGTCCCTACTATAGCTGGGAAAGTTTACTGTTCCAGTGTCATGCAAATACAGTAATCACAGATGCTTCTCCCGCATTCACAAGCGGTCATTACGCTCAAAATCATAAATAATGTTGCCTTAACTATCTGAGCAGTGCTTCGCCTAAACTATAATGCGGCTTCAAGCGTAAACATGTAGAGAAAAGATTTATACGTGAATTTTGAATGTGAAAATTCTGAGGTAAAAAGATGAATAATGCAGCTTCAATGCTTCTTCTCGTAGCTTTCATCTCATCATTCGCCTTGGCTCTCTCGCTCTATATTATTGCCGGAAGAATATCCCATAGAGGCGTGGAGAGAAGAGCTGAAAGAACAATTCCATATGCATGTGGGGAGGATCCGCCTCCAATCGGCGAGACGAGAATAAATTGTGAGAGATTCTTCATATTCACGATCTTCTTCATGATCTTCGACGTCTTCGCATTTATGATTGCATTATCATATGGTGCTCCGATTTATCTTCCAATGCTGTATTCGCTGATAACTGTGATGGCGATTATTCTACTGCTGATCTCAGAAAGAACCTTAAAGATGTAATTTCATATCTCTTTGAGGCGAGATCATAATGCCGCAGAATACGCTTCTAATCCTGCTTCAGCTGCTGATATTCCCGGGATTCCTCTTTCTAATCATATTGGCTTTCATTTACGAGTGGATCGACCGCAAATTTGTTGCGAGGATCCAGAATCGCTACGGCCCCTTATATACGGGTCCCTCGGGAATCCTCCAGCCATTAGCCGACTTCATAAAGCTCCTATCCAAGGAGGATGTAGTCCCAGACTCGGCTGATAGGCTAATATTCACTTCGGCACCCCTTTTCATCTTCGCGCTGCCCCTAACTGCACTTCTTCTAATTCCGATCGCAAATGAAAAAGCCATTATAAACTTCGATGGCGACCTAATATTTCTCATGTTCATCCTCACTCTCATAGCCATAAACATAATCCTGTCCGGATATGGATCTGCAAGTCCATACAGTATCATCGGAGGGGTCCGTTCCGCTCTTCAGATAATAGGCTATGAGATCCCAGCGGCCATATCGATCATAGGTCCAGCCCTCTCAGCGGGCTCCCTCTCCATAAGCGGAATTGTGGAATGGCAGATCTCAAGGGGCATGTGGACGATACTTCTCCAGCCATTAGGCTTCGGAATCATCATAACATGCATGCTTGCAGAGCTGGATCTCATACCATTCGACATCCCAGAGGCTGAAACGGAGATAGTTGCAGGATGGAAGACAGAGTTCAGCGGGAGAAAGTTAGCCTTACTCAGAATCGGGAAGAATATGGAGATTCTATTGGCCTCAGCGCTTATAGCCTCATTATATCTCGGCGGGGCACAGCACATAGCCTTTATCCCGCCAATAATAACCTTTCTAGTTAAGTCGGCGGCTGTGCTCTTGATGCTCTCGCTACTAAGAGCCATATTCGCTAGGTTCCGAATAGACCAGACAGTCTCCGGAATGTGGAAATACCTGATGATTCCAGCAATAATACAGATAATGCTGATCTGCATGGGCATAGGAAGGTGAACATTCAATCGTTAAACTAGATCCTTCAGGTATCGTCTGAATGAGTGATGGATCATCGAGAGGGTTAATGCGCTTACAATCACGGCCATGGCGACGTTTAAATGGAAGCCTTTCACGGCCACGCCTAATGCGGTGCCTGAGGCTGGCGGATGCTCAGTATCCGTAATGACCATAAGAAAGATCGAGAGTCCAACGGCTATCGAGTATATAATAGCATTCAGGGATGGATGATGAGGAATCACAGTGCTTAAAGAGCCGCATAAAAGGCCGATGATATGGCCGCCGATGACATTCCTCGCTTTGGCAGTTATGCTATTCGGCATCGCGAAGACTATGAAGCTAGTGGCTCCTATAGATGCTACTATAACGGCATGCTCTATGCTTAGGAATAAGAGCACTATGAACATCGCTAAGGCCGCAAGGAAGCTCTGGAGAATATAATTCTTCCATAGACTCCTGAAATCCTTAACCATCCCTTACCCTTCATTGCGACATTGATGGAAGATCTCAACCGAGAGATCTGATGGGCTAATAAAATTTATAATTCATCCCTGAAGTATGCATCTCCATCCTCCGAAATATTCAAGTTTAATATCAACTAATGATCTATGAATATTCTGTTTCTTAGAAGATGGTTGGAAATGGAGAGGATCCTTGAGGAACTGAAGAAGGTGGAGAATGAGGCTGAGAGGATCCGCCGGGAAGCATCCGAAAGAGCCGATGAAATAATAAGGCTGGCGCGTCAAGGAGCTGAAGAGATAATCCTCGACGCAGAGAAGGAGGCTAAGAGAGAAGTTGAGAAATTGATGAAAAAATTTGAAAAGTCCATGGAGAAGCGACGGGAAGACGCCTTTAATGAATGCATGGCTGAGATCGACAAGTTAAAGAGGAAAGCCAAGAAGAGAGAGAAGAAGGCCATAAAATTGATATTCAAGGCTCTTATAGGTGAAGGACTTACATGACGCGCGTAGCAGAGTACTCCCAAGCGCTTATTCAGGCTAGTATTGAACGAAGCCGCCTATTAAGTAAGAGGCAGATTAAAAGCCTCGCTGAATGTAGAAGTCTAGATGAGATGGCGTCTCAGCTAAGAGGAACAGCTTATGAGAGTCTACTCAGCGATATCAGAGATCTAAATGCGGCTAAACTCCAATATGCACTCAAAGAGGAGATGATAAGAGTCTGCAAAAAAATACTGACCTATTCTCCCAAGTGGATCAGGGATACGCTAGAGAGTTATATACGCTATCTAGAAGTTGAAAATCTCGAGATCCTAATTAAGATGAAAAGCATGGGTGCCTCATACGACTCAATACTGAGTATGCTGCATTTATCGATTGATGAGATCCTCGGCTTGAAGGGCAGATTCATTCAGGCCGCAAAGGCCAGTAGCTTAAGCTCGGCAATCGATGCCTTCCGTAATACCATATATGAGCCGGCCCTCTCTGAGGGATTGAAAAGATACGAGGAGACAAGATCAACTAGATTTTTTGATTTTTCGCTAGACAGAACCTACTATGATAGTCTCCTAAACTCCGTGAAGTCCCTCCCAAAAGCGGATCGTAAGGCCGCTCTCCTGCTCGCGGGAACGAGAGTCGATGCCTTCAATATAATCACCACAATCCGCTCTAAACTCCTTGATTATCCCCCGCACTTGACTTTTTGGGCTATAACCAGACGCTTTTATCTACTCTCGGAGAGGCAGATAAGAAGTATGGTCTCAAGCAGGGATGTCGGCTCAATTCTAGACTACGTTAAAGAGACTTTCTATGGAAGGTTTCTAACCCAGCAGAGAAGCATTGAAGAGACAGTAATGGCCTTCGAAAGGAAAGTTGATAGTTTTATTATGAAGAGGATCAATGGGATGCGAATCGCCGAGCCATTCACAATCTCTTCTCTTCTAGACGTGATATTGAGGAAGGAAGCCGAAGTGAAGAATTTGACGCTTATCAGTTCTGGAATAGAGTTCGGATGGAAACCGGAAGACATAAACCCATTTCTTATTTGATGTTCGAATAGAGGATCTCAACAAATCTCTGGTGATACTTGAACGGCTGAAATTCCATTCCCATCCCCTCATAGAACTTTGAGAACCACTCATAGAAGTGAAGCCTTAATGTGTGTATGAAGACGACTAATCCCTCAAAGGCTATTACGAAGATGTTTCCACCAATAACGATCAGAGTCGCGATTATCTCTCCTACAATTGGAGTTGTAGATACCAAGTTGCTAATAGCGTAAGTCGATTTAAGTAAAGCCCAATGGGTCATGAGAAGAGCCAAGATCCTAGTGTATGATGCTGTGTTGCTTATGAAGCTCAGCGTCAGCTCGCCGCCTTCAAAGATCCTTTCCCCCAAAACCCTAATGGGATCCTCAGATTTCAAAAGCGTGACTGCTATGGATTTTCCGAGGATAAGGAAGGCGAAGGTAGCTGCTACGAGATAAATTGGACCAGAGAGCCAGAGATTAAGATTTAACTTGTAATCCATCAGGAAGAACATTATTAATCCGTAGAGGAGTATGCTGGGAAGGGAGACCGTTAGAACATCGATATATTCTCTTCTGATTATGAGATTAACCATCCTCAATATTAGCCCAGACATTATATGTATGATGCCTATGAATACTGAGAAGATCAGAAACGAGATGATATTCTCGAATGGATCCATCCATAAAGGCGTGAACATGCGTCTCCCGAAGGCCTCACCGAAAAGTATTCCCGCCAGGGTTGCTCCCAGGCCGCACGCCGCTAGTATCTTAGAGAAGTTCCTCCACTCCTCCGGGGCCTTAATGATTAAATAGAAGAGAAGACTGCCAAGAAATAGTATGAGGCCATGACCTAAATCACCAAACATTAAGCCAAAGATCAGGGGAAATGTAACCGCTATGAAGGGCGTTGGATCAACCTCGTCATAACTAGGCAGTCCATAGAGCCTCGTGATCGTCTCGAATGACTTAATGAACTTCGGATTAGATAGGACGGTAGGGGGATCACCGCCTGTCATGTGCCCATCCGAGAGGATTATGAATCGACCATTAAGTGCTCTTTCAAGGTGATCCTCGAGGTCACGGAGAGATGATGAAGGCGTATATCCAACTATTTTGGCCAGCCGCCTAGTTTTTTGGAGGGAATACTTCGTCTTAAGAAAGTTATGCGCATTCCATAGCATCTCTCTTAAAGATAACAGGCGATCTCCATATTTCTCAGATAGCCTGCGAAGCCTCTTTAGAGCCTCTTCCCTGCTTGCATATTGCTCTTCAAGTTGCCTCTCAATGCGAATTATCTCCTCAGAGGGCCTCAGCTCTATATCCTTGAGTATCGGGAAGATCTCGGCGTCATATGTCTCAAGTATCTTCTTTATCGTTTGAGAGTCTCTCTTCATGGAGGCCACGAATAGAAAGGACCTTTCATCGCCTATCTCCTCGAAATGGTAGATTACTGGCAGATTAGAGAATGCCCTGACGAGATTGAGCATATGCCTACTCGAGACGGTCGCTATGAATACGCTTATTAGGCGCAGCCCGGCAACGACTTTGGGATCAATATTAAACCTGCTGATCAATCCGAGAATCTTCATTTTCTCCTGAAGTTCCGCAATTCTAAGATCGATCTCCCTTATCTCATTTAATTCCCCATTTACCTCGCTCTCTATCTCTGAGACTTCTCTTTCGATATCCTCCGATAGGCGAAGCCAGTCCTCAACATAGACTCGCATCTTCTCCTTTTTGTATGCCCTAAATAATGTCAGGCCTGGCTCTTTCACCTCAAGATTTCTGATGAGAGCATTGATTCTCGCGGATGTCCTCTCCAACGACTCGATAATTTTGGAGCGATTTTCATCTTTTGGATATTCAATGTGGAAGGACCCGAAAGATCCTATGGCATTTAGTGCCGCATCTAAATCTTTCTGAAGGCAGATTATGGAGACCCTACTCATCCTCTCGGGTGTCAGCATGCTTCCTCAGCAACTCTTATTAAGGTCAGTATGATCTTTTAAACTTCTCGTGAGCTGAGGGTTGAAGGGATACGTAATAGGAGATGAGGATCTAGCACTAGGTTTTCGGCTGATTGGAATTAAGGGCACAATCGTCCCGAGTAGCGATGAAGCTCTTAATGTTTTAAGGCGAATTATAAAAGAGGAAAAGAATGGAGAGATCATATTCATAAGTGAGGATTTCTCATCGCAGATCCAAGAAGAGCTAGATGAGATTCGTTCTAAAAGTAACTCTCTGATAATAGAGGTTCCGGGGAGGAAGGCAAGGGAAACATCAATGGTTCAACGGCTAATAAGTAGAGTTCTCAGAGTTAGAGTCTAATGGAGGTGAAATAACGTCAAATATAACGCGGGGATTGACGAGCATTACAAAGGAGATCCTAGAAGATGCCGAGAAAGAAGCTGAAAAGACAATATTAAGAGCTGAGGCTGAGGCTGAAAGGATTCTGGAGCGTGCCAAAGAGGAGGCTGAAAGAAGATACGATGCTATCATAAGAGATGGAAAAGAAAGAATAAGAGTCAAGGAGCGACAGATGATCTCGCTTTTCGATTTAGAGTCAAAGAATAGAATACTCAGGGCTAAAGAGGAGATCATCAGTAAGGTCTTTAATGAAGTCCTCAAACGCCTGCAAAGATACACGCTGACAGAAGATTACGTGAATTGCCTATTCAGGTTGATACTTGAGGCGAGCGGGCAGATACGCTCAGACACGCTGATAATAAGGCTTAATGAGAGGGACTCCAAGATCATAACTGAAGAGAAACTCAACGAGTTCTCTAGGAAGATGGGGGTAAAGCTCATTAAGTCCAAAGAGACCGCTGATAGCATCGGAGGGGTTACCGTAATGACCCCTGATAGAAGAATAGTCATTGATAATACATTCGAGAACAGATTGAGATTGCTGAGGGATTCTCTCCGAGCGAGAGTTGCTGAGATCCTCTTTGAAGAGGGGGAATGAGAGATCCCGGTGAAGGGAGTTATCGTCCGCATAAGTGGGCCGGTCGTGGAAGCCGAAGGAATGACAGGAGCCCAAATGCATGAGATGGTGATGGTCGGCAAGGAGAATCTAAGGGGAGAGATTATTCGGATAGAGAAGGATCACGCCGTTATCCAAGTTTATGAGAATACCAGCGGATTAAGGCCTGGAGAGGAGGTTAAGGGAACCGGGAAGCCCTTATCGGTTGAGTTGGGGCCGGGGCTCATCGGAAGTATCTTCGATGGAACTCAGAGGCCCCTTGAGGTCTTGGCGGAGAGGATAGGCGTATTCATAAGACGCGGAATAAATGTTCCGGCTCTCCTCAGAGATAAAAAATGGTATTTCACTCCGAAGGTTAAGGCTGGTGATGTGGTTTATGAAGGAGATATCATTGGGGTGGTTGAGGAGTCGGGGCTAATCGAGCATAGAATAATGGTACCGCCGAATATTCAGGGGAAGATCTCAGAGATTGCTGATGAGGGCGAATATACAGTTGAGGAAGAGATCGCTAAAGTGAGAATGGGAGATGAAACTAGAACCATAAGGATGTTTCATACGTGGCCTGTGCGGCGTCCAAGACCATACAAGAGGAGGCTGACGCCAAAGATCCCGCTGATAACGGGCCAGAGGGTGATCGATACTTTCTTTCCAATCGCTAAGGGTGGAACGGCATCTATACCCGGCGGATTTGGAACTGGAAAGACAATTACTCAGCAGCAACTTGCCAAATGGTCAGATGCCGATGTCATAATATATGTTGGATGTGGGGAGAGGGGGAATGAGATGGTCGATATACTATTATCATTCCCCAAGCTGGTTGATCCCAGAAGCGGAAGATCACTAATGGAGAGGACCATATTGATCGCTAATACAAGCAACATGCCAGTCTCTGCTAGGGAGGCCAGCATATACACTGGCGTAACGATAGGCGAATACTACCGAGACATGGGATATCATGTTGCATTAATGGCTGACTCAACAAGCCGATGGGCTGAAGCCCTAAGGGAGATCTCAGGGCGTCTGGAGGAGATGCCGGCGGAGGAGGGATACCCATCTTACCTCCCAACTAGACTTGGAGAGTTCTATGAGAGGGCGGGGGTTGTGGAGACGCTCGGCTCAAAGAGTCGAATTGGCTCATTGAGCATTATAGGCGCAGTTTCCCCTCCCGGAGGAGACTTTTCAGAGCCCGTTACAACGCATACAAAACGTTTCACTAGAGCGTTCTGGGCTTTAGATAAGGAGTTGGCCGATGCACGCCACTACCCAGCCATCAACTGGATCCAAAGCTACTCAGAGTACGTGGATGAAGTCTCGGAGTGGTGGACTGAGAATGTGGATAGGGAGTGGCGGAGATATAGGAGTGAGGCGATGAGGATCCTACAGCGCGAAGATGAATTGAAGGAGATCGTTAAGCTCGTTGGACCTGAGGCTCTCCCTGACAGGGAAAGATTGATCCTCGAGGTGGCTAGGATGCTCAGAGTGGCATTCCTGCAGCAGAACGCCCTAGATCCAATAGATACATATTCAGCTCCGATGAAGCAGTTTAAGATGCTGAAGATAATAATAGACTTTTATTACGGCGCCCAAAAGATAATCGAGATGGGAGTTCCAATCTTCAGGATCACTCAGATCCCCTTAATCTCTGATATGATGAGGATGAAAAGCGAGATTCCGAACGATAAGATCGAGTTGCTTGACGAGTTACATCTACGCGTTAAGGCCTCTCTTTCCGCACTGGAGGAGTCCTTGAAGTGAATGGGATGAGCATAGTTAAGCCTGAATACCTCGGAGTCTCAAGGATTTCAGGTCCAATAATAGTTGTTGATGGGGTCTCCGGGGTTGGTTTTGACGAGGTAGTCGAAGTCATAACTCCATCTGGAGAGGTTAGGAAAGGTAGGGTTCTAGAGGTTGAAAGGGGAAAGGCCATAGTCCAGGTCTTCGAGGGAACTGAGGGATTATCTCTATCTGGGACTAGAGTTCGATTTTTAGGAGAGCCGCTGAAGGTTCCCGTCTCAATGGATATGCTTGGAAGAGTAATGAATAGTCTAGCTGAGCCTATAGACGGAAATCCTAAACCGATCGCGGAGGATCTAAGGGACGTAAATGGAAACCCAATGAATCCCGTGGCAAGGGAGTATCCAAGAGACTTCATACAAACAGGAATCTCAGTGATAGACTGCATGTGCTCTCTAGTTCGCGGACAGAAGCTCCCAATATTCTCGGCGGCCGGTCTACCACATAACCTCTTGGCGGCTCAAATAGCCAGGCAGGCTGAGATCGGCGGAGAGGAAGACTTCTATATAGTCTTCGCGGCTATGGGAATAAAACATGATGAGGCAGACTTCTTCAAAAGAAGATTTGAGGAGGGGGGAGCCCTAAAAAGAACGGCGATGTTCATTAATTTGGCAGAGGACCCAGTAATGGAGAGGATAATAACTCCTAGAACTGCTCTGACACTGGCCGAATACTTGGCATTTGAGCAGGAAGCTCATGTTCTAGTTATCTTAACGGATATGACGAGCTACTGCGAAGCACTAAGAGAGATAAGTGCTTCGCTTGAGGAGGTTCCGAGCAGGAAGGGATATCCTGGATATATGTACAGCGACTTGGCGAGCATATATGAGCGCGCCGGCAGGATTCACGGCAAGAATGGCTCTCTTACTCAAATGCCAATATTAACCATGCCGAATGATGATATTACACATCCGATCCCGGATTTAACGGGCTACATAACTGAGGGGCAGATAGTATTAGATAGGGAGTTGCATAATCGCGGAGTTTATCCACCCGTTAACGTCCTAATAAGCCTCTCAAGGCTTATGAAGGACGGCATAGGAGAGGGAAAGACGAGAGAGGATCACGCTGACGTTGCAAGCCAACTATACGCGGCCTACGCGGAATGCAATGATCTGAGATCGCTTGCCTCGATAATGGGGGAGGAAGCTCTCTCACAAAGAGATAGGGCGTATCTCCGCTTCGGCGATGAATTCGAGATGAGATTCATAAATCAGGGAGTTGACGAAGATAGACCCATCGAGAAGACCCTCGAGATAGCGTGGGATCTACTCTCCATACTTCCAAGGGAGGAATTAACGAGGATACATAGAGAATATCTAGATAAGTATTTGAGGACGTGAACTTCATGTCTAGAATTGCGCCGACCCGCATGAACCTATTAAGGTTTAAGAGGAGCCTAGAACTAGCCGAGTCCGGTCGCGAGATCCTAGAGAAGAAAAGAGACGTCCTAATGGTTGAGCTTAGAAACTTCGCCTATGATCTCCAGAGGGTGAGGGTGGAGCTGAGCAAGGCGTTAAATGAAGCCTTCTCGTACATCGAGAAGGCGGCAATTCACTTAGGCGTTGAAAGACTCGAGAAGATCGCGGAGTCAACGAATATACCAATAGAATTCTCCGTTGACTATCGAAGCATAATGGGAGTCTCGATTCCTAGGATAAGGCTGAAGGGCGAGAGGCCGCAGCCGGACTATGGATTTCTGGGAACGAACATCTACCTCGACTCAGCGTTTAAGAGGCTTTATGAATCATTAGATCTGATCTGCGAATTGGCTGAGCTGGAGGAGTCCGTCCGTAGAATTGCAGACGCCGTTGAGAATACACAGAGAAGAATAAATGCATTGAAGCATATACATATTCCTAGATATAGGCAGATAATCAAGAATATAGAGATGATGCTTGAGGAGAGGGAAAGGGAAGAGTTCGTAAGGCTGAAGAAGGTTAAAAACGTTTTAATGAGGAGGAGAGTCACGTATGGCTGAGGATAGATTCATAAGAAAGATTCTCGTTCCAACGGATGGCTCAGACTCATCCATGCGGGCATCCGACTTCGCAATAAGGCTAGCTAAGCAATTCGGCTCGCAAATAGTAGCGATTTACGTGATCGACAGGGTGATACTAGAAGAGATCTCAAAGGTTCATGAAAGACGAGAATTGGAGGAAGAGATCAAAAGGAAAGCTGAAAGATGCCTAAACTATATTGTTAATTCGGCGAAAAGGGAAGGTTTAAAAGCAACATCAATCCTAGTTGAAGGGGAGCCGCACGATCAGATAGTTCGCCATGCAGAATCGCTTGGTGTAGATATCATAGTGATGGGTTCAAAGGGAAGAAGAGGAATGAATAGAATCCTCATAGGAAGCGTTGCTGAAAGAGTAATAGAGTATGCTCCATGCCCAGTTCTAGTTATAAGGTAGAGTGAGGTCAAATGGGAATAAGAGAGATCGAGAAGGAATACGAAGAGATCAAGCATAATCTGAAGAAGATAGCAGAGGAAGAACTGAAGGAGATAAATGAGAAGATAAACGTCCTTGAAGATGAGGTTGAAGAAGTTGGAAGAAAAACAGAAGAGGAACTAAACAAAAAGATAATTAATAAGAGGGAGAAGAATGACTAAGAAATACAAAATACAGGTGAAAAGATTGAACATTAAAAGAAGAATGACCCTTCTGCTCTTATGTCTATTCGTGGCGGGAGTAACATCCCTAGGAATAATCTCAATAGCAGCCTCACCTGCAAGTACTGGTAAATCAGATGTATATGAGCTGGAAACCGAAGGCCCATTTGGAGAGAAGGGGCTACTCGCCATTGGAGCTGGACTTGCAGTCGGCCTGGCCTGTTTAGGCGCGGGGATAGCAATAGCAAGTTCAGGAGCGGCTACAGTAAGTGCAGCGACGGAAAAACCCGAGACATTCTTTAAGAACTTCATTGTAGTAGCGCTGGCTGAGGCTCTAGGAATATACGGGCTAATAATCGGAGTGCTCCTCTGGCTGAAAATATAGCCTCAAATATAAAGTTAAGGCCGAACTTATGCGCATACACAGAGAATAGCATGATCCGATATTTTCATAAAATCTAGGAATAACTCCTTTCAGTTAGTACTTATATTTCATCATGTGAGAGAAGACTGAAAGGCAAGACCACAAACAATAATAAAGACTTCTATTATGAATCTTCTAAAAACAGCCTAGGCATGCAAGAGACATACGGATTGAAGGGGAAGGACGCCGTGGCAGAGGTCTTTCACGCAAAGGAAGTCGATGAAGTCCTACGTTTCCTCAATACAGGCCCGAATGGTTTGAGTAGTGAAGAGGCTAATAGAAGATTAAAGGAGTACGGCCCTAACGTCTTAGCCGAGAAGAAGAGGGTAGGCCCGCTCCAAATATTCCTCCGCCAATTCAAGGACGTATTCGTCTTAATGCTTCTAGCGGCGATAGTCATATCGCTTTTGTCCGCCTATGTGAAGGGGGCTGAAGCTACACTTGAGGACTATGCTGATGCAATAACAATAGCCGTCATAGTATTACTTAACGCAACAGTAGGCTTCGTTCAGGAATACCGATCGGAAAGAGCTATGGAGGCATTAAAGGAGTATGCAGCTCCAAGAGCTAGGGTTCTACGCGACGGAAGGGAAACAGTTATACCCGCAAAGTACGTCGTTCCAGGAGACATCCTTCTTCTAGAATCCGGAGATAGAATAGCTGCTGACGGCAGGGTCATTGAGGTCTTTGAGCTCCGAACCAACGAGGCCGTTCTGACAGGTGAATCAACACCAGTCGAGAAGCACACAGAGCCCGTCAGGGAAGATGCGCCGATAGGCGATAGGAAATGCATGGTCTTTATGGGGACTCATGTAATTTACGGCAGGGGAAAGGCCGTTGTAACGGCGACTGGGATGAACACGGAGTTCGGAAGGATCGCAGGTATGATCCAGGAGGCGGAGGAGAAGCCTCCCCCACTTAAGGTCAAACTTAACAGATTCGCAAAGAATCTGACGAAATTCATAATCTTTGTCTGCGCGGTCATTTTTGTCCTTGAGCTAATCCGGGAGCCAGCGGCCCTAGAACCTGAAAATCTAATAGAGTATTTCATGACAGTTGTTGCCTTAGCCGTCTCAGCAGTGCCAGAGGGGCTGCCGGCAATAGTCACGATTGCCCTTGCTTTAGGAGCTCGTGAACTAGCTAAGCATAACGCCGTTATTAGGAGATTAGCTGCGGCAGAGACGCTTGGCTCAACTACTGTTATATGCTCCGATAAGACTGGAACACTGACTAAAGGCGAGATGACAGTCCGCAGAATATATTGTGGAAACAGAACCATTGAGGTTACCGGCTCAGGATACGAGCCTAAGGGAGAGTTCATCCTAAATGGAGACCCGCTTGATCCAAAAGATGATGAGGCCTTATCGCTGCTCTTAAGGATAGCATCGTTATGCAATAATTCTCGACTTGAGAATGACGGCGGTTACTGGAGGATCACGGGAGATCCAACTGAAGGAGCACTAGTTGTAGCCGCCTGCAAGGCAGGATTGGAACGGGAGGAACTTGAAAGACAATATCAACGCATAAGCGAGATACCCTTCAGTTCGGAAAGGAAGCGAATGACAACTATACATTCATCCCCAAACGGAGAGATTTACGCCTACATCAAGGGAGCTCCTGAGATAATCCTTAAGCGCTGTAGCAGGATCTACGAGGACGGAAAAGAAAAGCAGCTAACAGAATACGGGAGAATGCGGATACTGCAGATAAATGAGGAATTCGCTAGGAATGCATTACGTGTGCTTGCCTTTGCCTATCGAAGACTGCCGAAAGCAAGGCAATACACTGAAGATGTAGAGAATGACCTCGTCTTCGTAGGCCTCATGGGCATGATAGATCCTCCAAGGGAAGAAGCGATAGAAGCAAATCGTCTCTGCAGAAAGGCTGGAATAAAGACAGTCATGATCACGGGAGACCACAAGTTAACGGCGACTGCAGTCGCAAAGGAGATCGGAATCATAGAGGGCGAGGGCGACCTTGTCCTGACGGGTGAAGAGCTAGATAGAATGAGCGATGGGGAATTCGATAGGATAGTTGAGGATGTCAAGGTGTATGCGAGGGTCTCTCCGGAACATAAGCTCCGGATCGTAAGGGCACTTAAGAAGAAGGGTCACATCGTAGCGATGACCGGCGACGGAGTTAACGACGCCCCAGCCCTGAAAGAGGCTGATATAGGAGTTGCAATGGGAATAACGGGTACTGATGTAACGAAGGAATCCGCCGACATGATACTAATGGATGATAACTTCGCCACGATAGTCAACGCCGTTAAGCATGGAAGAATAATATACGATAACATCCGAAAATTCGCTTTCTTCCTCATGCGATCAAACTTCGATGAGCTAGCGGTCATCGCGACATTCGCCTTCCTCGGAATGCCCCTGCCATTAACCGCCGCAATGATACTATGGATAAACTTGGCAACAGACGGAGGGCCGGCGACGGCTCTAAGCTTCGATCCGCCCCTAGAAGATGTAATGGCGCGTCCTCCGCGAGATCCAAAGCAGGGAATACTTCACGGCAGACTGCTCCAGATCATACTGTCCTTTATATGCCAATATGTTGGAACAACGGCGATCTTCATACTCGTATACGAGTATGGATTTCTAGCTTGGGGATTGAGTGAGGCTGAGAGATTAGCCCTAGCGAGATCAATGTGCTTCACACAGGCGACATTACGTGAGCTCATAATCGTCTGGAACTGCAGGTCGGAAACGAAATGCGCCTTTAGGCTGAGCTGGACGTCAAATAAGTTCCTGCTCGTCTCAGAGGTCGTCTCGATCCTAGGCACAGTTGCGCTTCTATACGTTCCATTCCTACAAGTCATGTTCGGAACCGTGCCGCTCAATCTCCAGCAGTGGCTCCTGGTAGGCTCTATCGCACTCTCGGGCTTCCTACTCCTGCCAGAACTATTCTACGGAAAGAGGATACTTCGATGGGAATAATACAAGCAAAATATAGATGTAAGGCGGCCTCCGCATGGACGATTAAAATTTTTCGTTTATTTGACGGTGACGCTCTTCGCTAAGTTGCGGGGCTTATCTGGATCAAGCCCCTTCTCGACCGCAATATAGTATGCAAGTAGCTGGAGTGGAACTATAAAGGCTATGGGCGATAAGACCTCAGGCAGGCTGCCTGGAATCTCAAAGTATTCATCAGATAACTTCTTGATCTCCTCATCTCCCTTCTCTATGACTGATATGATCATCGCGCCTCTAGCCTTCATCTCCATGATGTTCCCGACGATCGTCTTTCTCGTCTCGTCTCTGGGGCAGATGAACACCACTGGGAAGCCCGGCTCTATTAGGCTTATGGGTCCATGCTTGCTCTCCCCAGCTGGATAGGCGATCGCCGGAATGTAAGTTATCTCCATGAGCTTTAATCTTGCCTCCATCGCCGTAGCTGAGCTTATCCCCCTACCCAAAAAGAAGAATATCTTCTTATCCTTAAGCTTCTTTGCAACTCTCCTAACCTTCTCCTCATTCTCCCTAATAGACCTCTCAACGATATCTGGGATCTCCATCATCTTTCTCTCGATCTCCTCCATCTGCCTATGCCCAACCTTCCCACGTATCTTCGCAACCCTAAGGGCTAGTTGTGCGAGAACTGAGAGCTGAGACGTAAAAGTCTTTGTCGCTGCAACCCCAATCTCCGGACCAGACTGCTGAACGATATAAACCCTCGAAACCCTAGTTAACGTTGATCCAACGACATTTGTTAGTCCAAGTATGGTAGCCGCCCTAAGCCTCGCATACTCAACTGCCTCTAATGTATCAGCGGTCTCTCCTGACTGGCTTACGGCTAGTATCGTGCTGTTAATGTTAACTGCCATTCCCTCCTGCTCTATGAACTCAGAGGCGATAACCGGATGAGCTGCGAGATAAGCCAGCTTAGAGAACATGTATGATGCCGCAAGACAGGCATGATAGGAGGTTCCAGCGGCAACAAGGAAGATCTCACGTGCCCTGTCAAGGAATGTAGCCATCAAATCGAGGTATTTATCCTGCAATCTTAGAGTGTTCCTGAGGCATTCAGGTTGCTCATGTATCTCCTTAAGCATGAAGTGGGGGTAGCCCTGCTTCTCAGCCATCTCAGCCGTCCATTCAATGGTTTCAGGCTCCCTCTCTACGAGGCTCCAATCGGCGATTCTGCGGATCTCATATCCGTCAGGACTTATAATGGCGATCTCTCCATTCTCGATGACCACAGCTCTCTTCGTTAATGGCAGAAAGGCTGGAATATCAGAGGCGCAGTAAATGGCGCCCTCCCCAACTCCCAAGATTAATGGACTCTCCATCCTCGCGCATACTATCTTGTCGGGCTCCCTACTCGATATGACGGCTATCGCATATGATCCCCTAATCGCCTTTAATGCCTCGCGTACTGCCTCAACAAATCCCTGACCCTTCTTCATGTTCTCCTCAATTAAGTGCGGGATGACTTCAGTGTCAGTCTTCGATTTGAATTCATGTCCCAGATCCTCCAATTCGCTCCTTAACTCAGAGAAGTTCTCGATTATGCCATTGTGAACTACTGCGATTTCACCTTTACAGTCAGTGTGCGGATGCGCATTAACTTGGTATGGAGCTCCATGAGTTGCCCATCTAGTATGGCCGATGCCTAAATTTCCAGGCATGTCATCCAGATTTAAAAGTTTATGAACGTCATCTATCTTTCCGCTATCCTTCTTGATGTATATCTTTCCCTCATGGATGGTCGCTATGCCCACAGAATCGTATCCTCTATATTCAAGTCTTTTGAGAGCCGCGTGTATTACCGGAGCGGCCTTCACATCCTTGGATATGCATCCAAAGATTCCGCACATCGCTTATCATTCTCCCTAAGACGATACTGCTTCACCTCATAACTTCGAGAACTCAGCCTTATTGGTTCTATATTAATCCGGTATTTAGCATTTATGAATCTCGCTATTCCTATCATCTAATAATAGTCTCATGCGGGTGGCTAGGTGCTACTAGCTTATCGACTAGGGCTTTCCTCACCAATAAAACTTATATAATTATCAAGTGGTAGTTTCTCAACGCAGATTTCTACGCGAGGTGTTGAGTTTGACTGAAAAGAAAGTTTTAGCCTTCTATTATGCTTGGTATGGAACTCCATGGGGCACAGGCGTTCTACATAAATGGGCAGGATGGAACTCGAATGGGTATAACCCGGAGAATGTGACGTGCGGCAGAAGGGAGGCGGCGATAACCTGCTATCCGCTAGATGGCCTCTATGATTCAAGTAGTGAATACACGATTAGGAGGCATATATATCAGGCGAAGCAGGCTGGATTAGATGGATTTATAGTTTCATGGTGGGGCTTTCCAGATAGGGTTGGAGACGATGCGACGGCCAGAAGTAGCGATGCCACGCTTCGTAAATTGCTTGAGATATCCCCAGAAGATTTCGAGGTAACTCTGTATTATGAAACGGCGAAGTATGGTGGGAAGTCTGTCCAGGAAAATGTCCGCGAAGATCTTGAGCGTATCTGCAGGGAGTATTGCAGTAGTCCCCGATGGATGAAGGTGGATGACAGGCCGGTAATCGTGATTTATGGAAGGGTCATGAATCAGATGAGGGAGGCATGCGATGATGATATTGAGGAGTGGAAGGCCATAAGGAAGGAGTTGATGGAGAAAGGCTATAATCCCTTTCTAGTTGGGGACAGTCTAGATCCAGCATATATTGAATGCGTGGATGCCCTCCACACATATAATCCAATAGCATTCACGACCCGCGGAGTAGATCTATCCCTGCTCTATAAGAGGATCTCTCGTGCCCTACATAAGGCTGGGAAGATCTTCGCCGCAACCGTGACTCCTGGGTATGATGATGGTAAGGTTAGAACCCGCACACTTGAGCCTAGAAGGGATGGAGGCTATTACATCGAATCTTGGAATACGGCGCTGTCATGTAATCCAGACTGGATATTCGTCACTACGTGGAATGAATGGTTCGAGGGGAGTCAGATAGAGCCGAGCGTTGAGTATGGCGACGATTACATAATCCTCACGAGACAGCAGGTGAGAAGATTTAAGGGAGTATGATTCTTCTCTGCAGTGTATATGAATAAGCTTCCTCACGGGAATGGGAACTGAGAGGGGTGCTACAAGATGGAACTATCCGATCTTGATACTCCCGCCCTCATAGTTGATCTAGATCTCATGGAGCGGAATATAAGGGAGATGATGGAGTGGTGTAGGGCTAACGACATAAACTTGAGGGTTCATGTAAAGCCGATTAAGGTTCCAGCAATAGCTCATATGTTAATAGAGGCGGGAGCGAAGGGGATCTGCTGTCAGAAGCTAGGAGAGGCTGAAGTTATGGCTCAGGCTGGCATCAAGGACATACTCATTCCATACCCAATAGTTGGAAAGCATAAGCTAGAAAGGCTTACGAGACTTGCGAAGCAATGCAAGCTCACGGTTGCCATCGATTCTGAGTATGTCGCCAAGAAGATATCTGAGCAAGCAGTCAAGGATGGATGTATAATACGGGTTATAATCGAGCTTTATATGGGGAGGACTGGTGTTCCGACTCCCGAGGGTGTTCTTAGATTAGCCAAGAAGGTGATGAAGATGCCCGGCTTATCATTTGAGGGGATAATGAGTTATCCAACTGATGAGAAGACCGGTGAGACCGTTAGGCTCTTAGAGAAGAATGGCATTCCAGTTAGGATGGTAAGCGGAAGGCCGGACATATACCCTTTGGGAAGTAAGAAGCCGCTTTATCATGAGATAGGGCTTACCGAGATAAGAACGGGCATATTTGTGCTTGGAGCTGGAAAGTATTATAGATTTCAGAGGGATAAGGATGATCCGAGAAAGGTCTATTATGCGGATAGAAGTGCCCTGAGGGTCTTATGCACGGTTATCAGCAGGCCAGTTAGTGATATGGCGATAATTGACGGTGGAATAAAGACCTTCTCCACCTTCGACGGTCCTCCCTACGGATACTTCGTTGATTATCCGAGGGCTCTAATGAATGCCATGTCCGTTGAGCATGGGCATGTTGACGTTTCAGAGTGTCGAAGGAAGCCTAGGATAGGTGAGATGGTGACGGTTGTACCAAATCATCCGGGCATATGCTTAAACCTTCATGATACCCTAATAGGGGTGAGAAGAGGTAGGGTTGAGGCTATATGGCCCATACTTGCACGTGGAAAGGTTCAGTAATGCCGTGATTGGGGGCTGATGGGGTGATCGTGAGGAATGTTAATGAGATAAAGGAGATCCGCGCTCATGGAGATGCCCTTTACAAGTATTTCTTCATGCGCAAGGATGTCTATGACTATCTAGAGATGGATGATGTTCTAAAGGCTTTAGGCGGGTTCTGGCAGACGACTGTAAATCCTAGGAAGCGATTGGAGCCTCATAGCCATGAAGATCACGAGCAGATATACTATATACTTGAAGGTGAAGGCCTGCTGACTGTGGGGGATGAGACTAGGAGAGTTAAAAGGGGAGATGCAATCTACATCCCGCCCAATACCATCCATGGATTCTATAATGATACAAATGAGCCCTGCATAATCTTGATGATCGATGCTATAATAGAGGTAGCGCTAAGAGGCGTGGTAAAAGTAGAAATAAAAGAGAGGGTTAGAGCGCGCGCCCTTCGCTCCTAAATATACTCTACTCCTCCCCCTCCAATTAAGGAGGTTATATTGGTCATCTAAAAAGCATTATGAATTACTGACACATCTTTTTAGTTCATGATTATCTTTCATCTTCTTAATCCAGTTTTATCAATGCCAAGTATATGTCTGATCGATCGGGCGAATGAGATTCTATCACTCCGCCGAGATATGCATGCTGAGAATAGTAGCTAACAATAAGTCTCTTTGGGTCTCTGGATATGAGGCCTGGATAGGCCGTATCTCCTCCTGATGGAAGGACGATTATAACTTCAGCTCTTCCCTTATCAACTTTGAAGATGGCTGTTCTTCCTCCCGGATACATCCTGTCCATCTGATCGCCATTAATCAGTAATCGTCCGGCGAGATAGAGCTCCCCATCGGCCATACAGAATACCGGGGAGTGTATGGCTAGATCCAGATCTATGCTCCTCCACTCGTCGTATGGGGCTTTTGAAAGGAAAAAGATGCTGCGGCCTGATTTCCTGGCGGAGCGGGCGATGCACCATGCCTCGTTGGGCCAGAACCATATGTCAGCCTCGTTGGGTGAAAGATTCTCCCCGCCTATTCTGCATCTTTTATGCCAATTCACTCCATCATCGCTTACGAGCAGATCCAGAAAAAACTTCTTGCCTCTCTTATTTTCCCTCCATCCATAGGCTGGGGAATAGAATCTTCCATTGTGGCGGCGCACCCTCCAGAGCCAGTGGTTCCGCTTATAAATGCGGATTGGCCTTGACCATTCGACTCCATCGTCGCTGAATGCGACATACGAGTAATAATAGACTTTCCCATTTGGTTCTGTGAATCTAGTTCCGAAATATACGTATAGCCTATCTTCTGTTACGCAGAATTTTGGGTCTCTATCGTCCCCGGCTGTATTTAATGTTGCAGTCTCCCTCCATCTTTTCAGATCTGTTGAGCGCATAACTATCACTTCGCCGTCTGGAGATACATGCGCTGATCCACGTCTATATGTAAGCCAATAGAATCCGCGCCAATAGCACAGGTCCGTGAAGGCGTTATGCCATCCATCACGCACAACTGTTCGGATCCATTCTATCTCAACCATCAATTTTCACCTCAGCCCTTTCTTCTAATGTATGGTATGACGTATGGGCCGTCTGGAACGGCTATGATCTTAGCGTCTGATCCAGCGTTTCTTAGGGCCAGCTTTAAGGCTTCGTCGATATTTGATGCTGGTGTCATGTGCATATCCTCGATTAGGCTGTGCTTAATGTTCTTTGTGACTGCTATTACATTTGCGGTCTTAAGTATCCTCGCTAAGATCTGGACTTGCCACTGATCCTTTATCGGCTCTTCCCTCTTTATCCTCTCTAATACGTCATCCGGATTTTTTGCTTCGGCAATCAATTCGTAGAACATTTCATGTCCCCTCCCTATCCCATCGATGCACTCAGATAATATTATTATGGTTCCTCCATTCTTCACTATTGCCTCGGCCGTGGACATGCCCTTAACAGCCTGATATAAGTCTCTATCAAGCGGGTATCCCCCATTGGATGTGATCACAATATCAGCCTTCGATGCCACTTCAACCTTGACCCTCTCATCGAGGAATGAGACTCCGCATCTGTGCGCCTCGATCGGGTCCCCGGCGAAGGCCTTGGCCACTCTCCCACAGCGATCCACGATTACATTCAGAATATAGTCTAGCCCTGCCATTCTTGAGGCCTCAACCATATCCTCATGTATCGGGTTTCCACTAAGCACACCGCTCCTCGCAAGCGGATGGTTTATCATGCGGAAGCTGTGGTTCTGGCAGATGCTCTCTATTCCAGAGACTCCTGGAAGTATCGATTTTCTCCCTCCGCTGTAGCCTGCGAAGAAGTGCGGCTCGATAAGGCCCGTTGCAATGACGAGGTCGCTTTCAACTACTAACCTATTAACCGAGACTTCAGTCTTGAATGATGTCTTGCCTAGTTTGATGAGTTGGCTTTCATCCTCAGCATCGTGGTTCACGAATTCGATCTCTTCGACTAGATCCCTGCCATAGAACTGCGCAAGTTCATTCTTTGAGATCGGCTTGTGAAGTCCATTCGCAACTAGAGCGGTTATATCTTCTCTTCTGCATCCCGCCTTTTCTAATTCATCTATTATGGGTGGAATAATCTTCTCGTTTGGCACGGCTCTCGTGTAGTCGCTGACTATCAGTAGGATGCTCTCTTTTCCAACGGCTAAACCGCTGAGTCTCTCCTTTCCTATGGGCTCATTTAGGCTTCTTCTGACTTCCCCCTTCTCGTCTGAGGCTACCTTTATCTCTAAAGGAGTTACTATTGATATGAGATTCTCGTCTGGACAGTCCACACTAACGAATTCCTTACCATATGGAAACTTAATGATCAGAATAGCCTCACCTCATGCTCTCTCCAAATATGGATAATCCATATAGTCATAAATGATTTAAGGACAGAAGCTGTTGCCTTACGATCAGTGTAGGCTGATGTCTATGTGCGATTTAATAGTTGCTGTTGGAGGGGCAACTAAGAACGGAACCGTCATCTTCGGGAAGAATAGTGATAGGCCCCCGAATGAGCCTCAGCTCCTCGTTCACTATCCTAGGAGGAGACATAGGAATGGAAGCTCAGTTAAGTGTCAGCTGATCGAGATACCGCAGGTTGATGTTACATTTGAGGTTTTAGGTTCGAGGCCCTATTGGTGCTGGGGCTTTGAGCATGGAGTCAACGAGTTTGGAGTGGCCATAGGAAATGCAGCAGTGCACTCAAAGGAGCCGTTTGAGTCTCCTGAGGGTAAAGCCGGCCTGATAGGTATGGATCTTGTCAGATTGGGCTTAGAAAGAGGAAGGTCAGCCTACGAATCCATGCATATAATAATAGATCTCCTTCAGAAGTATGGTCCGGGCTCTCTTGGAAGGGCAAGATACCATAATAATTTCCTTATTGCCGATGCCAATGAGGCTTGGGTTCTAGAGACGGCTGGGAGATACTGGGTTGCCGAGAAGATAACCGACGGAGTTCGAGCCGTCAGTAACCTGTACACGATTGAGAATGAGTGGAGTGCAGCTCATCAAGATCTAGTTGAGCACGCCGTCGAGATGGGCTGGTGTAGATCAAGGGAGGACTTCAACTTCGCAAGGGCCTACTATGATTACGAGAACTATTCGATCTCAAGTTCTCTTATTAGGTGGAGAAGGGCTACAAGTCTGCTGAGGAGGAATGAGGGTAAAATAACTATTAAGACCTTCATGGAGATCCTGAGGGATCATAGAGAAGGCACTTTTCTAGAGCCCTTATGGACTCCAGGAGAAGACTTTTATGTTTCATTATGTTGCCATGAGAGACCTTGGAGCAGAGGTCAAACAGCCGCGAGCATCGTTGTTGAGCTTAGAGGGGATATGCCGGACATTCTGAGGTCGTCATGCTGGGTGTGCATGGCAGCTCCATGCGTAAGCGTCTTCCACCCGCTCTACGTCAAGGAAGTTGAGTTTCCATCTGAGCTCTCAGTTGGAGGTGAAAGGTTCTCTGAGGATTCTCCATGGTGGAGATTTAAGAGGCTTCAGCGTCATGTTGAGAGGAATTATGCATTTTTTGCGCCTATAGTCAGGGAGGTCTGGAGTGGATTCGAGAGAATGGAGCTTGACCGCATTAAGGCTTTGGAACGGGAATCCGTTGAGCTGATGAAGGCTGGTAAAAGGGAAGAGGCCGTCGGGAAGCTTCAGAGATTCGTGAAGGAGATGTGTGACCTCTCATTAAATTTGGCTGAGGAGTTAGATATCTTCCTCAGGCGATTGGACAGTCTTCTCCCGAAATATCATGATTTGAGAGGCGAATACTTGGATAGGCTGGATGAGGAGGCTGGGCTGAAAAGAGATGGCCCTCGGCGAAACAGGTAGAATCGGATCCCTAAGATCCAGTGTGGATTCAATAGATTTCCTATTTGCCAGCGACGTGGAGGTGATGCCTCATCCGGATGAGAGATTCAGAGCTCAAACCGGGGATGTCCTGCTGGAGATGATTAAGGAAGTTAAGTGCGAAGATGAGTATTCCAATGATCCCGCTCCATCATTCATAGTCTTTAATGGCGATGTTGACGCCAGATTCGATGACAGATACTCTGATATCTTCAGGGAGATCGAGAGGGCTGTTCCATGCTACTACGTCTTTGGAAACCACGAGTGTAAGATTTTAGGTTGCGTTGAGGAGTGGAAGCGTCTGCTCAATATGAAACGCTCATACTATTCTTGGAGGCTTTCATGCAGTGGAGGAACAGCAACCTTCATCGTTCTAGATTTATGGTCATTCGATGGGGTGAGGAAGACCCATACTGGAATGAAGAGTTGCTATGAATGGTCAGGCGAGAGATCATTTCCAATCGAGGAGAGGGAGTGGCTGAAGAGACTGCTCGATGAGCCGAATGGAATAAAATTTGTCTTCGCCCATGCACATATGTGGTGCCCTCCAGGCGTTAGGCCGCAGGACACCGCTGAGATAGACGAGCTAATAAGGATTCTTAAGGGCACGTATGACCCGCATAAGCCTCACGGCAGGGCAAACGTCTTCTTCAACGGTGGACACCACAATTATATGAGCATCAGCAAGATCGATGGAGTCTACTTCATAAATCCAAGGGTCGCCATCCGCGGTGGATACGCGAGGATAAAAGTATACCCCGCATCCAAGAGAATGGATTACCTCGGAAGACTCCTAGAAAGGAGCTTCACAAATTTAAGTCTGAACTGAATCCGGCCTAAACAAAAATTTAATAAAAAATGTTTGAGAAGTATCTTAGGGTTGACTCATATAGAGCGGGCCGGTCGTCTAGTCTGGTTAGGACATCCCCAGGACGGGACCTAAAGCAGCCCTTACGTGCCGGAGGCTGAGAAAGGCTGAGGCCGCCGGTTCAAGTCCGGCCCGGCCCACCACCTTTTGGGCATTTTTAGGAGTTGCTGAGCGGCGAAATAGACCTTTTCCCTCTCCAGGATTACGCCTATCTCTTGTATTAACTGGCATGTTCGTCCATTATCCCTTTTCATCAAGTTTGCTAGCCCTTGGCTGAAAAAAATGCTCCCTAATACCTCACATCAATTTATAACCAAGTAGATGTGGAACCATACACTATTTCAGCAACCTAGAATATATGAGAAACTACGCTTAATGTCTGGATAGTGAAGCCTTATGCTCGAATACATAATAAGATATGATCCCGGAGCCGATGCGCTGTGTGTTAAGCTGAAGGAGGGCGATCGCTGATAGCGAAGAGGTAGGCGAAGGAGTCATAGTAGACTATGATGACAAAGGTGAGGTCATAAGGATAGAACTCATAGTTAAAGGGTTAAATGTTGCGGCGATAACTAAATGATCATCTTCGCGATACACGCGTTATAACGCCTTCAATAAGGCGATATGCCTCAACTATCTGTAAGATTAAGATGGCCTGCTATGTAGCTTAGTTTAAGTTCGTCCTTTAGAGTTACCGTAGGATTAATGTGTAACACTTTCTCCAAATAATTCATATCTCTTTGCGGTTTCCTTAAGCAGGTCTTTTATGGGAATATATGGGTCGCTTTGAAACATACGTAATATTTGCCTCTTACGCTCCAAATCCTTAACTGAATTTTTCTCTGGTTTCCAAGGTGGTGGTGTTGAATGGACGATAGAAGCTCTTACTTCATCATGCTTTATTTTATCTTCCCATCCATCCACATATTTATTTTTCACACATTTATTCTTAACCTTATCTCTCTTTTTACACTCTCTATTCCATATTTTTAATAATTCCATCATTCCTGTTGCGAGGGTTACATAGGCGTGTTCCATATCCCCTCTTTCTATTTGGTCTAAGAATTCGTTGAATCGATACCTGAGGAACTCAGCTTCTTCTCCTTTTTTATTTGCTCTTTTAATAATCTCTTCAATGAAATCGTTGGGAGTATGGAAATTTCCAAATTTTGTTAGGAAGTTGAAGAGCTCGGTTCTTCTAAGAGCTGAGGGTATATAATTTAGCATTAGAAGCATCACTAGCAATGTTGAGAATCCAAATAGTCCTCCTTTGAGCTTCCATGATCCTAAAATGCTTAGAAGGATGAGTACCGCTAGGAGGACCGTTGCGATTAAAATGTTCTCAGCACTTATGAATCTCGAGACTCTCCACTTATAGTTGCTTAATAGGATTAGGGACATAGCCATGGGAACGGCTACGGCTATAATGTAGACATATCCTGAAGTCTCAAGGGATGGTAAAAGTAAGAGAAGTGAAATTTCCAAGCATATTCCGGTGAGCAGGAAGAAGCAAAGACGCCATGGAAATTCCCATTTAAACCATCTTTTTGGTAGAATAAAAAGAGACATGCATAGAACTGCTAGGAAGAGAGGAAGATTTAATGTAAATTGAAGAATAGAAGATGCTATAACTAGTAAAGACAAAAATAAAATCCAGTTAGCGATCTCGCCCACTCGCTCTGCTACAATAGCAATTCTCATTTTATACTCAAAATATAATTCCTAAAAATGTTTTAGAATAATTTTTGGTCTAGCAATAAGTTCAGCTTAGGTGATTAATTTCTCGGTTTATTTTACCTCAATTGAAGAACAGGGAGAGATGGGCATAAATTATATAGGTGCTTTGCTCTTTCTGAAAGATTTAAAGATTTTATTCAATCAATTGGGCTTGTTATAATTCTATTTTTCGATTTCTCCAATTGTTTCTTGAATCTTGCTGTTTACTAGTTTGGTAAGATTTATGTTAGATTATCCTAAAGTATTTAGGGGAATGAATTTATGGAGAGGATCCTTTCCAGGCGGATGGAGGATTACTTGAGAAGTATATATGAGATTGTTGAGCGTAAGGGTTTCGCACGCATCAAGGATATTGCTAAGGATCTGGATTTGAAGCCGTCAACTGTTGTTGAAATGGTGAGGAAGCTTCATAGGGATGGTTTTGTCCATTATGAAAAGTATGGGGGAGTAACGCTTACGCCGCGTGGTAGGGAGATAGCCAGAGCGATTAAGGAGAGACATGATGTTTTCAAGAAGTTCTTGGAGTTACTTTTGGTTCCGGAAGACATTGCATTAAAGGATTCTCATATCTTGGAGCATCAGCTCGATCCTAAGACCGTACTCCAATTTACGAGATTCGTTAAATTTATCACAGAAGCCTCGGAACGCCCCAGATTTATCGGAAGATGGATTGAGCAATTTAGGGAGTATTGCAGAAGAGAAGAAGAAAGATCCACGTAGCGTTTCTGTTAGGAAATTGAAGGTTCAACCTAATTCTTTTTGATATTCATACTATTCCTAAATTTGTTTGGGCACATTTTATATGAGCCTAGTTCTATCTTAGTAGTAGTTAGGTAAATCTAAATATTTACTGTTAGTCGAGGAAGTCCCATGGAAAAGCGATTAAGTGAGCTTAAACCGGGAGAGAGGGGAGTTATCTCGAGGATTGCCGGAGACAGGGAGCTCCGTAGGAGACTGCTCGATATGGGATTGACGAGGGGAACTGAGATAATCGTCGTCAGAAGAGCTCCGCTGGGCGATCCCGTTGAGTTCCTCCTGAAAGGATACAATCTGAGCTTAAGGAAGGGGGAATGTGAGGGCGTTTACGTTCTTGTCGAGGAGGGGAGAAAATGATGGAATTGCCTCTTGCAATGCTACCCGAGAACGAGGAGGCGAGGGTCGTTGAAGTTAGAGGTGGCAGGGGACTCGTGAGGCGGCTTTCAGAGTTAGGCTTCACTCCAGGCGCAAAAGTGAAGATTTTATTCTCAAACTCCCTAGGCCCAGCGATTGTCGACGTCAGAGGATCAAAGATTGCGCTTGGAAGAGGTTTACTCATGAAGATAATAGTGGATTCGGAGGTTGAATCATGACGATAAGGGTTGCTCTCATAGGAAATCCAAATGTAGGCAAAAGCCTCATCTTTAACGATCTTACCGGAGGAAAGGCTCACGTCGGAAATTGGCCTGGAAAGACTGTTGAGAAAAAGGAAGGAAGATGCCAGTATAAGGGGGAGGAGATAGAAATCATCGATTTACCGGGAACTTACAGCCTTACAGCTCATTCAATAGATGAGCTGATCGCTAGGGACTATATAGTTAAGGAGAAGCCGGACGTTGTGGTGGATATAGTCGATGCATCAAATCTGGAGAGAAACCTATACTTGACGCTTCAGCTCTTGGAGCTCGAGGCAAATGTCGTCATAGCCTTAAATAAGTATGATATAGCGAGGAGTCTGGGCTATGAGATCGACGTTGACTCTCTCTCCAGAATGCTTGGTGTGCCTGTTGTGCCAACAGTCGCAACGACAAAGGAGGGTATTAAGGACTTACTTGATGCTATAATTGAAGCCTCTAAAGGAGGGAGGAGGAGAAAAATAGTAGTTGGATATGGAAAAGCAGCTGAAGAGCTGATCTCCAGAGTGGAGAAGGCCATACTTAAGGATAGGGAGTTATCCAGTAAGTATCCGACGAGATGGCTCGCAATTAAGATTCTTGAGGGAGACGAGGAAGTTCTCAGAGAGGTTGAGAGAAGCCCGTATAGAGATGAGATTTTGGAGGTGACTCGATGAGCTTGAGGGCCAAAGAAATACTTGGTGAAGATCCGGAAGTTTTCTTCGCTGAGCGCCGCTACGAATTCATAAGTAAGATGCTGCAGAAGGTTTTGAGGGGAGAGAAGCCTCTAACCCTCTCCGACTTGCTCGATAGGGTTTTTCTGAATAAGTATGTGGGCATACCGATCTTCCTCACGTTTTGGTGGGCTCTCTTCCGCTTTACATATGATGTTTCAGCTCCCCTCTCTGATCTGATAGATTTAATCTTCAGCTGGCTTGGGCAGATATCAAGCTCAGCGATCTCCGATGAGCAGATAGCCAGCTTCGTAGCCGACGGAATCTTCGGCGGGCTTGGAGGGGTGCTGGTCTTTATCCCTCCGCTCTTCTTCCTATTCTTTGGGCTATCGCTACTTGAGGACAGCGGATACCTTGCCAGAGCGGCCTTCGTAGTAGACAAGCTGATGTACAAGCTTGGGTTGCATGGAAAGTCCTTCATTCCAATGCTGATTGGATTCGGATGTAACATTCCAGGGGTGATGGCGACAAGAACCATAGACAGAGAGGAAGATCGCATACTAACGATACTCGTGAATCCATTAATGTCCTGCAGTGCTAGACTTCCAGTTTATATCCTTATTGGCGGGGCGGTTCTCGGCCCATATGCAGTCGCCGGCACGTATTCCATGTATATCCTTGGAATATCCCTAGCCGTGCTCATGGCTTTGCTCTTCAGAAGAACAATACCATACTTTAAGGGGAAGCCTTCGCCGTTCATTCTGGAACTTCCAATGTACTCTAAACCCACCATTAAGGGCACGTTGATTCACATGTGGGAGAGGGCCTCCCTATTCTTGAAGAAGGCTGGAACGATAATTCTAGCCGGAATCATAGTAGTCTGGTTTCTCTCAAGTCATCCTTGGGGCGCGCCTCTAGAAGAGACCTATCTAGGCATGCTTGGCCGCAGCCTCGAGCCGATCTTCCGCCCTCTAGGCTTTGACTGGAGAGGAGCAGTAGCCCTCCTCTTCGGCTTCATAGCTAAAGAGATCGTCGTTGGATCCTTCGCTGTCATCTTCGGATTAGGAGAGGAAAGCGAGATTGGAGAGATACAGGAAATCATTAGGAGCCAGGGAGTCTTCACCCCCCTAACGGGATTCGCCTTCATGGCCTTCACATTAATCTATATTCCATGCGTGGCAACTATAGGCGTCATATATAGAGAGACCAACTCATGGAAGTGGACCCTCTTCGCAGTCATTTACGGATTAATACTGGCGTACATCACGTCTCTAGCAATCATCCTGATCGGTAGAGGCTTAGGATATGGATGAGGTGAGCACATGAATCTAAACAGAAAAATTGGCAAGTGTATGGCGGTCTATTCGGCGATCCTTGGAACCATTTACGTAATAGTTGGCTTCATAGAGTTTTCAACGGCATTTTGGAACTGGTTTATAAAGCCCGGAGACAATCTATCTCTGCTAGGGCTTCCCTGCGATGATCTATTCGGCGGATTCGCAGCGCTAGTCATCGGCGCCGTTTTCTTCGGAGCATTACCCTTATGGAGGGCAAGACAAGAAGCGGTAGGCTTCGCCCTTGTTGGCGCATTGCTCTCAGCAACCTTCGGAGCGGTATATCTGCTCATTGTCGGCGCAGATGGATTTGGAGTACTGCTTGCTTTCCTCTCTGGTGAAGAGTGGACTTGGGACTGGTTAACCTCTGGAACGGCAGGAACAGGCCTCCTCAGACCGGAAATCTGGCTTGCCCTATTATCAGCGCCATTAGGATATGTCGCGTTAAAGGTTGCAAGGCAAAGCGAAAAGTCGAAGAAAACGCGAGAACGAAATATCTCAGAAGAGCCTATAAAACCTTAAAAAGTCTATCCATAAATAGAACGACTTTTTACAAAGAAATTTTTCTAGTGGCAGGAAGATGATCTCTTAAAGGCTCAAGTATATGCTTACTGGATTGATGAGACTATAGTCTCTTAAGGTATGTTAGGGTTTTGAAGGTTGCCTTAAAGCCTATTTTAGCATAGAATTGCGGTGCTCCAGTTGGGTTAGCATCATCCACGTCAAGCTCTATCGATTCTGCTCCCTTCCGAGAAAGCCATTTTATCGCCTTGAGTATAAGGCTTGTTCCTATTCCCCGCCTCCTGAAAGGCTTTAACACTCCAATTGAGCTTATGAATCCTCTTTTAGGCCCGTCCCCTGAGGGTTTATCGCTTATGGTCGCTATAACGTAGCCTACCGGCTTCCCTCTTATCGATGCGATTAAAACGTGGTTTTCGTAGCCCTCCTCCTCAAGCCACGCCCTGGTCTCCTCGAGAGTTGCAGGTCTGAAGTCGAAGTGCTCCTGAAATGCCGTATTGCATAGTGCATTCAGGATCTTTAGATCCTCACAGCTCCGTGCTGGATTTGCAATTCTGAGCTCCGCCTCAGCGCATGCTCCAATGTTCTCCCGAATCTCCTCAGGTTTAAGCCTCATCCTGCTGAAGGTTCGTATCATCTTGAATCCCGCCGATTTGTAGAGGCGTATGCGTTTCTGCATGTTATCCCTCGCTGACGCTTGGATTTCCCTCGCTCCAGCTGATGAGAGCCAAGAGATAGCCTTGCCGAGTAGGATACTATCAACTTCATCCCCTTCGAGGCTAGGCTTTACGGCGAACTCCCAGATGTATCCCTTCGGAGGATCATATGCCTTATCAATGAATGAAAGGATGAAGCCAACGGGCTCTCCATCTTTCTCGGCTATGAATAGCCTGCTCCTTCTCCACCAAGGTGTCCTCTTAAACCACTCTACGCCTCCCTCGTCGAGGGGTTCAAAGTCAGAGCCGTAGTAATAACTGTTAAATTCATTATGGAGTCCTATCCAAGCCCTCTCATCTCTTCCCTCAACGAATTCTCTGATAACAATCTCGGACATTTACTCCTCACATCTATAGCTTACCAGTCTTCCTTAAATATTGTGGATTAACAATTGCTGATGGAGATCAGCTGGAAAGAGAATTCCCCACTGAATACACAAATGAAACAATAACCGGCACTACTAAATTGAATTCAACGGGATTATTCGTTAATCTTGCAATCAACATCGCACATCATAGGATGCAGATTGAACTAAACCATTAGAGGATGCGGTGAGATCCTCCTGAAATGGTAGGAGAAGGTATTAATGGGTATGATGCGGAAGAACCCATCTTACAATGAAGGTATAGATGGGGACATCGGCATAAAAAAGCGGGCTTCCCATATAAGAGGAGCACTAAAAACTAAGATTTAATCTTATATTGATCTCCAATGTTTATATGGTGATGGCGTATGACCGTAAAAAACGTTGTCCTCATAGTCTCAGATACCTTCAGATATGACAACCTAAAATGCTATGGAGGAGAATGGGTTAAAACTCCGAGTCTAGACTCATTCGCCGAGAAGGCAGTCATATTCGATAAGGCATACGCTGCTTCATTCCCGACGATCCCTCACAGACATGACCTCTATACTGGAAGATACACCTTTACATACTCTCAGTGGGGACCAATACCTAAGGATGAAATAGTGCTGGCTCAGATGCTCCGTCAATCTGGATGTGTAACGCAGCTAATCGTAGACACGCCGCACATGATAAGGGATGACTTTAACTATGATAAGGGATTTGACGGTTGGATATGGATTAGGGGGCAGGAAAACGATAGATACATGACTTCGCCGAGAAACGTCAAGCTCCCATGTGATCCGAGCAAGCTGAGATATGGCGGAAGAACCACAATACAGTATCTGCGAAACGTTTCATTACGCAGATTCGAAGAGGACTACTTTGTAGCCCAAACTATGAGAACAGCGGCTCAGTGGCTCGAGCTAAATTATGATCAGCATGAAAAATTCTTCTTGCATGTAGACACCTTCGATCCACATGAACCTTGGGATCCACCCCGATGGTATGTGGATATGTATGATCCAGAGTATGATGGCGAAGAAGTGATATATCCAATCTATGGACCAGCCAGTCTCCTGTCAGAGAATGAACTTAAACATTGCCGGGCTCTATATGCTGCTGAGGCAACCCTCGTTGATAAGTGGATAGGCTTCCTCTTAGAGAGGATGGAGGATCTCGGGCTTCTAGATGAATCCATGATAATATTCACCAGTGATCATGGATTCTATCTGGGAGAGCATGGGTTTGTCGGAAAGAGCATAAGAAGGCCATTGGCCAGCGGATGCTGCCCACTATATGAGGAAGTAGCGCATGTTCCACTGCTGATCTATCATCCCGAGATTAAAGGTGGATGGCACTGCGATGCGCTGGTTCAGCCTCAAGACATAACGGCGACGATCCTAGATGTCCTCGGAGCTAAGAGTCCAATTCCAATACAGGGAAGATCATTATTGCCGCTGATGAGAGGAGAAGATACGGATTGGCGTGAATTCGCGGTTACATCGCCCACGATAATTCACGGTCCAATCGCTGGACAACGAATAACCGTGACGACGAAGGAGTGGTCCCTGATATACGCGGGGCAATTCGAGGATGCATTAAAGGATAATCCTGGGAGAAAGGCGAACTTCGAGAGGCTGGAGGAGATGGCAGGCAAGATCCAAAATGAACTTTATGATCTACGTAGGGATCCGAGGCAGGAGAATAATCTCTTTGACGAGGAGAGAGATGTGGCGGAGGAGTTGCATGCGAAGCTTGTAGACTTCCTAAGCCGGATAGGAACGGAGGAGAAATACCTAAAGTATTGGAGGAAAATCTAACATACACGACTCATAAGTAAGCCAGCGAGATATATAATCACAACAGAAAGTAATTAATGCCCAATAAGCGTATTTTCTGAATTGGTTAAGATGAGTTTTCTAGCCGAGAAACTGAGGAGGCAAACATCTGAGCTTGCCAATCTGCTAACGCGGAGAATCAATGATCTAAGGGATAGGAAGGGCCTCGCCTCCTTCATTAGAAGCCTAAGTAAATCGAGAACTGAAGCTTCCTTCTTTGAGCCTGGAGACTACTATGCAGTCGGCATAGACGGCTCAATGGATTACGATGAAGTCCTTGAGATGCTTCTCTTCTACGTCTGCGCCACAGGCTTCAGATGCAAATTCACAGTCAACGATGAGATAGAGTTCGACTTGGACGAGGTTGTTAGGGACAAGAGGCTTATGGCCTCAACCTCAGTTCCTCTATGGATCGAGGATCTCTACTACGTCACTGAGGAGTCCGACTCAACCGAATATGACCTTACCAGAACGGCTGAGCGCATACCATACTCGCTCATGACGATGGCAGAGCTATATTTAGCCCTAAGAGCGGCTGATGAGGATGACGTTAAACTTATACTTCTGGATAGGCCGATGCATGGAACTTACGGGCCGGTCTCAAGGGATCTCCGCCTATTACTGAAGAGGAAAAAATCCGTCCTGTTTGAGATGAATACTTCCCATGGCCCTGCAAGCTATCTGGACTTCAGCTTAGCATTCATGTTAGGTTCTGGGAAAGGTTACATTCCCCTCAGGAGAGGATACCTCCCATTCGTCGCCGTTCATAGGCTATTGAAGGTTGGAGAATGCTCATTTAGGGAGCTGATTGAGGATTTGGGGATATCTGAACGTGCCGGAAGGAGCATGCTTAAGAAGCTGCTGAAGATGCATGAGGATTCTGATGGGAGATTATTCGCCGAGGAATTCAACCCTGAAGATGCGAATCCAACGCTTAAGATTAACGGGCAAGTTAAGGATTACTGGGTAAGGGTTAAAGAGGTTTCGCTATTGATAGTCAATAGGATATTTGGCTCCTACGAACATCCATTGATGCTCGGTGAAGATTCATGGCTGACAGTCTTCGATTTAAACGCGGTTAACGTCATGCTCATCCACATGCTTAGGGAGAAGGTCATAGATGGTAGGCTCTTGGTAATTGGGATAGCGAAGGACACGTCAGCATCGGATTATATACGGGCGGTCATACCATACGCTAGACATGAGGGGCTTATTCCAAAGGATGAGAAGCCCCCAAACCTGAGGCATGACAGAGCCTTCCTAACTATACTCAGCAGCGTAAACTCCCATCTCTTCAATGCTCCATGGCGCACAATAAGCTATGATACATGCTTCACAACTCTGGTGGAGGGAGATGAGAAGGCTCCGCTTAGAGCGGCTAGGCAATTAATCTCGATGGAAAGGCAATTCGTTAAGGCATACTTCCAACTTAGAGAATTCAAATCTGATCTTGGAGTTAGATCACCAACATTCCTGTATGATAGGTTTTACATTCCAAATGTGGATGATAAGTTCCACGCTGAGATAACGGCGATCGAGGGGGGAAAGAAGGTTAGGATATCCCCGTATTGGGAGGGTGAAGGCGAGAATCCGCTTGATACATTCATCCTCCGCCTCCTATCAAAGTGTGATAATCCGGAGGTCATGGAGGCCCTGGGACATAATCAGCTGCTCTATCTAGCCGATAAAGCGGTTAAGAATGAGGTTAAGATGATGAGGGGGCTTCTGAGGGGAGTTGCAGACTTAGAGCTCGGAGGCCTATCAAGGAGACAAAAGATATTCACGATAGCTAGGAGATTTAGAGATATTAGAAGGGAAGTTGAGGGAGCAAGGGAAAGAGCAGTGATGGAGGAGAAGTGATGCCGAGCCAAATATTTGATGAGATGGACGGCGAGTTCTCGGCTCGCCTGAGAAGCCATAGAGTGACGACACGCACATCGAGGACAAGAGAGGGTGAAATAACATTAACGAGTCAAGTCGCCGTTGCAGAGGCGAGATTCAGCCTTAACGTCCTCGATAGGCTACATGAGCCGAACTTCATAGCGTTCCATAGACCAACCAAGAGCGGGGAGGTCTTCATCATATATGAGGTTGTGGCAGTCAGGCCAATGCATTACCAGATGCTTGGAATGGACATTTCAGTCCCAAAGGTCATACGCAGGGAGTTCTTGGAGACGATCGATAAGGGATGGAGGGCGAGCGATGAAACGTGGATCGACGTTATAGCGGTCCCGACGGGATACCTAATGAGAATAGAGAATGGAAGATTAAAGTTTGAGAGGTCTAATTTGACTCCTCTAGTTGGAAGCGAGGCGCACATACTCTCAAAGGAGACAGTTAAGGAATTCCTATGCGTCGAAGATGGAGTTGCAATAGGCAACCTGATAGGATTCGATCTACCATTAACAGTGAACATCTCAGAGATGGTTAGATACCACACTGGGATATTCGGCTTCACTGGATGCGGAAAATCTAATCTATGCTCATTCCTCATAAGAAGGGCTCTCCAGAAGATAGAGGGAATATCAATCGTCATCTTCGATGTCGCAGGGGAATATTTGATTCACCTATTAGATCTAGAGCCACGTCTATTCTCAACAGAGGACTTCGGGGGGAATGTAGATCGGGTAATGGATTCGCAAGCGATGCCTGAGACGCTAGAGCAGATAATAGACAGAGATGTAATAATGAAGCGTATTGAGAGGCTAATAGACATGGGTAGGATCCAGAGGCTATCATTATCCCCTCCGCTTAGGCATATACCATTAAACATGGGCTTCCTACTCGATCTCTTCGGTGAGATAGCGAGGGGGAGAAGGAGAGGGGCAGTGCAGGCTGCAATAGCACTAAACAAGCTAAATAGGCTTCTGGTAAGGAAGGGATACGATGATGGAACCTCACTTGACGAGGTCAGAAAGGACATAGAGGCAAGAGTTGAACTGGAAGAGATACTCGAGGAGTTTCTGTCATCGGTCCATTCGATGTCTGGGATGGTTAAGGATGTTCAGGCGATAATGGGAATACTCGAGGAGGGACTGGACAAGGGAGAGTACGAGGGAGGGAAGGAAGCCATAAGAAATGCAGAATGGCTTGCAGAGAAGGTTGCAGTCGGAGAATACAGGGGAGTGAACATAGTCTATCTGCCGGATCCAAAGGATGCAAGGCATGTAGTAAGCAGATTCATAGATCAGCTGTTATGGCTGAAGAAGACGAGGGGTGTTGGAAGAACGGTCCTCACAGTTCTAGATGAGGCTCAAGAGTTCATACCTGACAGGACTAAGAAGGAGGACTTCACTGAGCAGTCTAACATAGCCGTTGAGGCACTACTTAGGCAGGGGAGGAAGTATAGAGCAAACTGCTGGATATGCAGTCAGCGGGTGGCTCATCTGAACGTGAATGCCCTTCAGCAGCTCCATAGCTACTTCGTCAGCGTCCTCCCGAGATTCTATGATAGGATGGTGATAGCGGATGCTTTCAGTCTAAGCTACGACTTGCTCGACAGGACGACTGAGCTAGATATTGGAGAGTGGCTATTCGTCTCCTATAAGGCTACAAAGCAGAGGAACGTTCCGGCTTTCATAAGAACGCCGAATAACGAGGAGATAATAGCCAAGAGGCTACAGGCCTAGAGAGCCCAGTCGTTCACGTTACAATTCTATATTTGACTCCATGCCTCAGACATATTCTCCTGGCTCTCTCATCTAGCCTCTTCTGATATTCCATTCTAGGCTGAAATGACCCTCCATATAGGCTTTCATACTTCACTATCAGATCTGGACGCTCCCTCTTCAAGAAGTTGTAGTATAGTGTTTTGCTATCAGATGGGCCGCTTCCATACAGCGTTAATGCCCCTACCATGCAGTAATCCGCTCCATAATCCCTAGCGGTAACTATCATCTC
>CAZDRE010000011.1:0-51034 GCA_964508155.1 uncultured Candidatus Bathyarchaeia archaeon
CGGCGTTGCGGTCTGTGCGGTGGGCGGAGTTTCCTCAGGCCTTACGGCCCGACAGCCGTCCGTTAGCTCACCAGCCAAAATTTAATATTCACATCGAGTCGAATAAATGTTTTCATTTGATCCTTTCAGTTCTGTATCGTGTCTCTCTCCTTCTGAATCTTGCCAATGTATTTACTGAGTTACAGATTGGACATTTCAGTCTCTCTCCATGCCATGTCCTCTGGCAGTTACTGCAGTACGTTAGGGGGCGATCATAGGCATAAAATCCAATATGATATTGATTGATTATCATCCTCGTCGTCTCCATGAGATCATCCGGGGAAAACTCATCTTCAAGCGAGATCCTCGTCATGTGACTTCCAGGAGTCAACCTTTGAAGGTGCATCTCAGCCCCTAAATATTCATCAATTGATACTTCAGTGTGGTATGGAATGTCATTCAATCCAGTATAGTATGGGTTTTCCCTCTCCCCATGCGTGAGGGCCACTCCAAGCCCGTATCTTTCAATATCGAGCTGGGCGAGTCTCGTCGCGGCTTCGAAGCTCGATGGGAAGCCCAGCTTAAGTCTTATCCCAGTCTTTCTGCTGTATCTCTCCGTTTGATCCGAGAGCTTAGTGATTATCCTCTCGGCGAACCTTAATGCATCCCGGCTTTCCCTGATCGATTCTTCAGTCATGAATTGGATTGCCTCGTCCAATCCAACGAAGCTAAGGACGGATAGTGCATTCTCAATTCTGAAGTATCTGTCTCCGTTCTTTCTCTGTAGGATTATTGGCAGGAGATCCTCGTCGGCGCGCTCCCGTATTGTCTGATGCTTTATCTTTAGGGCCATCAGGCCCTTCTCTGCGTATTCTTGGATTTCCTTGAAGAACCTATCCTCTTCCCTGTCAGATTCATAGGCTGCTCTGGGCAGATTCACGACTACATAATCTAGGCATCCAGTTCTGATCACGTCGATCTCCCAGTCTCCCCTCCAATCAGCTGAGAGCCTTGAACCTAAGGCCGTGTATGACGCATATCTCTGCTCCTCCCCAGTGAGATTTGCGAAGTATGGTATTCCGTGAACGGCTAATTCATGAGCTAAGTATAATATCCTCTCTGATTCACCGCCTGAAAGTTCATCCCTCATCTTAACTATTACGCTTGGATTTAGGATCGGTTTCGTTTCCACGCTATCCTTTATGCACTCAAGGAATGCTGAGGCTATTGTTAGGCTTTCATCCAAGTAGTCGCCGTAGACTCCAACCTCGTCTGGTCCATAGGCCTTCTCTTCAGCTAGGAATGATGGGACTCCCATCTCTATTCCAAGTGAGACTCCCGTAGGCACGGTTAGATTGACTGATGTTAGAAATAGATTTATCTCCTCCTTTATGTCCTCTGCCTGTAGGTTCTCAGCGAATGGCGCCAAGAATACGTTTATGAAGTCTAGGCACTGCTCCTTGGATACTTCTGCGCTTGCTAATTGGAGTAGATCCCTCAGAAGACATAAGGCTGCCCTTAAGCTCTTGGGTTTCGGGATGAAGTTTATCTTTGAAAGGTCTCCTCCGACTGTTAGGCCGTGATGGAGGAAGGATCTCGCATCATGCATTATTATGCTCGGCTTTAAGATCCAGTCTCCGAGATTCTCTATGTGTATCTCGCCTGATATATGTGCGTCTGCAACGTCCCTTGGGAGGGTGCTAAGCAGAGCGTACTCCTCGAATACTCTCCTTCCAGCGGCCATCTGAACCTGCTCTACATCCGCAAATCTCTCACTCATCTCCTTTAGAAGTAATGTTATGTCATAGACTGGAAATCCAAGCCTCGTCATTTTGTGTCGATATTCCTCTAATCCATGCTCTAGGAGTATTGCATTGACGAACTCCCTGATTAGCGGCGCAGTTATATACTTAGTTCCGAGCTTGAACAGTCTCCTCTCGGCTTCTCTCGCGATCCTATGGGCTAGATCGGCGGGGACATCTCCTTCCCTTACAAGTGCCTCAGCGATCTTATTCCTATCGAACCTCTCGATTGCAAGCCGCGACGTCCTCACGAGCATCTGCTCTCTATACGCTTTATTCTCTAGGTCATCTGCAAATTCAACGAGGCTTCTGCCAAGATCTGTTATGCGATACTTCTTTAGGCTTGGATCTGATGATATTAAATCCATGTTTAGCAGCATCTTTAGGTGATATGCGAATCTCCCGGCGTCTCTGCTTGGACTCAATTTTAGGTAGCTCATTATTTCGGTGTATGAGAGTGGACCCCTATCGTAAAGGAGCCTTAGGATATTCAGTCTTAAGGCTGAGGCGACGGCTCTGAGAACCTTAGCTCCAAGCCTTCTTTTCAGAGCCAAAACTCTTCACTTCAGCTATTTTATTTTCCTTAAGTAAGCCTACATGAAATTCCGTTATACGCGGATCCCAATGTTTCTCTTTTTTCATGTAGGATGTAGATATATCTTACGATGATATCTCTAATTCATATCCGCCTTTCTATGAGCCTCTATGAGGATTATCCTCTCAAAGAAGGATTCTTCTTCAGCGATTATTCTCGCATCAAATCCTAATCTGCGTAGGCTCTTAAGGGTCTCTTCGATGTTTGAGAGGGACGATTGGATTAGGAAGAGCTTCCCATTCAACTTTAGGTATTTTGGGATCTCCCGCAGGAATCTATCGATGATCGCTCTTCCACTCTTCCCTCCCGACCATGCATAATCTATCCATTCGAGTCTCCCAGCGTCATCGCTTGGAAGATACGGCGCATTAAAGAGGATCACATCGAAGGTTCTGCCTTCTCTTAATGGATTAAAGAGGTCTCCTACGAGAACATCTATCTTCTCTGAGACGCCGTTCATCTTAGCATTGAATCTCACGCATCTCGCCGCCTTCGGATTTATATCTACCGCTAAGACCCGCTTGGCCTTTGAGGCTGCAAGAACCGATAGGATTCCGCATCCCGCTCCCATATCTAGGACGTAGCCCCGGACATCCATGTGCCTCGCTATGAGATAGCTGTCCTCAGCGGGCTCATAGACACCATTAAAGATATGAAATGTGGCGTCTCCGAATCTGATTCTCTTAGCATTCTCCATGGATAATCACAGCCGGCCAAACTGATCGTATGAACGTAACCCTTAAATTCTCCGCGTGAAATTAATTTTTTGAGGCCTAAATGGCCGATGGTTAACCGATGAGGATCATGCGCCTCTCTGAGATGTGATGTGCGAACTGGTGCTGAGGTTAACTAGCCTCCTCCCCCTCCAAACATATCAGATTTCCATGGATTTTCCCAGATGAATATTATGTTTTAAGAGGGGTTGAAAGGAGAATATCTGATCTCTTCATCCTCTACCGGTTCAATCGCATTTTAATTAACATGAAAGGCTATTGCGATGAAAGCTGCTTGATATCAGACGCTAATTGTGCAGACGCCTTGTTCCGCGCAATAAACTCTAAATATCAGCTCAAATCGTAAAGTAAACACCAAATTCACGAGCAGATCACATAATCGCAGAGTTCTATCCAACGCATTAATGAGACTGAAAAACGCAAATATTTTATGAAAAGGATAACTCTCATATCTTTGGAGCTGACGATTATAGAACGTGGGGTCGTCGGCTAGCTTGGTCTAGGCTCCGAGCTTCGGGCGCTCGGGACGGGAGTTCAAATCTCCCCGACCCCACCAAAAGATTTGTTTTTTGGCTTTTTTGGGTTTACATGTCTTGTGCGTGCAAAATACATCGTTTTATAAGTGCGTTTTGTTTGTTCATGTCCTTATGGAATGCTTAAATTTTTTATGTGCATATTTGCTGGTCGGTGCTTGGTTATGAGGAGTAGTGGAATGAATTGGGTTCTCAGGGCTTTGATTAAGGCTAATGGATATACGGATTATGATCTTCGGAGACCCGTTGTAGAGGTTGTAAATACATGGAGCGAATGGAATCCCGGCCACTATCATTTGAGATTAGTTGCTGAGGCTGTTAAGCGTGGAATATGGATGTCCGGCGGATTTCCACTTGAATGTAACACTGTCTCTCTATGTCCGGGTCAGAGCCTGCCCAACAGGAATCTGCTTGCCATGCAGGTTGAATCTATGATACGCGGAATCGGAGGGGAGGAGGATCCGGCGCTCTACGCTGAGCCTGCGGATGCCGTGGTCTTCATCTGCAGCTGCGACAAGGACATCCCGGCGCTCTTGATGGCGGCTGCGAGGATAAACCTGCCATCAATATTCGTTTTAGGCGGATCAATGTTCCCTGGAACTTGGAGGGGCGAGCCCGTGGTCTGCTGCACGGATGCTCAGAGGCTACGGAGGGAATTATCGGCTGGAAATATAACAGAGGAGGATTGGCTTGAATTCCAAAACTCCGTGATGCCGTGTCCAGGTGCATGCGGCCCAATGGGAACGGCGAATACGATGCAGAGCATAACCGAAGCGTTAGGTATGGCTCTGCCACATTCAGCGTCTATTCCAGCGGTCATGGCCGAGACCTACCGGAGAGCAGAGGAGAGCGGGAGGAAGATCATGGAGCTACTCAGGGAGGATATTAGGCCGAGGGACATAATGACTAAGGATGCATTGGAGAATGCCATCAGAGTTCTAATGGCGATCGGGGGATCAACAAACGCCATAATACACTTGATCGCGATAGCAAGGCAGCTCGACATAGACCTGCCCTTAGAGAGATTTGAGGAGATAAGCAGGGAGACTCCATTCATAGTTGATGTTAAGCCAAGCGGGAGATACGCCGCGACGGACGTATACTCCGCTGGCGGAATACCAGCAGTCATGAAGCAGCTGGAGCCCCTGCTAAACTTAGACGTTAACACAGTTACGGGCGGGACTTTAAGGGAGAACCTGTCCGAGGCGGAGGTGAAGAACCCTGAGATTATCAGGCCGCTGGATGATCCGATACTTCCTGAGGGTGGACTCGCCATAATCAAGGGTAACTTGGCGCCGAACGGAGCTGTCCTTAAGCATTCAGCCTCAATAAATAGGGATCTACTGCAGCATGAGGGGCCGGCTATAGTCTTCAATTCGCCTGGAGAGGCGTATGAGAAGCTGATGAGGGAAGACCTAAAGGTAACTGAGGATCACGTCTTGATCCTACGCTATCAGGGGCCTAAGGCCGCATGCATGCCCGAGACCGGGCTTATACCGATACCGAAGGTCCTAGCGAAGAAGGGAGTTAAGGATATGCTTAGAGTAACCGATGGCAGGATAAGCGGAACCAACTTTGGAACGATAGTTCTTCATGTATCACCCGAGGCATACCTCGGCGGGGCATTGGCGATCATAGAGGATGGAGACAGCGTCAAATTAGACTTCAAATCTAGAAGGCTCGATGTGAGATTATCCAAAAAGGAAATCAGGCGGAGACTCGAGAAGTGGAGCCCGCCTGAGCCGAGCTACGATTACAGGAGAGGGCCGCATGCACTCTGGTATAGATTCTGCACGCAGGCACATGAGGGCTGCGTGTATCCATTCATGTAGCGGTCATTCGCATATGCGCGCTCCGATCAGGAGGAGGACGGTCGGCTTATCCGTGTTATTGAAGAATCCATGCGGAACCTTCGCTGGCAGAAATATCGCATCTCCAGCCTTAACCTCAGCCTTCTCATCTCCAACCTGCACTACGCCCCTTCCGCGGAGGACAAAGTAAACCTGCTCTATATCCTCGTGAACATGAACTTCATTCGTCCCTCCAGGCAGGATCGTTATCCTAGCGAAGTTCGTGAATGCCTTCATGGATTCAGGCTTCTTCTCGCCGAACTTTGCACCGTGAACATCGGATTGCCAAAACACCTGATACAGCGAGGACTTGCCATGAACATCCTCGAGGGGCATCTTCTTGATTGAGGGGATATGCTTAATATGTATCATCGCAGCTCACAATCTAATCTGATTTTCACAATCTTATTTAAAGATGACCTTCAGAAGCACGGAATAATTTGCAGGCGGAGAAATACGTTGCCTTCAAGATAACACTATAAACTTGAGATAAGGGAGGAAAGCAAATTAAGTTTGAAGCAATCTTTTTCTGCCAAAGTTGGCAATAAGCCTATTGACGTGATGGATGGTCAGGGGTTCTCTTTATATCTAAATCTCAACGGTAATGGCGTTTACAGTATGATCCCTGAGCCACCTAACACACCTTCTTGATGAGATTTCCTATAAGCCTGAGCCGGGCGTAGAAAATACTGATCCAAGGCTTGTCTATCTGAATGAATATACGACAACGATGAATGGCATAAGGCTCATGTAGCGGTAACATAGTTAATTTTTCCGAGGAAAGCCGTGACTTTAGACATGAGGCAGATACTCTCGGCGAGGAGGATAAGGCTCTACTGCCCTAATGGTGGGGAATTGGATTGGGCGAACATGGTTCTACGCATCGGCTTCTTTGGGAAGCCAGGAGATGACTTTCCAGTCACATACATACGGAAGCACCCGGATTACCTCATAGTTGCCGATGTAGATACCGCCTCAAAGCCAAAATACATTCTGTGAGAAAACGGGTTACGCTCGTAAATAAGAATGTTGTGGCTAGTCCTTTGGGATGGTTGTTTCGAGGCTGGGGCATCTCATGGGATTTTTAAGATCAACTCTGCAATCATCGGGGCTAAACGTATACCCGCATACACGAAGACCGTTATTATAATGAGTTCTATCCCGCTCTTGATGTCTATACTCCCGAGGAGTAGGGCGGCACCCAAATCGAATATCGCAGCTAACAGAACCGTTGCCGCAACGCCTAGACGCTGAAATGTATAGAGGAGGATTAGGAAGAGTGGTATGCCGAATATACAGCCGAGGATAACCGTTAAGACCGGATTTAACCCGCTTATCTTGGACTCTGTAGCTATCATCGCAGTCATTCTTGGGCATGTTACATATAGGGCGAAAGCGACAGACGCAACTATAAGGGCGATTACATCCAAACCTCTTCCACTCCTTTTGGAACTCGAGCGCATCCTTCTTCAAGCCTCTGTAAGGAGGGGACCATCTTATAAGTCTGAGGTATCCTCAGCTTTTACGAGCCGAGATTATGGTATTGTTAAGGAGAGGGGGCTATGGGAAGACGGCCATCACATTTTAGTTAAGAGCCAACGGGCTATTTTTTGCTATCTTATGGGGTAACGGCGAATCTTCTCCCAGACCTTCATGTATAATTCTTGATCCTTCGTATGCCCCCTTGCTATTTGCCCGAAGATGAAGCCTCCTCCGGGAGCCGCAACCATCACTGTATACTTTAACGCTTCAATCTTCTTCTTAACGTCTCCTCCATAAAGCATGGATGAATACTCAGCCGTGTCTATCTTTCCTCTTGATGGGAACTCCGTTGACAAATCGGCATATAGCGTCAGTTTATCCCCGTATTTCTCTTTCACCTCGGCCAAGTTCATCCGGCATAGTGGGCTTATCGGATTTAAGACGTCGAATCCCGCCTTAACCATATCGTCCAGCAGAGGCATAATATATCCGTGACTATGGATGAAGAGGAATGCTCCTCTCTTATGATATGAATCGGCAAGCCTCCTATCCCACGGATAAATTATTTCCCTATATATTCTCGGAGAGATGAAGGGGCCCTCCGGCGTTCCAAGATCCCCAGTTACGAAGACGCCGTCCGCATGTGTCTCCTCAATATATGCATTGGCTATTTCGATTTGAGGCTTCGCGCCGAACTCTATGATCCTCCGGGCGAATGCTGGATCCTTAACGATGTCGATGAGCCACTGTTTTATCCCCCTCAGAAACCTCCATGCAGTATCGAATGGAGTATGATGACTTAAGATTACGAAGCGTCCCTGAGCATGCATCTCCCTAGCCCTTTTCTTGGCTCTCTCGAGATCCTCATAGTTTAGGCTTGGAGGCTCTATATGCTCTAGATCCTCAGGCCATCTTACAGCAGGCGCTAATGTGAACCACCATTCAAACTCTTCCGGTTCAACCCAGCCGTGCCTGAAGATCTCAGAGCCGGCAGTTGAGGGATTAACGTAATCCAGGTGTATCGAGCCGAATGGTGAACGCCAAATCTTGAATTCCAGCCCCGACTTTATGATCTCCCTGCGGATTATGTTTCCTATGCTTGCGAAGTCTCTTGGATCTGGTATCATATCGGGCTCTTCGTGATATAGGGTTGTATATACCCGATCGATGGGCTTCATTCAAGTCACTAAATAGGAGGAAAAAGCTTAGATGTATAAAAGGTTGATCAGCGATGCTGCTTTGAGGTGTAGAGCAGAACCCTATCGACTTCCAAGTTTAAGCCTGGCTCCTTGCTGTGGATTGGATCTATAGCCTCGATCGTTATCAGCCACCTATCCTCGGCTGAATCGTATGCTATGCTCGAATATGTATGTATCGGATACTCCGGATGTTCAAAGATTGATCCTGGAGTCCACTCTGCCACGAATATGCTTTCCAGATTCAGGTTTCTATAATCGATCAGGTAGGATGCGAAGTGCCTTGTTAGGTGCGCTCCCTTAACATGATAGAGGGTTTGGGTTCCAATGAAGATTGGGCCGCAGCATCCCTGCAGTATCGAGCCGTTTAATATAAATGTATCCGGCTGAGCCTTCCCGTCTATCTTTGGAATTCCAAGCTTCATCCAATTCTTCCCATCTGAACTAACAGCAAGGGCAGTATAGACGTTCCGTTCACCAGCCCTCCTAGCCTTGTATAGGCAGAAGTATCTTCCATCTATGACATCTATCGTTGAGTCACGGGCCTCTCCGCTGTCATACTCCCTGTCGCCTCTGAGAACGAATCCCTCAGCCCTCCAGGGACCGGAGGGATCATCCGATGACATCATAAATGTTTCCCACTTAGACTCGAATGTTCTGTCGGCTCTTCCAGCTATGTTTCTCTCTGCAACATCAACTGATAGGTATAGGAAGTATCTTCCGGTAAGCGGATCCCTCAGCATCTGCTGATTCTCAATGCTATGCACCTTCACGCCAGCGGCCTCACCGATCTCCTCCTTAGAGATCCTATTGACCAGAGAGTATCTTTCGCCATCCGATGACCTATAGATCTCCACGGCATATCCTCTAATCTCCTCCCCCATCCTAGGCCTACTCGTCAGCCAATACTCCCCGCTCTCCCCGTCTATCCATAGCTTTCCAGCTCCACACCATGAGCCCGGCTTAAAGTTTGGGGGATCTAGAAGAACAACCTTGAATCTCCTATTGGCGAAGATCGCTTGCGGAGGATATAATCCACTCCACATCGTATTTCACGCCTGAATTATGGTAACGAAATTATCGGCTCTACTATTTCTTAAGCTTTTATTATTACCAAAATATTTTGATTTCTTACTTGTTTCTGTCCTCTTCGAATATTTCAAGCCCTAGGGGTGCCTCCAAGTTCAATTGCGGCTTTCTTTAATCCTCAATGGAAGACCATCCTGATATGAATCCTGTCTTTTTCTGCATGTTCTCCAGTATCTTCTCTTGTCAGCCTTTATGGCGAGCAGACTCCTAAATTACTTTAGCCAACAAGACATTTCCGCCAATTAGTCACAGATATATAGTAGCGGCCACCGTCTATTTAATGATTTAATCTATGAGCGGGCGGCTGTGAGAAAGAATTGAGCAGAAAACAGGTATATCTCAAAAAGAGCGTGGTTATTAGCATATTGGAATATGCGGCGGCTTGTCATCCGAGGGAGGGAATCCTCCTCTTAAGGGGGAGGATCAATGGAGAGAGCATAGTGGTTGAGGAGGTTGAGGTTCCCCCTCTCTCGATTCAAGGTGTAGGCTTCTCAAGCTTTCAGCCCTACATGCTCCCAATAGACTTCTCGATTATCGGCACCGCACACTCACATCCCTCAGGAATATTAGAGCCCTCTGCAACCGACATGAACAGGTTTTATGGGAGAATAATGGTGATCGCGGCTTATCCGTACAGAACGGAGAAGGATCTCGCCATATTTGACGGTGAAGGAAGAAGATTGAGATACAAGGTTATAGATTAGGATCTCCTCGTAAAAAAGCGTTAAATAACATTTGGGCTTCAATATTTCTCTGATAGAAGATGAGAGCAGCCGTTCTTTATAAGCCCTATGACATCCGACTTGAAGAGGTTGAGACTCCAAAGATAAGGTCTGATCAAGTATTAGTTCGGGTAAGAGCAGTCGGTATATGCGGTTCAGATGTTCATTATTATAGGACAGGAAGGGCCGGAGTATACGTTGTTAAGGAGCCGATCATCTTAGGTCATGAATGCTCTGGAGAGATAGCAGATGTTGGAGATGACGTTGAGGGATTTAAGCTGGGAGATCGCGTGGTCATCGAGCCCGGATTCCCATGTAGAAGATGCTCCTACTGTAAGTCTGGAAGATATAATCTCTGCGAGAATGTGCAGTTCTACGGAACCCCGCCGGTTAATGGAGCTTTCTGTGAGTATGTAGCCGCAGATGCGGACTTCATCTATAAGATGCCCGAAAACCTAACATTTGAAGAGGGAAGCATGATTGAGCCCCTCTCGGTGGGCATACATGCAACAAGAAGGGGACGCATAGCAGCTGAGGATACCGTAACTATACTTGGAGCCGGACCGATAGGTCTTCTGGCTCTTCAGGCTGTAAGGGCCAGGGGGGTCACGACGGTTTATGTCACGGACATTCAGGACTATCTTCTCGAACATGCCAAGAGACTCGGAGCATCAGAGACTATAAATGCACAGAGAGAGGATCCCGTAAAGCGGATCATGGAGTTAACTGATGGGAAAGGAACTGACGTGGTGATAGAGGCCGTAGGATCAGTTGAGACTGGAAGGCAGACATTTGAAATAGTGAGGAGGGGAGGGAGAATAGTCATAATCGGAGTCTTCCCGAAGACAGAATTCGCCGTCAGAATGACCGACTTTGTCGATAAGGAATTAACCGTCTATGGAGTATTCAGATACGCGAATACCTATCCGACCGCACTCAAGCTCGTCAGCGCTGGAAAGATCGAATTGAAGTCTCTCATCACGCATGTATTCACGTTGGACGAGATACACAAGGCGATGGAGATCGCTGAGAAAAAGATCGGAAAACCAGTAAAGGTTATAGTAAAGCCATAACCCAGTATTGATCGACATGTCTTCTATGCTGGTTAGCAATTAAACATTGAACATACGCTTTGCACTTCGCCCCATGTTCTTCTATGGGCTGATATTGCATGATAAATGTGAAACTTGCCTCTAATCAGACTCTTAAACTCGTTTGATGGAAACTCCATCTACCCCACCCGGGAAATATAGGGAGACATCGTGTATTATTACCAAAAATGTCTAATAGGGGCAGAGTCAAACTTGAGGGGGAGGTGAGACTTTTTGGTTGAGGTTAAGATTGGGGTTATTGGCGCTGGAAGCATGGCTTGGTCAGCGACTTTAATACGCGATCTCTCGCTCATGGAGGGGTTGAGAGGTAGCACCGTTGTTCTTATGGATAAGGATGAGTATCGTTTAGGCTTGATCCATAAGTTTGCTAGGAGATACGTCTCTGAAGTTAAGGCGGACTTGAAGTTTGAGGCTACGCTGAATAGGGAGGAGGCGATTAGGGACTCCGACTTTGTGATAAATACTGCTATGGCTGGCGGTCACTACTACTATGAGAAGATGAGGATGATCTCTGAGAAGCACGGATATTACAGGGGGATTAACAGCGTCGAATGGAATATGGTCTCAGATTATCATACGATATGGGGCTACTACCAGTTTAAGCTCATGATGGACATAGCCGGGGACATTGAGGATTTGAGCCCGGATGCTTGGCTGCTTCAGCTTGCGAATCCCGTCTTTGAGGGCACCACGCTTCTTTCTAGGGAGACGAAGGTGAAGGTTATAGGGCTCTGCCATGGCCATCTGGGATATCAGGAGATGTCGAGAACCATCGGATTAGACTTGAAGGAGGTTGAGGTTGAATCTATAGGGTTTAATCATGTCATTTGGATGACAAAGTTTGAGTATAAGGGTGAGGATGCATATCCGCTATTGGATGAGTGGATAGAAAGGGAAGCAGAGAAGTATTGGAGGAGATGGAGGAGGAGACAGAGGAACCCATTTGATATTCAGATGTCTCCAGCCGCAATCGACATGTATAGGACTTATGGATTATTCCCGATAGGAGATACCGTCAGAGAGGGAACTTGGAAGTACCATTGGAATTTGAGGACGAAAAAGAAGTGGTTCGGCCCTATTGGAGGCCCAGACTCGGAGATAGGCTGGAAGATATACCTGGACAGACATGAAGAGAGACTTAAGAGGATAATTAATGCCATTCAGGATGAAAAGACTCCATTATCGAGCTTTCTGCCTCCTAAGATGAGCCAGGAATCAGTCGTTCCAATAATCAATTCCATAGCGAATGATGAGAAGGGATTATATCAGGTGAATATACCCAATTGCGGAGTGATCAATGGGATTCCGGATGACGTCGTAGTTGAGGTTCCGGCCGAAGTAGATGCGAGTGGTCCACGTAGGATCCAAGTAAGGTCCCTGCCCAAGAGGATCATGAATTACTCGATATATCCTCGGATAGTGAGGATGGAGTGGGCCTTAGAGGCATTCCTTGAGGGAGGGAGAGATCTCCTATTTGAGTGGCTGATAAACGATACGAGAACGAGGAGTGTTAGGCAGGTTAATGAGACAATAGATGAATTATTATCGCTTCCGGAGAATAAGGAGATGGCAGAGCACTTCAGCTAATTCAATACGCTACGATTTCCGTCCCGTGGATCCTAATCTTAACTGATGGATTACATCTCTGAACGTTTTAGTCGTGGGGACAAGTGCTCTCCTAGCGAATACCGAGATCACCCTTGGAGCCATCCTTAATCCGCCCTTCTTTCTATTTGATTGAGCCCACCTCACGAATTCATGCTCCTCCTCTATCCATTTAAATTCGCTGAGGATTCTACGCTCATACTCGCCTAATCGATCACGTATGATACATTCATACAGTATCTTGGCCGATTGGAGGGCTGGGAGATTCCCCTCCCCGAATCCACTTATGCAACCTATGGCTTCTCCGACGCCGACTACACTGCCGTGAAGGAACGGCATGCACCTAGAGGGCGGCATGAGCCTTACCCGGCTTCTACAGTGGCAGAGACTCCTTTTCTCCTCGAATCCATACTTCCTGCGGAGGAGCCTTAGAAGCCTAATGGCTTCCTGTATGCTCTTTTCTCCGGCCCCTACGTGCCATAGATTATCGCCTAGAGGAAATGCCCAGGCGTATCCCGTCCTCCTGACGTATATGAAGATGTTCTCTTCGATCCTGTGCTTCTCAAGCGACTGAAGGGTGAAGTATATCTCATCATCCCTTATCCTTGGAAGGAACGCCCTTTCAGTGCCCGTTGCATCAACACTTAGATCAGGCCTTAACTCTCCAAATCCTAGTTCTCTCCAAAGATCCCTTAGGAGCCTTCTCCTATCGAATAGGACAAGCCGCATGTTCCTGAATGCTATTCCATTTATGACTATATATTTCGGCCTTGAAAGGACGTAACCTTCAAAGTCTATTCCGATTAGGCTGTAGAGCCTCTTAGCTCCATCATATGGGATCTCCCATGCGCATTCGCAGGGAGGTCTAACTCTCACATCTATGATCCCCACTCCATAATGATCCCTTAGGAGCATGTAGAGGAAGCTACCTGACATTCCAGCTCCGTAGATCTGAATCTTCAACTATGAGCCTCGCCAGATTTTATCAGCCGTCAAGGCGATCTCCAAAGTTTATACTGGCTTAGGCTGCCTCTTAATCGCTCACGCCGAAAACTCATAAAAAATTTGTAGGTGCGTCAGTTCGCCCGTCGAGATCCTCATCCGTTCAGCTCAGCTGACTCCCCTTAATCATCATCCACACTATAAAATGGTCAGTTGAAAACTTAAAGGTTTCCCAAACGATCCAAGCCTTTCACGGCTGGAACTCCAAGCTTCAAGTTTTGTCTGATTAGTTATCTCCTATTAGCCTACCTATTCTCCAGCCATCGTGGCATTTCAAGCTCTTAAAATGACAATCCAGCATTCATGGGATCCCTACTTCCAAGCTGGTTTGGAGTTGCTAGGTCATGCTGATTAACCTTAACCTCATAGTAACCTTATGGAGTGGCTATTTGAAACCGGCATCTTTAGAGGTTAATTCCGCGTTTAGGGTTTCGTTCCAGTTCCCACGTCTATCCATATCTTCTCCCCTATCTTACGGTAGCCGATCTTCCTGTAGACTCTTATCGCTGGTTTATTATCTGATCTTACAAATAGGACTGCGGCCTCAGCATTTTTTAGAGCTTCCTTTGTAATCGCTGAGACCGCAAGTGTTCCGTATCCTCTGTTCCTATGCTTCGGATGCGTGTAGACTCCTCCTATCATCCATGCCTGCGGAAGTTGGAGGAATGAACTTGCATAAGAGACTATTAGAAAATCCTAAGATTCGCTTGACCGAAAACTTTTTTATTTTCTCGCTAATCAATTAGTAAAAGGGATTAATTATTGGTTAGCAGAAAAAACTACGTTGGCACGATCATCGGTTTAAAATTAAAAAATTTTAAATGTCATAAAGAAACACCGGAAGTAGAATTGGCTCCAATAACTTTGCTTGTAGGTCCTAATAGTAGTGGTAAGAGCGCGTTTATAGAACCATTACTTATATTGAAGCAAACTATGGAGCCTGGCGCTTCTGTTATTAATCCTATAATTCTTAATGGAAATCACGTTAACTTAGGCTCCTTCAGCGACATTATATATAATCATGATCTTTCAAGACATTTTGAAATTTGCTTCAAAATAGATGTTCCCCATCGCTTTCTAGATTTAATAATCCAAAGAAAAATAAGAAAACACCCTTTGGACAAAGGAGTTGAGTTTACTGTTACAGTTGATATAACCTATTCTAAAAAAGAAAAACGTATGAAATTGTTTAGACTTTCCATTGATTCAGAAATCTTTAAACTAAATTTAGATCCAAACGGAGCTACCTTAATTTTTTCTCCTAATAAAGAAATCTTCATCCACAAAACGGAATTGCCAAGAGAAAGGAATCTACGGGAAATCCTAAATGTAATACCAATAGTATCAAGATCTTATCTCCATAAAGAGAAAAGAGAAAAAGCAATACTTTCCTTTAGAAGATTTTTCTTTTTAAGGAGAGTCATCGAACTTTTAGTTTCATCTATAGAAAATCTTCAGTTTATCGGACCATTAAGAGGTTACCCTTTAAGATACTATGTGGCAAGCGGAGAGAAAGTTATTAATGTTGGACTGTCTGGGGAGTATGCTATACAGGTTTTACATCAAGATTACGTTCTTGGAGGCAAGCTGAAAAAAGAACTTGAAAGATGGCTTAAAGAACTTGAAGTAGCAGAAGGTGCAGAAATAAAAGCAATCGATCCATCTCTTTTTTCATTAGAATTATTAAGTCCCTATACAAAGACAAGAGTAAATATTGCAGATATTGGTTTTGGTGTTTCACAGATTATTCCTGTAATAGTGCAAAGTTATATGATGCCTCCAGGTAGCACTTTAATATTAGAACAACCAGAAATTCATCTCCATCCGAGAGCACAAGCTATTCTGGCAGACCTATTAATTGAACGAGCAAAAGCAGGAGTGAGATTTATTGTTGAAACTCACAGCGAGCACCTCATATTGAGACTACAACGTCGTGTTGCCGAGAAAGAAATTGATAAGGATAAAATTAGGATATATTACTTTGAAATGACTAAAGAAGGAGCTAATATAAGACTGATTAGAATAGACTCAACAGGGCAATTACTCAATTTTCCCAAAGGTTTTATGGAAGAAGGTCTGGAGGAGGCATACAAAATAGCGATGGCTTCGGAGTTTGATTAAGATGGATCTTGTAGTGGATACATGGGTTTTGTGTAGAGCTGCAGAAGGAGATAGACGCGCTATAGAAGTTCTTAAAAAGATTTATTGTAATTGTCATAGAATTTGTTGTGATGAAGGAGGTAAAATATTACAAGAATATAGAGGTAAAATAAAAGATTTTAATGATACTTTTGTTGCGCAATGGTTTAAGCTTATTTCTTCTAGGAAGATTAAGAAAGTAAAAATTAAGAAAAGAATTAAGAGAGATATAGTAAAAGATAAATGGGATAGAAAATTTGTAAATGTATGCTTAAATTTGAAAGGTCAAGGTATAAAATATATAATAAGCGAAGATTATAAGTTTGTGGATGATAGTGGTAACTTGCTAAAGATAAGGATTGAATTGTTGGATTTGGATAAAGCTTTGAAAATACTTTAAATATAAAAATACTTTATGTTCAAATGAATTTAGATATGAAAGTATGTATTTAGAAAATATGTTTAACATAATTATTCTTTTTTCCGCTTTTTCTCCGCTGGCTGTAACGGAGAAGACGCCATGATCCGCATAAATACTAATCTTGTAGAAAACCACGTGAACTCGGCTTGAAATTTTTAAGACCTGCGAAATGCCTTGATTCAAGCAGTTAAAGCGTTAGAAGAAACAATTACTGAAAAGGGAAGACGAGGAGCTGTAGGTTCTTCTTTGGAGCCTCGGGCGGGATTTGAACCCGCGACCCTCGCCTTACCAAGGCGATGCCCTAACCCGGCTAGGCCACCGAGGCACACAAAATATTTTGATCAGAATATCATTATTTAAAGATTAATTGTTTGTTGGGCTATTTGATTGGGTATTTTCCGAAGTCTCGGAGAGCCTCATACATTGCGATGACGTTCTCTACTGGTATTCTCGGCTGGACATTATGTATCGTGTTGAATACGAATCCTCCGCCTGGACCGAAGATCCTTATTCGCTCATGAACCTCCCTGCGAACCTCATCTGGGGTTCCGAATGGCAGTGTATGCTGAGTATCTACGCCCCCTCCCCAGAATGTTATTTTATCTCCGTATTTCCTTTTGAGCATACGTGGATCCATGTTTGCAGCTGATGTTTGAACTGGATTGAGTATGTCGAATCCGGCATCTATGAACTCTGGGATTAACGGCTCGATTGAGCCGCATGAATGTATGAATGTCCTCCATGGGGTGTTCTCGTGTATCCAATCGTTTATGCGCTTATGGAAGGGCTTGTAGAGCTTCCTATATGTCGCAATCGACATTATTGGTCCCCTCTGAGTTCCGAAATCTGTCCCCGTAATGAAGACGGCTGTAACCCTATCCTTGACGACCTTATAGAGCCTCCTTAGATTGTCCAGTCCAATCTCGCATTGAGCCTCAAACACCTTTAATATGAAGTCCGGCCTTCTGACATGGCACATATACCACTCCTTAACTCCCCTAATTCCCTTAGGCTCCTTCAGATGTAACGCTGGGACAAGCGCTATATCCCCAAAGCCCGTTCCGCCGAAGTTTGCGAGTATAGCCTTATCCGTCTCCTGGTATAAACGCTCAGCCTCCCGACGGAAGAACTCTAACTCCTCACTTGAGATAGGCCCGAACTCCTCAAGATTATCCTTCACATCTAGATGGTCCCAATCGACCGGCCTTATCTGCCTGTCCAAAGCGTCGAAGTAGAAGCCTCCCCTAGGCATCCTCGCGCATGGAGCAGCCGACTTATCACCCTGCGGATACATGTATATGCTTCCATCATCATTCGGCTCCGTATTAAACTTGCCTGGAACAAGAACCGGAGTGCCATCGAATAATCTCCACGGCTTCCAATCCTCATTCTTAAAGCCGAAAAAATTCGTCTTACTACACAAACCTACAACATCTACTCCCAGAGCCTCCTTAAGGTCGGGCGCTATCTCACCCAGCATCTGGAAAGGCTCAACAACCTTAACTGGGGTTCCCGGAGGATCAAGCCCCAATGCCTGCCGTAAAGCATACACAGTGCTTACATGCATCCCAGTAGTCGGGCTTCCACCCAAATCGAGAGGAACACGATCAGGCTCCTCATGCTCCAAAGCCGTTAATACCCGCTCCCTCGAAGAAAGCATAATCACTCACTTAAATTTTATCTCTCGATTTCATTTAAGGCTTCTTATATTAAAAATTACCTTATTAAATGATCTTTGTATAGCAAACCTGATAATCAGATTATCGATTTAATTTTTTAATGAAATAAATGGATATAATTATAAGAATTATAGTTGTAATTGCAAGGCAATATATTATATTTTTAGTGATCGTAAACAGATTAGTAATTGTTTTGAACTGCGATTCTAATTCTCTATAATTCAATTGAAGATTTTTATAATTCTTTTGTAAATAATAATAGTTTCTTTTTAAGAAAGAAAATGAAGAATTTAATAGATTATAACGATTCTTTAAAAGGTTGTAACTTTGGTTAAGGAAGTGAGAATATAATAATAGCTTATAATAAGTGTTATTTAGTTTATTATAATTAAATAAAAGAGCTTTATAGGTGGAATTGAGAGCTTTGTATTTTGTTAAAATTTCGGTATAATTTATTAAAAGCATGTTATATTTTGACTTCAATTCAAGATATTTCTCTTTTATCCATTCTTTAAAGGGAAGTATTTTTACGGTGGCTCCGGAAATTACATGCGAAATGTTAGCACCTGAATTATCAATAAGTAATGTGTCTTTTAATTTTATTTGTGTTGAGCCGACAGAAAGAACCTTGAAGTAGTATATGAACATTGTACCTGAACCTGAAAATGCTTTGGAAAATTCTACTGAAGTATATGCTCCTTTCCATCCGCCTACAGTAGTATAGAATATCCTATCCATCTTACCTCCAATAAACTCAAGAATGGAAGTATTATAATCTAATTTTAAAGAAAATACTTTGAGATTAGTAACATTATAGATCTTTAGTTTTAAGATTAAAAGGGTACATCCTTGTTTTGAATCTAGGAATGGCATAGTTATTGTAGATGGTTCAAGAGATAATAATGCTGAATTCCCTTTTTTGGCTAAAATATTTCCGGTGATAATATAACTAAAGATTAAAATGACAGTTAAACTTCCAACTAAAAGAGATTGTTTCGAGAGCATGGCTAAGTATATATTTCTTAAAAATTTAAGATTTTCGCTTAATAATTATTAAAGTGAAGGATTAATAACTGTAACGGAAAGCTCGGAGAATCCGGCCATATCTTATACAGAAGATTTAAGAATTAAAGTGAATATTCTTTGTAACAACATCTTTTGTCGGCATTTCATATATTTCATAAGCTACGGCAGCTCTTCCGTGCGGAAAGCAACGGGCCACGATCTTCTCCAACTGAATATCATTATTTAGCATCAGGCGAAGCGGATCCTTCCAGTCCTTCAAGCCGAAGACAAGACTGCATGTAATCCACCTTCCAAAGAAAAATTGAAAATCGATGTCCTCGGAAGATCAAGGCATGCTCCAGCTGGGATCAGAAGCTTCTCAGCGTGAGTTCAATGAACCATGCTATTCAGATACCAACGCTTAGAATTGTTTAGGCAGTAATGATTATATCCAACGAGGCACACCTCATGGAATCCATGGGAATCCGGGGCATATCTGGACTTGGATCTGGAAAGACCTTCAGAATCGGAGAGCTCCTATCACCCTACGGGGCATCCCGATCATCTCAACCACAATTTCTAGGGATAAGAACCTAACGTAAAATCTTAATTAAACTACAACCCGCCTTCGCACATCAAATAAATAGCAAAAAAGTCTCGGCATCTAAAGGCATCAATACTTCGAGGCGTGCCGCCTCTAAAATATAGTCCATATTATTATGAATTTGGAAAATAGCAGATTTAGTCGTAGCTTCAGACTGAATAGCACGGCATTCCTCGAAGAATAATCATAGTAAAATAGTATTTCACTTAGATCTTTTCTAGATAAACGTTATTTTCATCCGAATATATAGATACTTTATCCTTTAATCCAAGCCTCTTAGATACTCTTCCCAACGCTCTACTCGCAAAAGCCGGGGACTTATAGAAATTCTTAATCTTATCAAAGCTAACTTTAGCGTATTTAGCCTCAGACTTCATGAATTCATTCAATATACGCTCGGCAACTGAACGCTTATACGTCTTCTTTCCAATTTCAGGCTTCTCTTCTAAAGGCTCAATAAACTCAAAACTCATCAACAATCTACCTCCAACAATGAAAAATAAATAACATTATATATATAAATTTAATTTTCATCTTCAATCTTGCAAAGTCAAAAAGGAAAGGATTAAATTTACGTTTTCAATTTTATCCCTATAAGTCTGCTTTGAAGGTGAATTTGATGGCCGTTAAGGCATACGTGATGATGAAGGTAAGCTCAGGAAGCGAAAGAGAAGTCTGCAGAAAAATAGTTGAATTCAATGAGGTTCTGGATGTAAGCATAGTCTACGGAGAATTCGACATAATCGCAAAGGTAAAGGTTGAGGAACTAGAGGAACTAGAGAATTTCCTCTCCGAAAGCATCAGAAGCATACCAAGCGTAATGCTAACATCAACGATGATAGTTGCGAGGGAATATAAGGGAAAAGCGATGAGAAACGCCCTAAAGATCAAGAGCCTATAAACATTCAAGGCTTAACTTTGAGACCGCATTTCCGCATTTTCTCTAAGATAAAATCTAAAGAAGAGATGAAAGATAAATTGGATATCGCATATGATTTTAAGCTTGATTGGGAGTAGGACTTGAGCAGCAAGGACTTAAATGATAGGTTAGAGAAGATTACTGAGAGACTTGATGTGTTAATCAGGAGACTTGAGAATCTCACAAGGGTCCTCATGGAGAATCCTGAGTATGCAGAGCTTGCATTATTTCCGAGGTTTTTCAGTCTGGGCATGAAAGCCTACAGTGAGCCGCTGAAGATTCTTTCTAGGATTAGGGTAGCTGAACGCATCTTTAAAGATGCGGCGATAAGGAGAGATGAGATCTCGCGGTGCATAATTCAGGCGTTGGCGTTGAGGGGACCGCTTAACATTTCGGCGATAACCCGTGAGGTCAGGGCTATGAGAGGGAAGGCCTCTAGGAGGATAATCAGGGATAGGCTTAAAATCTTGAGGGATAGGGGCATCGTGAAGCCAGTTGAGGGATTTGGGAAGAAATTTGACCTCCAAAATGAAGTGACGGCTTGACTGGTCACTTTTGTCCATAATCGTTAACAACCGTGACCATACGATCTTTATTGAAGGAACTTATGGGAGGTGATGCCGTATGGGAGAAAGGAGCGATGTTGAGGAGCTACGTGAAGTCCGCGAGGTATTTAAGACGCTCTCAGAGGAAATTCCAAACTTGATAAGGGGGATCATTGAGTCTATATTCTCGGCTGAGGCTGGAAAGAATATGGGCGCCGCTGCAGCCAACTTCTATAAGGAGTTAAAGGCTGGTGGAATACCAGAGGACGTGGCGATCAAAATGACGCAAGATTACATAAGGACCTTTACTGATCTAGGGGCGATGCTTAGGGAGGCAATGGGCTCTAAGAGGAGATTGCCCGTTAAGGTTATGAAGCGAGGAAAGGAGGGTGAAGAGGAATCATCGAGAGCCGTAGGGGAAGGCTAAAGGGCATTGAAGTGGGAAGATTGAGAAAGAGGGGCGGTGATGGGAAGGATCATAAGCATCCTGCAGATTGCATACTTTATTTTTAGGATTATCTTCTGCCTCCTCTCATCTTGGATCACAATAAAATGGAAGGTGAGGAGGGCGAGGAGGGCCTTTGAGGAGGAAGCGGTGAAGCATGGGATCTCAAGGGAGGAGGCGCAGAGGCTCAGCGAGGTCTTCTCGGCTCTTGAAAAAGAATTGAAGGATGCAGTGAGAGCCTCCTTGGGTTTTTAGGGGGAATTTAGTTCCTCATATATCTGAGAGCAACATAAGGGTGAGAATGAGAATCTCAGCCCTATATCAGATGCTTTCTTCACGGCGCTTACTTCGGGGAAGGCTATTCCATTCACTCCCGCCTCAACGGCTAAGGCATCCATCTCTATGCGATGTCTTCCCTTAGGCCTCGCGCACCCCAACACTATTGGAGTGTCAGGCATCATAAATCTCGCCTCAACCAGAATCCTAATGGTATCTTCCGGCGGTGGGGGCTTAACATTCTCCATGACCGTTCCCCTAATTGGAAAGAAAACTATCACTATTAGTGCTGAGGGATTATACTTTGAGATCATCTCTAGCGCTTTGATCTCGCCCTTCAATTTACCGTAGTGAAGGCCAACTAAGACATGCGGTGTGAAATTCATCTTCGCTGCGCTCAGCGCTCTTAGGGAATCCTCATAATCTCTGGTTGAGGCTTCAAGATTGTATATCTCCCTAATCGTCTCATCCGAGCCTATAATATCGATAGAGACCGCGTCGACGCCCGCCTCCTTAAGCATCTCCGCGGTTTCATGATCTATGAGCCCACTGTGAACTACAACCTTCAATCCTAAACGCTTAGCCTCCCTGATGGGATCGATGAATCTGTTTAGGGGAACCGAGCCGTCTGGTAGGCAGCCTCCACTTATTAGACAGCCATGGGCTCCAAGCCTTCTTATTCTATGGATGACCCACATAAGTTTTTGAGGGGTCTCAGCTGGGATCATAGTTCTCAAGAGTTTTCCTCCGCAGTGCTTACATCTAAGCGAGCATGCCCTTCCAGTTATGGATATTGACGGAAACGCATGTCTAGGAGGCCTGTAATATTCGTTTTCGTAGTAGATGAAGCTTGGAGCATAGAAGAATATTCTCTTACCGAATCTTCTGTGGCTTGCCTCGCGGGCTCTATTAATGGCTTCTTTAAGGCTCCCGGTTATCATTTGATTCTCACTGCATTTTCGGCTTAAAGCAGAGAGGCTATCATTAATGGGAGAATTACGGTTGCATCCCCCTCGATCGTAACTCTCCTTGCGGTCTCCTTAACCTTCCCCCACGAGACTGCCTCCCGCATCCTCGCCCCTGAGAGGCTTCCATCCCACTCGACAGCCGTCGTGATATAAACAGCATAGTCAAGGCCATTCTTGAATTGATTCCACCAGATAACATGATGCTTCGATATTCCCCCGCCGATCAATAGGGCTCCTGTCCTTTTAGACTCGAAGATCATATCGTTCAGCTCCTGCTCATCCTTTAATATGTCGATTCGAAAGTCGTGATCCTGTGAAAAGAGCCACAGTTGATAGCCTACAGCGCCATCTGTTACTCCAGGCACATAGACTGGGATCCTATTCTTTTCAGCCCAGTAGAGTATTGAGTCCTGATTGCATATTCTCCTCCCGATCTCCCAGCAGAGCTCTCGGGTTGAGAGCTCCCTGACTCCCTCATTCCATAGGTCATTCAGCATTCTCTGCATTTTCTCCTCGATTATCAATCCGTAACTCTCGTTTGGCACGAGTATATTGCCAAGCCTATTCACCCCTCTCCTGTGGAGCTCAGCATCGTCCATGTAAAAGGATCCGCGGTAATAGTTCCTCCAGCATCTCGCCAAGTCATGATCGAGCGTTCCGCAGGTAGTTATGATGGCATCTATGAAGCGGCGTCTAATCATCTCCCTAATGACTCCCCTCGTGCCGGTTGCGACTATACATGCCGGGAAGGAGAGGAACTTCAAGCATTCCTTATCGTTGATCATCCTCCTGAGTATCTCAGTTCCAATCGCGATCTTCGATGCTGTGAAACCCCAAGAATCCTTCATCTGCCTTAAAAGCTCTGCGACGGTCATTCCCGAATGTAAACGATAATCTCTTATAGCTTGATCTCCAACCATGATACATCACTAACTCATAGCATTCAATTCCTTCGGCTCTAAGCCTATAACTATTGCTGAGGAGAAGTGCTCAGCGACGCTCAAGTCCATGGAGGAAGTTTCGGATGCATTGTGGGAAGTATGGGCCGTATCCCCCCTCTAGAACCGCAAATACCTCAGATCCAGTCTCCGATATCATCCTCCCAATCTTAAAATATGCCTCCTCGCTTAGGCTTAGAGCTCCAACGGGATCGGCTCTATGCGTATCAAACCCGGCTGAGACGGCTATGAGATCCGGATTGAACTCTTCAATCCTATTTAGGGCTAGCCTCAATGTCTTGAGGTATTCGTCATCTCTAACGGAATGTCTGAAGGGGTAGTTTAGGCAGTTATCCTCAGATGAGCCTCCCGTTCCCGGATAGAAAGCTCCATACCTATGAAGCGAAATGTAGATTACTCGGGGGTCTCCGAAGAAGATCTCCTGTGTTCCATTCCCATGATGACAGTCAATATCTAATATTGCTATGCGCTTAACCCTGTTGAGGGCCCTCATACATGCAATTGCAATATTATTGAAGTAGCAGAAGCCGAGTGTAGGAGCGCCCAGGGCAGCCCCTCTGATGCCAGCGTGATGTCCCGGAGGCCTCATGAGGGAGAAGGCCTTCTCGCCCTCCAATGCTATCTCCATGCTCTTTATGGCCCCGCCGACTGATAATCTAGCGTAATCGTAGATTCCGGGTAGGCTTGGAGTATCCGGATCAAAGAAGTCTCCAGACCTTATTCTCATGATGTATTCTTCCTTGTGAACTAGCTTTAGGTCCTCCTCTGAGCATATCTCCGGCTCGACAAAAGTGAATCCCTCCTTCTTTAGGAGATTGTATGCGCGGTAGATCCTATCTGGGGATTCAGGATGGCCTGGAGATACATACTCTAAGCACTTGTCCGAATAGACTATGCGCATTCTGATACTCTCCAAACATCAACTATATTAATAGTGATCGTTCTCCATAAATCTGTGGGGTTCATGGGCGAGCGTAGACTGCCAGGCAAGATTCGAGTTTCGCTGGGCTCAGCGATAATTTTAGGATTAACTAAAGGAATCTTGGATGCCGAGCCTACAACCGCGTATCTGCTCACGTATAGGAGGGGGAAGTGCCGGGCATGCTGCGCCTTCTGTCCACAATCAAGATCATCGCAGGGAAGAGCGGATATGCTCTCTAGGGTGATCTGGCCAGTTTTCCCCCTCGACGAAACCATTAATCGCATAGTTGAGGCATATGAGCATAAGAAGATAGTTAGGACATGCATTCAGGCACTAAACTATTCGGGTGTGGTGCAGGATATATCCGCGATAGCTAGAATGATCAGCAGATGCTCCGACATTCCAATCTCGGTTTCATGTCAACCTCTAGATAGGAATGGACTGGAGGAGCTCTACGATGCCGGGGTTCAGAGGGTTGGGATCCCATTGGATGCGGTTACTGAGGAGATATTCGATAGGGTTAAGGGGATGGGGGTAGGCGGGCCATACAGGTGGAGGAGACACTTCAGGGCGCTTAAAGAGGCCACGGAAATATTCGGATATGGAAATGTAACTACGCATCTAATCGCCGGGCTGGGAGAGACGGAGGAGGAGTTCGTCAGGATGATCCAGACATGCATTGACATGGGCGTTTATCCAGCCCTCTTCGCTTTTACGCCCATCCCAGGAACTCTTCTCTCTGATCATCCCCCTCCGCCCTTAGACTACTATAGGAGAATGCAGGTTGCCCATTACCTAATAGCCAAGGGGATAAGACGATATGATGACATGACATTCAATGATGGTCGACTCGTTGACTTTGGCGTATCAGATGAGCGGCTAAGAGCGATCATACGGAGCGGACTGCCATTCTTAACTTCAGGATGCCCCGGATGTAACAGGCCATACTACAATGAGAGGCCGGGGGGACCACTATACAATTTTCCCCGTATGCCGACAAGGAATGAGATAATCGAGATCGAGAGATCCTTATTTGGCAGCCTCAAGTAGCAGCTGAACTGGCATTTATGGGATTGTGTATGCGGCTTAAGATGGAAGGCCGATAGAATGGGGAGGTCTATCCTGAAATTGGATACCGTTCCTTTTCAGGTTAATCCTGCTCCTTCTCGATCGACATTAGGATGAGCGTTCTCTCCTGCCTCATCACTAATGAGCCATTAATGTAATATCTGATCGTAGCCTCTTCCTTAACTGTTCCGGCGTCTGATGAGATCCAATAATATCCATCAGTTATGGTTGTCATGTTTCTGTCATTGATGATGAGACTGTCCGTTATGACGAATCTTATTTTTGCGCAGAGATACTCCTCATCGTTTTCGGCGGTTATGATCTCGAAGCTTTCAACCGCCTCTTTTCCACGTATACTCCCATTATACTTCTTTTTATTTTCTATTAGAACATATTTGCTTTTGTAAGTCCATTTCTTACCTTCGGTTAGAGGATATGGAGGGGCAGGCAGGGGATCCTCATATGTGCATTCCATGCTGTTGGCCTTCCATCTCCATAGGAAGCCATTCTCGGTGAAGAAGTAATATTCCGTTCTGTTCGGCCTTTCAATCCTAACTTCCGTCTCGTTTACTTTGAACCACTTAACTATGCCTTCTCTTCCATTAATCCGCTCAATATAGGTCTTTTTGGTTCCCGGCGGGAGAATTGGCTCCTTAATCTCGGCCTTTTCTATCTCCGGCCTTTTAGGAGGCTTCGTCTTCGCTATGATGGATGCTATGTTCTCTATCAGCCCATAGTTGTCCTTAACGTAGCAATGCGGCTCTTCAAGGAACGTCACATCCCCGAATGCTATTACCGTTCCATTCCCACTCTTCACCTGCGCTATCGTCACGTATCTACTGGCCCTCTCGGATATGCTTGATCTCGTGGCATTCGATGTCCACGCTATTCCCCTACCCATTGACCGTATGTGAGTGGCCGTGAAGAAGACAAGCACATTTAAGTTTTGAGTTAGCGGAGTATCCGCGAATTCCTTCACGTAAATGTTCCGATATATCCCGAAGTATTCCTCCTCATTGTATAGATATCCCTTAGCGAATGTTATTCCGAACAGCGATGACAGCGAATCTATCGGCGCTATGATGCCTTGTGATAATCCGGATTTCCCAATATACTCCCAGGCTGGATCAAAGAATAACAGGAGAAGGCCGCCTTCATCAACGAATCTTCTGATCCTTTCAGCCTCATCTACGGAATATACTTCCGTTGGGGAGACCACTATGAGACATGAGGCCTTATTCAATTTTGAGTCGAGAACAGGCCAATCAGAAACGAAGCTTACAGTCACATTTCTCTTTATCAGCTCAGATATTAAGATGTCAAGCATCCACCATGAAACTCTATTTCCATGTGAGAGATCGATCAGAACTTTGCCCTCTCCCCCCGCCAATGATCTCTCCTCGCCATGCTGGATCGATAATGCCTCGCTCTGAACGGCTTTAGATGGCAGGTAAATATAATAGAATGATGGGGGAGGATGAAGCTTCATTAACATCTCCAATGTGATGTTGCCTTCATATAGAGCGGAGGTGTTACCAGAAGGCTTTGAAGGAACCTCCTCCTTCTCTACGCTTAACTCCTCAACGCGATACCTGACTAGACCCGCCATCTCAGCGGCTTTACTTATGGCTTTTTGGAGACCTCCAGCCTCATCGGCCAATCCTAATCTTATCGCTTCACACCCAAGATATACTGTTGCCTTGCGGAGTTCGGTCTCAGAGATCTTAAGCCTTGAGCCTCTACCCCTTTCCACCGCCACTATGAAATTATCTACAACACGGCTTAGACTGTAATATCCCGAGAGTATTGATCCACCAGTCCACTTATGCGGTCCACTCTCAATCGTGATCTCTGATGGTATGAGTATAGGCGGCAGGAATCCTATTGCTCCTACACTTCCAATGAAGGATGAGTTCTGAACGTATATGTATTTGCATGCGACGGCAATGTAATAGCCGCCTGAAAGCGCGCGGACGGCCGATGCGACTAGGGGCTTACTCTTATTCAATTCGAGGAGGTCAGAGTATATCTCTTCTACGTAATCTGCGTATCCGCCTCCGGAATTTATTATGAGGACGACTCCCTTTATGCTCTCGTCGAGAATAGCCCTATTTATAAGTTTAATGTATCGATTTACAGTGTCAGCCTCGAGGATATATCCTTCGATTCTGATTATGGCGATTGTGCCTTCACCTGCTGGCAGTATCGGGCTTAAGCCCTCCTGATAATATCGATAATATATTGCCGAGGCCGCGATTATCAGGATGAGTATGATTACGGCTATCATGCGTCTCTCATGATGAGACCCGTCGAGCTGCTTTTCCCTCTCCAAAGAATTCATCATCAACAGGCTCTCCTCCTTAATCATCTGATTGAAACTGTTTAAACTTTTCTTTGATACGATCTGAGATGGCAATAGTAATATTGGGATGGGACTTAATTATTTGATTGATCTGGGGAGGGGGCTTAAGGGATCAGTCTTGAAGCCCTTCAGCTTCGTTCATATAGCGGATATTCATTTAGGATATGAGCAGTACGGCCTCTCTGTGCGCCGAGAGGACTTTGCAAGAGCATTCAGTGAGGCTGTTGATAAGACTTTAGAGTTGAAGCCCGACTTCATGATTATAGCTGGCGACTTATTTCATCAAGCCCGCCCAACAAATAAGACCTTAGAGGAGGCCATCCAAGACTTTCGTAGGTTGAGGGAAGCCAGAATTCCCGTCCTCGTTGTTGATGGATCACATGATGGTGCGCCGAACGTTATCACGGGGACTATACTTCATCCCCTAGATAGTGCAGGTCTGATCTATTATCTTCCGAGATATGAGGGTGCATGTTGGGAGAACGATTCATGCTACGTATACGGGATTCCGAACTTCAGGACTAGACAGCGGATTGAGCAGAGACTGCCGAGATTCTACGAGGAGAATGAGCCTAGACCCAGAGGAGATAAGTTTAGCATATTCGTCTTTCACATGGCTCTTGACATTCCGGAGATAATGAGCGGTATGCCTCCTGAATTCGCAGATGCATCTCCAGAGATTATACCGGGCGGCTTTGACTACTATGCAGGCGGGCACATACATATGCCATGGCAGCTACCGTTTAAGGGTTCGATTCTCGCATATAGTGGATCAACGGAGACCGTGAGCTATGAAGAAGCGGAGATCGATAAGGGATTCTATCATGTAGAGGTTAACGGGAAAGGCGATTTTGAGATCGAAAGGGTTAGGCTGGAGGGCTCTAGGAGATTTAAGGTTCTTGAACGAGACTTCACTGGTTATTCGCCAAAAAGGATAACTGAGGAAGCCGTTGAGTTGGTAAGGGAGAATGATGAGCCGGACGTCATAATAATTCCGGTGATTAAGGGGATATTGCCGGCTGAGGCGTCACGAAACGAGATTGATCTAAGGAGGATCCGTGAGGCGGCGGAACAGGCGCTGCTTGTGCGTCCGATAATCTCTATGAGGGAAGAGAATCTTCCGCCCGAGATCGTTAAGTCGATCTTCCAGGATAGCCTCAAGAATCTTAGGATGAAGGCATTTGAATACTTCAATGAGTTCTTCTCTGAGAGGTATGGAAAGGAGAGAGCTAAGAGGATCGCTCAATTGGCAGTTGATCTCGTCCAGCATCTGGTAAAGGGAAACGATGAATACGTTAGGAGGCTCTTAGAGGGAATCTTCGATGAAGATTAAGAGTGTAAGATTGGAGAATATAAGGTCTCATGTGAAGACCATCATAAGCTTCACGGATGGATTTAACTGTTTAGTTGGCGGGCTTGGAACTGGAAAGTCGAGTGTTCTCTACGCGATAGACTTCGCATTATTTGGGGAGCCCCTGGGGAGGAGCTACGATTACCTGCTTAGGGAGGATGAGGATAGGGCGAGGGTCATACTTCAATTCTCGGCTAATGGAAAGGAATATGCCATAATAAGGGCTCTTAAGAGAGTAGGCAACCGCATAGTTCAGGACATGGATCAGCTCAGATTCTTTGAGAATGGGGAGCTCGTGGCTGAGCTCAAGAGCGACGCAGTCATGGAGCAGCTCTTCTCCGCAATTGGGATAGATAAGGAGATGTTCCGCAGGCTCATCTGGATACGACAGGAGCATCTGAAAGACATTCTGGATATGACGGCAGGGGAGAGGCAGAGAAGCCTAGACCAGCTCTTTGGACTTTCAGATTATGAGACTGCGTGGAGCAATTTAAGGTCGATTCTTAGGTGGTATGAGAGCGAGAGAAACTCGCTTGAGAGGGATCCAGATATCATTCGGATGGATGAGCTGAAGGCTAGATATAAAGAGGCAGTCTCCGAGCTGAAAGAGAAAAAGGATAAGTTGGAGGGGGACAAGGCTAAACTCTTAAAGGCCAAGAGGAGACTGGATGAGATTACATCACGCTTGGAGGAACTTCAGAAGATTCAGATGAGAAATGAGGAGCTTATGGGGAAGAAGTCTGATCTTCAGGCGAGGATCTCAGCCGCTGAAAGGATTCTTCAGGAAGAGAAGAAAAGAGCGGATGAGCAGAAGAGGAGAATAGATAGTCTGGAGCGAGAATGGAATTCCCTAAGGAGAGAGGAAAATGTTCTGAGGGAGAGGCTCGTGGAGATAGGATTGCCCAGAGAATTGACAGTTGATCAATTGAAGATGCATCTGGAGGCCTTGCAGGATAGGATTAGTGATGGATTGGGCAGAGAGGAGGCTATTAGAGGCGAGATTAAACGTGCATCCCAGAGGGTCTCAAGCCTTGCTGAGAAGAGTGAGTGTCCACTGTGCCTCCAAGAGCTCAGTCCAGAATATAAGGGCAACTTGATGAGGAGGCTCTACGATGAGATCTCTGAGAATAAGCGGAAGCTCAAGCATTTTGAGGAGGAGATAAGAAGGCTGGAGGAGAGACGCAACGAAATATCTGACGCAATATATAATCTTCAAATGATAGAGGCGAGGATGAGGAGACTCAATGAGCAGATACTCTCTGAGAGGAAGATTCTGGAAGAGGCTCAAAGAAAAATCGAGGAAATAAACGGGGAGCTCTCGAAGTTAAGGAGCGAGTTTACTTCTGTATGTTCGCAGATAAGGGAGATTGAAGCCTCCCGGATAGAGGAGACTCGTAGGGAGAGAGACTCCATCTTAGCCGAGTATAATAGTCTTGAGAGTAAAGTGCGGATCTCGGAGGAGAGCATAAAGGAGATCTCGAAGAGAATTCAAGAGTTGAAGGAGAGGATTGAATCTGCCGAGAAGAAGGCATCCAGACTCGAAACGGTCAAAAAGATCATAGAGTTGATCCATGAGGTAAGACGGTCGTACCGGAGCATCCAGCCGAAGCTCAGGAGGGAATTCATATTTTATCTGGAGAGGACGGTTCAGCGGATGCTTGATGATCTCATGGGAGACGATGTCTTAAGGGTTAAGATAGACGAGAATTATACGCCTATAATCGAGGTGGAGACTGGTCGCCGGCGAAGCGTCACAAACCTGTCGGGGGGAGAGAGAACCCTGCTGGCCTTCGCCTATCAGCTTGGAATAGCGAATCTTCTGATACAGTGGAGGACTGGACGTGGACTTCAAATGCTGATCTTAGATGAGCCCACTGAGAGCTTGGGAAGGGAGGATGGCTCTATAAGCAGATTGGCCGAGGCCCTCTCGAGGTTGAAGACGATAGAGCAGATAATAGCGGTGACGCATAGTGAAGAGTTCGCGGATAAGGCTGATCATGTTATATGGCTTAGAAAGGAGGATAATCGTAGCATAGTCTCATCTTAGCGAGGCGGGGGATATGTATGATTAAGATTGGATGTTGCGGATATCCCGTTGGGAGAAAGAAGTATCAGGAGACCTTCAGCCTAGTCGAGATAAACAGAACATTCTATGAGATACCGAGGATGTCGACTGTGACGAAGTGGAGGAGGGAAGCCCCCGAGGGTTTTGAGTTTACTGTTAAGGCTCATCAGAACATCAGCCACAAGTATAGGCTGAAGCTGAGCGAGTCACTGGAGACCTTTGAGACGATGAAGGCTATATGTAGGGAGCTCGCAGCCAAGATCCTCCTTATCCAGACTCCAGCATCATTTAGGTCTGACGACCTTGAGGATGCCAGGGAGTTCTTTAGAGGTATTAAGAGGGATGAATTAACGATCGTATGGGAGACCAGGGGGCCATCATGGGAGAAGGAGGAGATCCGCAAGAGGCTAAGGGAGATCCTTGAGGAACTTGAGGTTCCGCATGTAACTGACCCCTTCAGATCTCTCCCAGTCTACTCGGGGAAAATCGCGTATCTGAGACTTCACGGTTTGGGACCGAGAATGTATTACTATCAGTATAGCAATGAGGAGCTCTCTGAGTTATATAACAGAGTGAAGTCCTTGGAGAGGGGAGAAAGAGAGGTCTACGTGCTCTTTAATAATCTCTCCATGTTCGAGGATGCCTGCAGATTTCTCTCATTCGTTAAGACAGGAAAGTTTCCGCCCCTCTCACTCCACGGATCAGAATCTATCCGGGAATTAATGAGCCGCATGAAGTATCCGACGACCAAGAGCAATCTGATAAGGAGAGTAGGATGGAGGTTGGCTGAGATCGAGGGTAAGGGGCAGGTTAGACTTGAGGATCTCCTTAAGGATATACCTTCGAAGACCTATAGGAGTGCAGATGAGATTCTGAGGGAGATGGAGATATAATTCTCACCAGAGCTTGAATGGGAGGCTATCCATATACTCGTTAAGCGACTTTATGGATTCTCCCCTTGCCGACTTGCACTTTATCGCCCTGACAAGCGCTGAGGCAAGCTCAAGCGTCGTCACAACTGGAATATTGAATTCTACGGCTAATCTTCTGATGGTGTATTCATCCTCCCATATCTTATCGTTTACATCCTCCGAGTTCCCTGATGGTATGTTGATGACCAAGTCGATCTTCCCGCTTGTGAGATAATCAAGAATATTAGGCTTCTTATGCGGCTCCTTAACCTTATAGAGAACAGTGATCGAGTTTAATCCGGCCTTCCTGAAGGCATCAGCCGTATGCTCAGTCGCGTATATCTTGAAGCCCATCTCCCTTAACGTCTTGGCTAACGGCACAATCTCCCTCTTTAATCGTTCCCCTCCAACCGTTATTAGGACGGAGCAGCCGTCCTCTGGAACTTTGAATTCCGCTGAGAGCAGAGCCTTGAGGAAGGCATCGGCGAAGTTCTCTCCTATGCACGCCGCCTCCCCCGTGCTTAGCATCTCAACTCCCAGAACTGGATCGGCTCCGGTTAAACGCATGAAACTGAATTGGGGAACCTTTACGCCGACATATGGGAGTGGCGGAAGCTTTGGGATCCCCAGATCCTTAAGGGTCTTCCCAAGCATGATAGCGGTTGCAACCTCTATGAGATTTACACCTCTGGTCTTACTCACGTATGGCAGGGACCTTGAGGCTCTTAGGTTGCACTCTATAACTGAGACCTCCCCGTCCTTAACGAGATATTGGATGTTAAATGGCCCCTTTATCCTCAGTGACCTTGCAATCGCACATGTATAATCCTCAATCTTCTTTATTATGCTACTGCTTAGCGTTTGAGGCGGAATGCTCATGACCGCATCTCCGCTGTGAACGCCCGCCTGCTCTATATGCTCGATTATCGCGCCGATCAATGTGTCCTCTCCATCCGAGACCCCGTCAACCTCGACCTCCTTGGCTCCCTCAATGAACTTCGAGATGACAACTGGATGTTCAGGCGATACCTTAGCCGCTAATTCAAGATAGTCTCTTAGCTCCCTTCTATTCCGTGCAACACGCATCGCATAACCCGAGAGAACATAGCTTGGCCGTATCAGAACTGGATAGCCTATCTCCTCGGCGAATCTCTCAGCATCCTCTATTGTTGTCAGCCTGCTCCATTTCGGCTGCGGAATCCCCAACTTATCTAGGAGCGCACTGAACTTCGATCTGTCCTCGGCGAGATCTATGCTTTTACTTGAAGTTCCAAGCAATTTTACGCCTGCATTGCTTAGCTTTAGAGCCAAATTATTTGGGATTTGGCCTCCAACGCTCACTATGACGCCCATGGGCTTCTCCTTTTCATAAATGTCCAGGATACGCTCAAATGTTAACTCTTCAAAGTATAGCTTATCTGATATGTCATAGTCGGTTGAGACTGTTTCCGGATTGTAATTCACCATTATAGCCTCGTCTATTCCCCTCCTCTTCAACGCCCAGATCGTATTTACGCCGCTCCAATCAAACTCTACGCTTGAACCTATCCTGAAGACTCCCGCGCCTAAAACTATGACCTTCTTCTTTCCTGAAGAGTCAAATTTTATGTCATCCTCATCTCCGCTGTATGTCAAATATAGATAGTTCGTCTGGGCCGGCCACTCAGCCGCTAGCGTGTCAATCTGCTTTACAACAGGGATTATTCCGTGTCTCTTCCTGAAATCTCTGATCTCCAACTCATCTACTCTTAGATACTTCGCGATCTGCCTGTCTGAGAATCCCAGCCGCTTAGCCTCTCTTATGATGCTTGGAGCCTCTGGATCCTCGAGGCTAAGCGACTTAAGCTTAGCCTCCATCTCGACTATATTGCGGATCTTATATAGGAACCAGGGATCCACGCCGCTTAATTCATATATCTTTTCGATTGGAACGCCCATCTTTATTGCCTTGGCTATCTTGAAGAGCCTCTCATCAGTCGGATTCTCGATGACGTCAAGTATGGACTTTATGGGTTCAGGCTCTTCGTCATCATCGTTTCCGACAACCCCGATCTTCCCTATATCGAGCATCCGAACGGCCTTCTGGAGAGCCTCCTCAAATGTTCTGCCGATAGCCATGACCTCTCCAACAGACTTCATTTGCGGGCCGATATGCGGATCCACGTTTCTGAACTTCCTTAGGTCCCATCTTGGAATCTTAACTACAAGATAGTCGAGTGCCGGTTCGAAGCATGCAGTCGTGATTCCAGTAACCTTATTGATCAGTTCTGGGAGTAGATAGCCGATTGCGAGTTTAGCCGCTATGTAGGCTAATGGGTATCCTGTCGCCTTGCTGGCTAGGGCTGAGCTCCTAGACATTCTGGCGTTGATCTCTATCGCTCTAAACTCTTCTGATCTTGGATGTAGAGCCCACTGAATATTGCATTCCCCGACGATTCCTAGGCTTTGAACTGCCCGTATGGATGCTGAGCGTAGCAGGTGATATTCCCGGTTTGTTAGTGTCTGGGATGGCGCTATGACTATTGAGTCGCCTGTATGAACCCCCATTGGATCGAAGTTCTCCATGTTACATACGGTTAGGCAGTTGTTCTCGTAGTCCCGCATGACCTCATATTCGACTTCCTTCCACTTGCCGATATACTCCTCAATCAAGACCTGCGTTATCATACTCTGAGCGAGGGCTCGGCTTACCATCTCCTTAAGTTCACGTCTGTTATGGGCTATTCCTGAGCCTCTTCCGCCGAGAGTATACGCGACTCTGAGTATAACTGGGAATCCGATCTCATCGGCTATCTTCATTGCCTCTTCAACCGATGAGGCTGATCTGCTTTTGGGCACTGGAATTCCGGCTCTTATCATCGCTCTCTTGAAGAGTTCGCGGTCCTCCGTCTCCTCTATGGCCCTTATCGGCGTCCCAAGAACCTTAACGTCATATTTTTCGAGGATCCCCATCTTGGCAAGTTGAACTCCGCAGTTTAGGGCTGTCTGCCCTCCGAATCCGAGGAGTATGCCGTCCGGCCTCTCTCTCTTAATGACCTCCTCGACGTATTCCGGCGTAACTGGGAGCAGATAGACCTTCCCGGCCAATCTTGGATCGGTCTGTATGGTTGCAACGTTTGGATTTATGAGGACAGTCTCTATCTTCTCTTCTCTGAGAGCCTTGAGGCACTGACTTCCTGAGTAATCGAATTCTGCTGCCTCGCCGATCTTTATTGGTCCGCTTCCTAGGATTATGACCTTCCTGATCCACTCGAATTTAGGCATATGCCTTTCACCTCATCTTCTCTATGAATAGGTCGAAGAGGAACTCGGTATCGTAGGGTCCCGGAGAGGCTTCTGGATGCCACTGCACGGCGAATGTCCTTCCATTCTCATGCCTCACTCCCTCAACTGTCTTGTCATTCGCATTTATGAACCAGACCTTTAGGCCGGTTCCTTTAAGCGATTCTGCCTTCACGGCATACCCGTGATTCTGAGTTGTAATGTAGCATCTTCTGGTCTCGAGGTCGTAGGCTGGCTGATTCTGCGATCTATGTCCATACTTGAGCTTGTAGGTGTCTCCGCCCGCGGCCAGGGAGATCACCTGGTTTCCCAAGCATATCCCCATTACTGGAATTCCCTCCTCTATGAAGTGCGCTACGGCCTGGATCGTCTCTTTTGGTATCCTCTTGGGGTCTCCGGGGCCATTACTCACGAGAACCCCGTCGGGCTTGTATTCTAGAATTTCATCCTCCGGAAATGAATGTGGAACCCGAATAACCTCTACTTTACGCTTGAGCAGGCACCTGATTATTCCAGCCTTCACTCCACAGTCAATCAGAACGATCCTCTTCCTATCTCCAGCCCTGTAGTGTATAGGCTCCTTAATCGTAACCTCTTTAACCAGATCCTTTAAGTTTGGATCCGGAACATGCCTTACCTCTTTCAACAGTCTATCTACGTCGGGTTCTGAGCCCTCCTCGCAGACCTCGAGTATGCCGAGCATCACACCCTTTATTCTGAGCTTTTTAGTCAATCTTCTGGTATCTATGTTGCATATTCCGGGTATGCCCTCGCTTCTAAGCCACTCATCTAATGTCCTCTCTGAGGCCCAGTGATGCGGCGTTAAGCAGAGCTCCTGAATGACGAGGCCTCTAACCTTTATTCCTATCGACTCGAAGTACATCGGAACTCCAAACTCGTCGCATTTGTATGGTGGAACTCCATAATTTCCTATTAGAGGATATGTTAGCGTTAGTATCTGCCCATAATATGATGGGTCTGTTAATGCCTCCGGATAACCAACCATAGAGGTGGAGAATACTACTTCCCCGGAAACTCTTCCGGGAGAGCCGAATCCATCCCCTAGAAAGACGGTTCCATCCTCCAGGACGAGCGCGGCCTTTCCAGCTTTATCAGATACTCTTTTGCGCTTCAAACGACCCTTCCTCAACCGAGGAATACTCAAATTTAAACATTACGGTTTGGGATTGACTTGGATAGTTCTTTAACCCTTCTGTTAAGCATCTCCTCAGCTGCCTCTAATCTATCCTTCTTCTCTCTGATCCACATCCTTGAATCCGCTAGGAGCGCTCTACGTTCCCTCAGCATTCTTTCCGCTTCTTTTCTGGATGGCCCGCCCCTAACGCTACATAATTCGACGCAGCCTGAAATATCGATTATACCAGCGAGATCCTCCTTCTTAACTTGGATCTGCGAGCCGACGATCTCACCGTATAATTCAGCGAGCAGTTTCGGCGTTAAATCCTTAAGTGACATTCCCTTATCTATCAGATTCTTAACCGCCGCTCCAACTATTCTATGAGCAGTCCTAAATGGAACACCGTAATCTTTAACGAGCATATTTGCAAGTTCAGTGGCTGCCATGAAGGATAATTCCGGCCTATCTACGGCTTCCGGGCGGACCTTCAAGTTCAGAATTATCTTCGCGAGTATCTTTAGGCACCGCTGAATGTTCTCTATCGCCCTCCAAAGGATGGGAGTGGCCTCTTGGAAGTCCAGATTGTAGCCTGCAGGCAGGGCCTTCAGCATAATAGCTGAGGATGTAAAGTCGCCTAGGATGAGGCTCATTCTAGCCCGGATGACCTCTAGGACATCTGGATTCTTCTTTTGCGGCATTATGCTGCTTGTGAATGCATACTCATCTGGCAGCTCGATAAGTCCAAACTCCATCGTGCTCCAGACTATCATGTCCTCGGCCATTCGGGATATATCCACTGCCATGATGGAGAGGACTGCGAGGGTCTCAAGCAGGAAGTCACGTGTTGAGACTGCATCCAAAGAGTTCTCGATTATTCCGTCGAAGCCTAGCAACTCCGCTGTTCTCTCCCGGCTTATTGGAAGGCTTGTCGTTGCTAATGCTCCTGCCCCCATTGGGGATAGGTTTATGCGGCTGTAAGCCTCCTTGAGGCGGCTTAGATCCCTATGTAGCGCATCGAACTGCGCTATTAGGTAATGCGCAAATGTTATTGGCTGTGCAGGTTGGAGATGCGTGTATCCCGGAATTACGGACTCAATGTTCTCCTCAGTCTTCCTTAGTATTGCCTCTTGGAGATCAGTTATGAGCCCGGCTGTCTTTATGACCTCTAGTCGAAGCCTCATCCTTATTGCTGTTGCAACTTGATCATTTCGGCTCTTGGCTAGGTTTAGGTTTCCGCCAGCCTCCTCCCCGGCTGCATTAACGACTGCCTCTTCGATTGCTACATGAGCATCCTCATGTTCAGGTTTGATCTTAATCCTCCCCTCTAGTCCGTCGAGGGCTTGAAGGATCCTTCCGCCGCTCTCCCTACCGATTATCCCCTCCTCTATGAGCATTATTATGTGAGCCTTATTCACATCGACTATCTGCTTTAGTATTTTCTCATCATCCTTCACGGATGAGGTGAATGATATTGCATCCTTCTTTGCGGGTTTCAGCCTCCCGCTTCTTAGGAGGCTAGACATCGCCCTCTTCTCCCCTCCTTTTTAGGGCATGAGCCATCCTAGTAGGTAGTCCCCAGAGCTCAATGAAGCCTTTAGATGACTTCTGATCAAACTTGGATTCAATATTGTATGTTGCAAGGTTCAAGTCGTAGAGTGATAGAGGCGATGAGCGGCCTACCACATGGAGACCTCCCTTATAGAGCTTAACCTTCACTTCTCCGAGAACCCTCTTCTGCGTTGAATCAATGAAGGCGTCTAGATCCTCCTTTAATGGATCCATCCAGAGACCAGTATATACAAGCGTGCTCCATAACGCATCTACTTGATGCTTAAAGGATATCTCATGCCGTGTGAGCACAATCTTTTCTAGGTCTTTATGAGCTTCGATTATGACCTGAGCGGCTGGACACTCGTAGACCTCCCTTGACTTTATACCCACGAGTCTATCCTCTATGTGATCTATTCTTCCAACCCCATGCTTCCCAGCAATAGCATTTAACGTTTCAATTAACTCTACGGGCTTCATCTCTTCTCCGTTAATGGCCGTGGGAATCCCATTTTCAAAGCGTATAGTTACGTATTCCGGCTTGTCCGGAGCCTCCTCAGGTGAGACTGTCCATTCATAGATCTCCTCTGGAGGTTCGACATCCGGGTATTCCAGGACGCCGCATTCTATTGAGCGGCCCCACAGATTCTGGTCTATGCTGTAGGGCTTATCGTGATCCACTGGTATTGGAATTTCATTTTCCTGAGCGAATTTTATCTCCTCATCTCTCGTCATGTTCCACTCTCTTACTGGGGCTATCACCTCGATGTCTGGAGCTAGCGCCTTAGCCGTGACTTCAATTCGAACTTGATCATTTCCCTTCCCTGAGCATCCATGAGCAACTGCATCTGCACCCTCCTTCTTCGCAACTTCTACCAGCTTCTCTGCGATCAGCGGCCTTGAGAGAGCCGTGCTGACGGGATACTTCCCCTCGTAGAGGGCATTCGCCTTTATAGCTGGAAAGACGTATTTCTCTGCAAATTCATCCTTTGCGTCTATAGAGTAGTGCTTTAGGGCGCCTAGATCCTTCGCCTTCTTCTCGATCGCTCTCAGATCTTCACGTTGACCAACATCCAGCGTGACTGTTATTATCTCAGCATTGTATTTATGCTGAAGCCACTTGAGCATGACCGAGGTGTCTAATCCACCCGAGTATGCAAGCACGATCTTCCTCGTCAATATACTTCGCCGCCTTTACTGAAAAGGAACGGGGAAAACTTTATATATTCTTTTTGGTCAATTTATGCCAAATTTTGGCCATTGTGACCTAAAATGGTCAAGATGTCCATCTCAAAGATCATTCAACGCCTCATAGAGAATGACCTCCCAATACAAGATGCCTTGGCGAGGGGATACGGAAATTACAGTGCGATTGCACGTATCCTAAAGCCTAAGGTCGAAGAGATATACGGCGAGAGAGTAGACCTCGCGGGCATAATAAGCGCCGTGAAGAGGACGAGGGCCTCTTATGCTCCGAGAGAAGAATACCGCAGAATAATCGCTGAGAGCAGGATAAACTTGAGAACTGATGTTGCGAAGATATCAGTGGAGAAGACCCGTAGAAACCTTGAGAAGGCAAGGCTCATCTCAGCCGATTTTCCAGAGGCCTTCTTTCAGATCTTGGAGGGGACATCGACGGTTACGATCATCACTGATGAGACCATATTCGGTAGGGTGAGATCCATATTCAAGGAGGAGGATATTTTAGGTGAAAGGAGAAATTTGGCGGCTCTAATAGTTCAGAGTCCAAGGGAGATAGTGGATACTCCGGGGTGCTTAGTCGCCTTTTACAATCCAATATCTAGAGCTCACATAAATATTGAGGAGACGGCGAGCTGCTTCACAGAGACGATTATAATCCTTAGGATGGAAGATGCGGCGAAGGCGTTCAGCATACTATCGGATCTGATCTCAGAGATGAGGAAAGAAATTAGGGATTCTATATAAGTTGCTCCAGATACTCCTTTCCCTTAATGAAGCCCTCTTCTGCGCCGAAGAATCGATCCTCATGTTCTATGCTGAGCACATAGTCATAGCCGACTTCTCTGAGAGCCGTTATGTAGCTCCTCCAATTTATGCCGCCCCATCCTGGAATGCGGTATCTCCACCATCCGCTTCCCAGCACTCCGACCTCCCTAAGTCTGAACGGCAGGATCTCAGTGTCCTTGGCATGTGTATGGAATATCCTATCCCCGAATTTGTGAACGGCCTCAATATAGTCGATCTGTTGCCAGAACAGGTGAGAGGGGTCAAAGTTGAAGCCTAAATTGTCGCTTGGCAGAGCATCAATAGCAGCTTGGAAATGATTTAATCCCTGAAGATTCGTCCCAAACCAGTTTTCGAGGGCTATCTTAATGCCATGATCTTTAGCCTCATCCACTATCGGACCGAAAACCTCCGGGAAGTCCTCCCTCAAAGTCTTCTCCCTATCCTTTCCATCCTTGGGCCTTCCAGAGAATGTGCAGACCACCTCCACTCCGAGGGCAGATGCAGCCTCGATCATTCTCTTAAGAAACTTTTGATCCTCGGGATCCTCAAGTATCTTGATGCTGTAGAATGCTAAGCCCGTGATCTTAATGTTATTCTCTGCCAGTAGCCTTTTGATCTCATCTGCCCCGCCGTTTAGGATGCGATCGATATTTAGCTGCGACGAAGATGGGGAGACAGGCACTTCAAGCCCTTTGAATCCATTCTTTGAGGCCCATTCAACGACTTTTCTGAAGCTCCAGTCTCTTAGAGGAGCAGTTAATAACCCCACAAACATTTCGGATCAACCTCAGCCTTACTATCTGCTCTGGGAATAAATAAGGTTGATCACTCTCCACTCCTTTATGCAGAAAAGGCTAATTAGGGCATTTGGGATTCTAATCCTAATATCACGTTTGGTCGGAGGAGAATTGACTGGGAAAGTCATTATAGGCTTTATTGGATGTGGATTCATGGGACAATGCGTCCATCTGCCATCATTCATGAGATTGGAGAATGCTGAGATAAGGGCGATATGCGATGTCAGGCCTAAGCTGGCTAGGGCGGTTGCGGATAAGTGGAGGATAAAGAAGGTTTACACGTCACACGTAGATCTGATAGAGGATAAAGAGATAGATGCCGTCGTGGAGATCACAAACAAATTCGTACATGCGCCTATCGCAATAGATGCGTTAAAGGCTGGAAAGCATGTCTTCACGGAGAAGCCGATCGCGACTACAAGTCAAGATGCATTGGAGATGGTTAGAGCCGCTGAGAAGCACGGCCAGAAGCTAATGGTCGGATACATGAAGAGATACGACTCTGGAGTCCTGAAGGCTAAGGAGACATACCGCGAGTTTGCCAGGGAAGATAGGGTCATTTATGTTAGGTCGCATCTGTTTGGGGGTGACTGGATATGCGGTTCCCCTGCAGAGCCGAGAATTGAGACTGACGAGCCGTATCCGAATGTTCCAGTTAGATTCCCCCATTTTCTACCCAGAGAGTATGAGGATTTAATGAATAGTCTGCTTGAGCAGATCCACGATATAAACCTGCCAAGATTCTTCTTGGGAGATCCACATGAGGTGGCGTTCACGAGTCTTTGGAATGGAGGCTTCATCTCAATTTTGAGTTACGGCGAGTATCCGCTCATACTCGAGATGAACTCGATAACAGCGGACTTCTGGGATGAGCAGCTAATGATATTCTTTAGGAATGGATGGATCGATATTAGGCCTCCGCCCCCGCTCTTAAGGAACGTACCTGCGAAGGTGCACGTTTACAGGGCAGGTAAGATTCAGAGGGATGAGTATCCACATGGAGAATGGATGTGGTCATTTGAACGTCAAGCTCAACACTTCATTGAGTGCATATTGGAGGATAAAAAGCCGATATCTGATGGTTCGGACTCCTACAGGGATATTGTGATCGCTGAGAAGATCGTTAAGTGCGCAATAAGCGGAAGACCAGAGAGGATCGAATTTTCCATTTAAGCCTTAACTTCGAAGTTCTTAAATGAGCCGAAGCCGGGGAACCCATTAATAAGCATACAGACCCAATTATTTTCTGAGGGGTGAAGATGAGGGGGATCTACTGGGGGCTCTGCCTGAACTGTGGAGGGGAGATCTCAGATGAGCAACTATTACAGAATGGAATATGCGAGAGATGCTTGGGAGATGCCAGGGGACTTAGGGGATGGAGGAGAATTCAGAAGAGACTGAGGGAGAATGGAAGGTTATACTTCGCCGAGGAGATATTGAATTTTCATGGCAGGCTGAGGGATTTCTCCTCATTCTTTAAGAGGGCCCTTGGTCAGAGGATGTGGTCTCTTCAGGAGACTTGGGCGAGGAGGATCCTGCTTAACAGGAGCTTCTCTATAGTCGCTCCGACGGGCGTTGGGAAGACGGTTCTCGGAATAATCTTTGCCTTGTATTTCTCGAATGAGAAGAAGAGGAGCTACATTATTGTTCCAACTGGACTTTTGGTTCAGCAGGTAGTCGAGAAGATCCGGTTATTCTCGGATAGGTTGGGGATCAATCCTGATCTCGCCTATTATCATGGCTCATTGAAGGACAGCGAGAAGAGAGAGGTTTTAGAGAGAATAGCTGAGGGCAGCTTTGAGATACTCGTTACGACCGATAGGTTCATAATTAACAGATTTGATCTTCTGAAAGATAAGAAGTTCAGCTTCATATTCGTCGATGACATAGATTCCTTCCTGAAGTCTCCTAAGAACATAGATAAGATCCTAGCTGTTCTCGGATTTAATGATGAGATAATCACATCTGCCTTTCAACTCTTAGATTTGAGAACTGAGGCAAATAGGCTTGCTAAGATGGGCAAGAGCGCCGAGGAGATCCTAAAGAGAATCGAGAAGATAAGGAATGAGATTGAATTTTACAAGAGCAGAAATAATATTGGATTGCTTGTAGTCTCGGGAGCAACCGTAAAGGCCAAGAGAACTAAGAGAATAAGGATATTTGAGGAGCTTCTTGGATTTCAGGTGGGATTCCAACCTGAATTTCTCAGAAACCTGAAGGATTTCTATTTGGCTACCAAGGGAGATGTTGACGCGCAAGTCTTAGAGTTGCTTAGGGAGTTCGGCGGAGGATGCCTGATCTTCGTTCCATCGGCTATGGGGAGAGAATACGCCATTAGACTAAACGATTTCCTAAACCAGAATGGAATACGCTCCTATGTCTATAGGAAGATGGATGAGGAGATCCTAGAGAGGTTCCGCAGCGGAGAGTATGACGTCCTAATAGGGATCGCTAGCTTCAGAAGCCCAATCGCGAGGGGAATAGATATTCCTGAGAGGATCCGATATGTCATCTTCGCTGGAGTTCCAAGAATGGAGATCCCCTTAAGCTGGGAGGAATATAGCCCCACAAAGATCCTGACATTACTGAGGAATATTAGGGAGTTTCTGGATTCTGATCAGCAGGATGAGGCCAGCGAGATCATATCTAGGCTCCGCAAGATAGTCCCTATAAGTAAGGATCTCAGGGAGAAAGTTAAGGTAGCAATTGAGGAGGGAATTCAACTTGAGGGGTTTGAGGAATATGTTAGGAAGACGATCTTTGACGCTAGGAACTTTCTCAGGAGAGTCATCACCCCAGAGATAATAGAGAGGATCATGGAGAGCAAGGAGATCTCAGTTAAGAAGGAAGATGAAATTTTCTATCTTATAGTTTCTGATCCCATCGCTTATCTTCAGGCTTCTGGCAGAGCCTCAAGAATGTTCGCTGGTGGAATAACGAGGGGGGCGAGCTTCCTCATAGTCGATGATGAGAAGGCATTCTATTCGCTTCAGCAGAGACTCAAATTCATGCTTGCGGAAATAAAGTGGAGCAGATTCAATTTGAAGGTTGCAAAGAGATACTTCGAGAAGATAGATGAGGATAGGAGAATAATACGGGAGATCAGGGAGGGAAGGATCTCCAAGAGAATAAAGGATTACATTAAGACCGCATTGCTAATAGTTGAATCGCCGACTAAGGCTAGGACTATATCGAAGTTCTTCGGCAAGCCATACAAGCGTAATATTAGAGGACTAACAGTCTTCGAGGTGAATACTGGAAAGTACATATTAACGATAGCTGCAAGCATGGGCCACATATACGACTTAGTGATCACCGAGGGATTTCAGGGAGTAAAGGTTGAAGATGACAAGTTCATACCGATCTATGATTTCATAAAGAAATGTAAGAAGTGCGGGGAGCAATTTACGGAGTTCACATCATGCCCGAAATGTAAGAGTTCAGACTTCTACTCCAAGGGCGACCTCATAAGGGCCTTAAGGGAATTATCGCTTGAGGTAAATAATGTCTTTTTGGCTACCGACCCGGATACTGAGGGGGAGAAGATAGCCTACGACCTCTACTGCTCGCTTCATCCAATAAATGATAAGATTGAGCGTTTAGAGTTTCATGAGATAACCAAGAAGGCCTTCCTGCAGGCTATAAATAATAGGCGGAAATGCAATGTAAAGATGGTTGAGGCGCAGATAGTCCGAAGAATCGAGGATAGATGGATAGGATTCGAGTTAAGCCAGAAGGTCTGGCGTAGATTCCACAATTACAGGCTCTCAGCGGGTAGGGTTCAAACTCCAGTTTTAGGCTGGATAATTGAGAGGACTAATGAGGCTAGAAAGAAGAGGAGGGTCCTATCGGTTCAGCTATCCAACGGCCTCAAGGTCTCAATTGAAGATCCAAAGTTCCCATTTCCATTAAGAGAATTAAAGAGGCATCTGGGTGAACTTAAGGGGAGGATTGAGAACTTAACGGTTGAAGAGAGGGAGGTTAATCCTCCACCGCCCTACACAACGGATACGCTGCTGCGTGATGCATCAGCAAAACTGAACTTTTCAGCCTCAAAGACGATGATGCTCGCTCAGGATCTATTCGAGATGGGACTATGCACATATCATAGAACGGACTCCACAACCGTCTCAACCGTCGGGCTGGGCCTTGCGAAGGAGTATATTCAAGAGAGATACCCGTCACTCTTCTCTCCCCGGAGATACTTTAGGGAGGGAGCGCATGAGTGTATTAGGCCTACTAGGCCAATAGACTCCGAGAGGCTGAGAAACGCCATCTCTCTTGGACTCCTAAGATTTCCCAAGAGACTTACATTTGAGCATCTTCAGCTTTACAATTTGATATTTAAGCGCTTTATAGCCAGCCAGATGAAGCCTGTGAAGGTTCAATATCAGAAGTTCACCGTTACGATAGGAGAGAATAAGGTGACTATTGAAAATCCAATTGCGATCATCAGCGAGGGCTTCAATAAGGTTCTTCCGATTAGACTTAAGGCTCCAGTTGAGGAGGGCGAATATGAGATTACATACGCTAGAGTTCTACGGTTGCCAGCCGCGAGACTATTCAATCAGGGAGAGGTTATCGCCGTTATGAAGGAGAGGGGCATCGGCAGACCGAGCACATACGCTAAGATCATCTCAACCCTCATCGAGAGGGGATACGTGATCGAGAAGAATAATAGGCTGATCGGCACGAAGCTGGGCTTCAAAATCTATCAGTATCTCTATGATAGATTCAGGGAGTACGTCTCCGAGGAGACCACGAGGAGATTGGAGGAGCAGATGGATCTCGTCGAGCAGGGGAAGGCGGATTACCAGCAGATCCTGAGGGATATATACTTGGAGATCCAGAGGATCAAAGGGGAATTTTAGGGCTTTAATCTATGAAGGCGCTTAGATTCTCCTTCAGCCTCAACATATCCCTTAGGATATCCTCTTTGAGGTTCACATTGTATAGGGCGGCTGCCGGATGATAAGTCGGGATGACCCTACATTTCCACTCTGGAAACTTAGCCTCATAAATTCGGCCGTGAACTCTCGATATCCCATAGAACTTCAGATTCATCTTCTCGAAGATATAGGCTGTTGAGTGGCGGCCGAGGGTAACTATGAATTCTGGCCTAATAATCTCAAGCTGCCTATCCAAGAATGGAGTGCATATCCTAACTTCGTCAGGCCGCGGATCCCTATTTCCAGGCGGACGGCACTTAAGAACGTTCGTTATGAATATTTCTTCTCTTTTAATGCCTATCTTTCCGAGAATATCATTGAGCAGCCTTCCAGCTGCCCCTACGAATGGCCTTCCCATCTGATCCTCCCAGTAGCCGGGAGCCTCACCTATTAGAACTATGGATGCGCATGGATCTCCTTCTCCTGGAACGGCATTCGTTCTGCTCTCTGAAAGACCGCATTTATGGCAGTTCCTAATCTCATCCGCTATCTCTTCCAACAGCTCTTTCTTATTTCCGCAACATCCCTGCATTCAATCGCCCCATGACAGAACTATACTCTCATGCATGGATCATCCGACATTCATCCATATTAAGCAATTCAATGACCATTTAAGAGGGGTTCACGTCTTATTCTTCAGTGCTTGGATACTCCGCGTATCTTCCATGAATCTTTCATTTCAGATTAAGAATTCCCGTTTTCTTGGGAAAGGCTACCTTTTATATCCTAGCTTTCTCAGTATGTTCTTTCGCCACTCAATGCCCTTCTCATCCTCAACGCCCTTAGGCTTGAAGCCGTCTATGACACCGAGTATCCCCCTTCCCTGCTCATCCTCCGCAACTATGACCTTCAATGGATTTGCGGTTGCAGCGTATATCGTGCATACCTCTGGAATGTTCTTTATGGCATTCAGCACGTTTATTGGATAGGCATCTCTCATGAAGATTAGGAATGAATGTCCACAGCCGAGCTTAAGCATATTCTCGGCGGCTGCCCTCTTAAGCTCCTCATCCGTTCCCTCAACTCTTATTAGGCAGTCCCCGCTGCTCTCGCAGAATGCGAGGCCAAACTTCACGTTTGGAACGGAGCTTACCATGGCCTCATAGATGTCCTCAACGGTCTTTATGAAGTGAGCCATCCCTAAAATCGCATTTGCATCCTTAGGCGTCTCGATTTTAACAGTCTTAATCTCCAAGATTGACACCCCGAAAATACAATCGCTCCATCCAGTTAAGAACTTAATTTACTGGGTGATTTTAAAGATTTGGGTATTGCCTATTCCGCCATCGGAGGGCATATGCGTCTTTGAAGACGTTTTTGCCTCTCCTCCCTCAGGAGGATCTTAGTATTCCTCCATTGATCCCTTAGGATCTCAAGTATGCCAGATAATCCCGTATGGACCGAATAGAAGATATAGCATAGATAAGCGCATTTCGTGCATTGGCTATACTTCATCCTGAGCTCATCGAATTTTCTGCTTCTCCACACCTTCGGTAGATCGAATATTGATGCGACTGGTTCCCTGCTATGACAACCCGCAACCCTACCCAGATGATCGATTATTAAGAAGGAGTCGAGGGCTCGACACTTCCAAGTTCTATTTCCCGAGGAAACATATTCCCTCAGCGCCTTCAGCGTCTTCTCCGTTATGAAGACGTAATCGCTTTCTTCCCTAAGCCTCATTATGGAGTCTAAGGCGTCCAGCAATGCCTGTTTATCCCTTATAATGAACTCATCATTCTTCCTTCCAATATTGAACATTCCATCCTCGAATGGATAGTCATAGCAGTAATAGCAGTACCAGACTGGAATTGACTTAGATATGAAGTATTTTGTGAAATCAACTATCTCATGAACGTTGAATTGGGAGATCGTGGGTGAAACTCCAACTCTTATTCCCTCCTCCTTCAGAAGCCTTATTGCCTCCATAGCCTTTCTCCATGCTCCCCGAACACCCTTCAAGTAATCATTCTTCTTCTCATCAAGCGTATCAAGTGAGATAGCCACGAAATCCACGTTTCTGAGGGCATCGATCTTCTCAGCCGCCATGCTTCCATTATCATACACCGTAGTTATAAAGTTCCTTGAGGCGTAATCCAAGATTTCACCTATATCATCCCTAATTAATGGGTTTCCCCCAGAGAAGACTATCTCTATCACGCCCAGCTCCTTAAGAATATCCAGTCCCCTCTTAACGTCCTCCGTTGAGAGTTCACGTGCATCCTGCTCCTGCCAGACCCTGCATCCCCTACACCGATAATTGCATCTCCTAGTTATCATCCACTGTGCATGATAAGTTCTGGGAGACTTAAAGAGGCGTGGAATGAAGCTGAGGGACTTATCAGACATGATCGACATTAACGTGCACTCCTCATAAATTGATTCCTAAATGAAGATAAGCCTTGCTGATCCTTCATTGGAGAGCATGTTAATGTCGAAGATGAGATGACATAATCCCTATCATTAATCGGATTCATAGTCGTATTTATCTTCGGTTTCCTCTACTGTCTCTCGATATAATTCTTTAGCTCTCCTGATTTCCCAATCTTAAAGTAAACGCTGAAGACCGCTGAGAATGCAAAAGTCGCTTGCCTCGTTGAGTTAATCGGATTCATCGCCGTCCTCAACTTGAATAATTTAGAATTAAGCACAGATTCTGCCCTTAACAATTGATAGCCTCTTCAGTCTTTATGTTTCATTGTTAAGACTTCCTTCATTATCACGATTTCGATTTCCCTGATCCTTTTAAGTTCTTCATCATTTGTTATGAATGCGTCAGCATTATTTGCGAGTGAAGCTGCGACTTGCAAAGCATCTGGAGGCCTCACCCCATATCTAGCTCTGATCTCAGCTGCTCTTTCAGCAACTTCAGCATCGACTTGCCTAATTTCCAGATTTGGAAATGTCTGAAGAATAAACTTATATTCGTCTACGGCTCTCTCGTTTCCATCCCTCTTCGGCTTAACTAAAACTTCCATCAGAGTGATCGTTGAAGTAACCCCTCTAATCTTTCCAGTCTCTATCATCTCGAAGAGAACATCAGTGAAGGGTAAATACGCCTTATTCTCTTCGAAGTGATATATGAATGCGGCCGTATCAATTCCTACTATCCAATATTTCTCCAGTAATTCTTTAATTAATCGTTTTTGATCCATGCTTTTCTTTCCTCTTTGACGTATTCTGTGGCTTCAGTATTCGTCCAGATTTTCTTGTGAAGGCCGCACATGTAATCCGTGTAGCTCTTTGGTTTAGGTCTCATTAGTATCTGTCCGTTCTTTACTGAAACGATAAGTTCATCTCCACGGTTAATATTCAGTGCTTCACGAGCCTTTTTAGGAATAACAACCTGATACTTCCTACTAACTCGCACAATCTCCGTCATATAAAATCCTCCACTTTACCTTCTTTATTTTTACTTTACTATAAACTTTTTCGTTTTACCCAATCTCATTGCAAGGAAGTCTACCAGCACATGTATGTCTCGGTTATTAGGCAAGTCTTGCTCCCGCTGAAAGCTTGAGATTCGCCTTTACCAGCTTCTGAAGGGCGAATGCCTCTTCAATAGCTCCAACGGCTACAAATGGCATCTTAAAGGTAAGGCTTCTCTCATCTAAAAAATCTGCTTGTTTAAACAGCAGAAGTTACCCCTTAATCAAGCCGATTATCTCGCCGGAGCAATATGCGAAGAGCCTGAGCATATCTAGGCATGCGAAAAGAGGGGCCTCCAAAATTCTCCTACCCGATAATTTCCAGACATAATATGCTATCAGGGAGAGAGGGGGAAAGACGGAGGGTAGAAGCAAAGGGAGAATTAAAACTTGATGGAGAAACAAGAGAAGTGCGGATGAAATGCATAGCAAGAGCCATATCAGAAAAGCGGCCAGAAAAGCAACGTTCCATCTTGCGAATCTACTCTTGAATCCCACCTTCCTTAAGAGGAGAGTTCCTCCCCTACCATAAGAGAATGTCTGCTTAAGCAGATCCTTAAGGCTACCTCTGTGCTTATGCATAACCACGACTTCTGGATCTAGAACCATCTTGTATCCAGCGTTGCATACTCGCTCCACCAGCTCATCCTCATCGAATCCATAATGGATCTCCTCATTGAACTCTCCCACCTTATCGAATACTTCTCTGCGGAAGGCCATGTTGCAACCAGCTGGATAATTAAGAGGGGGCATAACGTTCTCCAAAACCTTCCGCTTCCTAAATCTCCTCAATACTGGCATTACACTTTCATCCGCATACCTTGACAGTAAGGAGTCATCGTATCTGAGGACCGTCCCCCCGACGCAGCCGACATTCGAATCCGTAAAGTTCCTCACGATCTTCCTAACCCAATCCTCAGGTACTACGCAATCTGAATCCGTGAACAATATGATCTCGCCGCTGCTATTTTTCAGCCCGGTATTCCTCGCAAGATTTAAGCCCCTCCTCCTCTCCACAATCATCCTAACAGGATATGACCGAATCAGATCTTGAGTTCCATCCGTTGAGCCACCATCAACAACTACAACCTCAAGCTTGTCCCTATCATAATCAACCCTCATCAGAGAATTCAGAAGATCAACGATTGTATCCCTAGCATTAAGCACTGGAACGATAACCGAAACGGTAGGCTTATACACTCCGTGACAACCCAAAATCCCCTCTAACCCTCCTTAATCACCATGATCTTATCTGCCATAAACAATTTATGGAATTCACGAAAAACACAAACCCCAATCAAACCATCAAAAAGAGCATACAAAACCTAAAAAATAAGATCAATAACCAAACGAGATTCGCCCGGAAAATAAAAATCACCATAAAATCAGCACCCTTAAACTTTATTAAAGCGAAAATATTAGCTCATACTTGGGGCCGACCTTCCAAAACAACCCGGCACGGGAGGGAAAACGGCCAACCCGTGAAGCCGTGGTCCAGCCTGGTCTAAGATTCGCGACTGGGGCTCGCGAGGTCGTGGGTTCAAATCCCACCGGCCCCACCAA
>CAZDRE010000012.1:0-43897 GCA_964508155.1 uncultured Candidatus Bathyarchaeia archaeon
AGCCGGAAAAGGCTGCTGATATATTAGAGGAAGTAGCCATAGAGAAGGCTAAGGACATAGTTGAGACCGCTGTAAGCTTCAACCTAACAGACAAAGTTGCAAACATAACGCTTGCAATGAATAGGACGGCAGCGGCATCAGTAATCATCGAGGTTAACGCGACACTAGCGGCGACTCTTATGGAGAAGATGGTGGAGGTCAACGTTACTGGCACGGCAGAAATAGTGGAGCATGCTGCCAAGAAAAACATTGAAAAAACCATACCTATCCTCGAAGAGATGGATACAGAGACCTTAGTTCTGATACTAGTAGAGATTGCGAGGCTACCGTCATCTCCAGAAACGGCTGCCGCAATCCTAGAGACGATGAGCCTCGACAAAGCCGTAGAAACAGTTAAACTCATAATCGAAATGAACGCTTTAGAGGAGCTCGGAGAAATATTCCATTACCTCTCAACTGAGAGACTCAACGACATATATGGCGCTTTAACCTTAGAAGAGAGGGTTAAGCTGCTGCCTCACCTGACATCTGAAACTGTTGCGAGGATCCAGCCTCAACTATTGCCATACCCAGACTTAACACCAGCTTCAATAGAGGTTACTCCTCCAAAGCCAGTAGCAAAGGGAACATGCAAGGTAAAAGTTACAGTCAAGAACATCGGATTGGTTGACGCCGGCAGCTTCGATGCTACCCTTTACGCCGACAATATCGAGATCCAGACTTTGCCCGTAGAGTCCTTAGCCGTCAACGAAACCGCGACACTGAGCTTCAGCTGGACGCCGCCTGAGCCGGGAACCTACACGTTGAAGGTCACCGTGGATCCCGAAAATCTCGTAGATGAGTCGAACGAGACCAACAACGAGATAAGCATATCCGTATCCGTGAAGGCGAAGCTCCTTTCAGATTTGACCGTAGAGTTCACCGATCTCCCAGAAAAGTTTGTAGCTGGAACCGAGTATGAAGTCAAAGCCCTCGTAAAGAATGTAGGTGAAGCCGATGCTGGAAGCTTCAACGTCGAACTAAAAGCAAACGAATCTTCAATAGAGAAAGTTACAGTTGAAGGATTAGCCGCCGGATCAAGCATAACCGTAAAATTCAAATGGAAACCTGAAGAAGCGGGAACCTACATGTTGAAGGCAACCGTTGACCCTGAAAACATCATCGAAGAAAAAGACGAAACCAACAACGCCGCAACTGTAGCGGTGACCGTTTCTGCACCACCAGTTCCATGGTACGTTCAATGGTGGCCTTTAATAGTAATCGTCATAATCATTGTAGCCTTAGCCGCATACATGGTGATTAGGAAACGAGCAAAGTAAAGAGGCTCATCCTAACTCTTTTTCTATTAACAATTTCTGTAAGCGCAGCATATGCAGCCGTAGATGAGGTTAAGATATCGCCTGAAAAGCCAGTTAAAGGAGACGTTGTAAAGGTTCTGGTGAAGGCGGATCCAAACGAAGAGTTAACAGTATCAATATCTTTTGAAAAGGTTCTACCAGTCTCTGAGGGAAGATACGAGTATAGATTAAGCGGCGTAAACATACCTTCAACACCCAACTCGTTCACTATAAAGGCAGTGAACGTTAAGAACCTATACGTATCCGTGAAGGTTCTCCTATTGTTCTGGGTGACAAAAGGAGTAGAGGCGAAAAATGGCGTTGCAGCAATATCCCAGGGAAACGTGCCAGCCGGAACATACGATGTGGCCATATATGGAGATGCGGCTGAAGGAGCATCAAAAGTTACAATACAAATAACAGCTTCAACAAGGATATTGACGGACAAAAACGGCCATTACGAGTATAGCTATGACACGAGGAGCATACCGCCCGGTAAGTTCACGGTTAGGGTTGGAGGAGTAACTAGGACAGTAACCCTCTATAAGACTAAGCCCTCGCAGCCTCCGCAGCTCCCGCAGGAGTTGACATCTGAAAGGATCGAGGCAATGACGGATGAAGAGGCGGTTCAAGCCTTAAATAGCATCCGGGTGGAGAAGGCAGCGGCTATTTTAGAAAAGGTCTCAAACGGGAAGGCTGCAAGCATACTCGACCTGATGGAAACAGGAATGGCAGCCAGGATCCTTCAGCTCTTAACGGACTCGAAAGCCGCATTGATAATTGAGGCCATGCAGCAGGAGAAAGCGGCTGAGATACTTCAAGGCTTATTGGAAAGAGAATTCCTAAACAAAACAGTGAAGATCCTATGCGAGATCTCGGCTGATAAAGCCGCCGCAATACTCGTTGAGGCAGAGATAGATTCATCTTCAAAGATGCTTGAAGAAATGATCCAGACAAACGTTACGATAAGCGCTGGAGTGGTAGAACGCGCCGCAAACATGAACCTGACAAAAACCGCAAAAATCGTAGAGAACATTCAAACAACAAGAGCCGCTGAGCTCATAATAGAAATTGCACGTTGAGCTGTGCGGGAAGGCTGGAGCCAAACATGTGAGCAGGTCTGCAGCTATGGAGCTCGCGAGGACCCCGGAATCATGAAAATATTTAAATCCCTTGAGAAGTTTATTTGCTGGGTTGAAGCGATTTCTGATATTACTGCGCCACACTTCGCTCGCCCAGCCACCATTAAACACCCAAAAATACATCGTATAAGTCATATTTTAAAGGACTCGAACAAAGGTGGCGGGCCCGCTGGGATTTGAACCCAGGATCTCCGGCTTTCCTCCTCTGTTAGAGGGCCGACGCGCTATCCAGGTTTCGCCTAATGCCTCATGGGCTTTTAGTCTACGCCACGGGCCCATACGCTTCTATAATTTTTGGAAGTTAATATTTTTAACTGCATTGCTTTTCTTTTATTAGGATTTTTTCCCAGTCTATTTTGAGCATTAGAATTAGTAGGATGACGAGTAGTATCGCCGATATTATCATGCCTAATACCCCTCCCTCCTCCCCTCCAAATACACTTCTTATTATTCCTATTGAGAGCTGTCCGCCGTAAGCTAGGATCAGGCACATCAGCATCTTTCCCATAAGGCATGGTATAATCGCCTTTGTGAGGCTGTAGCGCATCAATCCCAGCGGTATAAATAGTAGGTCATCAGGCAGTGGGGTTAGGGCGAATAGGAATATCGCTAAGGCTCCGTAGCGGTTGAGGATCTCTAGGATATAACTCATTTTTCTCTTGCGCTCCTCGCTTAGAACGGCCCTTCCACAGTAGCCCAGGACGTATCCGAGGAACTCTCCAAGCGCGGATCCAGCTCCGCCGGACAGCGCTAATAATGTGGGATTGAAGATTCCGAGAGATCCAAGATAGAAGATTATCAGCGTGTATGGTATCGGGAATATTATCGAGGCTGAACCCAAAAGGCTAATGATGAAGACTCCGAAGTATCCATACTGCAACGCTATGCTTTCAAGCCATCTGCTTATCTGCTCAGCGAGCAATCCCACATACTGACTATAAATAATCGATCCCCTCTTCAAAACGGTCAAATCCGCAATTTAAGGTTATAAATTCCACATATATAATTTGGAGGCCCTTAAGCTACGCTCTCAATCCCTCCTATTCGTTCCGTGAGGATGACAACGCATTGAAATTCCAGCATTATGCTCAACGGCACTTTAGAGACTACAGATTTGTTTAATAGATTGTGTGGCATCCGTATTTTGAGAAGGTGAAGCCTTCATGTCTGCAACTTTCACTATACGAATACTACATGTGCTCAAGGAGAGGGTGAAGGGGCTTCTCGTTAAGTGGAGCGTAGAGGTCAAGCTCTTCATTGGGGATAGAGTTAAACAGTCAGAGCTTATGAGAGTAATTGAAGATGTGGAGTTAAGAGCAGAGAGGAGAAGGTTGAGAGTTGACTCAACAAGACTCATTAGGGGAGGATAAAGAGCAATAAGCCTAATCTTAGACTCGACCATTCTGGTGAAGACCGTCATGAATAAGCCTAGCTCCAGAGAATCTGGGAAAACTTCAGAGATGCCTAGATTTTTTAAAGAAGATAAGTGCACAGATCATCTAATGTTTAGAAAATGCTATGGAGGTCAGCATTAACCTTGAGTTTAATAGATAAAGTAGACTTCCACGTGCACGTTGCTGAAAGGTACCCCCATGAATATTCTGTAGAGGAGGTGATAAGGGAGGCTGAGAGGAGAGGTCTATCTTATATGGCTCTAACGGATCATTGGAGGCCATACGATCCTGATCCCTGCACTTTCCTTTGGGAGAGGAGGGAAATAAATAGGGTTAAAACTAAAGTAAAGGTTTTCCTCTCTGCGGAGGTTGACATAGTGGATTCTGAAGGGCATAGCCCAGTTAAACCTTCACTCCATAAGGAGGTTATAGAGGCTATGGACTACCTCTCCGCAGCCTCTCACCTAGGAGAACCTTGGACATGCGAGTATGGGAAGAGCGGGATGCAAATGGATAAGATTGAGATAATAGAATATGAGCATAAAAAGCATTTAAGCATCTTAAGAAGTGAGCTGTTCGATGTAGTATTGCATCCATACGGCTCTACAGTGGCATGGCTATACAGAGAAGGCTACGCAAAGACGCTCTCACTTAAGGAAATCCCAGAAGTATACCTAAGAGAGTTTGCTGAATACGCCGCTCATTATGGCAAGGGCGTTGAGATTAACAATGTCCCCCTAGCAGCCGAGAAAGAAGGTGTGAAGGGCTATGAAAGAATCAGAGAAGGCTACGAGGCTTTTGTTAAGATTCTGCTCAAGAAAGGAGCCAAGTTAACTATAGGTTCAGACTGCCACTACTGCGACAAACATTGGCACTGGCCAGGATGGACTAAAGAAGCAGCTCAAATCATAAAGTGTTGTGGAGGAAGCGACGAGGATCTCTGGTTCCCAAAAGGGATAAGATGAGATCAACACATAATTTACAAACTATAGATAAATCATTCTGAATGAGTTGGGCTTATATTGTCTTGTGAACTCAATATTTCCAATCATTCACCTGAACTTTCTATGCGCGCAAGTATGTTGATGGTTTGAGGGCTCCGCTTATAAGAGGCTAACATGCCCCCCTAACTCGAGAGAAGATCAAAAGTCTCTATAGAGAAACATGGAGACTAACCGCAAAGATCTTATTTGAGAGCGGGTTTTTCATGCTTCTTCAGCCAATATTCTGTCTACTACGAGCTGTCTAAGATTCTTGGATAGACTTGCGAAATAGGCGCTGAAGCCTGTGACGCGTACTATGAGGTCAGGATACTTTGAGGGGTCTTTGTGAGCTTCAAGTATCTTTTCCTTATCTATGATGTTCATGTTAATCAACGTTCCGCCCATCTTGAAGTGGCCGAGAATAAGCGCTTCAATCTTCTCTATTCCCTCCTCATCCTTTCCAAGCATCGGATCTATGTCTAGCTGTAAGGGCACAGTGTTGCCATAACCGCATTGAACAGAAGCAACTGCGACTGCAAGGGAGGTCGGCGTACCCCCAAATCCAGGTTCGGGGTTTGCTCCCTGAGAGATAGGCGCGCCTGCATGCCGACCATTTGGAGTAGCTCCCACAGTCTGCCCCATCGATATCATGCTTGCCCAAGAGAAGAGTCCTGGAATAATATTATATCCCTTCGGAGTTGGTTTTTCTTTCACTAAGCGTGTAAATGTCTTTGCGATTCTAACAGCCCACTCATCTGCACGCGTTCCCCCTTGGCCAAAATGGGGTATGTTACGCAGCATCAATCTGACTACTTCAGCATTTTTGAAATCGTTCTTCAGATGGTCCGCTAGCTCTTGCCATGTTAAGAGTTTCTCCTTTTCAATTCTTTGCTCTATCGCAGCGAAGGAATCTGCCACTGTGCCTATGCCGGCACCGTCTAGACATAAGTTATAGTATTCAACTCCGCCGTGGGATGCATCAAGCCCCTTTTCTATAGGGCCGTAACTTAGGAGATCCAGCACGAGCTCGGGGAAGACTTTATACATATGCTCCATATGGAAGTCTAAGCCTTCACGGACAACATCTATTGCTCTACGAAGGTGATTCTCGAAGCGGCGCCACAGCTCCTCTACACTAGGCTTAATGTCAGGGTCATCCATCATCTCCCAAAAAGCAACCTCAAAAACCTTTGCGAAGTTTATCTTTACACAGTCGTTTAGGCAGTATTCTCTTCCTGGAATTGCAAACCAGTGGCATCCAGAATATGCTCTTTCTCGAGCTAACTCAATTGGATAACCATTCTTCATGAAGCCCTCAATCAAGGCGTCTCCGCCCAAGAACTTCGGAAAACCCATCTTGTCCTCAAGCATTATTTCTACTCCTCGACGCAGAAGCTTCCGGTCTAATCCCCTCCACACGAAGATGCCTATGTTAGCTGGAGCCTTAAGACGGTGAACAGCCTCTAAAACCAGAAATGATAGTTTGTTAGTTACGTCTTTTCCATTAGCGTCAGGTCCGCCAAGCTGATAGTACTGCGTATCGTTTAGAAAAAGGCAAGCTAGGTGAAAGATTGCTTCTTCATCGGTTAGCCTACCCGCCGCTACGTCTCGTTCATAGAATGGCCGTAGCCAAACATCAATTCTCCCCATCGAACCGCTTCCATTATACATCCGCGCGATCATCTGATACCATGCAGTCCACTGACAAGCCTCTTGGAATGTGCGAGGCGGCTCGGTTATTAACCGCTCATTAATATTAGCCATTTCCTTCAAGTTTCTACGTAATGTTGGGTTTTCCTCCTTCTCAGCCATCGCCCTGGCAGCCTCCACATGCCTTCGAATCCAATCCTGCACTCCAAGAACCAGCTGTTCAAGCCCATCATAGAAGTCGGATGCTTCAGGGTTAACCCTCCTGTAACGTCTTATCTTTTTTAGAAGGCCTCCCCAGCCAAGCTTAAATCCAATAGTCATGTCTTGACAGAAATGTTGCGTGGCGCCAATTCCCGGGTAAATGCCGTACTTTTGATGCTCCTTTTGTAGATGCGAAAAGTCAAAGTCCGGATTCCATTGGGGATTTCGATACGCCATAAAATACGCCATATACCCGCCTAAGAGAGAACTGAATGGGTTGATATAAACTGGATGAGCCTCTAAAAATAGTCTAAAGTTTTCCCCACAGCTCTTAGGTCCAAAGAACCCTCCGCTTGGATGATTACTTTTCGGCTTAAAATTATTTAGCTTTACATCAACCACGGGTTCGCCTGACGGACCCATATACTCAACAACTTCCCAAAGCTCTTTAGGAGGAAGAAGCCTTCCATGATCATCTTGATCCATAACTTTGAGAACCCTCTGCTTTTCCCGAGTATGCTTCATCTTTATCTTACGTAAAATTTCCAATCGCTCATCCAACGTCAATTCATTACATATCCTATCCTCATCCAAGAAGGCCCTCGGATCCTCATAGACCACCCATTCCCTCTTCATTACTTAAACCCCCCTCTTATCTAAGGCTAGCTATAATTAAAATTATAGTGCGCGCTTCTGCTATCCAATCGCTACGAATACGGTTATTTTGGTTTGAGATTATTCTTTTAGGACGAATTTTATCAAGAGTTTCCAAGGCAGATATTTCACACAAGCTTAACTGAAGTGGGCATAGATAAAGTTACACTGCATCTTTATGCTGGCTAAACTTCTCTTCGCAAAAATAAAAGATCGTCTCATAAGCGATGCTGAAAGCGAGGAAAAAATGTTGAGCTAGCCTATCCGCGTGTTGGGCACAAATTTTTTTGCGTGCTCTGCAAGCATCCGCATTTTCTCCCTTGATGGAGTTTTTAAATGGCTTGCTTTATACTTTAGTCCTAGAGCCTTATATTTTCCCTCTCCAAGGCGATGGAAAGGTAAAAGTTCAAGATATTCCAAGTTCTCGAAGGAATGAACAAATTTAGCGATTGCCTCGATCTGCTCGGGAGTGTCATTCACCGTTGGAACTATCGGTACGCGAATAATTAGAGGCTTACCTGTCTCGGCAAGCCGCTCAGCATTGTTAAGGATCAACCTGTTTGTTACTCCTGTCACCCTGCGATGCACTTCGGGATCCATGTGTTTAATATCCATCATTACAAGATCAGTGAACTCCAGCAGTTTCTCAATTATCTCCCATTGACAATTAGCCGCGGTCTCAATAGCTGTATGTAAGCCCTCAGACTTACATCGCCTGAGAAGCGCATAGGAAAAATCGTGTTGTATCACGGGATCCCCGCCGGAAAGGGTGACCCCGCCGTTTGAAACCTCATAGAACTTCTTGTCCATTAGCACTACTTTCATAACTTCGTCTACTGTCATCCATTTACCGGCGACCTGAAGCGCACCTGCATAGCATGTCTCAGCACATCTCATGCATTCCACACATCTATCACGAAAATAGATATGCATGCCATTCCGTATTAAATGAGCGTTTTGAGGACAAACGGATACGCAGTTGCCGCAAGCTATGCAACGTTCCGGATAAAACATTATCTCCTGCTTATAATTGAGGCCTTCGGGATTTTGGCACCAAAAGCAGCGAAGCGAGCATCCCTTTAAGAAGACGGTTGTCCGTATGCCCGGGCCATCGTGAACTGCGAAACGTTTGATATCAAAAACTAGGCCTTTCATCATCTTCAGCATTTCCCCCGCGTTAATACGATTCTTAACTCTCATACCTTAAAAATTAAGATGTGCAAAGGTGCAAGATCTTTCGGCTATAATAGTTAAGCTTGGCCTCACCCGCTCCAAAATTGTCAACGCACTCTTTTTCCTTTGCGACTAAACCGGCAGTGATTTCGCTGTTTAAGGGTTGAGTCATCTTCCTAATACATCCATACATCGGGATGACTAGGATCGCCTGAGAAAGAGAAAATAAAGCAAAGGTGGAACTTGAAGAGAAAGCGTCATAAACATTTATGCAGCAAAGCAGTAAATTTAAAATTATATTTTTGAAAGAGATGATCGGAATGACCGCCTTCTCAAATCTTGTTCGTATTAAAAGATACGCCGTCAAATATATCGATCTTAACGTGGGCGGTCATAAAATTATTGTTTTGCCTGATGGAAATAGAAGTTATCTAAGGCTTGATGGCGTTGCGAAAGATAATGTTGTGGTAACTGTTGATGATGAAACAAAACGTTTATGGCTTAATCATCGAGCTGGCATGGATGTGGCAGAATTTGAGTTAATACGTGTTGGAGCTGAAGTAACAAGATACCATTTGGGCGCATCTAGGTATAGTGATAGTCACATTCGCTTAAAAGGTGACGCTAGACTCTCAGTTGCTCCAGCGGGAATGGGATGGAATTTGCCGGGTAGACATGTCTTTCCATTGCCGGAGTACCAATGGGATAAATGCGAGGTTCATCCGTATGATTACGATATGTGGTTACAAGAGGTCATTTATGGATATCATCTCGGCATTGATCTTTATGCACGGCGTGGAGTTAAGGTAGTGTCGGCCTCCGATGGAGAAATAATTGCTATTCGCCGTTTTGATCCAACCCGTCAGAAAGAGGACTACTGGGGCACAATGCTCGCTGTTCGAGGCGAAGATGGCTTTGTGTATATTTATTGTCACATGGATTATTTCGAGGGGGGAATCACGCTCGGCTCAATTATCCACGCGGGAGATCCTATAGGGCCAGTTGGCAAGATGGGATTCGAAAGCAAACCTATCCCGCCTCATTTACATTTTGAAATGCTTGTTCTGGAGAATCCTAGAAACTTCCGCTTCGCTTTCGATAGTGATGGTCGTTTCCTTCCAGATGATGTTAAGGGTTTTGCTGTCAATCCCCGTCACTTCCTCGTTGAATGGTATGAGCAAATAAAAAGAAAAAAGAATCCGGCGTGATGATACGTGCAATTACCCCAAAGATATAAAGGATGGCTGTGAATGCAATCCTTTTCCCTCATAATTTATATGCGCCGGGGGACGGCAGCAGACATTATCATGGAATTCTCATCCAAACCTGTCATTCCATATGTGCTAGGCATAAAAATTAAACATCGCCTCCGCTCAAAGATGCTCTGAGAGGAAAAGTCACAATAAAGAAGAATGGTTTTAGGTTGGAGACAGCTCAATTGAGTAGAAGAAAGCATCGATGTTCATTAAGGAACTGGAAGGATAAGGGATTCATGATTGCAGATCGTTTAAAACTAGGAAAATATGATATTTCATAGTATTGCTGGTCTTTGGGTAAGCGCTGAAAAGGAGGTACTTGTCGATCGTTACTGTTGTTAAGGTTTCTAGCGCCGAAAAAGATGTTTTAGTTAGAAGTTTTGAGATAAAGGAGGTTTTACCCTGCTTTACAACACCGGGATACATTAGATTCACAGCCAAAGCTGACAGGGAAATAGGGGAAGTCATCCCGATCATCTTTCTGAGCTATCCCCCGGGAAAAGCCAATTATTCGCCGGGGGAGAACAGCTTAACCTTACATATTTATAATCGTCTCATCACATTTTTCGCGGATGGAAAGGTCGGCGTTACAAACACTCCTGACATTGAAGGGGCAAAGGAGATCCTTAAAGTAATAGGCGACATAATAAACGGTGCATATAAGAAGTATCTGAAATACGGCAAGCCCAGCAGGGAAGAGATCGAGAAGGCTCGAAGCCTATCATGGATGGACATTTACAATCTTCTCCCAAAAACAAACTGTGGGAAATGCGGATATCAGGTCTGCTCATCATTTGCAGTAAGCGTTCTCCAAGGAAACGTTAAGCTCTCAAAGTGCACATTACTTAGCGATCCAAATTACAGGGCGAATATGGAGGAACTGAAGAGGAAGATGGGCCGCCGACTATTTGAAGCTCTATTCTAAAGGCAAAATAGATAAGCACGCAATGAATGAAGGCGATTTTTGCTTCCTATTTGCATCATCTCGAAGAACTAGCCTATATCAAGTTCACAATCGAAAATTCTTAAACTTGGCTTACCAGTATCTTTATTTTCACTTTCATAATGTCCATCAAATGACAAGTTAATTTCATGTTAAACCTATAGTGGATGCTCCAGTTATGTATGTTTTCATGTGCGGCTATGATCTAGTTGCATCGCCGATGTCAGATCTAGCCCTAAACGAATTTATTGTTCTAAATTCTGAACATGTCGTTCTAAAGTGTGGTATTAAATGAATGATGATTCTATCTGTATAGTGTGGTGTAGCGAAATGAGAGTGCATAGCGCTTTTATGATAGCAGCTCTTATAATGTTGCTTGGCCCCTCCATGGCCGTACCCTCGCTGGCGGTACCCATGGACGAATGGAGAATAACTATTGAATCCGAGGTTCAATTGAGCGAAGATGTAAAGAAGGGCATTATAGGCGTTGCTGAGTATATCGTAAGAGAGGAGGTTCCAGAGTGGGAGGAGCACGCCTCGATCGACTGCTTCTGCCACATCATGGGAAAAAAGGAAGAAATGTACATGGTAAATATGACCATCAATGCGGTGAGCGAGGATGGAGAGGCCGTCCATGTTAAAGTCTTATTCGAATATGACGCCCAGAGCGGAGGATACGTGATTAAAGAAGTATCGTCTAATCTGTCAACTGACAATGACGAAGAAGCCTCAACCGCCTCGCCTCCGTCAAGGGTTAGCGTCAGTCTATGGAGCAGGTTTGAGCTGAGCAGAGAAGCGGAGAAGGGTATCAAAGACGCAGCGGAACGGCTGGTTAAGGAAAGAATAAACGTTAAGGAGCTTGGAGGAGTGGCCGCGGACTGCTTTATTCTAAAGAGTGAAGGGAAGCGATATATAGTCTATATGAGAGTGTTTGGCAAGCCGCCGTCTGGAACGCCTGAAGCGTCAGAGGGAAAGGCGAAGACTTGGGAAGCCACATTCAAATACGATCCAGAGCATGGAACCTATGAGGCAATAAGTTTCTCCGAGGTCAAAAACTTCATTGTGCGGGAGGATACAAGGCAGAAGGCGATGATGATATGCGAAAAGGACGAGGAAATCAAGGCGTTCCTTGCGGAGAACGCCGAGAACAACCTAACTTCACATGCTGATTGGATAAGCAGACACGATGAGATAGTAAGGCTTATGTTCACGGCCGCTTCGGCTCTGAACGAGACCCACGCCCTCTACAGGGGCTTAATCGCCTACATCGACCTGAAAGGCGAGGAGACTCTTCATGTGCAAAAGTATGAGGGAGTAGGCTACGCGCCAGGATTGAAGGGAACATCCAAATTCAGAGAAGCAACCATACTCAGAGAAGTAGGAAGCCAGACCACAGCCAACACATCCGTAAGCATCCCAGTTGAATACTGCTACGGCCTAGGCGCTATACTGGCTGCCGCAGCCGCCGGAACGATACTCGCAATAAGGAGGATGAAAAGCTAACAAACCCTCCTTCTCACCAACCATAGCTTACGGCGATGCTACCCGTCCTCACTTCTCAGACTGAAGAGTACAGCAATGCGTTGGGAGAATTCTATAAGCTTGTAATGCAAAATTGTAGTAAAATTTTTATTTATTTTTTTGTAGTAGTTTTTGCGGTCATTTTGACTAGGCGTATAATGGTGTCTGCGAGGATCGATGTGGAACTTTGGAGAAAGCTTAGGGAGCTTGGTATAAAGCCCTCTGAAGTTATCAGGGAGGCTCTTGAAAGGGAAGTTGAGGAAAGGTTGAAGTTACAGCTCTATGAGAAAGTGGAGAGGGCTAGCAAGGTAATTTTGAGGGTTGGAAAGGACGCTTGGATTAGGGCGATAAGGGAGAGTAGGGAGGAGAGATGAATCTTCTATTCGATTCTTCGGCGATAATAAGCCTCTGCGGAACTTAAAGGGTGGAGCGGCTGCTTGATGGTTGAACGCTGAACCTAGCAATTTATGAATTGGGGAATGACGTTTGGAAGCAGGTTAAGATCCATAAGCGAATAACGGTTGAGGAAGCCAAATTAGTATTGGAATCGCTTATGGCGGTCTTTAAGAGATTGAAGAAGCCGATGAATCAAGATGGCAAAATTGATCATTTCTCTCATGTTAGTTCTGTCAATCTTTCTTTTAGCGTTTCAATCGATATTAACCATTTGAGTTCTTTTGTGTCTTCATATACGTATATAAGTGGTATCCATAGTGTCTGTGCAAGATCGTAGTATGCGATTGTCGCTGGTTTGGTTGCTGATGTGCAGTCCATTATTACTAGGTTATCTTTCAGAAGATTCAGAAGTTGGGGTTTAATCTTTTCTCTAATCGCATCTACATTTATTATCTCATCTTCGTAACAGAGTATCCAATTGTATTGGAGTTTTTGATCCTTCCAGCTCTGTAGTGCCTCCGGTGAGGTAACAATGTATTTTAGTTCTGGTATATATCCCTGCTTGGTTAAGAGTGATATTGCAACGTCAGGTTCAGGTTCGTTTCGTTTTTCTCTTCTTCCCAAAAGGCCGAAGTAGGTTATCTTTAGTGGTTTTCGGGTTCCATAAATGAAGCAGAGCGGCGTTTTATACTTTAGCCTATAAATTCCCTTAGTCTTTTTGCTTAATACTCCCAGTTTCTGTAGCCTATTGAGGTGGTGGACGAGAACTGATCCTCTTACGCCGGATAGTCTCTCAATCTCCGCGAAGTTTGCTATTCCATCCCTTCTGGCCAGTGCCTCTAGAACCCTTCTACTGTTTCTTACCATCATAGCTCTAATGTAATCTGGCATCTCCATCCGTGTGATCTCCTGAATATGAAATAATATCTTCTGAAGCATTATTCTATTTTAATGAAGTAATGCATCAGTAATATAGAATAATGGCTTAGGCAATATTATTTTTGGTTGTTGCAGTGCTGGGCAGTTGCCTTTCTCCAAGGAGATTCGCTGGGGGGCGTGAGCCCGATGAGGCCGGGAATATTCTTGAGGGCTCCGAAAGGATGCTTAAAAGTTTTATGCGAATTTAAATATAAGAAGAACGGGGGCTATTTTCTTGCGTGAACTTGATTTTCTTAGGGTTTCTGCATTATTACATGATATAGGCAAGATTGATTGCTGGGCAAATGGGAAGTATTGGAGTGAGCACATATACTACACATATAGGTTTTTGAGGGATCTTCTTGGCGAGGAGATCGCGGGGACTTCTATGAGGCATCATATGGGTAGATCTTACTCGGAGGATGTTTTTCCATGCTCCATGATGGAGAAGATAATCTGTTTTGCTGATAATCTTGCTTCTGGAGCTGATAGACGTGAAGAGCCGGCTGGATTCTCTTCTAAGCCGAAGTTCCCCATTCTTTTATCGCATGCCCTCTCAGGAGGAGACGTGATAAGAGAAGAATTCAGTCCATCTGAACTTGCGTATATCTCTGTGGAGCTGCGAGATAAGATAAAGGAGCCATGCATGGAATTTTCCAGCGACTCTACGTCTGCATATTTTAGGATCTTTGAGATATTGAGTAAGTCGAAGCTTAGGCTTGTCCCTGCGGATACGCGTTCTCCCGTGAATGATGTCTCCCTATGGGATCACCTAAAGTTGACCGCGGCATTCTCGACCTGTATCTATTTGGATGGAGGGTTTAGGAGCTTTAAGCCTGAAGACTATACCTTTGCACTTGTCAGCGGCGATGCTGATCGAATATCAGATTTCATAAATGTCTCCGTTCGGATAAGGGATCTGCATGCAAGGAGCGAATTGATTAAGAAGGCAACCCATAAGGCCTCCGACATCATCTCGGAGATTCTCGGTCCAGAATGCGTGCTCTATAGTGGAGGCGGAGGCTTCCTTGCAGTCTCACCGGTTAATAAGGCCTCGGGGGTTGAGTCTGCTGCGAAGAAAGCCTTCGAGGAGGCGGCGAACGACTTAGTTACCATGACGACTTCGAAGGTTGAGGCTGATGGTAGGGAGATTAGAGATCATTTCGGGGAGGTCTGGCGGCGTGCTCAGAGATCAATGGCCATCATGAAGAGTCAGAGAGAAGCGCCGGAATTGAAACCGATCGACGAAGGCTTAGATTTTTGTGATGTTTGCAATTTGAAGCCTGCAACGCACATTGATAAGCAGAAGATCCTGCGTATTGATGCTGCAGTTAGGCCTGAGAGACTATGCGATGACTGTTGGAGGCTTCGTCGATCGGCTGTTAATCTCCGTGTGGAGCTTGAAGATCTCGGTCAGAGCGGTTATGTTGGCCTATTGAAGGCCGATGGAGATAATGTCGGCGTTCTCCTGGGTGGAGAAAGGTTGAGGGAGCTGGGTAAGGCCAATACTCCATCTCGGCTGTCAACGCTCAGCTGGCTTATCAATGAGATCTGCGAGGAGAAGTTTGTAGGTATAATCGAGGATTTTGGCGGTAAATGCGTATATTCTGGTGGTGATGATCTAATGGCTCTTCTGCCGGGTGAGAGATCGTTTGATGCGGCGAGAACTGTTTATGAAGAGTTTAGGAGATCAATGAATTATAAATGCACTATGTCTGCTGGTCTTGTGATATTTAGGAAGGAGCTTCCTCTCTATATTAATTTGGAGGCGGCATCTATTCTCCTTAGTAGAGCCAAGGATGCTGGTAAGGATAGGATTGCATTCATGTTTATTGGATCATCCGGAATCTCCCCATCTGATATTTGGGAGATTAAGCCTTTGAGGTGGAATGAGCTTAATGTTCTAATGGATATTGTTGATTTTATGCGTCAAAGCGGAGTTTCTGTATCTCATTATAGGCGGGTTGCAGAGTTAGTGGTGAGGCATCCTGAGATGGCTGATGCCTATGTTAAGTATTTGATGGGACGCGGGATTATTGATTGGCGTGAAGGAGAAAGAATTTTAGGTTATATTGGGAGCGACCTGCTGAGGCAAGCATTCATGGTATACAACTTATTGGAGAGGAGGGTTGGAGGTGAGTGAGGAAGCATTAAAGGAGTTGGGTGAGGAATTAGCCAAGGCTGCCGTTGATTCGGAGATGAGTGCAAGTCAGCTGCAGACGATATATAGGCTCGTTAAGACGAAGCCATTAGCCTTTGTGGAGGCGCATCTCAAGAGGCAGCTGAGCCGCGTTGATCTTGGAAAGGCAGGTTTTAAAAAGGCTCTCGATATCCTTGGGGATTATCGAGCCGATAAGACTTCCCTAGAGAAGATAATGATGTATGCCGCCATGCTCTATGATTATTTCCGTAGGAAGCCTGAGATAGATTTGGAAGTCGCAGCTGAGCCGATAATTAGGCGAATACTGAATCAGCGTGGATGCGCCTATAAAGGATTGAAGATCGAGCTTTCAGGAGGCACATGCAGAATCGAGGTTAAGACCGCGCATTTCCACGGTCATCCCGGACAGCTCGCTAGGGAGATAAAGCTCGGCCTTAGCAGTGATGAGAGATTCTCAGGGTTAAACCTGAATGTATGGATAAATGAAAGGAGGTGAGAAAGAATGTTTGAGAAGCTGCATGAAAGGCTCATAATATTGGGGACTCTGGAGGCAGTGACTCCGCTACACATAGGCTCTGGAAAACCCGAGCTAGAGATCGGCGGGGTTGAAATGCCTATACTTAGAACGCCTGATGGACAGCCGTATGTTCCAGGCTCGTCTTTGAAGGGAAGGGTGAGGGCTGAGGCTGAGCGCATTGCACGTGAGATGGGCATGGAGGTCTGCAATCCGCCAAATGTCAAGGAGATGTGTGGAACAAAGAAGAAGGATCCAGAGGAGTTCTGTATATGCTGCAGGATCTTCGGCACTGCAGGTGATGTTTCAGTTGCGAGTAAGGTTAAGTTTAGGGATGCCTATCCCCTCGAGGAGGTCAAATCGATACTTGAAAGAACAGGCATAGCCATAGACCGCAAAATGGGAGCAGTCGCAAAGCGTGCATTATATACTATTGAGGCGGTTCCCGCCGGGACGAAGTTTGGCTTGGAGATAGTCGCTGACAATCTATCCGATGATGAGCTTAGACTTTTGTTTGCCGCTTTGAAGTCTGTTGAGGATTCTGCGTTGGGAGGCTCTTCCAGCAGGGGATTCGGGAAGGTTAAGATCAGCATATCTGAGGTTTGCAGGCGGACTGCCGGCTATTATCTCGGCGAGGAGGAAGAGCAGAGATTCAGGGGTGAAGATCTTAAGAGGTGGCTGAGGGAGAAGGGCATCTCAGATGAGCGTATTCTGCATTAGGATCAGCGGTGCTCTAGTGGCTTTATCTCCGCTTCATATAGGCTCAATTAGGCGTGTAGGAGTAATCAAGAAGACGTATCCATTTATTCCAGGGTCTATTCTGAGGGGAGCCGTTGGAGTTTCGCTGATGAGGCTGGTCTGTAAGCTTGAGAAGCCGCTGGTTAATCATGAGGAGTGCAGGTATTTCGATGACTGCATTTACGCTCAGCTCTTCGGCGAGGAGCATGGGAGAGCATCAAAGATATTCTTTAGGTTCTCCTATTCCTATCATTTAGGGTGCGGAGGTGTCTTCCAGCCGTCCCCAAGAAACCTTTATAGATGTCAGAATCCGCAGTGCAGGAAGACTTACATTTCATTTATTCCCCCAGAAAAATGTGATGTTCAGGGCTGCGGCGGTTCAGTTAAGCCTTACAGGGGCTATGTCTGCGATAGATGTGGAATGCTTAATTCAGATCCCGTTCGGATCAGCCGATTAACCTTAACTGCAATTGATAGGCGTAATTGCTCGGCGGCGCAGATCATCTCTGACGGAGAAGCCGCTGGAACTCTACATACGATTGAGGTTATAGAGAAGGGGAGCAGATTCCACTTTGAGATCCTCATACATCCAAGCATGAGTGAAGCGGTCGGTCTTGTCAGGAATGTTCTGGAGAAGATGCTTCCAGACGAGGGAATTGGAGGCTCCAAATCTCGGGGGTTAGGGAAGGTCTCAGTTGAGGATCTGAATATTGAACGTTTACCCATCAGCGTTTTAGAGAAGAGAGCAGATGCCATCGACGAGTCAGACTTTAACGTTAGGCTTTTGTCGCCCATGATCCTAGATGGCAAGAGTCTAGAGCCGAACACTCTGCTTGAGGGGGCTAGAAGAGCCTATTCATGGGCATTCCACACAGGCAAGCCGAGCCTCCCAGAAATAGAAAGGTTGCACATGTCAGTTAGAACCGAGATGTTTAGCGGCTGGTCATTGAAGACTCAGAAGAGGAGAAGGCTTATGCCAGCCCTATCAGCCGGTTCAGTCTTCCATTTCGGAGCGTCTGAACGTAGCCGTGAACTACGCTTGGCATTGGCGGCTCTCGAATACTATGCCATAGGCAGTCATAAGCCTCATGGATTTGGACAAGTCAAAATTGAACATGGGGAGCGTGAAAGCATGTAACCTGAAACCCAAATCGTTAAGGATGGGTTAGCTTGGAAAATCGACACTTGTAGCATCCCCGAGATGGATTCTTCCAAGCTAACGACGTAGGAAAATTCGGGGATCAGAGAGCACAGTGGAGTCATTCGATTATCTTTATAAAGGCCTAAACAATCAGGAGACAATCGAAGAACCCACTTGAAAGAAGCCTAAAACACCGCCGAAAAAACCAAAAAACAAAGAAAAGGTTTCGGTTTCAATGACTCTTAAAAAGAAGAGAAAACTGAAAGTGCCAAGTATATCTCTTTTATCGCATCCTTTATCTCATTGTTTCAATGACTCTTAAAAAGAAGAGAAAACTGAAAGGAGGGCGAAGGCACAAGCTATTTTCGGGGCTGAAGTATGTTTCAATGACTCTTAAAAAGAAGAGAAAACTGAAAGATCACTTCATCACTCGACGCACAAACTGCAAAAAGCATGAGTTTCAATGACTCTTAAAAAGAAGAGAAAACTGAAAGTCTACTGTAAGAGCTCGGTTGTAAATGCGGACAGAAGTTTCAATGACTCTTAAAAAGAAGAGAAAACTGAAAGCGGCCGTTCAGTTCCAAGAACCGCATCACAGTATAAAACAGTTTCAATGACTCTTAAAAAGAAGAGAAAACTGAAAGACATAATCGTCCACGCCATCAAAACTTAGCCATGCCGTTGGTTTCAATGACTCTTAAAAAGATGAGAAGACTGAAAGTTGACGCTGATTGACTTGCGTATCATCCAAGAGTACAGGTAGGTTTCAATGACTCTTAAGAATATGAGAAGACTGAAACACACTTTATCACCTACTTCCGACCCTTAAGTTTCAATGTTTCTTAGAAAAGAGGAGTCTTAGCCTGTAATGAATTAGGAGAATTTAAGTTACAGTGAGTAAATGCTTGGGCGGATGCGTATTTTAAAGATATATGCTTAATGCGGATAATTTATGGTATTGGTGTCTATTTTTGAAGGCGCTTATTATCTCTGTAGGCACTGGGACGAGGCCATCTGCAGATGCTGTAGAAAGCCTCGCTAATGCGCTGGCATTCAGCATCACGCATCATAACCCAGACAAGATCTTCTTCGTGGTCAGCAGGGAGAGCCTAGAAAATACGCTTCCACTAATACTAAAGAGGACGGAGACTAGGAACTATGAGGTCATAAGAGTAGATGATCCAGATGATATACAGCGGATCTATGAGGATCTAAAATTGAAATTTAGGGAGATTAGGGCTGAATACAAAAATTTGGCGGTAGATTACACATCGGGAACGAAGGCTATGACTGGCGCGCTCACAATTTTAGGCGCAATATTTGAGGCTGACGAATTAAGCTATATCATGGGGAAGAGGGTAGGCGGAATAGTTCAACGCGGAACAGAAACCATAAAGATAGTCAGGCCATACTTTGCAATATTTGAGCAGAAGATAAGGCTTGCAATAGAATTCTTTAACAGAAACCAGTTTAGATCCGCAATCAGAATCCTAATGGACATAAGGAAGAGAACTGCAGATCCAGAAATAATCAAGCGCATAGAACCACTAGAGAAGCTCGCGAGAGCATATGAGCACTGGGATAGATTTCAACATGAGGAGGCATGCAAAGGAATTATGGAATTGAAGATCGCAGCGCTAGATAAAAACAAGAGATTCCTAGGAAGACTAATGAATGAACTTAAGAGCGAAAATGGCAGACCAGAACCCTACTACATAGCCGATCTAATCAATAACGCAAAGAGGAGAGGCGAGATCGAAGAGAAATATGACGATGCAGTCGCCAGACTCTACAGAACAGTCGAGCTTATAGCCCACTACAGACTAAAAAGAGACTACGAAATAGATCCGCAGAAACCAGACATGGACCAGATTCCAACAGAACTGAAGAGAAGATGGAGCATAACGGACGGTGAGCCCATTAGGCTATCATTAAAGATGAGCTATGAACTCTTAGAGGTGGAAGGAGATACGCTCGGCAAAAGATTCCTAGAAGACACAAAAATGCAGGGCCTCCTATCAAGAAGAAACCAGTCAATCCTCGCACATGGAATAAATCCAATTAACAAAGAGATCTACATCAGTCTCCTAAAAAAGACAACCGAATACGCAAAAGAGACAATAGAAAATCTACAGCAACTCATGGAAGACTCAAAGTTCGTAAGATGGAAATACTAAACCCACAGAATAGAGCAGAAACCAAAATTCTATCATATACAATTTTTCCTGCAGACGGGACAGTAAACCTGAACATTAACCATCAAAACAGAGCATTTAAGATTTTATGCTTTCCTTAATAAGATATTAGGAGCACAACGTTTATAATATCGCAATATTAATATGAGGGCGACTGGGAGGGCCGCTCTGTTCGGGTGACCCGTACCAGCCGCTCTCTCAATTTCTAATCTCATGGAATAACCTTCAATCCATAGTTTTCTATTGAGCCATTTGGGCTTTTGTCAAAGAAGGACAAAAGCTGGTTGAATCGTTCACAGTACCCTCTTTCTCGTAGCATATGAAGATTGTCTTAGAATCAAGTCGATCTGTCAGCATGATTGATTCAGCCTTATCTTGGAGATCGATCATGTTCGTTTGGTTCTTTGCCTTGGAGAAAATTTTTCTTTAAATAGTTTTTAAATAGGATCTCTGGAGATCGATCTACGCGGATATGCGTATTCATGTGCATTTCTGCGTATGACTATAAATACCCCTTTTTTCAACCGTCCAGAAAATAAAATGGAGATCGATGATAGCATTTATGGCTCTATAGATGGTATCATTACTGAGAGCCGGCTCTCCGGATAAAAAATACGGGAGGGTAGCCTTCTATAGAAGCCGTCAGGGTTTTCTGAACCAGACCTTAGTTTTAGTTTGGAGAGCCTTCTCCCAGCCTTCTCTTCTAGCTCAGCTCTCTCCTCCGCCTCACAGCCGCAGCATTACTTCGAGCCTCTGCCTACGTGTCAATGTTCATCCCTTCCGATCTCTTCAAATTTAACCTCAAAGCTTGACACGCTGTTAATGTGCATAACCCGTGAAAAATTCCTTTAAGGATGTGAAGGCCTATCTTTTTGATACTGGATCTATCGTCTTAAGCCACTCTATTCTCTTGAATGCTTCATCATGTGTCATTATTTCGTTTATATTGAGGGTTTCCGCCGTTGCTAGGATTGTTGCATCTCGGCCTCCTATCCCCAGATGTGAATACTTTGCTAGAAGATCCAATGCCCTCAATGTGAGCTCGTAGTTGAGATCCACTATTCGGAATGGGAAGCTTAAGAAGATGCTGAGCTTATTTCTGCCAAGTAGGGGGCCTAAGTTTTTGATTAGGAAGTGGGCTACCTCGATTATGATGACTGTGTTTATGGCGATTCTCTCAGACCTTAAAGCCTCCTCCACATCGTCCACGACAAAATCGTGTTCAGGCGCATCCTCATCAAAATAATAAGCCCAGATGTTTGAGTCAATGATGAGCATGCTTGACGCCCCATATCTCCTTGAGTTCATGTGGTCTTATCCGCGACCCATGAACGCATCCTTTAAGCTCAGCTATGAACTTCTCTACATCCAACGCCGGTTTCAACACTATTTCATCTCCTCTAACCTCAACTAGGAAGCGTTGATCAGGCCTTAACCCCAACTTCTCCCTTAACTCCTTCGGTATAACTACTCTCCCACGATCATCAAGAGATGTTAAACCCATTTTATCTCCCATTCCATTCATTATCCCATCGAATATAAACCTTACCAATTAGATTCGGCAGATCCTCAATACCTAATAGTTTCACCAGAGAGAGGATCATTGGGGAACCATCAAAAGGTTATCATTGACTCGAACATCTCTAAGATTCTCTCAACTGAAAACTTGGGATAGTATCCCGGCTTAATCCACTAATCCACATTCACCTTAGGCGCCAGAGTTGAAGAGTTCCGTGGCTATTTAAGCCGGCCTTAAATAGCCACGGTGCATCACATTTGCGGTGTTAAGGAATGAAATGCTTGAAGGAAGCGTTCGCCGTCCTCTCAGTAGCTCTGCTGATTCTACTGGTGCCTGCTGGCGTTTATGCGAATCCAATTCCAGTGCCAGCCGTCATGATGATGTAGGAATACATCAACGCGGTGATATATCCGGCTGGAGGCGAGTACTGGGCTCAAGTCTACTGCCGATACCTATTCAAGAACATGGGCTACGTGAAGGTCGCCATGAAGTTTCCGGTTCCACCGGACTCCAGGGACATCTCAGTATCCGTCGATGACATTCCAGTCTACTGGAGCTGGAGATTCCAGCCAACACCCTCCAAGTCTCCGGCGTAACGCTCAGATACCGGAAGGATCTATCGGAGACATCAATGAAGCTGATCGAGGCGATCTCCAGCATGCCATCTCCTCCGAGGAACGTGACCATAATTCTGGAGGCCGGAAGCAACGAGTACGAGGAGGTCGAATTGAAGCTGCCATCAGGCATGAGCGCTGATAGAACCCTCATATCAGGGAACGCCTCGGCGCTGAGAGACATAACATGCACAATAAGCAGAAACCCATGGGGAATCGCGGACTACAAGCTATACAGGAGAGAGGCGGTGATAGGCGGACGGAAATATCAATATTTGATAGCGACCAACTCATCGCTCAAAGAAGTCAAGGCCGAGACTGGAAGAATAACATTGAAGATTGAGGGATCGCCGGGGCTCAGTGGAGGATTAAACCTAACATTTCCAAGGGACATGCTGGGCGGAGCCGACCCGAAGAGCATAGGAGCCCTAATCGACGGCGAGCCCGCGGAAGGGGCCATGACCATAAAGAACGGAAAAATCAGCATACTAGTGACTTATCCACAGCAGAGCCGCATGGTAGAAGTTGAATGGGCACCGCCATGCCCATACTGTACGCTCGTTAGATATACACCATACATAATTGCAGGGACAGCCGCGGCCATCATTATAGCAATAATAATCAAGAAGATCTCGTGAACTACCCCACCCTAATTTTATAAAAACCAGTCAGATAAAAGAGGAGCCTTGCCGCACGGCGCATTTTATGATCCGTGTTATAAACCCCGGCTCCTCTAGCCTAGACATTCCGATCGTTCATTAGGCGATATCTTTTAAACTCCCATTCGATCTCATTTTTCTGTTAGAGGAATGCTAAATTTGGAGATCCTCGGATGGTTTCAGCTTACATTAGGTATTAGTTAATCCTATGTAAGCCTTGGGGTTCATTAGGTTTACTCTCCCTCTCGGGTTCAGAGGAACACATCATCGTCCTAACCCTTATTCATGGTAACCTCCGATCTTCATAAGAGCCGCTTGCATCCGCACATGTACCATCTGTTTTTTGTTTTTCCGTTATCGGAATCTGAAAATTCTACAACACAAGTACAAGTTCCTAAATCGCAGGCACCATTAGGACAATCAGCACCTTTCTCGCATTCTGCACCACATTCTTTTTCACACTTGCAATCACTTGGATCATATTCACATGTATCGTCTAGTATACCATAAATACAGCCACCACCACTACTTACCAAGTCACAAGCACCATCAGCGCATTTGAAATGATAAGTTATACATTTCTTTATACCTGAACTTTTTTCTTTTCAGAACACTCGCTACAAGATTCATCAGCCGAACATTCACTTCCTTCACAACAAGATTCGCAAGTTGGAGTTCCGCAATCTGGAGTACAGCTTTGACACACTCCATTTTGACAAGTTTTTGTACATCTAGCTTTATCTTTAGAATAATAGCACCAAGTAGTATCGTCTTTACAATAAGAATTACAATTAATTGTTGCTTCTCCGCAAGGGGTTCCATCTTCTACAGGAACACATTTTGCATTTGCAGTTCCTGGATTTTCACATTTATAACATGGACCATACTTTTCTTGACAATCTGAATCAGAGGCACATTCTATATTAACTCTTTTACAAGTACAGTCGGATAAGTCACAATATTCTAGAGTAAGCGGGTCCCCATCCTTATCAGGACAATCATCATCTGAATCACACTCTGCACCGCATTTTCCCTTTATACAAAAGCAGTCAATATCATCACATTGGGGATTTTCATAACAATAAAGCAAACCCCATTTATATGTAGGACAATTATATTGCTTGCAAGAAAGTAAACCACATGAAAAACCAAGACAAGGATAACAAGTAACGCCTCCACATCCTAAATCTTCACTACCAACCAGATAGCCACATGGCTGGGTAGAAGAGGAAAAAGCTAAAGGGATAAACAATAGAAAGAAACCTATTACTCCAATTACTACATAACTTTTCTTTAACATTTTACATTCCTCGATACTATTAACAAGGTTTTATGATCAGTATAAACTTCTAACAAAGTTAAATTTCCATTGTAAGAAGGGATTTTACCCCATTCATTTCTTAAAAATACTCTAGATGTAGTTAAGTTAAAACAAGAAGTATTAGCGGGTAATGTGTTGCTCTTAACGCAGACAAAGGTAGGAGGTGTTAAATTATTTAAAGTTATTAGGATTTCTATTTCTTCTCCACATTTAAAGGTTATTCTATCTTTGCAAGAAAATATTCTACCAAAAGTATCTTTGCAACAAATATTATACTCTGTAGAGTTTGGGAAGATACATGAAGTTGGAGAGAAAAACAAATAGTAATATCTTCCTAAAAGGAACTCACTTATAAACAGAGAGATAAATATCAAAATTATTGATAAAAGTAAAATCTTCTTAAGCAACCTCATAATAAATTTATAACCCCTCATTCTTAAAAATTTATTTTCCGATATAATTCTCCTCGCTACTTCCTAGCTTTTACATATTTAACAATATTATATCGATCCAGCCAAGCATCATCACAATCATCAATTTAAAAATATTTTCTATTCCCTCTTTCTATAAACTAAAAAATTAATGAACGGTTCTTCTCTTCTAGTGAACATCGAAGGATTGTTGCGACCTTCAGTTCTTTTATTTATATAAGATGCAAACTTATTAAATGCTTCCTCAACACTCATACCTTCGTCTAAATATTCAAGAAATGGTGTGATGGGAGTATTTCCACTATATGTTTCACCTTCTGTCGACATAAACAAAATATTATAATTTTCAAGTAGATTATATAAATTTTTTGCAAAAGCCCCACCATAGGAAGAATTGAACGCAATTATTCCTTCACCACATTTCATCTGTTTTAATACATCAGAAACATCTGAAGCTGTTGGACTAGGATGTCCAATACGAATTCTATTCACATTCCCGTGTGCACTAATATAAATAAACACTGTATCATTTTCGTCAGAAGGTAAATTTCTTATGTAGTCAAAAATTTTTTCTGCTGTAGTGTATTCAGGATATGTACGTCCTATATAATCAACTTTTAGAGGAAAATTTTTCAACATTTTACATTCATATTCTCCTGGATTAAGAGCTACTAAAATTACATTATTATCAGTATAACCATTCTTTTTAAATATCTCGCAATGCCTTCTCATTTTTTCAAGGTCATAATTGAAAGGGGTTTTAGAACGACCTATTAATTCTACATCAATAATATATCTTTTACTCAAATTATTTGGATTTGTTTCCAAATAATTTAAAGGATTTGTTCCCTGGGTTATTTCTGTTAGGTTAGTTAAACCATCTTTGTCCCAATCTTCATTGAGGAATTTATAACCTAACATTCCAGCTCTGTAAATATCTCTCACAATCCACCATCTATTCCATTTTTCTTTGTCATTCAAAATTTTTAATACTTTCTCAACATTGGGGTTAATTCCACCTTCTAATAGACCTCTTCCTAAGTTATAACCAATTTGATTGAAATCTTGATTGGTATAATAAATTCTTATATCTGGAGGTATAATTTCTTTAGCTTGGTTAATATAGCGAATTACTTTTGAGATATCGGCCTCTTTGCCGGAGATTAATTGTCCTAAATTATAGAAAATGTTGGTAAGTAATGCTAAATCTACTGATTGGTTCCACTCTAGACCAGTAGAAGTTGAATAGATGTATGCTTCAATTGAGTTAATCGGGCCAGGGATCTTAATAGTGGTTAGTGGAACGTATTTTGGCCATATTTCAATTGGTATTGGTAAAGTAATGTATCTGTTTAACAAATCTAGAGAGAACCAACTTGCCAAAGCTATAGGTATACCATATTTCAAAATTTTTCTTTTTCTCGATTTTTTCTTTTTACCATCTTCATCTTCTGTTTTAAGAGCTGGAATAAGATATGGTATATAGGAAAGATTCCTTGATAATAAAGGATAGGTATTTGCAGCTATTTGTGATAGATGATTTATAGTTAAATAAGGGTCAAAAGTTATTCTTCCTTTTATTAAGCTTGGATAAACTATACAAGAACCTAAAGCTGCAGTAGCGGCTAGAGTAGCTATAGCTTTTTTATGTCTTTTAATTGAGTCAAGAAGAGTATAATTTTTATCTTTCTCTTTATTACTTCTTTTTATCTCAATTGTTATTCCTTTATTTATTCTTCTATCTATTTCTCTAAGCTTGTATAAAATTTTATCAGCAATTAAGTTATGGCCAAAAGATCTTTCTCCGTTTCTAGGTGGAGTTGGTAGTATTGATTCGGAAGCTAAATAAGCAGTTAATAATTTATCACTATTTTCTTCAAGTATTAAACCAAGATAAATTTTTGATTTTAAATTGGGGTTTTGCTTGTAAATTTTTGTCAATTGTTTAGCTGCATTTATTATGCCATCTTCATCTTTCGCTTTTATTCTAATTTTAGGGCCAAGCTCATCTTTTTTAATTTCTAAATTTTGGTTAGAAAAATCTTGGTTATTTTTTATTGCATTGGCCAATTCATTTAGTTGAAGATCCTCTCTGGAAAAAAGTTTTGGTATAAATGTTGAAAGGGTAGAGTTTATACTCATTTTCCCCATTTATTACTGCATTGTTAGTGAATATAAAATAATGGTAGATGTTGATAGCGAAACTTGTATTCCTTCTAAAAATGTAGTGTTAAAAAAATTATCTGACGTTTAAATAATGACGATTCGTCTCCTACCGAAAATGCATAGGGTTAGTTTTGAGCCAAGGAATCAATGCTGGATTTAAAATTTATTTTAAATGGCAAAGATGATATGTGGATCCCTACAAAAATATATCAAAGGAACATGAAAGGTTTTTAAAACATAATGATATTAAAAGGGAAGTTAATTTCTTATCGAGAATTCTAAAGAAAAGTTCTGTTTTAGATGCTGGATGTGTGTGAAGCCCTCTTCTCATTTTCTAAAAACATAAAAGTTCCGTCTTCAAGGAAGATCTCGTCTACGTAACAATGTTCTTTTTTACTCAACGTGCTGCTTCGCTACGGCTTTCGTCAGCTTCGTCATGAATATAATATTCTCTTTTTTCGTTGCAAGTTTACTGGCACATGAACATTCTTGGTTGCATGCATTCCCTGTCAAATCTGGAAGCTCAGCACCCCTCCTCCTCGGCTTCGGAAAAGGCGAATGTCCCTTCAACCGCTCTTACGGCGGTCTCGTTCTGCTTTTTCGTAACGAGGTGGCTGTGAGAGCCGTCTATTAAGGACTGAAACTTCCTCTCGTTATTGTAAGAATTTGAGGATTTAAAAGGCGAAGGAAAGGCTTTGAACCTTGAAGGCTGGAGCCGGGGATGGGATTTTAGACCCGCTTTTCATCTTAATCCCTATTCTATGTTAGCCGGCTCCTTCAAACGGTTTTGGAATCAACTTTCTGAGCGTATAGAGCCGTGCTCTTAATCTGGATTAGATCTCTAGACTCTTAGCCTGAATTCGATCATCGGCTCATAGATCAGACTCAAAATTTATTCAGAAAATCAGAGCGTGGATTCAATGAGCATTCAGCCTTGCTCGAGCAAGTATTTATACTAAATTTTTTCATGCCGAGGGAGATCTGAGCGCTAATTTTGAGACGGTTCCATCTAGTCAGATCGATCTACGCGGCTTCATATAGCATCTATGATGCCATAGATGGTTTCTATTCTTGCCGGCTCTTAGGGGCTGCTTCCAGGATAAAAAATTTGAAAGTTTAGGGTAGCCATCGGGGTTTTCTGAACCAGACTTTAGTTTTGGTCTGGAGGATTTTTTCCCAGCCTTCCGCTATAGCCTGGCTTATGCCTTCCTCATCGTCTAGGCTTAAGGCTTTAACGTCATAGAGCCTAGGTTGAGCCGGCTGGATATGCAGGTAAATCATTGTAGTCTCGAGGTCTTTATGGCCTAGGGCCCTTTGGACTAGCGCTAGGTCTTTCGTAGCCTGATATAGTCTGGTTGCATAGGCATGACGATATGCATGTAGTCTTAAACCCCTAACATCGTAGCCCTGGCTTCTTAGAACCTTTCTAACATGCTCAAGAATCCTCTGGGCATATTTTCGTTTTAGCGGCTTCTTAGGGTCATGCTCTAGACTGAAAACATAATCATCGGGACCCTTTCCCTCGCATAGAGTCTTTAACATGCCTGCTAGAAGCGGGCTTATTGGAATTTCCCTTTCTCTGGTGTATCCCCCTCGCTTTAGGGTTTTCAACCTTACCTTTTCAGACTCAAAGTCTATATCCTGGACTCTTAGATTGAATGGCTCGCTAGGTCTAGCCCCTGTTTCATAAAGTAGTCTGAAATAGGCTCTCCATCTGGCTCTCTTAGGGATAATTAGGCTAGCCTTGAGCACCTTATCGCTTGGAACATAGGGCAGAGGACGCCGATGCCGGCGCTTAGGAACCTCAAAAATCGGCTCTGGTAGTTTGTGAATTCTGCAGTAATGACGATAGGCTGCTATCGAGGCCTCCAGTCTATGACCCTTCAGAGCCGATATAGCCTTAGCCGTAACCTCAACATTATCCAAGGTTCCTAGTTCTAGCCCCAGCCGAGTTAAGGCATCAGCATAATCTTTTAGTGTGCTCTCTGAGAGCCGGTTCCTTAATGCCATTAGAACCTTAAGGATCCTGCCCCTGGTTTCAGGGTCTAGCCTGTTCCATCTATCCCTTCTGGCCGTTAGCGAGGTGCAAACTCCACCAGGTGGAGCCGGGGATGGGATTTGAACCCATGTGTAGCGGGTCTGCAGCCCGCCGCCTAACCGCTCGGCCACCCCGGCTGAAACTAGATCGTAATTTCTAAAAGTCTCACTCATAAAATTTTTTATGGTTACGCTTGTATCTTAACTATCTGAGCGTGCGGGATCCCACATATCTCTATGACGGCCTCAGGATGGACATACCCACGCTCAATGGCCCTCCTCACTATATTCGTCCCAACTAGATTCACTATTGTGCTCTCCTCTATGAGGTCGATAGCCTCATCAATGCTCGTTTTGTATCCCTTATAGAATTTCTCGCTCACCTCAAATGTTATGTTCGAGTCTTTGAGGGTCTTACCTAATATCTCAGCGTCGCACGCTGCCAGCAGAACCTGCCTCCCCCACCTTCTAATCTTAACGTATACCTCCAAGACCGAGCAGCTTCCACTTGCCTTTTAAACGGGTCTTAGGGGTGATCTGGCGCCACAAGCCTCGCACTGCAGGAAGTATAATCTCTTCTCCCTAACTATCTTTGTGTCCGGCCTCTTACATATCGGGCATATGACATACTCATTCACGTACCGCCTGATCATTCTCTCAATGGTCTCATCCTCAAATCTCCCCTGAAATATGACCCTGCCACCCTCCATCGCCGCTGCAGTTGCAAGCTCCTTTGAGAGATACTTCAATACATGATTTGGATCCCGATTAATGACCTCGCAGATGTCCTTAAAGTTATGAAGTATTGTCCTCGAACCTGAAATTGTGACGGTCGGCCTTGGAACCTCAAATCTTTTATGCTCAAAGACTGACGGTGGTAGTTGCTCGTATGCCTCCTCAAGCATCTTCTCGTAATCTAAGCTCATATGCTTATCCTCACAAAATATAAGGGGGATTTCCCCCCTAAATATTTATCCAGAAATTCGATCATAAATCCAAGCCGAGCTTTAAAGCCTAACATGACATCGGCTCAGGGATGCTGAAATGAGAAAGGATGAAAACTTCAGCAAATGGTTCGACGAGGTCATATTCAACGCGGAAATAGTGGATAATCGATATCCAATAAAGGGATTCGCCGTCTATAAGGGCTGGGGAGCGAGGATAGTAAGGAAGATAATCGAGATGCTGGAGAAGAGACTCGAAGAGACGGGTCATACTCCAATGCTATTCCCAGTTGCCATCTCAGAAGACTCCTTCAGAAAAGAGGCCGAGCACATAAAGGGCTTCATGTCGGAGGTCTTCTGGATAACGCATGCTGGAGAAAGAGAACTGAAGAAGCGGATGCTCTTAAGGCCGACCTCGGAAACAGCAATGTATCCCATGTTTGCACAGTGGATAAGATCGCACGCTGACCTCCCACTCAAGATATTCCAAAGCGTCTTCGTTTATAGATACGAGACCAAGGCCACCAGGCCGCTCTTTAGGATGAGAGAGTTCCTCTGGAATGAGGCTCATACAGTCCATAGAAGCTGGGATGAAGCGGAGAGACAGGTAAACGAGGCCATAAAGATATATGATGAGCTATTCAAGAGACTCGGCTTAGCCTACTACATTCTCAGACGTCCAGACTTCGACAAGTTCGCAGGGGCAGTCTACTCAGTAGCCTTCGACGCTTGGAACCCTGATGGAAGGATAAATCAGATAGGAACAGTCCATAATCTAGGCGAGAACTTCTCCAGGGCGTTTAACATAACATATGAAGATCCAAGTGGAAAGCAGAGATACGCATACCAAACATGCTATGGATTCGGCGTAAGCAGGACGCTCGCGGCAATAATATCCCAGCATGGAGATGATCACGGCCTAGTTCTCCTCCCAGAGATAGCCCCGATCCAAATAGTGATAGTTCCAATACCATACAAGGGATTCGAGGATAAGATAGGCGAATACGCAAGGGAAGTCCATGAGAGACTCAAGTCAGCCGGATTCAGGACATACCTAGATGAAACGGATAGAACGCCAGGAGAGAAATACTACTACTGGGAGATGTTTGGGGTTCCAGTTAGGGTTGAGATAGGCCCAAGAGACCTAGAGAAGAGATACGTAACTGTATGTGAAAGGGTCAACCTGCAGAGGATATCCGTTCCATTAGATGATGCGGTCAAGGCAATAGAGGATGTCTTCGTGAGGATCGCAGAGGAGCTGAGGGAGAGGAGCCTTTCAACGCTTAAGAGGATGACCGTGAACGCTGAGGATCTAGATTCTCTCAGGGAAGCCATAAAGTCTAGAAAGATCGCAAGGGTCTGCTGGTGCGGAAGCACCGAATGCGCAGAGAGGATCGCAGAGGAATCCGGAGGAGAGATCAGAGGATACAGAATCGACATAGAGGAGAAGCCTGAACATCCATGCATAGCATGTGGAAAAAGGGCTGAGAGAGTAGTCTACGTTGCAAGGGCATATTAAAGATGCCCAAAACCCTAAAAGACGGTGGAATACTTGCCAAATCTACACATAATAGTCCTCATAAAGCAGGTTCCGGAGATAGAGAAGGTCAGATTTGACCTTCAAACCGGAAGGCTCGATAGAAGCTCAGCCGGAGCCGAGACAAACCCATTCGACCTAAACGCCCTAGAGGCCGCCGTTCAGATAAAGGAGAAGATCGGCGCAACCGTTACGGCAATAAGCATGGGGCCGAAAACCGCCGAGTCATCACTTAGGGATGCGATTGCCAGAGGCGCCGATAGGGCGATACTGCTCACAGATAAGCGCTTCGCAGGGGCAGATACGCTCGCAACATCCTACACGTTAGCAAGCGCAATCAAAAAGCTCGGCAAGTTTGACCTCATAATCTGCGGAGAAAAAACAGTGGACGGAGACACGGCTCAAGTAGGCTCAGAAGTCGCAGAGTATCTAAATATACCACATGTGGCCTACGTTGAGGAGATCCTAAACGCAGATCAGGACGGCATAATCGTCAAGTCCAGAACGGAAAAGAACTGTTACACTATAAAGTTGAGATATCCCTGCTTGATAACGGTCACTAAGGATGTGAATACCCCACGCCTTCCAACCCTGAGGGATAAGATCCGCTCCAGAAGGGCTGAAATAACAGTTTGGAATGCAGATTCACTCTTGGATGTAGCCGATAAGAGCCTATTCGGAGCCCAGGGATCCCCAACCAGGGTCATCGAGGTTTACGCTCCAACAGCCGAGAGGAGGAGAGGAGTGATTCTCAGAGGCGACCCGGAGGAGGCGGCGAGGAAGATCCTTGAGGTTCTCAAGCAAGCAGGCATAATATAGGCGAGTGAAATGAGAGGAAAAAACGGAGTCTTAATCTTCGCCGAGCAGGAGGACGGCGAGATACATAAAGTCTCATTTGAACTCTTAGGGAAGGGAAGAGAACTCGCGGATAGGCTCAAATGTAAACTCGACGCGGTTCTCTTGGGATATCAAGTCAAGAATGAAGCATACGAGCTCATCTACAGAGGCGCAGACAGAGTCTTCCTGTATGATCATCCATCACTGAGGGACTTCGACGCCGTCAGATACGCGAGGAACATCACGAGTCTAGTTAGGAAGGTAAGGCCATGCATATTCCTCATCGGAGCAACGAGGATAGGTAGGTCACTGGCGCCGAGGATAGCCGCCGCCCTAAAGACTGGACTTACAGCCGACTGCGTTGAACTCGACCTAGAAAACTCAGATCTAATCCAGATAAGACCAGCATTCAGTGGAAATATCATGGCTAAAATAAAGACTAGGACCAGCCCTCAGATGGCGACCGTAAGATACAGAGTTATGGGAATGCCGGATAGAGATACGAGCAGAAATGGGAGGATAATAGAGATGGAAACAGAAGCACCCGAGGAGACTGGCATAGAAATCATAGAGAAGGCCAGAGCCGACACGGTTAATCTTTCAGATGCCGATGTAATAGTTTCAGGTGGAAGGGGACTCAAGAAGCCGGAGGACTTCAAGTTGCTACGGGAATTAGCGGATCTCATCGGCGGTGCAGTCGGCTCGAGCAGACCGCTTGTAGATGCAGGCTGGATAGGCAGGGATCATCAAGTCGGATTCAGCGGAAACACAGTTAAGCCTAAAGTCTATATCGCCTGTGGAATCTCAGGTTCTCCTCAACATCTGTTTGGGATGAGGGAATCCGAGATAATCATAGCAATAAATAGGGATCCATCCGCGCCAATATTTAATGTGTCAGATTATGGGATTGTAGGAGACCTATATGAGGTCATACCCATACTGATAAGGGAGATAAAGAATGAGTTGAGGAGGAGGGAAATTGAAGGAGAAGCTGAGAAGGGCCGCGGATAGAATTAGAGGGATCATAGGCGAAGACTGGGTTATAACCGAAAGGGAGTATATGGAGGACTACTTAAGAGATGAAACTCCGGAGGCCATAAGGCCCAGCCCGGCTGAAAACCTAATATTGACGAAGCCATCCTCAACAAAAGAAGTCTCAGAGATACTTAAGATCGCAAATGAGATGCTCATCCCAGTCTTTCCAGTCGGGGGAAGAACGGGCCTCGTTGGAGGATGCATCCCAACAAGGGATGGAATAATCCTCTCACTTGAAAGGATGAATAGGATAACAGTTAACCGTGAAAACCTAACGGCATCAGCCGAAGCCGGCGCTACGCTGGGAGATCTCATAAGAGCCGCCGAAGAGGCTGACCTATTCTTTCCGCTCCATCCTGGAGATGAAGGAGCGCAGATCGGAGGGTTAATATCAACCAACGCTGGGGGAGTAAGAGCTGTCAAATATGGAGTTATGAGGAATTATGTCAGGGGGATTGAGGCTGTTCTCCCAACGGGCGAAGTGCTGAATCTTGGAGGTCCCCTAATAAAGAATAACACAGGATACGACCTGATGCACCTTATAATAGGAAGCGAAGGGACACTCTGCGTCATAACGAAGGCGACGATCAGGCTTTATCCAAAAAGCAGATTTTCGGCGACGCTGATCCTCCCCTATGAGAGCCGAGCGGATGCGATAAGAACAGTCCCCAAAATCTTACGTTCAGGGATAATTCCATTGGCGATCGAGTATGTCGAGATAGACGAGCTAAATAGGGCCGCTGAGCATGTAGGCGAAGCTTGGCCACTCCAGAATGGCAGGGCCCAGCTGATCATAATCCTCTCGGGATCAAGTGAGGATGAGGTATACTCAGCATGTGAAGTCATCTCAGGCATAGCTGAGGAGAGCAATGCAGGAGAGGCCTTAATCGCCGAGACCAGGGAGGAGCAGGACAGAATCCTGAAAGTAAGAAGTAACATCTACACCGCGCTTAAGCCGAACATGATCGATATACTAGACGTTGCGGTTCCAATAAACAGGCTCTGCGACCTAATGGATAGGATAGATAGCATATCAGAGAAGTACGGGGTTTACCTGCCAGTCTATGGACATGCAGGAGACGGAAACCTGCATATACACATAATGAAGGAGGACGGTGAGGCTCCCGCAAATATCAGAGAGATCAAGGATGAGATTTACAGCGCAAGCATAAGCCTTGGAGGAGTTATAACCGGCGAGCATGGAATAGGAAAGCTGAGAATAGGGGAGTTCGAAAGGTTCATTCCAGAGAAGGAGAGGGAGCTGATGATGAAGATAAAGAGGATCTTCGATCCAAATGGAATATTAAATCCAGGGAAGATCTTCCCATTATGAAATATACGGGTTGCATCTTCTCTCCCGTCCAATGCTCGTTGCATCTCCATGACCGGGATAAACGATCGTCTCATCAGGAAGCTCCATAAGCCTCCTCAACGAATCCATCATATCCCTAAATGACGATCTGGGAAGATCAGTTCTGCCAATTGATCCAGCGAACAGCGTGTCGCCGGTAAATACGATCTTCTCCTCCATCGAGAAGAGTGATATGCTGCCCCTCGTATGGCCGGGAGTATGAATAACCTTAAACTCTAAATCTCCGAGGCTAATCGAGTCTTCATCCCTCAAGAGGCGATCGGCCTTGGGCGATGTGATGGTTAAGCCGAGCATAAAGGACAGATTCTCATGTGGATCGGTAAGCATAAACGCATCTTCCTCATGTATGAGGATCCATGCATCCGTAAGTCTCTTTAATATGCCATTTCCACTTATGTGATCAGCATGTCCATGCGTGTTAAGTATGAATTTTATCTCGAATCCCCTACTGATAACATCATTTATGATATGTCTCTCCTCCCCCGCTGAGAGGCCCGGATCGATTATGAGGGCCTCACGGCTCTCCTCACATATCACAGCGTAGCAGTTTGTCGCTAAAGGACCAACTCGCCACGATAGGATCCTCATGGCCCCTTCACATCTCATTAGAGATGTGAAAACTAAATAGTTTCTCCCCTTTCGTCAAGTTTCTAATCGACATTCGTATCTGCGAGTTCTTAATTGAATATTACCGCATCGGCGCGGCTCATTAGTAAACTTTAAAAGAGAGCTTTGTGGAAAATCTTGCGTGTTATGCTGAGGGAAGAAGATAATGGAGTTCTGCCCTAACTGTGGCACACGTTTAGTTCAGAAGAGGAAGAAGAAAGGAATAGTCCTCGTATGCCCGAAATGTAACTATGAGAAGAAGGCAAGTTCCATTCTGCCAGTGGCTAAGAGCGTAAGAAGCGAGACTGAGGATCAAATTGTCATAATAGATAAGGAGGCACAGAATCTTCAGACCCTTCCGACAGTAACGATTGAATGCCCGAAATGCGGGAATAATCAGGCTTATGTATGGCAGGTTCAAACAAGGGGGGCAGATGAATCCTCAACCCAATTCTTCCGCTGCACAAAATGCGGATACACATTCAGGGAATACAGCTAAGCTCCATTAAGCATCCCCTTTCTTTTGGATTTCCCCAGGTGCGGGGACGAACAAAATCATTAAAAGCGACTAGATTCGTATAAATATCAGATGTGAATAAGTAGAATCTGCTGGTGGGCAATCAATTGTTTAAGCTTAGCATATTGGATGTAAAGCTCCTAAGAGACGTATTAACTGCAATCTCAACGCTGATAGATGAGGGCACCTTCAATATAAGCCCTGAAGGAATAAAGCTGAGATCAATGGATCCATCGAGGGTCGCTATGGTTGACTTCTCAATGCAGAAGTCAGCATTCGACGAGTACGTCTCGGATCAGGATGCGAAGGTATGCGTCAACCTCAGCGAGCTTCTTAAGCTACTAAAGAGGGCTAAGAGGGATGAGGCCCTAGAGATCCGCCTAGACGAGGCTGCAAGTCAGCTGATAGTCGTGATCCGAGGAAAATATACGCGAACCTTTAGGATGCCGACCTTAGAAGTATCTGAAGAGGAGGTTCCAACTCCAAACGTCACTTTCAACGCTAAGGTAACGCTTACAACTGATGGGCTTAGACAATCCCTGGAGGACGTGGCGTTAGTCAGCGATCACGTCAGAATAGAGACTGACGGAGAGAAGTTCTTGATGAGCGCTAAAGGGGATATCATGGGCGCGGATATTGAGCTTCAGAAGGGAAGCGACGCCCTCCTATCGTTGGAGGTTAAGGAGCCCTCTAGGGCTACGTATCCGCTCAGCTACCTATCGGATATCGTTAAGGCAGCTTCAGCCACATCTGAGGTTGTAGATTTAGAATTCTCAACGGACATGCCTGTCAGGCTTGACTTCAAACAGCCCTATGACGGAACCCTAATCTACTATCTGGCGCCGAGAATAGAGGTTGAGTAGGCTGGCTAACCCATATTAAAGGAAGGAAAATTGACTCTAACGAGGGCGGATATCGCTAAGTATCCATTCGTTGCTGATGCAGCTGAGGAGATCAGAAGGGAAGATCTGGATATACAAAGCCTCGACAATCCAGAGTTAAAGGAGATTGTGGATAGGGCCGTAGAGCGAATAGAGGAGGCCCTAAAGAATAATCCCCCAAAAGTATCATATCGTGAACGTGAAGAAGATATTGAGATACCATCCTTTCCAGTAGCCATAATACTCGCGGCAGCTTCAGAGAATAATTACCTTAAGAGACGTTACGCTCTAGCCGAGGCTATGAGGGCGTATGAACTCTTGAGGGAGGAGAAGAGGGAGAAGTTTCTGGATGTTGCGAGGGCATTCAATTGGAGGATAAGATGCCTAACAGATGAGGTTGGAGGTAGAAGATTCGACTTCGCCATCTCATTCATCGATTACCTTAGGAATGCGAGATCATTTCATGAGAGCGGCTTTAAACTCGTTAATAGGCCGCTCCGGAGGGGCGAGGTATTCCTAACGAAGAGGGAAGCGGCGAGGCTTCTAAGAGAGGAGATAAGACGTAGGATCGAGAGTAGACTTGAGGCTAACGTGAGATCAAGGCTTCCGGAGAGCCTGCTGGATCGCGTTGAAGCTCTGAAGAGGAGATATGCCAGCAGCGTGGAGGAGAGGTTTATTGAGGAGCTTCCGGAGAGAATGAGCGAGGATGCCCTTCCACCATGCATAAGGGAGCTGCTCTCAGCCGCCAAAGAGGGAAGACACATCTCACATTTAGGCCGATTTACACTTACATCCTTTCTGCTGAATATCGGGGTTAAGCCATCCGAGATAGTTGATATATTCCGCTCTTCCTCGGACTTTAATGAGAGGATGACGCGCTATCAGGTTGAGCATATAGCCGGCAGAAGAGGATCGGGAACGAGGTATATTCCCCCCTCATGTGAGACTCTTAAGACTCATGGGTTATGCCCGGGATCAAGTGATATGTGTAGGAGCGTGAATCATCCACTGGCAGCCTACCGCAGGAAGGCAAGAACCTTTAAGAAGCCGCCTTAAAGATTATTTTGTGATGGATAGAGTAGCATTTATCCGCGATAGATTCGCAGAGTTTTATGAGGAGAACGCCTCGAAGATAGAGGCTCCATCATCCATCTCGAAGAGGGAATTCGGCTTCTTCACATTTCAGGAGAACATCGTTATAAGGCATAAGGGATTCGTATCTGTCGAGGATCTCAGGGAATTCATAAGGCGGATCGTTCCATCCCACGTTTATTATTCAGCGGCCTACTATGAGATGCCTGAGGAACCCATGGAAAATAAGGGATGGCTTGGAGCCGACCTATACTTCGATATAGACGCCGATCACATACCTACGAGATGCGGAAAGATCCATGACACTTGGAGATGTAGGAGCTGCGGCTTCGAGGGTAAAGGGATGGTTCCAGATGAATGCCCAGCATGCGGCGGCAAGAGTTTTGAAGAGCGGAAATGGCCATGCGAGATCTGCCTTGAATCAGCAAAGTATGAGGCTCTTAAGCTTCTGGACTTCCTACTTGAGGACTTCGGATTCTCACCTGAAGAGGTGGAAGTCTCATTTAGCGGTCATAGAGGCTATCACATTCAAGTCGAGAGCGAAGCCGTAAGGGAACTGGATTCTGTGGCGCGAAAAGAGATTGTCGATTACTTAACTGGAGTTGGATTAGAGCCGACATATCACGGCCTCGATGGAAGCCCGGGTGGAAGAAGAGTGACGTCAGGACCATGCCTCGACGAGATGGGATGGAGGGGGAGAATAGCGAGGGGAGTCCATGAATTCCTTCTATCCGCGACGAGGGATGAATTAGAGGAGCTCGGCCTGAAGAGGAGGATCATCGAGGAGATCCTCTCCAGAAGAGAAGAGATCCTAAGGAGCTGGGAGAGAGGAGGACCATGGACGATGATTAGGGGAATGAGCATTGATATGTGGAGGAGGATCATAAAGCGGGCTGTTGAGTTTCAATCAGCAAGGATCGACACTGTTGTAACAACTGATGTTCATAGGCTGATACGCCTCTCAAATACGCTTCATGGAAAAACCGGCTGGCTGAAGATTAACGTTCCAGCGGATGCCTTGGAGAGCTTCGATCCATTATCGTCAGCCGTAGCCTTCAAAAGGGGAGAGGTCACACTATATGTAAGGGAGGCGCCGGAATTTAGATTGGGAGAGGAGACGTTTGGCCCATTCAGAGATGCTAAGGTGGAATTACCAATGGCCGCGGCCATATTTCTCCTGTGCAAAAACGCCGCTGAGGTTGTTGATTGATAATGTATGATGAATTATTTGAGGCTTGGAAAAGGGAGAAGATGAGCGGGGAGATCCAGCCGCTTCCAAGAGACTTCTATGCGAGACTAGCCGAGTATATTAGGAGAATAGATGAGGAGCATAGGATGCTTGATGAGACTACAGTTAGGGGAGCCTTGATGAGGAGAGAAAGGGATTACGTCAGGAGGATGGTTGAGGAACTCATTGGAATTCGCCGTGAAAAGATGATAAATTTAATCCAGGAGGGGAAAATGCCGCCTGCCGCGAGCCTAACCGAGGAGGAGGAGAACTGGCTGAAAGAAGCCTCTCCGCATCTCGAATCATTCAGAAGATTCGCAGAGAATCTCCTAAGGGGAAGATTGGAGAGGATCAAAAGTAAAGCTGGGAATGAATTTATGGTCGTTAGGATCCTAAGGGAGCTACCAGAGATGATCGGAGTTGACATGAAGACTTATGGCCCCTTCAAGCCGGAGGATATAGCCTCACTTCCAGCCGAGAATGCAAAGGCGCTCATAAGGCAGGGGGCAGCCGTGGAAGTAGAGCAATCCCAATGAAGATATTAGATGCTTCTATCCTTGTATATTCCCGGCGAGCTGGAAGATGAAAGTTTATATAATGACGGATATGGAGGGAGCGGCTGGAATAATAAACTCCGACGATTACTGCACTCCCGATGGAAGATACTATGAGATAGCCCGCAAGATAGTAACTGAGGAGACCAACGCCGCGATTGAGGGCCTCATTGAAGCCGGAGCCGATGACTTCCTTGTCGTTGACGGCCACGGCTACGGAGCCATAGATCCGCTTTTGCTCCATCCATCCGCTAAACTCCTAGCCGGTAGGCCTCTTGAATATCCCTTCGGATGCGATGAAACCTTCGATGCAGCCGTAATAATAGGGCAACATGCAAAATCGAATACTAATGGCGGGCATCTCTGTCATACCGGCTCATTCGAGGTTGAAGACTTAACGATTAATGGCATCTCCCTAGGTGAACTCGGATGTAACATGCTCTTCGCAGCATATTTCGGGGTTCCAACCGTCATGGTTAGCGGGGATAAGGCTGCCTGTGATGAGGCGTTATCTCTGGTTCCAAACATTGAGGTCGCAGCGGTAAAGGAGGGGATGAAACGCGGCTCCGCATCCGGCCTAACAGGAGAAGAGAATAAACTCTTTAATGGAGCCGCAATTCACCTTCATCATGAAAAGGCATGTGAATTAATCAGGGAGAAGGCAAAGAGGGGACTTAAAAGGCTCAGCGAGATAAAGCCGTTCTGGATAGAGCCTCCCTATGAACTTATAGTTAAGCTTAGGCCTAAAGAGCGGGGAAAGCCTATGAGGATAGCAAAGGTTAGATCTAATGATCTTCTCGAACTCCTCCGGGCACCACGAAGATACGAAGAGATGACATAAGAAATCAATCTTTAATATTGGCATTGCTGATCATCCATGGGAAGGATCAGATATGCTGCCTGACTACATGATAGATTTTCACACGCATATGGGAAGGCTATTCCTAAAATACCCGAAATTCACAGCTAAAAAATTATTGAGGAGGATGGATGAACTTGGAATTTCCAGGGCAGTCGTCCTTCCGATCGAGAATCCGGAGGAAACACACTTTTACGTAACAACCGAGACCGTATTAAGGGCTGCCAGAAGATACCCCGACAGGCTGATCCCATTCTGTAATGTCGATCCACGTAGGGGAAGCCCGAAGGAATTCGATCCATACCCAATAATCGAGAATTACGTTTCCAGGGGATGCTTAGGATTCGGGGAGGAATTGGCGGGCTTAAATGTGGATGATTATAGGCTTCAAAGGATCTATAGAGCCGTTGGGGAGATCGGAATTCCAATAGTCATGCATCTAGACGCCTACAGGAACATTGATGATGTTGGGCTTCCAAGATTTGAGGAGATGATCAAGAAGTATTCTAAGACGATTTTCGTTGCCCATGGCCCTCACTGGTGGGCTGAGATCTCAGGCGACGTGAAAAAGGAGGATCTCAGCTCGTATCCCAAGGGTCCAGTTAAGCCCGGAGGGAAAGTTGAGTATCTCCTGCGGGAATATGGGAATCTATATGCTGACCTCTCAGCGGAGTCCGGATATAATGCCCTAGCAAGGGATCCTGAATACGCAAGGGGATTTCTTGAGCGTAACAGTGGAAAGCTATTGTTCGGCACCGATCTCCTACATGAGACTCAGGAGATAAAGATCATAAAGTTCCTCGAGGATCTTGATCTCAGCAGCAAAGCATACGAGAATATAATGCATCGAAACGCTGAAAGGCTACTATCAATATAGCATTAACCGATCATGTGGGAGGAGGACGTCCTTGGAGAAACTTGCATTATTCGGCGGTAAACCCGTTAGAGCAAAGCCTCTGCCGACCATAAATGATAAGTCCGGCAGAAACATCGGGGATGAGGAACTGAAGCTCCTAAGGGAGGTCGTAGAGAGCGGCTCACTATTCCGCTATTCAGGAAGGATGGTCTCGAGATTCGAGGAGGAATTCGCCCGTTTTTTAGGCGTGAAGTTCGCCGTTGCATCGACATCTGGAACAGCCGCCCTTCACATAGCAACTGGAGCTATAGGTTTAGGTCCCGGAATGGAGGTGATCACGACTCCAATAACTGATATGGGCACTATAATATCGATACTGGGTCAAAATGCAATTCCAGTATTCGCCGATGTAGATCCCGAGACTTACACGTTAGATCCCGAAAGCGTGGAGGATAGGGTCACCGAAAAGACGAAGGCGATTATAGCGGTTCATCTATTTGGGTTAACATGCGATATGGATGCCCTTAGGGACATCGCTGAGGATAGGGATATATGCCTCATAGAAGACTCAGCGCAGGCATATCTCGCCGAGTATAAGGGCAGATTATCCGGGACGATCGGCGATGTAGGATGCTTCAGCATGCAACAATCTAAGCACATGTTCACCGGAGATGGTGGAATAACCGTAACGGATGATGAGGAGATCGCTAGGAAAGCCCGGCTCTTCATGGATAAGGGCTGGGATAGAGATGCGGTTGGACCTAGAAAATACGTCATGTTAGGCTTCAATTATAGGATGACTGAGCTTCAAGGAGCAGTTGCGCTTGCACAACTGAGGAAGGTCAGGTGGGTCGTTGAGAGAAGAAGGCGGGTAGCCGAGAAATTAACGGGCAGGATCAGCGAGATAGAGGGAATTGAGCCTCCGAAGGTCCCTGAAGGATATAAGCACTCGTATTGGCTGTATCCCATAAAGTTGGATCCTTCCGTCATCCGGGCGTCCGTAGACGAATTTGCAAAGGCTCTTAAGGCTGAGGGGATACCTGCAACGGCCGGATACACGGGAATACCCATATACATGACCCTGATATTCTCTGAGAAGAGGGGATACGGCGGGACGGGATGCCCATGGACATGCCCACTGTATGGTAGGGAGATAACATATAGAAGAGGATTATGCCCAAGAGCCGAGGAGATCCTAAATCGACTCATAACATTACCGTGCAATGAGTTCTTCACTGAAGAGGACATCGAGGACATAGCCAACGCGATGGAGAAGGTCGCCAAATATTACAGGGCAACGTAAAATCTGATGGCCATTCTGATAGATGAGGGTTATCTCATGGCTGAATATCAGATCATCGATGCCCATGTCCACCTAAAGCATGGGGATGAAGAGAAGACCGAGTATAGCGCTGAGACTATTATCAAAATAATGGATGAGGCTGGAGTCGATAGATCAGTCGTCTTCGCAATGTCAACTACGACCCGCCGATCGATCGAGATGGCAAGTGAGGCGGCTGACAGATTTGGAGATCGCCTAATACCATTCGTTTATGCCCTTCCGAGCTATGAGAGGCCGGTTTTAGGGGAGATAGAGGAGGCCATTGGGAATCTAGGCTTTCGGGGAATAAAGATTCACATGGGAGAATGCACATTGGAGAAGTACGTCTCAGGGCCTGTTCTTAGGCTTGCAGCGGAGTATGATGTCCCATGCCTCATCGATTTTATTGGTAAATACGGGATCCTGCGGAAGATCGCAGATGAGTTTCCTGAGACCAAGATTATAGTAGCGCATTTTGGGAAGTATCTCTGCAGGGACGAGCGGCTGATAGACGAGTTCATCCGTATAGCGGAGGGCCACGGGAATATCTTCTTGGATACAAGCGGAGTCATAATTCCAAGGAAGATCCGAGAGGCAGTGGATAGATTAGGCTCAGACCGCATCATATTCGGGACGGATGGTCCAACGCCGGATGGAGCCAGATTCGTATTGGCCGAAATAGATAAGATTAGAAGTTTAAACTTGAATCCAAAGGATGAAGGTGCGATTTTAGGCGGGACAGCGGCTAGGCTGCTCAAGATATAATCTACATGGAAAATCTTTGATCGCCATGCATAGGCTCAAATTCGTCCAGACGCTGATTCTTTTTCAGCCCGACACCTCGGGCGATTGGGGGCCGCGGGCTGAGCTGGTCGGCCGAAGCCTTCCAGCTTACACCCCGGCTCCATCAACCCCATCTTCTATGGGAGCCCTCGTCCTTGACTGAGGCCCGTCGCCGGGTCTCACGTCAAGGAATGGCCGCCTCTTCTCGGGAGCGGCTTCGAGCTTAGATGCTTTCAGCTCTTATCCGCAACAGCGTGGCTGCCCGGCAGTGCCCTGTCGGACAACCGGTAAACTAGAGGCCGCGGCGTCCCGTTCCTCTCGTACTGGGGACACCTTCCCCTCAGGCGGCCAACGCCCCCAGCAGATAAAGTCCGACCTGTCTCACGACGGTCTAAACCCAGCTCACGTTCC
>CAZDRE010000013.1:0-42293 GCA_964508155.1 uncultured Candidatus Bathyarchaeia archaeon
AATATTGAGAAAAACCGCTTAGGCAATATTGGCCGCAGAGGGCCGGTAGTTCAGTCTGGAATGAACGCCTGACTTGCACTCAGGAGGTCGGGGGTTCAAATCCCCCCCGGTCCACCAGCAGAAACCTACGGTTCCTCCACTTCCCTTTTGCTGAACTACCTGTTTAAGGCCTGTTCGCAGATCCGGCTGATATTTAAGCCTTTTTCTCTGGCGGCCTTCCAGACTTGAGAGTCTATGCGGATGCTTATAGTCTTCTTCAATTCCGCCCCAAAATTGTATATACAAATTATCGCCTTGCTGGAGAAAAGTTTAGTATATATACTTGTGTGTTTGTGGCTGAATGCTTATTAGATCTGCTGTTTGTTTTCTGAAAATTTTTTGAGATTGATCTATGAGCCGATGATCGCTTCTAGAATATAGAGGGCAAGCTGTGCTCGTTTCTGTACATACATGCGCGTTTTTGTATGCGGCTCTAATTAATGATCAGCTAGGATTATGCTGAGACATCATGGAGTGTCTTCTTCTAGAGAACTGCCTTCGTTTCAAACTCATCTATAGTGTCTGCTTGGGATAGCAGAGCACAAGCGAGGAGCAGGGGACGCTTATATATTGCCATGTAAGATGCGATGTTGGAAATAATCATTGTATAGCCTTTAAATTTTGAATAATCGTTCCACTAACGGAATAAATGTCCCTTTTGATCCTGTGCTCGTCGAGGTCGGAGAGCTGATTGTATGCTCGCCCTTGAGAACTCCGTTCTCCGAGGTTCTCCGTCAAAACACTACGTTATGTCTGGAATTATAGAGCGGATTGATATCCTAAACCCCGCCCTTATATACAGCAACTTTTTTATAACCGATGTTCCAAGGCATTTCCGGTAGTCAGGATTGAATATTAAGGAAGAGCTTCTTAGGCTACTGGAGAAGGATAAGGAGTTTAGGTATGCCGTCGCTGGCTTAATCGGCTTAGACCAGATCTTAATGAGACTGGATAAGCATGAGGAGGAACTCGTCAGGCTGAGAGAGGATATGAACAGGCTTAGGGAGGACATGAATCGGGGATTCCAGAGATACGATCAGGAAATAGCCAGACTCAGGGAGGATATGAATCGGGGATTCCAGAGGTATGATGCCGAGATAGCTAAGCTGAGAGAGGATATGAATAGGGGCTTCATGAGACATGTTCGGGAAATAGCCAAGCTTAGGGAGGACATGAATAGGGGCTTCGAGCTTATTGAAAGGCACATCTCTGCGCTTGGAGCTAGATGGGGTCTCCTCACAGAGGAGGCTTTTAGAGCCGGCTTGAAAGGCCTGATAGAGGAGGAATTTGGATTAAAGATTGAGAGGTGGACGGTCTACGACGAGGAGGGGAAAGTTTTCGGCTACCCAAGCCAAGTTGAGGTTGACATGGCAGTTCAAAATGAGAAGGTCATCCTCATCGAGGTTAAAGCTCATGTTGACTCCTCAGACCTATACTCCTTCAAGAGGAAGGCTGAGCTTTATGAGATGAAGGCTGGAAGAAAACCCTCTAGGCTGATAGTTGTCACGCCATACATTGAGGATAGGGCTCTCCAAGCAGCAAAAAGCCTGAAGATAGAAGTATACACGAATGTCTAACTCAACGAATTAGATGAAAAAGCTACAGAAAAATAATGGATAAAATCAAAATTTACTGTTGGAGCCCATGGAGACTCGTGTGGCTTCAGGCATAAATGTGTGAAAGGGCTAAAGTGCTAATAGACATCTCGTGAGATGCTGAATTTTCTGTAAATTATCAGAAAAGCCCAGATTGGAAGAATGGAAACTGAAATAATATGATTTACGCGGCAAATCAATGATGGACTATGCATATTGGAGAGGTAGCATACAAAGATTGGAGGTTCAGATAGAGCGAATGTCATTTTATCCTGTATTTTTCTATGGCCTTTTCGTCTAATTCCACGCCGAGACCGGGCTTATCTGGCACCTTAGCATATCCGTTCTTTATCTCTATCGGCTCCACTAGAAGGTCGTTCTCACGGCAGAACTCGCCGAATATATCGCTGGTGAGGGTGGCATTCTTCGTCGCCGCGCAGGCATGCAGGTAGCTTGCCTCTAATATTCCAAGATCATTTCCAGATCCATGCCATACTGGTATGCCCGCCAGCTCCGCAATGGCAGCGTTCCTTTTAAACTCCCACATTGCCCCGCCCGTATTTATTATGTCGCATGCCTCGGCCTTTATGGCTCTAATGATGTCGACGCCTCCTATGTGGAGGGCTATTGGAATATCAATCTTATGTCTTAGGAGAACGTACCAGTAGAGATTCTCTTTTGGAACGGGATCTTCAAAGCAGACTATATTGTATCCTTCAAGTTTTCGGGCGATCTTAACTGCGATTGAAGGCTGATCAAATCTGGTGTTTGGATCGCAGATTATACCCATATCCGGTCCTGCAGCCTTCTCTATAGCCTTAACGGTCTCCACAATATCCCAGGGTCTCGCCTTCAGCTTGATCACGCTGTATCCCAACTCCGCGGCTAATTCCGCGATCTTAGCCGTCTTCTCCGGATTCTTAGGTCCATGATATGGAGACCATGCGGAGACGGGTACTTCAGTTCTGTAGGCTCCTCCCAGCAGCTTATAGACTGGAACGCCTAGTGCCTTCCCAGCCAAGTCATAAAGCGCCTGCTCAAAGACGTGCTTCAGCCTTGGAGAGACTTCTAGATCCTGCAGGTTCATATCCATCGGATCCTTACCTATAAGCTTTGATGCTTCTTCACGCACCGCGCTTTCCGGTATACCTCTGTAAGTCTCACCTATACCAATTAATCCCTCATCTGTATGAACCTTAATGATGACCTTCGGCACCTTGGCGAGGCTGTCATTTAAAACTTCCATTTTAGGAACAAATGGGACTGCAACAGTGAAAGTCTCCACTCTTGTAATCTTCATTCTTCACACCCCATCAAGAATAATCCTAAGCCTTATTAACTTTTATCCTCTACAATGAGACGGCTTCAGGACAAAAAGATTATATATATGCATATAGCCGTGAGGATTGATCCGTTAATCAATTCCATAACTCCGAGCCTTCTGCTCTTCAGCACCTTTATTTTTCTCGCTCCTAAACGTGAGGCTAGAGCCACTAGTAGAATCAGCATAAGCGGCGTTACAAATATCAAATCGTATAGGGCTAATAAGAGATATGCCTGTACACGATCCTTCAGAAGTGATAGGAGACCTAAACTTACTATGTAGGGACCTGAGCTACATGGCAGTAAAGTGAAGCTGACGATCATTCCTAAAGTGAAGGATAATATTGGGCTGACATACGACTTCTCTATATACCGCTCCAAGAACCTTCTTATCCGTCGTGGAACGGGAGATTTGAAACTCGGCTTTAAGCCTCGAGTGATGCTGAGGAGGCCGATTGCAAATCCAGCCGCCGCTACAATCTTATCCATGTATGGAATTGCTGCTAGCAGATGGATGAGGCCTAAGCCGAGGGCATAATATGATAAGAAGATAGCTGTGATGAATGAAAGGCCTGTCAAAACGGCCTTTGATTTGCCAAGCGAGTATAACGTGATGAATAATAGAGCTGTGAAGACCGTGAATGTACATGGATTTATAGAGTCTGCAAATGCAAGCAGAGTGATTGTTAAGAGGATATTTAGAGTTTCTATTTTTGACTCGTGTTCTTCGAGGAACAATTCTTCAAGTAGGGCTCTGGCATTCTCGTCGGTTATGGAATATTCCTTCTGTGGAGTGAACACCTTAATGCAGTCATCACCTGCAGTCTTGAACGCTTCATCTAGAATCTCAGGTTTAGAGATTCCTATGGTGATTGCTGTTAGCCTTCCATTCCGGAAAAAACCTATGAGGGGCGAGACCAGTCGCATGGGCACGCCTGCATAGAAGTACTGTGGAATTTCGCATCGTCTACAGGACGTTACGTTAGCATTTATTCCCGGAGCCGCTTCAACGCCGATCAGGTCGAGTATCACAACAATCTTGTTTACAGACGATACTGCAGAAGACTCGTTGAGGCTATAGAATATCACTTCGCAACCCGTCTTGGAGATATATTCCAATAGCGAATCTGTAGCGGGAGACTCGTATGCGTAGATGTGAATTTTAGTAGAGTCGCTGTAAGCTATTGGTGATGGAAGCATCGATGAGATTAGGAGGAGGGAAATCCAGCCGGCAATCTTTATCATCTGGATCTCCCATTAAGCATTATGTTACCACATTGTCCTATTGACTTCATCCAGAGGGGAGCCTTCAAGACTAATTAGAGAATATCTGCTGGGAAGATTTAAAGTTGTATCTTCTCCGGAGGCGCGCAGCAAAAGAGTTTAGGCTAATATAGAAGCTCTCTTGTCTTCTCGATTAGAAACTCTGTGATCTTGTCTAGGAGCTCTATGATCTGATCGGCTTTTTGCGATGTTCTAAGACCTCTCTGGATCCCCCTCGTCAATCTTATGATCCACACGATTCCACTAGGTCCTTCATGTAATGAATCCACGTCATGTGTCGACGTCTCAGCCCTGTTTGACGGATACCTCCTCATAATGGATGAGGGAGCTATTATCATCTCGTCGGGCATAACAGACCTAACCAGCTTCATTATCTCCCCGTTCTCATTCAGGGCTCTTGAGAGCTCATCTGAAGCTTCAACGCCGTCAACTGAGCTACCGGGTACAAAGTACTTCTTTCTTCCTAGAAGCCCCTTAGACTCGAGGATGCAGCTCATACCTCTTAATCTTTCGTAGAGTCTCTCGGGAGGAACGTTCTTTTCCAGATGTTCTGCAACCTCACAAAAGGCAGTAATCTGCCATTTAGTCTCAAAAAGGAAAGCTTTAGGCCTTAATAGGAGATGATTAAACTTTACGTTTTTAGGTTTAACATAGAGGGAGTCTGCAACTGAGGACCAGCTCTCAACGTACTTCTCAAAAACTTTTATTATGAAGGGGGCTCTCTGGAAAAGCCTCTTTTTGAGACTATCCCAATTTCCTTCGGTTCTAGACTGAGCGGACATTTAGAATCTCCTCTATCCTCCTATAGTAAAGTATAAAAAATTGGGGGGTTTATAGGCCTACCGACAGCGTTATGGCAGTTACAACAGCAGCGTGTATTATTCTCAGCAGAACAGCGCCTACGCCTACTCCCACTGCGAATGGGACAACTCGCTCGTAGAGGGCGGTTCCACCTACCCTGAGCGTTATGTACTTCAGGAACCATGCCACCCAGAAGGCTGGGCCTGCCTTAACGTCTGCTCCTACACCAACAACTATACCTGCTGGATGCACTGGGAACCAGACGAACCGCATCCTAAGTATTAGCAGAAGTATCGTAGCTATGAAGCCCCATATGAAGAACGGTATCTTTTCTGCATCCGGTAGATAACCGGCTGGCCGTTCATAGAAGCTTGCAGCCCAGTTTCCGAAGCCTCCCCAGTTAGGAGTTCTCAGCCTGGTTATGCCGAACGTATATGCCAACCAGACGCAGAAGACTATTGTTAGTATGTATATGATCGGCATTGTTATTCCGTAAGCGATTATCAGGTCTCTAGGCTTTGTTTTTGTGGCATCTGCAACCTTAAAGCCTTCTAGGGATGTACATTGAACTGCACAACTGCTTGGGTATCCAAACATGTATGGGTAGAGTGCAAACTCGTAAAGTGCGCTTTGAGGTCCACGTGAAAGCGGGAATCTCGTGGTGCCGAAGACGACTGCGGCGCTTACAAAGTCGTCGTGATACCAGTACCAGTACCATTCCTGTGGACCGGCTTCGGCCTTCATGTATGTCTGACCGAAGAAGTATATCTGCATGTATATTAGTATGAAGAGTGCCATTATGGGACTCCAGTGGGCCCATGAAGTTAGGAAGATGAAGAATAACACGAAAGTGATGATGAGCGCTATCCACATTGCTCTGTAGGTCATTCCGTTTCTTTCAGATTCTCCGGCTTCCGGAGCGAAAATACGCTTTATTGTGTTTGAAAGGTATCTTGCATTTAAGAAGACCATGGCTATACCTAGACCCAGCACGCCTCCCCAGTCGAAGGCGAGGGCATGTCTGATTCCATGTCGCATTCCGTAGAACCAGTATGGGCTGTAGCAGTGGCTCCAACCTGCAGCCTTAGGCGTGATTGCCAAGGCATCTTCGATTATCGGGACGATCCATGTGAATATGAACCATCCCCATCCGGCGGATAATAATATGTCGACTGGAACCAGATAGGCGAAGGCGATGAGCTCAGGGTTAAGCCAGAAACAACCCATAACTTGCGGTAGGATTGTCCAGAGATTTATCGGGGCGCCGTCTAGATTGAAGAAGAATCCTCCTTCCCAAGTGTAGCTCCAAGGGACAACGAAGATCTCTGGAGCTAACGCGTTTAGAAGCCAGGGGAGATAGCAGATGAAGCCGACGACTATGCCGGCCCAGAGAAGCTTTGTTCCCCTTATGCTGAAGTTTATTATCTTCGGTTTTCCATCCACTTCCTCAGCTTGTCTGATCAGCTCTATGCCAGGCGTTGCGTAGGGGAAAGGTGCCCTTTCAACCTCAATTAGCTGCCTTCTCAATATTAATGCGCTGAAGAGACCGTAGAAGCCCCATAAGAGATACATGACGACGAATGTTGTCATGAAGCCTGATACTTCACCCCAAGGCACTGCTACGCCGCCAGTTAATGCTGGGTCAACAACCTCCTTTGGAGGAATGAGATAGCTTGGAACCCAAGCTAAAACTTCATTGTTTGCTGGTCTTCGCCATCCGAAAAGCGCGGTTAGGTAGAACCATCCCTGATAGAATCCTACGGGTGCCCCTGCCAGAAGCATCATAGCGTATACTACCGTATGCTCCTGCAGGGTGAATCGCATCTTAGACAAGAGTACATTTCCGATCATTATTGTGACAAAGGCGAAGAATACTGCGACTGTCGGCATTCCAGTTAACTGCTCTGCACCTGGCATGTTTCCTATTGGAACCGTTGATAGAGCCCAGAAGACCGTCTGCCATAGCGTAGCTATGACTGCCCACAAAATGCCGAAGGCAATTGCACGTGGTGTTAGGCCAGATCGAAGTTCAGAGGGCCTCTCAGACATATGTGTCCCCCTTATTTTCCTCTTCGATACAACAGGTTTTTACCCAGAAATATTTGTATTCGTTAAGAGTTAATAAAATTTTCTATCCGTTTTTAAATTAAATTATATTAATCTATCAGTAAAGATTTAAAATATCAAGAACAAAAGAATAATAGTGTTAATTATTTTAATTAAAATGGAAGTATCCAAGCTGCTTTATTCATCAACATCAGGGTGGCAGATATTCCTACCATTACTGCTTCTCCTAGAAAGACCCCTGCCAGCGTGACGTATCTGTAGTTTTTCCACCAGTCTTCACCCAGCCTTCTGCGAATCAAGTATCTTCCAATTATTGCGCCTATAAACATTGAGAGTGAATTCGGCATTGGCGTCGAGGCTCCGACGATGAAGCCTATTAGAGAGAAGGGTAGATGCATGACCGCTGGGATGATATCCATGAGAGCTCCAATTATGAAGGATGCTACGATCACCATAGGATGGAACATGACTATAGATTTTGTTACCCACAGATTCCAGAACATTAAGGTTATTGGCCACTGGAATGAGAGGAAGGGATAGGAGGCTGATGGTATAGGAGCCAACGCCCAGAACATCTGCATGTATAGCATACTTGTTATGAAGGATATGAAGATCGTTAAGAACCAGGCTTTTATGTAGCTTATCGGCTTTGTTCCGGTGAGCTGGCATAGTTTAAAGGCTGCACACCAGCTGGCGCCTCCCTGACTTATGGCTAGGGGAGCAGCCCAAGCGTCAAGTCCCTTATATGGAATTGAGAGGAGTATACCCTCTTTAACGTATGCTGGGGACGCCGTGTAGCCATATCCCGTGGCGGCGAAGAGGTTGTAGCCTGTTAATCCTATCGATCTTGCCGCTACTAGAGTTACAATGAAGGTCCATCCTGGACCGAGTAGAAGCGGGAACCACCAATAGGTTGTTCTAAACTCTGGTGATACGAGGATATAGAAGATCGCTATTGAAGCAAATGAGGCTACCAGGTAGCCTATAATTATCACTTTTAGGGGGAGATATCCAGCTTCTCTTGAGGCTTTAGAAAGTTTTGAGAGACTTTTGAAGGTTGAGGTTATATATTCTCTTCTCCTTATTAGGGGAATCAGAGCAGTAGCTATTGATAGACCTACAAAGACGCTTGCCCAGAACTTCATTTGAAATCTAAGGGTTATGCCTGATATTCCCATGTTTGGGAACCAATCTATCCCTCTCTTTAGAATGTTGAATCTTACTAGGAGATGGTTCCCAACAAAATTTAGGGCTACGGATCCTATTAGCATTGAGACTACTACATTGAATGGGATGATCCATCCCATTAGGAAGGTTGTGAGGTCCGTTGCGAAGCCTAGGGTGGCACCGGGCAGATACCGTTCGATACCTGAGGTGAGATCCAGCCAGAGCCAAGGAATAACTGACAATCTTATCCCCATGAATGTTTCAGTTAAGATTGGCAGTCCGTAGAGGACGAATCCGTAGGCCATGCCAAGCGCAGCTGCGATTGTGAATGCTCTCATTCTTCTAGGTTCTCTTACGCTGAGCGTTTCAACCACAGCCGCGTCGACTTGCTGCATGGGGAACGGAAGCTTCTCAACTTCGATGTATAGCTGTGCGGCTAGGAAACCAAGCATGATATCCATTATTGGGACTATTATGAAGGCTGTGACTGGCCAGACAAGCAGGTTCGGAATCCAGTCTGGATGAAATATCAGTCGTTTTGTTATTGCCTCGGAGCCCGCTGGAGGAGCCATCCATACGGGAACTAGCTCCGCCACCGATTTTCCTTCAATATAGAAACTGCGGGATATTGGGCTTGTCCTGATATAGGCGTTCCAAGGCATCGCCATGAAATAGTTTGTCATTGCAGCTAAACCGCTCATGGAGTAGATGATGAATACTTCAGCTCGTCTCAGGGGGCGGCCGAGCAACCGGGCGAGCTCGACAAATAGGAGAACGGCTACGTAGCCTGCTCCTATTGTTACGCCAGCCGTCATTGTCAGGTAGATGGCGGCTGGCTGAAGCACGACAGCAGCGTATATAATGGCGAGAATAGAGTTTATCGTTAATCCTTCTTCGAGGGCTAATCTTCGATTACGTCTTTCGGTCATTCATAATCTACCCCGCTTTTTCTCTAATCGACTTGGCTCTTTTTATGTACATATCCCGCTTCTCAGCGGACAGCAACCGCCAAGTTAGAAGCTGTTTCCTTATTGCATCAATGAATCTGGGGTTAGAGATCCGCCATACACTTCCGGATCCAGTTAACCTATCCATTAGAAGCTGGAATGAATATGCCTTTACCCTACTAGACCAGCTAGATCTGATTATAGCTTTTTCGGTGATCCCCTGCTCGTAGGGAGCCAACGTTACGTTAAATGATAGATCCATAACTGGAGAACCCTCCTTTAGACTCTCCGAATATTGGATTTCTCCGATCATGAATGTGCCTACCCTTTCGGTTCTGAACTGATTCAGATACTCCTTCAAGTATTCGAAGATGCCTAAAACTTCGGCTTCCGACTTGCATAGGAATGGCAGGGGAACCTCCCATCTGTCACCTTTAGGTTTGGGTATTCTCCATTTTCGTTCTAGAGATGGCGTAACGAGCCTTGCTGCCTTATAGAGTGGATAGGCGCTTACGCCTAGCGTCGCAATCATAGCGATGCTTAGAGCAGTAAGTACATAGCCTGAGGAATAGTTAGGTGAAACAGCTACCCCTACAGCTCCAAACGCGCTGCCAATGTAAATGTTTAGGATGCCGAGTAGATAGCCTAAGACGGCTCCCACCAGGGATGTAACGAGACATTCGGCTAGGAATACGCCTGCTATCTGCATGGGCGTCATTCCAAGAGAGCTGAAGATCGACATCTCGCCGATCCTCTCCATGATGCCTCCATATAATGTTGTGGCTATCGTTAGGGCTCCAATGATCAGCGGAAATACTATCGCTTCGAAGCCTCTTTGGGAGTATCCTGCTCCTTTTCTGTAAACGATTGTTGATTCACCTGAAGACATATAGACGTCTATTCCAAGCTTGTCGGCAAGTTCTACCGCTATGACTTTTTCTATTTCGGTCATTCCAGGCTTAAATTTTAAGGCTATGCTTATGAGGCTGCCGCCCATATCAAGGGCTATCTGATAGGGAACTATGACGAATCTCCCGTAGGACCATGGCTTAAGATGCAGGGGAGCGTAATTTTCAACTTGACGTTTAGTCTGAAGCTCGTAATAGACGTCTTCATAGGATAGGGGAGTGATTGGCTCGCCGTCAATATCTGCGACGTAAGTTTCATTAGCATCTACTAATCCTTTAACTGTGAATATTGAGCCGTAATATTCCACGGTGTCTCCTACCGAGACTCCTATTGATTTCGCATCCTCAACCGTTAAGAGACAAACCCACGTATCTCCAGGCTCGATCCATTTTCCTTCAACAACCTTTAATCCAGTTAGTTTAGGCTCATCTGGTGAGAGACCCCATACAGCATATATTGGAACTGTGCCATTGCGGCCTTTCAGGCCAAGCGTCTTGCTGAGGGTCTTCGCTACATCTATGTTCCACATAACTTGCTGTTGAGAGACCCAGAAGAGTATGCTTTGGGATTGTCCAAGCATGTAGGGCGGGAACCACCAGACTCTTGGAACTATAGTTGCGATATCGCTATATGCTGCGGAGATCGTGTTAAACTGGTCTTGGGATAGTTCTTGCCATTCCCTATCCCGGACTAAGAGACCCTCATATAATGGTTTGTGTGCGAGAGGCTGGGGTACACGTATAACTGCAGAGAATGTTGAGATGGAGACCATGCTTACAAGGGCGAATGTTATCAGGATAACCGTGATCTGGGATAATGCTGTTCTAAATCTACGTTTCCTTTGATGTGAGACTGCAACAGAGAAGGCCATCATTATAGCGCTTGACATGCTTATCTCTGCAGCATGAATTCCAGACATGCTTTCTCTCATCTTTTTAAGCTGATCTCTGACATCTGAGAAGATTACGATAATAACTGGTAGTAGTAGAAAGATTATCACAGTTCCTAATACAACCATTATTATGTTTGAAGCGAGTATGAAGCCTGGATGTATAATTGAGAGGGAAACCAGTAGCACTGTTGATATTCCTAACATTGCTCCAAGCCTCTTCCATCCATTCTCGAAGCTGAAGACTAGTCTTTCAAATACAAAAGCGAAGGGTATTGCTAATGCTATGAAGAAACAAGCGGTGACAACAGCGTCGATCGTTGTTTTCTTAACAAGATCATACGCCATAGCCTCGTAGGACCAGGCTCTCCAAGCCTCTCCGAATAGCTCGTCGTATCTGTAATTGCGTAGTGCCTTCTCAGCCGCTTTTAGGTGCTTAGCAGCCTCTGAATGATAGTATTCTGCTCTTCCACCAGCGCTGTAGACGTGATATCTCCCAAGATTGCTGAGTCTACTCTCATCTAAGATCCATGTGTCTAAGGCCACTTTATATGAGGTGTAGGGTATAACGAGTTTTTCTCCTACTCCTACTTTGAAGCCTTCACCCAACGGGTTAGTTTCAGAGGCGTTTCTTAAAACTCCAACAAGCTTTCCTGGAAAGTTATACTCTATTATCACTGGCGTATCAGGCTCTACATAGATGGCTGAGACAGCTAATGTCACATCGCTCTTGGCGCCATAGAAGAATGGTACGCTTAGTGACTGAGCCTCTAAAGGCGAGACCGTTGTCTGTCCAACAGGCGTTCTCCAGCCTCCGCTTGGAAGCTCCAGTGGGGTATAGACTTCGAAAAGGGCGATTGTGCCAGCTTTAAAGACGTTTATAGAGATGTATTCTTCGGCCTTATTGGGGGTGTAGGCGCTGACGAACTGGGCAAGTCCGAATGTTCCTTGATTCGGAGCGTAGATGAGATTCCCAGTCTCTTCATCTATCACGTATCCTTCAATGTTATAGCTGAACATTGCGCCTAGAACGATGAAGGCGCTTTTTAGGCCTTTAAATGTCGCAATGCCGTTTTCGTCAGCGATCTCAACCATCTGTGTATTTGGAACCTGTCCTAGAACGTATGTTCCATAGCCAGCAGCTCCCTGATATAGCAGCACTAATGCTTTTGGAACAGGCTTGTACCATCCAGTTTTAGTCTTGTCATACTCAAGAACTTGGACATGAAGCTTGATGAAGGCAACTCCGCTATTAGGATCATAACGGCTTATTTTGAATCTCGGAATATTCTCATATATGCTATTATCGGCATTGGCGAAGAAGAAGATCACGTTAAATGCATATTTTAGAACATGATTCAGATTTTTGAAGTTAACCTTATCAAAAGTGTCTAGAGGAGTACGCTCCATGATACGACTTGTAGCGCCCGAGGTTATGGCTAAACATATCCCACCCGTCCCCATTAGAAGCTCTCCGTCCCAGATGAAGACGGATGAGCCTGCAGACCAGGTTGTTCCTCCCGCTACAACCCAGGGAGCCTGCGCGCCATATATCTGGTCTCCCACCTTGAAGTATACGTTCTTTCCATCCCCGAAGACCTCCTGCAGTACAGATGTGATGGAATCAGCGCCGTACTCATACTTCATAATTGGCGCGGATGGATCAACATAGGATTTGAATGATGGCGAACCTAAAGTAAAGAGGAGCTTAGCTACGTAATCGGTATATTTCGCATAACGTGGTCCCGTGAATGAATGGACGGGTCCTGTAGCCTGCACCACTATGCTGTCGCTATCGAGAGTGTAAAAGTCCAAGTAAAAGGACATTCTAATCTTCGAACCAATATTAGTTGAGTTTCCAAAGAAGTACTCCTCCATAAATTCTCTCATTCCATAATAGGATTGCCAGTGTCCTGAAACTGCTAGAAACATGATTGTTCTGGCTGGGGGATTCTCGGAGTAGAATCGGGCTAATTCGAGAAGCGCAGCTATGCCTTGAGCCTCATTTGCGCCTGGAGCAATCCCTGGAACGACTGAGAAGCTATCGAAGTGTGCGATTAGAAGGAGTATTTGATCAGGATATGTTGTACCCTTTATGAAGCCTAAAACATTCATCGCTGGAACTTCTTCCCATACTACTTTAGATTTGATGCGGACGAAAACAGGTCCTTCAGAGATGAGCTTACGGAGCTTAGAGGCATCTTTATACCTTATGTAATATCTGGGCAGATTTATAGCCGCGCTAACCGTCTTCATCATGTTACCGTAGATCGTTGTGGAGTTAGACTCTATGAAGAGAACAGCTTGGCATCCTAGGGCGAAGGCGTTCACCCAGTTCCGTCCGGAAGCATACTCCAACATAGCTATGGCGCCTGAGACGTTCATGCCGAGCTTCTCAAACTCCTTGTAGGTTCCGAAGCCGACATAGATTAGTCTACCTTCATAATCTCCGGTTGAGGGTGCAACGACATTCGGGAGGAACGGCTCAAGAACTATCTTCTCATCGATTTTAGGCGATACAACCTCTAACCAAGCTCCATGAGATACGGGCATGGCCATTTTAAAATTCTGATAAGAAACGTTGAGCAGCCCATACTCCTCAAACTTTTCTTTAACATACTTGGCAGCTTTATAATAACCGTCCGTACCGGGACATCTTGTTTTAAGACTGGAGAGATAACGAATATGCTCCTTTATCCGGTTCATATCTATTCTTTCGGCAACTTGCTTGGCATAGGATACTAAATCGCGGGGAGCAGTAAGTATAGGAGAGAGATCCCCATCTGCCCTTAAGACAGATGATTTTTCAGGTACACTAAGAATCTTCATGGCGCTTGCTTGATTGAGAATCACAAAAAGCATAATCAGAATAATAAAGGAGCTAAGACGTTTGAAGCTCATAGCAATTATACACTTTCGCTAAAGATTATTTAAAATTTTCCCAAATATTTTTTTAACTGTCTCGCAGCAGAAACCATTGTAGAACAGAGAATTTCAAGAAATTCTTAAATTCGAAGATGCCAGAAATATACGTACTCATCGAATGATTTAATGATGGAAATAAAAGATGCCTCTCCACGGTTGGGTAGGTAAAATTTTACGCGTGGACTTGACGAATGAGAGGATAGATGAGATAGATACGATGAGATATGCGGGGAGATTCATAGGCGGGAGAGGCTTAGCCGCAGCGATTGCTTGGGACGAGATACCCTTTGGAATCGACGCCTTTGATCCTGAGAACCGATTAATCATCATGACCGGGCCGTTAACTGGAACCTTAGCGCCTACTTCTGGCGGTAGAATAACATTTGCGGGTATAGCGCCTCAAGCATATCCGAAGCCTCATTATACAAGGTCAAGCATGGGGGGATATTGGGGAGCCGAGCTGAAATATGCTGGTTACGATGGAGTGATCATCAAGGGAAGAGCGGCTGATCCCGTCTATATATGGATAAGCGATGGGGAGGCTGAGATTAGAGATGCAGAGAAACTTTGGGGCCTAGACACATTCGAGACCCAGAAGAAGCTGATGAAGGAGCATGGAGAGGATTCTCAGACCGTATGCATCGGTCCAGCAGGGGAGAATCTGGTGCGAATAGCTGTGGTTCATCATGGAATAGAAAACGCGGCTGGACAAGGCGGCTTCGGAGCGGTAATGGGTTCGAAAAATCTTAAAGCAATCACGGTTAAGGGAAGCGGAGGCGTATCGATAGCTAAGCCTAAAGAATTCATAGAAGCATGCAGATACGCTTTAAGGTTTGCACGTGAAACGCACATCCGTGAATCTAAGGCTTGCACAATGTCATGTAATATATCTGGATGCGGATTGAAGATCTACAAGGGGATTAAGGGCAGATTATATTCCAGACTATACACGGGCGCCGTGCATTGCTGTTCACCGGCATATCTAAAGTTTAAGCCTTGGCAGGCCGGGTTTGAAGCTGCTCAGCTCGCTGACATGTATGGGATAAATCATTGGGAGATCGTTTTAGGCTTCACCGGAACAGGCCAGTGGCTTAACAGATGCGTTGAGAAAGGCCTAATAACAGAGAAGGATCTAGGGATGCCTATAGACTTGGAAAGCGGAGTTTTCTGGAGCAAGCTTCTAAGAAAAATCGCATATAAAGAGGGGATTGGAAAGATCTTTGCCGAGGGAGTGCCTAGAACCGCTGATATTCTCGGTAAAGGACATGAATATTTGCCACATGTTGCTCATGGATTTGAAACCCACTGGGATGGACACTTCTTCGGCGGGCCGCGTTATCCATACTGGATTGTTGCTGCTCTTCAATGGGCAACGGACTCCAGAGACCCCTTGGTGCACGGCTATGCCAGTCAGATAACTTATTGGACTTCTAGGCCTGGAGCCTCAATATCTGTGGATAAGCTTAAAGCAATCGGTAAACGTCTATATGGTTCTGAACTTTCAGTAGATCCGAATAGCAATTATGAATGTAAGGCTCAGCCTACAATATGGCATCAAAATCGACTTGCCGTCCATGATTCGATTCCGGTATGCGAAACTTTCTTTCCAGTAATTTATAGCGAAGATTCTCCTGACGGCTTCGGCGATACATCTATAGAAGCTAAACTCTTCTCTGCAGCCACCGGGATCGATCTCAGCGAGGAGGAGCTCGACCATATCGGCAGCAGGATCTATAATCTCGAGAGGGCGATCATGGTGCTTGAAGGTAGAACAAGAAAGGATGATGAAAGCGTCATACCATACTTTGAGAAGCCTGATAGAGCTGGGATAAGACTTGACGTAGAGAAGTTTCGAGCGTTAATGGATGAGTTTTATGATCTTAGAGGCTGGGATCGAGAGACCGGATGGCCAAAGAGAGAAACATTAGAAAAGCATGGCCTTAAAGATGTAGCTGACAAGCTAGAGAATCTCGGAAAACTACCTGATTAGAGCTGCATAATCTTCATGCTCTGGCATGAATAACTAGAGGCTGGTAATTCGTATCATGGAGGATTAAATGATCAGCATTTACAGATTTCTATTTAGAAATAAAAGATCTGTTTTCGGTATCCTGCTATTGATGAAGATTTATCTTTCTGCTCTAATGTAGACTTCAGCTCTCGTCTCGTATCGGGCGATGAGTCCATCTCGTAGATAGACTATTCTGTCGCTGACGTCAATCATCTTTAAGTCATGTGTTGCAGCGATTATCGTTACGCCTTTCTCTTTGTTCTTCTCCCGAAGCAGCTTAATTATTTCCAGTCCGGTATGTAGATCTAAGTTTCCAGTAGGCTCATCTGCAAGGATGATAACCGGATTATTAGCTAGGGCCCTTGCAATAGCTACTCTCTGCTGCTGGCCGCCGCTCAGCTCTGCAGGTTTGTGATTAAGCCTGTCACCTAAACCTACGGATTCTAATATTTCGCGGCCTCGTCTTAGACGTTCTTCACGTTCCACACCCGCAAATATCATCGGTAACATGACGTTTTCAAGGGCGGTTAGGACAGGTATCAGGTTGAATGTCTGGAATATATAACCAATCTTTCTGCATCTAAGCCAAGCGAGCTCGTAAGCGTCCAGCTTCGCTATATCCACTCCATCTATATAGACCCTTCCTCTCGTGGGCCTATCTATTCCTCCAACCATGTTGAAGAGCGTTGTCTTCCCAGAGCCCGAGGGACCCATGATGGAAAGATACTCGCCACGTCTGACTTTCAGATTGACTCCATCTAGAGCCTTAACTGTTACCGGGCCCATCTGATAATATTTAGCAAGATCTTCAGTCTCAACTACATATTCAAAACTGATGTCTCATTCCTCCCTGATCTACGTGACTTTAATATTATGAACTGACTTATAAAAGTTAAATTGGAATCTCTTTAAATTAACGTCTAAAGGAGCCGCGAATAGCATCCTCTGCTCCTTTTAAAAAATCAATATAAGATCTCTTAAGAGGGGTTCTACGAAATCCTTTAATATACTTTGGAGGAAGCTCAAACGTCTTTTGATCGGGATGTAATACCTGATGAAGTCTGGAAAGAAGTCTTAGAAGTCGCACGGGAGCATAGGATTAGTCATGGCGGAGAAACAGAGACAAGCATGCTAATGGCGATTGCGCCTCACGCCGTTCGAACCGATTATATGATACTGGCCGACACAAGACCTAGGCTTAAGCCTAGAATATTTCGAGCTTGTATCAGGATGAGTATAGTCCAGATAGACACGCCGATGATGCACGGGCAGCAAGCAAAGGAGAAAAGGGAAAAACTAGTGGAGGCGACTGTAAAAGGATGCGTCTCCGCTATTGAAGATTTCATAACTTTACTTTTAAGCCGGTAGGCACTAGAACTCATCCTGGAAAGCATTAATACCCCAAACCATGAGAATAACGCTTAAGGAAATCACACATCTAATATTCGGATCCGGTGATCTAAATTGAAGAGAATCTCATTCCGAGATATCGGATTAAAATATGCTTTAAGTCCATTTGACCCTCCCGTCGTCCACATCGACCCTGGAGAGACACTCATTGTTGAGGTTGAAGACGCATCTTCAGGGCAGATAAGAAAAGAGACTGATCGGAGAGACCGTAAAAGTGTACCTTTTGGAAATCCTGTAGTTGGCCCCATATACGTTAGGGGAGCTAAGAGAGGGGGAAGCATATCAGTATCAATAATTGAGATCACACCATCCATAGGACAGGGAGCCACGTACTTTTCTGAATTTAATGAGGAATACGTGCCAGGTACACCTATACTCAAATTTCTTGGTGAAAGATTTCCGCGTGAACCTAGGATCTGCAAGATCAGAAATGGACAAGTTTACTTTTCAGATAAACTGGCTATTCCCTATAAGCCTATGATAGGTACGATAGGTGTGGCGCCGCAACCAGAAGTAGAAGCGTTCTCTTCCGGCGTGCTTCCGGGTAGGCATGGCGGAAATATGGATCTTCCAGATATTTGTCCATCAAGCACGGTTTTTCTCCCAATCTTCCACGATGGAGCCCTACTATATATTGGTGATGTTCATGCAGTCCAAGGAGACGGGGAAATCTCTGGAACCGCTGTTGAAATGCCTGCCGAAGTGAAACTTAAAGTCGATTTAAAAGATGAACATCTAACATGGCCTATGGTTGAGAATAAAAATGAAGTTATGGTGATAGCTACAACCAGTAACGGTTTTAGTTTGGAAGATGCTATAAGAACAGCCTTCTTGGAGCTGGCGATGTGGATAGAAAAGAATTTCGGTTTAAGCCGCTTCGAGGCATTGATGCTTTGCGGTCAGGTCGGTAAGATAAGAATAGGGAATCTATGGACAGCTGCAGCTAAGATCGAAAAGAAATACTTATATGCGCTAAAATAGCTCCTTCAGCATCTTTTTGAAAAACCACCACGAAAAATCTCATAACTTGATGCCTTTCGGTTTGAGACGCTATAAATCATCAGTTGCCAAGGACGATAGACAAAGGAAAACCAGACTATGATGAGAAGAAAACTGGCATGGTGCAGTGTCAGTTTACAAACTTTCGCGGTTGGATTAGCCTTAATGAGAAACAACCTTTTAGTTTATAAGAAAGATCCCGTCTATGGCAAGACGATGATAGACTGGGCTAAAACCAGGGCATATCCACGGTGAACATACATCTTTGTAAATTTAAAGGGATGTGAGCCTACAGGTATCGTTGATCCAAGGAACGCGAAGAGGCCCGAGAAGAGAACCTTCAAGCCATATACAGTCTCAGAGATTCTGAAACTTGAGAGAGTCCCGTCGCCTTGGCAGTAAGGAAAGAAGATGCGGAGACTCTAGGCCAATGGGGTGATAGAGTAGGAGACATAATATATTATTTGAAGCCAGGATATACGGATGTCGATTTAGATAGAAATCAAGTGAATCTTCTGTTAGAAAGATTAATGAGCTTGAGAGATGTGGAATCTTCAAACCAGATCTGCGCCCACCATCAATTTTTACCTGCAGCTACATATGGCGGCACGTCGGTTAGAGCAGTCTTTATTGTGAGCAGGCTCGAGGTAAAGAAGGGCTATCGGAGGTGAACACCAATAGGGCAGGTTGATGTCGCTCCTACAATAGCATACGCATTAGTTATTCCAGCTCCAGCACAATGCGACGTGAAGGTTGTCTAAGACTTTTCGAGTAACCTTCATTTTTACATAATGTATTATTCCGCCGTCATTCTTTTTGATTTGATTACTGTTATAACAAATATTATATCCAAGAGACTCTACATTAAATTGACTTTGAACAGATTTTTGGTGAAAAAGTTGGAGTATAAAAAGATAGGTAAAAGTGATCTGAAGGTCTCATCCATAGGATTTGGGGCTGCTTTTCGAAGCGGGATTACGGATGAATCGCCTCGGGTAATTAGGAGAGCTCTAGACTTAGGTGTTAATTTGATAGATGTCGCTGAGATTTACCATCAAGGAAGATCTGAAGAGGTTGTGGGCGAATCTATACGTGATAGGAGAGATGATGTTGTAATAAAGACTAAAGTCGCTGTGGACCATCTAAAGTATGATGATGTCTTAAAGGCAGCGGAGGGAAGCCTAAAGAGGCTGAGAGTAGACATAATCGATTTATATCTAGTTCATCATCCAAATCCGAATGTTCCTATAGAGGAGACCATGAAGGCTATGGAGAAGCTCGTCGAGGAAGGGAAGGTTCGATACATAGGCGTAAGCAATTTTGATGTCTCCCTCATCAAAAAAGCGCAGGAATCACTTTCTAGACATGAGATTGTCGCAAACGAGGTGAAATACAATATTTTAGAGAGAGAAATAGAGCAGAATATTCTTCCTTACTGCCAAAAAGAAAACATCAGCATAATAGCTTACAGTCCGCTGGCTCGAGGCTTACTTACGGGAAAATACAGCCGAGAATCGATTCCAGAGAACCACTGGAGAAGGAGAGACCCGCTGTTCCAAGAGCCAAACTTCAGCAGAGCTCTAAAGGTTGTAGATGCTCTACGGAGAATAGCAGAGATTCATAATAAAACTCCGGGGCAAGTAGCCCTTAACTGGCTTGCTTCTAAGCCAGAAGTTATTCCTATTTTTGGCGCAAGCAGCGTAGAGCAGGTGGAGGAAAACTGCGGCGCTGTCGGGTGGAGGATGACCGATGAGGATCTTCGAATGATAGAAATAGCCTACAGGCAATCTATCTAAATAGAGAGTCTGCTTTACCTTAAGGAAGCCTCCTCTCTTTTAGCGGTCATCTCCTGAGGATCACAATTTTATGTAGAGACTATTTTACACCCAACTCTGCAATATCTTTCTTAACTCTCTCTTTTGTTAGGCTTTCGTCTCGGCGGAAATTCGTAATAGCAGTAGCTGAAGCTGGGAAGCATCTATTGACTCAGAAGCCCTTAGCAACGAATCTTAAGGAGGTAAATGAGGCAGTAGCTGCTGTGCGGAGAGCCGAAGCCAAGGCTCTTGTAGAGCCTAACATTAATAGTCCATCCATACTCGAGGCGAAGAGGCTGACAGATGAAGACGCGCTGGGGAAGACCTTATGGTTTAGCTCGATGCGTTGGGAGGTGAGGGCCTCCCTTCGGAGAGAAGACCTTATTCACCGAGGAGACTGAAGGATCGATATTCGATAGCGAGGTATATACAATATCACACATAACGACGCTTTTAGAGTCTGTCGCTAAGGTTACCAGTATGAATTAGTCTTCGCATTTAAATTGATGTTTTTTAGCAGCAACTGAGAAACAAAGCCTTTTGATATAAGATCTTCCTTAGAGATATCTGCTGATAAGCATGGGTTTGCCTTTTTTCACCGAATCTAGAGATGCAGATACCATAACTAGGCTCTTCAAATTGTCTTTTCCGCTGGTCTCCGGCTCCCTATTCCTTCTGATGGCCTCAGCGAATTCATAAAGAGAGTAGGCTCGATCCTCATAGGGCATCGAAACAAGCTTTTCAGTCACTTCCTCAGCGGAATCTTTCGGCTTCACCTTGACGGTTTCGTTCCAGTGTATCCCGCCTTCTGAACATTCTATTCTCCAATCTCCATCCCACGTCGTCTCCCAGCCTAAGGAGACCCAGCTTCCAACATATGTGATGTGAATCTGATTTCTCATCTTTACCGTAACGGTGACGCAAGGATCTCCTTTAAACCAGCTCCACTCCGGCCTCCACGTTTCGCAGTATATGCTCTGCGGATCCGAAGCAAATATGTATCTCATCAGATCGAAATGGTGAATTGCCATGTCTATAAGAAGAGGATATTCCATCTCCAGACGGAACCCTCTGAATTTAGGAGCTTTATGGAAGTTAACTATAGCATAGCTCGGCTTTCCAACCTTCATTCCTTCAATAAGTCTTCGAACCGTCCGTGCTCCTCTTCTAAAACGATAATTCTGGCTGACCATCAATTTTAGACCTCGTTTCTCAGCTTCAAGAACTATTCTCTTCGCGTTCTCCAAAGTATCAGCTAGAGGCTTTTCAATCAATACATGAAGACCAGCCTTCAATGACTGCAATGCTATTTCCATATGTGCATTTGGGGGGACCACGATTAAGGCGGCGTCGGCCTCAACCTCCGCTAATGCGCTTTCTAAATCACTGAAACATCTCTCCTTAGGCATCCCGTGCGCTTCCGCTGCTTCCTCCAAAGCTTTCTCATCTATATCGACGTATGCAACAGGCTTCCAGAACTTTGACGACTCAACTATATCTGTCCAGCTTCTTCCAAATCCGCCTACGCCTACCTGTATAAGCCTAAGCAAGACGAACCACATCCTCAATAAATTTTAAGTTCAGTAGAAAACCTTTCCTCCTTTATTTATAAGGCCTTTGGGCATATAACCCGCAAGACAAAATCATTCTTCCTTACGATAATTTAATTAGCAGCCTGTTTAATAACTGGGTATCCTCACTGATTATATTTTAATGCAGGTAATTATATAGGCATGTATCATCGAGTCTCATGATCCCTAGAGTTTAGTCATAGACGAGAGGATATACTCTGAGACGTTGAGCTGTTCCTTAAGGTTTGAAAGAAGGACGAGCATGAATTAAGTTAGGGCTCTTCTATTCACTTATGATCTGCACGTGAACTCTACATGATCTTGAACCTTCCATCTCAATGAGGAGGATTGACTGCCAAGTCCCAAGATGCATCTTTCCGTTTTCTAGAAGAATCGAGAATCCAAAGTTAATTAGAGATCTCGTGCATCCTCTTTAAGTTCTATTTAGATATTGACAGATGGCCCTTTTCAACATTTACATGGAGATCCATATCAAGAAGAGGTAATTTTTATAAAGTGGAATTTTATCTTAAGCCCATCTTCTTTAGAAGATTTAATAGTAGATCTGGCCTGTTAGTGCCTATTACATCAACGTTTAGGCGTATCATCTTCCTCATATCTTCTAGTTTATCTGGATTCCATACTGACACCTTTAGTCCCCTTTTATGGGCTTCCTCTACAAGATTCGAGTCTACATTCTTATAGTATACGTGAATTGCTTCGGAGCATACGTCAATGGCTCTCTGGCAGATGTCTCCTTGAACATCGAAGAATAGGGCTCCCGTTCTTAAAGACGGGTTAAGATCATGAACCTTTTTAAGTAGTTCATGCATGAAGGACGTTATGACCACTTCTCTTTCAGCCCCCATTCTCTCGACCAAATGAACTGTTGGCTCTGTTGCCTCTGCAGCTTTAAGCTCTATCTGAAGTATAACCTTGCCCTTTGTGAGATTTAGAACCTCCTCTAAGGTAGGTATCTTCTCGCCTTTACCAGCGTCAAGCCTCCTTATCTCCTGAAATGTTAAGTCTTTAACGTATCCATGTCCATTTGTTGTTCTATCTACAGTCTCATCGTGGATCACGACTAGATAACCGTCCTTTGTAACGCGAACATCAACCTCAACTCTATCCACCCCTAAATCGATAGCCTTCCTTATCGACCTTAAAGTGTTTTCAGGCTCTAACCCCGCTGCACCCCTATGACCCGTGACCTCAATCATCACTCATCAACTCCGATTCCTCTATATCACAAAAATAGAGGATAAAACAGTTTTCCCAGAAAATGTTCTTCAAGCCTTATTTTCAAGGTGGATAGTTGTAACTTCGGCTTTATGCGGGATAACGAGATACACAAAAATTAATTGATTATAAAAGTTTTCTCCTAACAAAATTTTTGAGTATGATTAACGTAAATTCTTCATAATGGTTTAGATGAGAAGGCTAAATAAGAAGATGAGAAACAGATGCTTTCAGGTCTTCTAGAGAAACGTTCTTTGCGGCTGTCTCTAGCGGTGATCTCCCTAATCTCGCTGACTGGATACGCCTTTCCTTTCGTCACTAAGTCTCTTCTATCTCCCAGAGCAAGCTGGACGTATCATTATACGGAGACTCTTTTTTCGAATGGAAGTCTAGTTTACGAGTTTAATGCGGATTGGGAGTACTGGATAAACAGTCTCTACAGGGACACATTTATTATCGAAGTGAACGGAACAGTACATTTTAAATATATTTTAAAGAATGGATCTTACATAACGTTCAATCGTACTGATCATTCATTGTTTTTCGTTAATGCAAAAACACGAATGAACAGTCTGGGATACTACACGAGCTGGTGGATTCCAACGAATACTTATTTCGGCGGTACTGTCCCCGTATGGAATCTCAATCTGAGAGTTATAGGTTTAACATGGGTCATAATTAATGGGCAACTCATAGAATGTTGGGTCTTAAAGTATGAGAAGCCTAAAGAAGAGTATACCTTCCTCTACGAGAGGACGACGGGGCTCTTCGTTAAGATGGTCTTTAAAAGAACCGTTGGAAAGTCTCAGTTGACAGCTGAGAGGCAAATTACAAATATGAGTTTTAGGTGGCCGCTTCTTGCTTTAATTAGGCCCTTCCTGATTCTTATAGCTATAGCCGCCTTCATTCTCGCAATTTTATATGGAGATGGTCTTAAGAGATTTCTGAAGAAACCTGAAAAGATTCCAGTTATTCTATAGTCTATGTGAAGGGACTTTGGATGGTGCTGTTCAAAACTAGCTTTTTACGTTAGATTTATGTTCAGCTCGGATGCTGATTCGACAAACTTAAATATTTTCTTGGCTTCCTTGATGCTGTGAACCCGTTGCGATTAGGATTGCCTAGACCTCCCCTCTTAATCTTTCTATCTCTAATTCTTATTTCTCTAATTTTGGGATTCAGCATAATCTACTCAACGGTTTCAGCTCATAGAAAAGGGGATTATCTACATTTCGAAAGTGATGTCTTGGAAGTTGATTTTCCAACAAACTGGTTTGCGTTCTCTTGGGAGACGGTTAATGAAACAACTAACGGGAAGATCTTCAGCTTTCTCATATTTGCCTCTGACATGTTTTCTGCGATTTCCATTCAAGTGTTCGATGAGAACGCAACTAGGCAATATATGATGGAGAATAATCTTAGTGACGTTTCTTCAGCCTCATTTAAGGAAACTCAGCGATTTTTCAAGTGGATTTCTAGAAAGAACGAGAATGCCTCTATAATTTCTAGCGAGAATGGAACTTTGAATGCAGGTGTTTCGAAGAGTTTTGCAAGCTTTACAAGGATCCTTATAAAGGATGGTTTTGAAGATAGGGGTTCTTTCTATAATGTGAGCTGTACCGTTATTTCTTATATGAAGGAAAAAAATCTTGTTCGAATAGCCTTCTGGGGCAAGGATGAAGACTGCGATAAGGCTTCAGGGATATTGGAGAGGATATTAAACACTACTTTGGTGAAGACTTATGGCTCTAAGCGATGAAGATTATAAGATAACCAGGGGTGTCCAACAGTATGATATTCGAATCATTGCTAAGATAACGTCCTATGCCGGGTGAGATTAACCAGCTGAATCCGCATAATTGGTCGATAAAGACTAAGTCAACTCATATTCCATCGTTGCCACCATATAAGCCAAACGATATGGAAGCCTACAAAGAGTTTGTCAAAGAATTGTTGAAAGATATGATGTAGATGGAATCGACGATGTGCCTAGACTGAAATATCCAATTAAGCACTTGTAACTCTTCTTAGTTTTCTTGTCTTTTTTATACCTCTCAATTTTATGTGATTTTCGAAAAATCAAGAAGTAAAAAAGAGCTGTTATACATAACCTAATTAAAAAAATAGTCTTTCATTCAAAAGAGGAATGTATCTTTTTCATGGTTTTGATCCGTGGTCCATGTTCTACATGTGTTAAATAATTTTTCTTTTAGAAAACTCGGAAGGTGTGTGAAATGATCAATCAATTAATTGAATTCTGGCTCTTCTACGTTCACATGAGCACTTTTGCCGCATTTTTCTGAAGATAAAGTCAACCACGGGGGTGTCTTATGAAAGTAGGGATCATACATAACTCTTTAAATTCAACGGGGGGAGGGGAAAGACTTTGCTTAGAAACTATAGCGTCGTTGAAGGAGGCAGGATACAAAGTTATTCTGGCTACGGTTGAGCCGACTGACTGGAACAGAGTAGAACGGATTATTGGTGAAATCACCAAACCTGACAGTGAAGTTTCGTTATTTAAAACGAAGATACGGATGTTTGGCATATATATGAGGCTTTTAACGAGCTTTTTAGCTTCTAGGCTTAGAAAACGATGCGATGTTGTTGTCAACACGCATGGGGATGTCCTGCCGATCGAGGCTGACTTGATTTACATGCATTACCCGACGTTCGCACTTTTAAAAGAGAACCCGGTTAACATTAAATATTCCAATAGTCTATTCTGGAGGGCTTATTTCACCCCTTACGAAGGAATCCAAAGGTTTCTCGTCAAAAGATTCCTCAATGGTCTCATACTGACCAACAGCGAGTTCAGCAAGAAAGCTATAAGGAAATATACTGGAAGAAACGCGATCGTTGTCTATCCCCCAGTTGACGTTGAAACCTTCGCCTTTGCAGCTAAAAGCGATGCAAGAGAAGACTTGGTTATCAGCTGCGGACGCTATAGTCCCGAGAAGAATTATGAGTTTATACTCGAAGTAGCGGAGAAACTGAGGGACAGGTCGATAAGGTTCATAATAGTCGGAGCGTCCTCGGGAAGGGTCTCAAGGGAATACTATGAAAAACTGGAGAGGATTAGACGGGCGAAGAGACTGAAAAACGTCGAGTTGCTAAGAGATCTTGACTTCTCTAAGTTGCTTGCGCTTTACGGAAAAGCCAAGATCTACCTTCACGCGATGAGATACGAACACTTCGGAATGTCCATAGTTGAAGCCATGGCCGCAGGGCTAGTACCGATAGTCCATAGATCAGGAGGACCGTGGGAGGATATTCTGAAGGCGCAGCAAGGAACTCACGGCTTCTCTTACTTAACTTCGAACGAGGCAGCTGAGATTATAGAAGAGCTAGTAGAACGAGAAAAAGTGAGAAAGGAAATAGCTGCAAGAAACTTCGGATATCTACATCTCTTTTCGTCAGAATCATACAAGAAAAACATTTCAAACATAGTCGAGACGATAGTAAATGAAAGCGTAAAATTTTGATAAATTAACGCTATGGAGCTAGTTGAGTTGTTAATAGTCGGAGCATATGGTTATGGCAACATAGGGGATGAGGCTGTACTAGATGGAATCTTGTTAACGTTTGGGAAAGAAAATGTCGTAGTGTGCAGTTTTAGTCCAAAAGACACAAAAAAGACGCACAGGGTAAAGGCAATAAAGCAAAGTCAATTCTCAACAAAGCATCCAGCCCTGATGCTTGGCGGAGGTACGCTTGCATCAGACATACATGAGAGATATTTTGAATGGCTACTCCAATATGTGAAAAAAGGTAAAAAAACCGTAATATATAGCATAGGGTGCGATTATTACAAATCGTATCTAATATCAATAGCTATTAAATTAGCAAATAATGTAAGCGTCAGAACAAAAACGGATCTAGAGATATTAAAACGAAAAGGCATAATAAGACCTATTGAAATAGTGCCAGATCCTTCATTTATTATTCCGCCACAGGAAATACCTGATCTAACGATAAAGGAAAACACAGTTGGCATAGGCGTGACAGGAATTAGGCCACCATACCCAAAGAGACTTGTAACGTTAATAAAAGAACTAAAGAAAGACTACAATATCATTCCAGTGGTTAGTTGTATACACAGAAATAATCTTAGAGAAAGAGACGACATAGCGACAAGGAATCTTTTCCAATCATGCGGAATCAAATTTGAATCGAAATATGTGAAATTGTGGCATCCAAGACAGTTAAAATGGATAATTTCACGACTAACACGCTTGTATACGATAAGAAAACATCCAACGATGATGGCGCTTTCAACAAACGTTCCGGTTACCGTGCTAAGTTACAATGAATCTTCTACAACTAGGATGGCGAAAGATTATGGCGTAGAGATTATCAGACTGGATGATGCAAGAAAAGGAATAATCTCGAAGAATTTTTGAGGGGGGAAGTTTTATGAGTTCAAGTCCCTTCCTAATTGAAGCTGTTCTCACTCTCCTCACGCCTCAGAAAGACTCGTTGGTGGCTGATGTTGCTTGCGGCATGGGTAAATGGGGATTACTTCTTAGAATACATCATCAGAAATTGTATATTGTGGGTGTTGACTTATCAACTAAGAACATATCCTTGGCTAAGGCGACTCATGCTTATGATGATTTGATAATAGCGGATGCTAGACAACTACCCTTCAGAGATCATTCGATAGACTATGTCATGGCTTGCGAAGTTATAGAACATCTAAATAGACGCGATGGAATCAGGATGATTTATGAACTTGAAAGAATAGCCAGCCTAAAAATACTTCTCACTATTCCATATGCAGTGTGGTGGTTTACTAATGTGAGAGGTCATATTACAAGATATTCTCCTAAAGAGCTCAGAAAGCTAGGATTCAAAGTTCGCGGTATTGGTTCAAACATGCAGTCTAAGAATAGGATCGGATCATTACTAAGACATTTCATACTTAAACCGTTGGCATACGTAATTCCCGAGTTGGGGGAATTTCTCGTAGCAATAAAAGAACAAACTAGATGAGGGAGGTAATTTTGATGCAAACAGAGGAAAGACCTTTATTTATCCACCAAGAACCGCACTATGTACATGCTGAATGGGCTTATTCTGTTAATTGTAAATTTATTCATTTCAGACTCGCTAAGAGATTTAGAAATTTTAAACCAGCAAAAATAATCTCGAGAGCTTTACTGACTTTATTGAGAAAACCGATTTTCGTGATGTCAGAGGGAGGCGCTCCTCTGGCGGAAGCGGCTCTGGTGAAGATAGCGAAGGATACGCCGATGATCTATCTTGCCACGGATATAACACCATGGAAAATGATTAATGGAGACAGCTATCTGATTGAACTAACGGAGCTCTCCGATTTAGTTATAGCAAACTCAAAAATGATAATTGACGATGTGTTGAAATGCTGTAGCCTAAAGAACTATGTCGTTATATATCCATTTGTAAGAAATCACTTCTTTAACTTTTATGAGCATGCAAAGGATATCGAGAAGGATGAAAGGAAAGGAATCTTTGTGGGTTCTTTAACGAGATTTAAGGGTGCTCATCTTTTAACTGAAATATCTGAACGAATTAGACGAAAAGTTACAAGGTTTAAGCTTATCGCTATAGGCAGACCATGTGATGTAAAACTTAAAGAGACCGAAGTTCTCAAACCGATGGGTTATATATCTGATCCACATGTTATTCATGAACTTTCTTCGTCCAAAGTCTATGTGCACCCGGCAATCTACGAGCCCTTCGGCGTATCAATTGCCGAATCTATAATTCTCGGAACTATACCAGTTGTGACGAATTATACAGGTATTAAGGAATTTCTACCAAAGGATTTAATAGCCGATTCAATTACCGATCTCGTGGAGAAGACTATATACGTTCTTCATCTAGATCGGGATGAATATGATAATTTGCTGATGAGAATTCGTAATCGCATAATTCCGAAGGTTAGAAAAGATTTTTCTGTAAACTCATTCAAATCATGCGTGTCTTATCTTTTTGATTCTAATCTTAAAAGGTGCGTGTAACCTTCAAGATGAAAGGAAGAATAAAAGATAGACTGTATAGGTATGTGGTCTATTTTAGGCGTGGTCACGGATCTTGGCTCGCTTACGCCATTAGCTTCGCAAATTTTGTGGTCATACAGTATCGCTTACTGGTAGAACGCATTTCATTCTTGGAGAGGTTACTTCCATCCCTCTCAGCCTTTATCGTTACCTTTTTCTTGGTTTATGTGCCTTTGGCAATAATAATCGGTCGATACGACATTAAGAAGGCTACAGTTCCGAAAGAAATCGAAGTAAGCCCCTTCTTCTACAGACCTATTGGAAAGGAGATAAAAATTTACTACCCAGTTTGGGATACTATTCTTCAAACCTTGGAGAAACTGGCTGAAAAAGAAGGGTTAAAAAATGAAATATGTAAAATCAGAGATGTTAGGGAAATTTTGAGCAGATGGGCAGAAAAAAATGAAGCACCAGTGTAGTTCAACCTTGACGAAAATCAAAATGCTTCTCCTTGAGAGTAATAAGCTTAAAAGAAACTAAAGGTTAATGACGAATATGTTTGAACTCATACAACTTCTCTCGCCTTTCATTTCCATAGTAGCCATCTCAATATCAATCAGCATCTCCTTTCAAAAAAAGAGTCAACATATTGAGGCCTCATAGCGACAGGTTAGCGAAAGCGTTTCTTTGAGTACTTTACAGTCTCCGCTCGTCTACGAGGAGCGAATTAACATTTTCAGGTCTGAGAACGTAAAGATGATAGGATCTTATGTTTCGGGATACTCCGGCCCCGCCCATAAAGATCCGTTCACTCGACTAAAAATAGAAGGCAAACAACAAATATAAACCTAAAAGTAAAATAGAAAATCTAGGCAAAAAATAAGCCGAAAAATCGCCTGAAAATCATTTTTGTTTGGCGCCGGGGGTGGGATTTGAACCCACGCGGCCCATAAGGGCCACAGGCTCTCTATCTATGTCTCCAGGCTTAAGCCATTCTTCCGTCTGCTCCCTACCTGATTTCCCGCCTTTTTGGCTCTAGGAGACCCCGGCTCACATCCATTTTCATCTTTTATTCTTCCGTCTATTTATTCTTTCATGGCCTTTTCTGCGATGTCCTCCACATCTTCGGGTATGTTCCTCTGGGCATTAGGACCCTATTGTTTATTGCTACTATTCCATGGTTCATCTGAAGTATCTCTTTTGTCGTCGCCGTTGCCGTTGCCAGTGAGATCGCCTCGCCCTTAAGCGTTAGAAGCGCAACCATTGAGCCCTTATTTATTCCCGCCTCTAGGGAGACTACTCCTGGAGCCGTCAGGTGGGCTCCGTGGCAGAGCGCATCCACAGCTGAGTCCCTAACATATATCTTTGGAATTAGCCTTAGCGTCTCCTCCATTGGCAGGATGAACCTCCTTAGGTATTCTAGGTCTCCGGTCTCCTGCCACCTGCCATAGAGATAAACGATGTCATGCAGTGTAACGCTCTTCTCATCCTCCGTGAATGGGCCTGATCTTGTTCTGCGGAGCTCCTGCATGTGAGCTCCGCATCCGAGAACCTCGCCTATGTCGTGGCAGATCTTCCTCACGTAAGTGCCTGCCTGGCATCCGATCCTTAATAGGACATCTCTACCTTCGATCTCCAATAGATCAATATAGTAGACCCTTCGAACCCTAACTCTTCTCTTAACGGATGCCCTCGCCGGCGGACGCTGATAGATCTTACCCTCGAACTCCCTCAGAGTCTCCTTTAGGCGATCCTCCGGCACATCTGAGTGAAGCCTCATTATGCATACGTATTCCTTTCCGGATTCAAGCAGCACCTGAATCGTCTTTGTCGCTTCTTCTAGGGCTATTGGAAGCACGCCGGATACCTTCGGGTTTCCCCGGCTCTATGCCTCTAGGGTCCCTCCATGCCCGGCGTGCTTTACCCCTAATATCCGCCTGACCCACGCTACTATCTCATGGCTTGATGGTCCTGGAGGCTTATCCAGGTTTATCACTCCATACCTGATCAGGTCTGGGTAGGGCCTATCCTCCGGTTTGCATCCGAAGTTCGGGTCTGTCTCTGATTCCGATTTTATCAGAAGCTCCCTCTTTATCGTCCAGGGAGCGGGTATTCTCGGCATTTACATTTCCTCTTTTAAAGAAGAATTAGGAGAGCGGATCGTTAAAAGGGTTATTCTGCCTTTTCGGATTTCTTCTTTTCCTCGGCCTCTTTCAGTGCTTGGAGAACCTCCTCGTCTGACGCTCCTCGCTTAATATTTATTTTCTCCTCCGTTGGGTTTAGGTGGTTTATGTTCGCCCTTCTACGCCTCACGCCAGTCAGGGATTTTGGTCCAGTCACCAAGACGAAGTTCTTGTCTATTACATCGACGATTACGCATCGCCTTCCAGCCTCGCGTCCACGGGTCTTTATGCAGATCCTACCGACCTCAATTGCTGGCATGGCTTCATCCTCCTCATTCCTCTTTTAGGAAAGAAAACTCATAGATAAATGTTAAGGGGAAACTCGCTCCGAAAAGACTAAAAATTTTATATTCTTCAATGCCTCAAAAGGGCTGATTGTCCGCTTAGTGATTGGTGGTAGCCTTGAAACCTAAAGTTCTACTTCCCCAAGCATGGAAGGATCAGGTTATCTTTGGGAGAGCTGTGGAATTGCTTAGCGAAGTTGCGGAGATAGAGTATATCCGCGAGGATGAATTCTTTGGGCAGCTCAGGGATGCTGAGGGAATGGTTGGCCGAGGAGTTGGCGAGGAGATCCTTAGGCGGGCGCCGAAACTTAAGGTCGTAGCTAGATTCGGAGTTGGATACGACGACTGCGACGTGGAGGCATTGACGAGGCATAAGGTCTATCTCGTCCACACCCCAGGAGTCCTATCCGATGCCGTTGCAGATATGGTTCTCGCCTTGATGCTAGCATGCAACAGGAAGATTGTTCAAGCCGACAGATACGTTAGGGAGGGATGGGCTAGGGGGGCTCCGGGCAAGCCTAGATATGGAGTGGACCTTAAGGGTAAGACCATCGGTATTATTGGGCTTGGCAGGATAGGATATGAGGTTGCTAAGAGATGTGCGAGGGGATTTGACATGAAGGTCATCTACTATGATATCCGCCGTAATGAGAGAGCCGAGAGGGAGTTCGGAGCTGAACTTAAGAGCCTAGAGGAGGTTATGAGGGAATCGGACTTCATATCCATAAATCTTCCATTAACCCCTCAGACTAGAGGATTAATCAGCGAGAAGTATCTGCGAATGATGAAGAAGACGGCATATCTGATAAACACTGCGAGGGGGCCGATAGTTGACCAGAAGGCCCTAGCGAAGGTTCTAGCTGAGAAAGCCATAGCGGGGGCTGGACTAGACGTATTCGAGGAGGAGCCCATTCCACAGGATGATCCACTACTACGCCTGGACAATGTAGTCTTAACTCCGCACATAGCATCCCTAACGGTGGAGGCAAGACGGGCGATGGCTCTATGCAACGCAAAGGGCATAACTGCAGTCCTAAAGGGCGAGATACCGCCGCCATACGTGATCCCAGAACAGAAAAACCTCATCTTCAAAAAATAATCAGGCAACTCCGGGATCACATCGCAAAAGTGAGGATCGGAGTCTCATAAGAAGACGAGATAATAAGCATGAAAATCTCATGAACAAAATCGAGGGTATACACTATTTTTGATTAAAATCAACTCAATAATTATGCTCGTAAAATTTTAGATTAGCACATCCATAATGGCAGAAACCGCACCGTTTATACACGATTTTTTCCGCGCAGCCACGATGATCATTGGTTTATCGTTGATAAAGGAAACGTTTATTCTCTCGGCGCCCTTGTATTATAGTGTGCATGGGATTGCTGGGGAAGATAGGGATGTCCGATAGGGAACTTGAGATTCTGAGGCGGAAGAAGCTCCTAGAGCTTAAGAGAATCCTAGAGATGAAGAAGAGGAGAGAAGAGGAGAGGAAGAGCGATCCAAGGGAGATCCTGAACAAATACTTCGTCGGTAGAGCATGGGAGGTTTTTAACGCCGCAAAGGCCCAGTATCCGCAGATAGCAAGGTATGTCGAGGCCATGCTTGTCAGGCTTATCATGGAGGGTAAGATTAAAAGCAAGATCTCTGGCGAGGAGCTCTATTGGCTCTTCCGCCGGCTTGGAGTCAGGGTTAGATTAAAGACGAGCATTAGGATCTTAGAGCATGGCGAGCTTAAGAGCTTAGGGGACAAGCTGAAGGAGCAACTTTCATAGTTGGATAGTAACGTAACAATTATATACATTATCCGAGACTTTTGGTTTTGAATAAAGCTTATGGGGGAAAGGTGGAAGCTAGCGTGGAACACCGTCACCGCCAAGTATTGTAGCCCTCCAATGGGCCATCCGTAGCGATAAACGTCACCTTAAACCCCGTCCGCAGTTAGTCTTAAAGAGTATATTTTACGTGGTGAAAAGGCATGAGTAGCCGTAAGAGTCTAGTCTTTAAGCCGAGATTGAAGGAGAAAAGGTGGGATCCAAGCGTAGAGCCAATAATATTCCAGAAGTGGCAGGATGATGGAATATACGAGTTCAAGAAGGACTCTAAGAGGCCTGTCTTCAGCATAGATACGCCGCCGCCATACGTGAATACTCCAGTTCACATTGGACAGGCATACACTTATGTCTGGATGGATATATTCGCGAGATACAAGAGAATGACCGGATATAACGTCCTCTTCCCGATAGGGCTTGATAAGAATGGACTGCCAGTCGAGGTTCAAGCCGAGAAGACATTTGGGATCTCGATTCGTGAGACGCCTAGGGAAGAATTCATTGAGAAGTGCAAGCAGATCCTAAAGGAGAGTGGAGATCAATCAATAGAGACATTTAAGCGTCTCGGTCTGAGCTGCAACTCATGGAGACTCGAACATAAGATAGGAGGGAGATATGAGACAGACGATCCTGAATATAGGCGGCTGACACAAGAGACATTCATAATGCTCTGGAGGAAAGGACTGATATATGAGGATGAGAAGACCACAAACTACTGCCCAGTCTGCGGAACCACGATCTCAGATGCTGAAGTAGAATATGAGGAGGAAGAGACGGACCTAAACTATATTAGGTTCCGGGTGAAGGAGACCGGTGAGGAGATCATCATAGCGACTACAAGGCCTGAGCTCCTATGCTCCTGCAGACTTGTTATCTTCAATCCCGAAGATGAGAGATACACTCATCTCGACGGGAAGCACGCGGTAGTCCCAATTTACGGCTATGAAGTTCCAATAATGCCGCATCCATACGCAAAGCCGGAATTCGGATCCGGCCTCGTAATGATCTGCAGTTTCGGAGATTACAGCGACATCAGAATCCTGAGGGAACTCAAGATTAAGCCGATCTACGCGATCGATGAGATGGGAAGAATGAACAGGAACGCTGGTAAATATGAGGGATTAACAGTTGAGGAAGCCAGGAGGCAGATAATTGAGGATCTAAAGGCTGAAGGATTGATCGTTAAGGTTGAGAGGATCAAGCAGAGAAGGCCCGTCTGCTGGAGATCGAAGAATCCAATAGAGTTCGTTCCCATGAAGGAATACTACCTGAAGCAGGTTGAATTCAAAGATGAGATCCTGAAGATGGCAGATGAGATGAGATTCTTCGCCCCAGAGAGCAAGCAGATACTCATAGACTGGATAAACTCCGTCGGGATAGACTGGGTCATATCCAGAAGGAGATTCTATGGAACCGAGATTCCACTCTGGTATTGCGAGGAATGCGGATACGTATACGTTCCGGAGCCTGGAAGATACTATCAACCCTGGAAGGAGAGGTGCCCAATCGAGAAGTGCCCGAAGTGTGGATCAAGCAGGTTCAGGGGCGAGGAGCGAACATTCGATACGTGGTTTGACTCTGCAACATCAGAAGTTTACATTTTAGGCTATCTATGGGACAAGAAGTTCTTCAAGGAGAACTTTCCATGCAGCCTGAGACCCCAAGGGAAGGAGATAGTTAGGAACTGGCTCTACTTCACGATGCTTAAGTCCTATCTGCTATTCGGTAAGGCTCCATTCAGAAATGTCTGGATACACATGCATGTCGTCGATGAGGAGGGCAGAAAGATCAGTAAGAGCAGACCTGAAACTTGGATTGACCCACAGGAGGTAATAGACAGGCTTGGAGCTGAAGCCTTCAGAATATGGTCTGGACTTGAGGGGAACATAACTAGGGGGGATATTAGATGCTCATTCGAGAGGATAGAAGGGACATCAAAGTTTCTGACGAAGCTCTGGAACATAGCGAGGTTCATATCATCATTTCCACAGGAATATGGAGATTACAAGCTTGCAGCCCTAGATAGGATGATACTTGCACACCTGAATGACCTAATAGATAAGTGCAGGAGGGGCTACGAGGAGATGAATGTCTTCGCAGCCGCAACTGCAATACGGAACTTCACGTGGAACATATTCGCAGACCATTACATAGAAGCCGTGAAGTCCAGGGCATATAATAGCAGCGGAGACTTCGATGAGAAACTTCAGAGGGGAGCATGGTATACGCTGCATACGGTCCTAATGACCCTGCTGAAGCTCTTGGCTCCAATAACGCCGTTCATAACCGAGAAGATATGGCTTGAGATATACTCGGACAAAAGCATACACATCCAGAGCTTTCCCGAGAGAAAGCCGGAATGGGAGAGTGAGATGGGCATGCTACTCCAGAAATTTATAGAATTCAATAATGCAGTGTGGAGATACAAGAAGAGTAAGGGCGTGCCTCTAAGCCAAAGAATGCCGGTTAAGCGCGTGTATGCATCTCCTGAACTCAAGCCCCTAGGAGACGATCTAAAGGCCATGCACAGAATAGATGAACTGAGATTTGAGACTCCAAAGGATACGGAGGGATTGGTTAGGCTATCCGATGAAGTCTTCGCCGAGGAGTAGAGCCACTACTACATGAAGAACCTCAGATCAACCTGGCCTTTACGTCCCTTAGGCTCGACTACCCTGATCTTTTCCTTCATGATTATGTGCATTCCATACTTTGCCGCCACAGCATCCACGCCCGTCTTCTCCTTTATAATCTTGGCTTCCCTATCTGGCGACTTCATTATCATGAGCATTCCAAAGTGAGTGATCACTAGGAGCTCAGGCTTCACCTCCCCCGCGATTCTCGCAGCGTCATCTGTGGTCATGTGTCCCTTCCAGGGCTGTCCGAATGGCCTTAGAACCGAGAGTATTAGAAGCCTCACCCCTCGGAAGAAATCTGATAGGCCCTCAAAGTATTCTGAGTCTGGAAGGTACCCGAATGAGCCGAACTTTTGTGTCTCAAACCTGAATCCTACCGTGTCTGGATCGGCATGTATGGCCCTTCCAACCTCAACGTTGAGGTCTCCTATGCTGAATCTCTCTCCCACTCTGGCATCTATTATCTTCTCTGGCAATTGCCTGTGATAACTCGTGATCATCCGGTCGCAGATCTCATTTCCCTCCAATACGCTGTGAGCAGCCGCTAGTACACCTCTCTTCCTCTTCCCGCCGTCAGTCATGGCCTCTATTAGGAGACACGCATCATTCGTATGGTCGAGATGGGAATGCGATATGAGAATGGCATTTATCTTCTGCGGGTTCAATCCCTGCTCAATCGAGTATATAAGTGCCCCTGGACCTGGATCCACGTGCATATTCACCTTCTCCGTGATTATCCTTATTCCCCCTGTCCTCGCCTTCTGCGTCATCATCGCGAATCTTCCGCCGCCGGTCCCCAAGAATATTATCTCAACCACCTTTCTCGCCTATTATCTTAGCGTTTATATCCAATGCAGAAATGCCATTTTTTCTTAGTTAAATCTTTGGGGGTTAAGGGGAGAATTTTATATTTCCTACAGGGCTCTTTCATGATGGTGTCATCAGTGAAGATCGTATTGAGGATCGGAGGATCAGTCATCGGCTCTCCGCCAAATCCAAAATTGATCAGCAGATACGCCCAAATGATCAAGGATCTGATGAAGGAACATAGGATCGCCGTCGTTGTCGGCGGGGGAAGACCAGCACGGGAGTTCATTCAGCTAGCCAAGGATATAGGCTTGGATCAGGAGGAGCAGGATGAGGCTGCAATCTCAGTCTCACGCATATTCGCTCAGCTCATCTCCATGCGGATTGGAGGCTACTCTTGGCGGGAGATCCCGAAGTCACTGAAGGAGGCGAAGAGGATCCTCGATGAGAGAGGAATAGTCATAATGGGTGGGCTTAAGCCTGGAATGACAACGGATACAGTCGCCGCACTATTAGCCTCGGAGATAAAGGCCGATATGATCGTTAAGGCTACAGATCAGAATGGAGTTTATACTAGGGATCCGGCCAAATACGCCGATGCCGAGAAGATAGATGAGATGAGCTTTGACGATTTAATAGGGCTTCTCGAGAGGGACAGGCACATAGCGGGGATACATCAGATAATCGACCCTGAAGCCGCAAGGCTACTAAGAGAGAAGAAGATAAAAACCATAGTTGTAAACGGATTCAACCCGAAGAATATCCTAGCAGCAATAAATGGAGAGAAGATCGGAACGCTAATCCACCAGAAAAGACCAGCATAATGCCCAGAAAAGATAATTAGACCGAATTGGATCAGATCGAATGGGGGCGGGGGTGGCAGAGCCAGGTCAAACCTGACGACCAGATGCGCGGGACTCAAGATCTAAGGCTTAAGATGGGGTATCCCGTCCCGAAGGGGTTCGTGGGTTCAAATCCCACCCCCCGCACCATTAACCACATTACGAAGAATCTTTTTTAATTTGGGAATGGCTCAGAAGAACTAAGGGAAATAGGCTTTCCACAGTTAAACGAAAAATCAAGTATCTTAGATCGATTTTTAGGCATGATAAATGATTTTGATAAGAGAATTGATTGGATAATAAATAAGTCTGGATGAAGTAAAAATCAAAAGAAAATTCAATAGACTATTTAATACGGTTTGCTGAATTTTTAGGGAATAAAGATTCAGAATCCAAGGACCCTATCAAAATGTGGAAATGTATGTTCCCAGTCCAGAAATGATCGAAAGACTTGTTTATTGAGTAACCAATCCGAGAAGCAAGAGCCATGACCATGATAGCAACAGAGACGGAGCCAACTATATCCGAAGGTTTATCAATTAAAATAGAGGGATAAAGTCATAGCCGTTCTACTGGCTAAGACCAGCATCAGAAGAAACAAGCTGCTCATAACCGACGTAGATGACAAATGTTGGGAGGACCACTCAATCATCCCTAAAGCCCCTCATCGAAAAGAAGCAACTGCACAGTCTTATTTGATGAAGAATGCGCATAGTTCTAAGAGGATGGCTTCGAGTAAGAGAAAAACTCAAGTCCAAATCAAAGACGCTCTTCGTCAGCTATAATACGCTTGAGAGACTAAATATCGTAGGATAGGAGTTAGGTTCAAAACTTCTTAAGGATGTGGTATCTGATTTAAAGATCCGTGGATTAATAGAATCAAGATGTTTGCTAGGAGAGGCTCAGCGAATAATCCTTCAGGGACTCTAGAGTTTTATCTAAAGCACGAATTTGAGATAAAGAAGGAGCCCGAACGAGATTTCATTTGGTAACTCTCAATTTTAAAGATTAGATGGATACAAATGCATATACGCTAGCTTCCTAGTTTGTATCTCATCCATATCGGTGACGACCATGCAATTTGGCCGTTCAGCTGCCTTACCCGAACATAGTAGTAATTTTCTCCCTTTTTTGGATTCTCATCGACATATCTGAATTCGACGTGATATCCATCATAGGGTATAGCCCTGTAAACCTTCATCTTCCAAGCGTTATGCCAATAAACATCTGGATTCTCGATATCTTCTGGACGCAACCTAAACTGCTTATATATCATCCTCTTCGATTCCTCTATAAGCGCGATTATTCTCTCCTTCTTCAATGCATCTTCTAAAGAGAATTCGAAATTTACAGAATTTACTTCTATAGTAACTAAGCTTTCTAGAGGGGCTTCCATCTCGAAGATTGCTCCTTGAAAATTCGACCGATGATGTGCTGGAAGAGGCTCCATGGGGGTTCTAGGTTGGCAGGTAAATGTGAAACTACACTTTTCCTTTGAAATTTGCTTCACAGATTGACCAAAGTAGGTGAAACAGGGCTCAATTGAGATTATCCTACCTGGAGATATCTTGAGTGTACCTTTCCACTTTTTCGGTTCGATCTTCTTAAATCCATAATGGCTTGCGGGTCCCCAGCCGCATTGTATCCTCAACTTTGCCCGAACTATTTGATTCTTTCGGGGGAGACGCCATCTGCCGGAGTGAGAATAAGTATAAAGAATCTCCCCGTTTCTGATGATTTCGATCCGATCAATAGCATGGCTACCAATCACTTCGACATGTATCTCAGCAGCCTTCTTCGAATCGAAGACTTCTCCCATAATGTGACCATTTATGGAGAAGTAAAGCTTAATGCGGTCTCCAGTGACGCCGTAAACACGTCTCTTCTTGAAGGCCTCCCAAATAGATTCTCTTGTTAGTTCCCGCGCAAACACAGCCATAAGTCCATTGCCCCAAACTCCAGGAAAGTCATTATGGTTATCGCCAGAAGCAATTATCCCAAACTTGTATCCCCTGTTTAACCCGTCTTGGACGGTGCCGCCAGAAACTCCTGGACCCATGGAAAGGTTACGCTCGAGAGGTAAAGGCGCATCGCATCCCTCAGATGATCCGTGACTTGAATATATCTCCACAAAGGGAGATAATTCCTCATCGAAAAAGTCCCAATCTTTCCCTCTCTCCCCGACCTGGTAGCCAGTATGATGCGGTATCGCTATGGCTTCGGTCTTTCTTAAATTCTCATATAATTCTTGTATCGTCTCTGAGCAGTCTAGAGGCTCGTAATCTTTTAGATAGTATACATTATGGTCTCCATATCTTCTTCTATTTCCATGCCATTCATAGCCTAGAAAAGTCACAAACTTTCCGGGATTATTAGCCTCTGCTACTGCCTCCTGAACAAGCTTCCAGTCTTTAAGGAAACGATCTCTATGCCCACAAGACTCAATGATCAATCCATTTTTGGAATACCATTCAAAGGGATAATATGCTATTGGAAAGAAGTCTAGATGGCTCTCAGCCGCCTTCATTATTCTTTTAAGTCTTCTCTTAGTTAATCGGGGAAATTTCAAATCCTCACCGTGAATATTTGTGTGGGAATCTCCCCAGAAAATTTTAAACCCCTCATATTCCTTCATTAATCTTCAAACCCCACGTTTTGATTGTAATCTCCAATTATCCTTGAACTCGTCTCAAAACTATTATGTCCTTCTCGTTATATGGCTTGTTATAGAGTTTCATGAGCTTTCTGATGGTGAGTGGGAGTTTATAAGGCCTTGTTACCTCCTAGGGCTAGGACTGGTAGGCCTAAGGTCGACGATAGGAAGAGTATAAACGGCATACTCTACATGCTTGTTACTGGCTGTAGGTGGATGGATATGCTGATAGGTACGGCTTATACAAGACTTGTTAGAAGAGACTTAGCTTTGGAGCGAGATGAAAGTCTGGAGATGGATACTTGAGGCCTTAATCTCTAAGGAATACACCGTGGGTAGGCTGAGCCTCGTCCTAGTTGGGTAAGACTCTCAATCCCTACCATTAAGCATAGAGATAGGGCTGGAATAAGCGTGGCATTAAGGAAGGAACTTAGAATATGCTGTTAATCTTTATCGGAGGGGATAAGTCACCGGCTGGAAGGCTGCTCAACTAGCCGGCGTGTCCCTATGGAACTTTTATAGGATATTAGCCGAGAAGGTCATATTCATCCAGTATTCAGAGCGGGATTTAGATGAAGACTTGAAGGCTTAGATGAGGAGCAAACTTTGCCCATCGTATCCAACTCGAGCCCTCTAATACGGCTCTCAAAAATAGGCAGAATTATACTGCTCAAGAAACCTTTCGCCGAAGTAATTATACAGACTTCATCTATTTCCTTTAAGGATGGAAAAATTAATATGCGCGATGCCTGAAATTCTAGGCTACCTTAATCTGGTGGAAGCGAAGATCATGCAAAAGAAGCTGGCGCTGCCTGTTATTGTAGCAGCAGTGTGCGTTGCAACAGTTTTCATCTTCATCATGCAGGGAGGCGGAGGTTCTTCCGTAATCCAGCGTTCAGAAGTGAAAGTTGACACGGATGACGGCGGAGTGATGGTGCTCACAGACCTTCTACCAGACCTTAAGGCTGGATTTATCAACGGCGGTAACGAGCTAAACATAATCGGCGTCATGAAAGCTGGAAATACCACTATCACAAGCAGGGCGCTTTACCGATTTGACATCTCCAACTGGAAAAAAGGGGACATCACCTTTAATGTACATTGTATAAAGAAGGAGGGAAACCCTGAAAAACTCGAGGTATACTGCATCAGTGACTTTGGCAGCCTACCGAAATCGCCTGGAAAGGAACCAACCGATGTCTCCGAACTCTGGAACCTTATAGGAACAGGTGTTAAGGTTGGATCTGTAAGTCCCTCAGAGAATCAATGGTTTAAAGTAGTGATTAAAGAATCTGTGATCCAAGACATGAAGACCTCCAATGGATATCTGGCATTGCTGTTGAAGACATCAAACGAAGATGCTGAGCCTGGCAACCTTTACATAATATCTACATATGAATACGCAGTTTCGCACAATGAAAACAAACCTAACCTTACATGGCAGTAACTTCCCAATCCCTTTTTCTATTTTTCGCAAATGTGTTCACACGGATGAGCTAAAAGTTTGATTTTTAACTGGTAAAATTCCACGAGCAATTTGGAACTGAATTCTTTCATAAATTACTAATTCCCTTTATTGAGAGAAAGTTCAATGCGTAAGTTGTAGGTCGAAGAATATGTTTTTAAATTATCTTGTGTAGTAGCGTGCGTTTTCTGTGAATTCTGGATTTTTGATCCATCCTTGGAATGTCTCAACTTTTATCTTTTCATCGCTTATCATTTGAACCAGCAGGGTGATCCTCGGAGCATCGGGGTTTGTATCGTATGGCTCTAAATAGTAGATTACCTTCCCTGATGAAACGTCAATATCAGCCGGGTCCGGCGCATTGCCATGTACTATATATGTTGCGCGTTCTCCAATAAGATCTGCACCTATTCCTACAAGCAACCTAGAAGGATTGAGGTGGTCATAGGCGAATGCAAGTGCCGCATCCCATGAGGCGTCAGGGTCGCCTTCCGGCAATCTTTCCGACATCCAGTTTCCAACGAGTTTTCCAGGCTGATCATAACAGAACTTTCCGTATATAGGCTCTGCTGTTCTCGGAATCTTGGATAAATACTGCTTCTTTAATGATTCTT
>CAZDRE010000014.1:0-41047 GCA_964508155.1 uncultured Candidatus Bathyarchaeia archaeon
GGCTAACTTTCACTTTATAAACTGGCAGTGGCTTTTTATTGGTTAAATATTCTTTAATTAGATTTTTGTGAAATCTTCTAATGACATCAAGATCTCTCCATGCAACTTTTTGTCTCATACTCTTAGTTGCATAAGTTAATAAATTGATATGTTTTCAGGTTTTATTTTTGATTATGGATTTGTCTGTTAGAGAAGCCATTTTAATGGTATGTCCTGATATGTGCCGTCTGGCAGTGTTCTTCTAATCGTGATTGGAAGAACCCCGCGCTTTAATTCCTCCAATGCTATATCAATGGGATTTGACAATTTTTCTGGAGGTTTTATTAGGAGAGGGGCGCCCATGGCTATTTGGAGGGCCCTAGCCCCTACTATTCGAGCCTTCTCAAATCTAGTGAGTCGCGGGGGACCTATATGGATCTTCTCTGAATCCGCCTCAAAATTCTTAGATGACATTTATACATGCCCTTTTAAATTTGTGCAAATTAAAACTTTTGGAGGAAATCAAACTATTAAGACTTTGACTCTGCCACAATACTTTTAGAATCCTCCGCCCCTTTAATGCAACACTAAAAAATCTAATATGAATATAAATTTTACTAAAAATTTTTGTTCTTTTAGCATCAATCATGGAGCCTTTTAGTGGAAAGTAAAACTTAATATTCATTTTGAACATGCATTTTTGGGATTCAGTATGATGCAGAATAATCTGCAGTTGATGGATACGGTCATCTTATATGATAGAGATTTTGGAGTATCGGTCTTTCGGAACTTCAGAGGATACAACAGCCTCATAGACGATGCTGAGTGGCTACTTGAGAGAACGACTTGTAAGTCTCAGGGTTTTTTGATGCGTGTTGTGGTTAAGAATGAAGTTATGGGATTATGGATCGGCGAGTATCTTCAGGGGAGGAATCAGATCTGCAGGCAGGAGCTCTTATTCGAGGATTCCGCCGAGGAAATCGTAAATTTACTTATAGATTATGCGGAGGGAAGGATCTCTGAGGAAGACTTCTTAGATAGGGTTAAGATTGATAATTTGAGGAAGCACCTTAAGAGCAGGATAATTCGAGACTTCAAATATTATGGGTGCCCCTCTGATCGCTTCTTGTATGAGTGCCCACATGTCAATGAGATCTACATACGATTAGTTAGGAAATATGGCAGAGGAGTGAAGGTTCCATATTCCTTGATCGTGAAGGAGATCAGACTTGAGGAGAAATGCAAGGATGCAATACTATGTCCTTTGGCGGCTTCGAATGCCCTTGAAAGGATCCTAAACTTGAATAGGGCACTTAAGACAAGGGGCATCGGAGAGATAAGATTCGTCTCCCCCGATTTCATAGAGATCCATTAATGCTTCATCTCATCCGATCTGTTCGCGATCCTCTCCATTCTCTTTCTCGCTTCTAGTAGCGTATGAGTTATCTTCTGCCAGTGGCTTCCATGCCAATATATCTGCCCGCAACGGGGGCATTCCCAAAACTCGTCGTATGATCTAAAAGTTCCAGGCGGAACCTTATCCTTTATCTTATCTTTGGATACCGGCCTTATCTTAGCGTTACACTTTGGACAGCGAGAGTTTTCAACATCTATTTGGAGGTTTAAATTGAAGCGTCTTCCCACCTCAGCCAGTTTTTCAACCTCATCGCTTCCCCTAACGAGGAATGCCTCTGCCCCCTTAAGTAGTGCCCTCCGAAAGAGCTCAACATCTCGAGTTAAAAGAATGCGGTTCTCTTCTATTGAGACATTAATCAATTCTTCATCATCCAGATCATTAAAGTATTTGACATCGCAACCTATCATTCTAAGCCAGCGGGCAAGCTTTCCAAGCATTCCGTCAGCTAGGAACTTCAATATGATCATCCCTAAAGAAGGATCTTTCCGCAACCCGGCTTCCCAACGATCTCATTCATATCCATCACCAATTCTCCATTAACGAAGGTTTTAACTACTCTTCCCTGAACCATCCTTTCTTTGAAGGGTGAAAATTTGGCTTTCGAATGAAATCTCGAAGGGTCTATCCGCCACTTCTCTTTCATGTCAACTATGATGAAATCGGCGAGGTATCCCTCCTTAATCGATCCCCTCTCCCGGATCCTGAAGATCTCAGCTGGTCTCTCAGACATTAACCTTACGAGACTTCGGAGGGATATGTTTCCCTCATTGACTTGCGTTAGCATAAGTGGAAGCATCGTTTCTAATCCTGGAAATCCGGGAGCTACATCCCATACTGAGTCCCTCATCTTCTCGCTTATAGCGTGGGGAGCATGATCCGACGCGATTATATCAACTACTCCGCTCTTCACTCCCATCCAGAGAGACCTCTGATCATGCTTGGATCTCAGCGGCGGAACGGTTAGCGCTATGAATCCACATCGATCAATCTCATCCGAGGAGAGGAGGAGATGATGAGGGGTAGATTCGCATGTAATTTTTATGCCATCTCTCTTGGCTGAGGATATAACATTTATGGATGATCCGGCACTTACATGGCATATATGGATCTGAGCTCCACTAATCCTAGAGAGCTCTATGACATTTCTTATCGCCTTAACTTCTGAGCGGATTGAGTGCGCCTCCAAGAATGCCCTCACATCATTTCTTCCCCTTCTCTTCAGCTCCTCAAATTTAGACTCGAAAAGGAACTTATCCTCAGCGTGGATCAATAGGGGCGTTCTGATCTTAGCTGCCATCCGGAAGTATCTCAGCAACACCTCTTCATCTTTGGGATCAGCTCCTCCAATCTTCTTCCAGAGGAAGATCTTAAATCCCTTAGCGCCGAATTTAATGATATCATACATCTCCTCCGGATTCTCGGGGAGAGCCGAGTAAAAGGCGACATTAACAATAGATCTTTCCTCAGCGATCTCGATCCTTCTCCTCAAAGCCTCAACGCTCATGGTGACTGGAATGTTATTCGGCATGTCTATAACCGTCGTTACGCCCCCGGAAGCAGCAGCGCATGTCCCAGTATAGAAGTCTTCTTTGTATTCAAGACCCTGATCTCTCAGATGGACATGCACATCTATAACTCCGGGAAGGATTACATTTCCCTTAGCATTTATGGTTTTTGAGGCTGCCGGAAGATTCGTCTCCCTCGCTATTTTAAAGAACCGTTGATCATCAACTGCTAGGCCTGCCTCAACAATCCCGCTTGGCAGGTATATCTTAGCATTCTTTATGGCTAGATCTACGGCCATACGCTTTGCCCAGAAATTCTCTTTAAGAGAAGATTATAATGAGAACCTTAAAAGTCTTTAATTTTGAATCTGACAGTCCATCATAATTCGGTCTTTCTTAGTTCCCTACATTCCTCGCAGAGAAAGCTCCCCTCAACCTCCCTTAGGTCATCAGACCACTCTCCGCAGTTATCACAATATCCCGCTGATGAGACTCCCTCTATCTCCTCTAATGCCTGATTTTCTATTCTAGCCTTCTCCTGAATTATCTCTATGAGCTCTGGAGTAACGGCGAGGATGTCCTTGCTTGATATTATCCCGACCAGCCTACCCTTATACATCACTCCAAGCCTGCGGATATTCAGTCTACTCATCTCCCTAGCAGCTTCACTTATCGTCTTCTCCGAGTCTATGGTGACCAACGGCGCGCTCATGATCTCCTTCGCCATAATCTTTCCAGGCTGCATGTCCTTCGCAACCACCCTCTCAACGATGTCCCGCTCAGTTATTATGCCAATAGGCCTCCCAGTCCTATCGCTGATAATTATACAGCCTATACCATGTCTCTCCATGAGCTTCGCAACCTTATTAATTGGAGTATCATCAGTGGCCGTCACGACAGGGCTGCTCATAACGTCCTTAACCAGCATCCGAGATCTGATCTCCATGGCATCCACGACCATCAAACGGAGACAATCAATCAACAGATATATAACGCCTATTTTAATCTTTTGCGTAGTGACGAGCCGCTTGACGAGAATGCAGCTAATCATCATACTTAAAATACTACGGCAGCCTTAGCTTTTGAGACTGTGGGAAAGTCTAATTTAAATAGTTGAATTTTCAGTGAGGGGAACGCTGAATAATACGGTTATGACCAGCACGCTTATATTTGGAGAAAATCTATACGAGAGCACGCTTTATTTGGCAGTGTGGAAATTAGATGTAGTGAAGCCCTTCTTTTTTTGCCACTCTCTCCAGATATAGAACTGAAATTTTAGCGATTATCGCCAAGATTATCAATTGGGCGAGAAGGACTTCCCATTCATTGATTATGGGCATTATCGTATTTGTGTTCATCACGTAATGCCTTAAGAGATCCATTCCAAACGTGATTGGCATGCAGTATCCTAGGATCCGCAATGGGATGGGCAGGAGCTGAACTGGAATGAACATCCCAGTTAACATTTGAAAAGCAAAGTTAATGAAGCCGAAGACCGCCGATACTTCTTTATATTTAAGTACTAGAGAAGCGAACATTACGCCTAGCTGGGCTAACGAGACTACTGAGATCACACTAGCCACTAGCCCTAATAGGAGCCCAAGCGGAGTTAATGTCTCCATCGTAAAGTACAGTCCAACGAGGAACATCGGTAAAAAGAAGAGCGTACTTCGAAAAAGAGATGCCGCTATATTGCTGAGGATATAGAAGTACCTTGAGAATGGACATGTGAATGTATAATCGATCTGTCCAGAGCTGAGTTCGCCTTGAAGCATGCCCGGCGCTCCCCATAAAGCTATTCCCGTCCAAGCCTGATAGCTCACGCCGAAAATCAAAAATGCTATCGAATTGGTTGAGCCGACAGTGCTTCCAAATAGATTTTTATCGAATGCAACTACGAATATGAGCATGCCGAAGCCCCAAAGCGCACTTGATAGAATATCGAATATGAAGTTCATCCTGTATCGGGTTGATGTTAAGAGTTCCCGCCAAACAGACATATAGAACAGCCTCAGAAGATTAGGCATCTTCATCCTCCCCTATAATTCTTGACGAAGGAGACGAAGGCATCTTCTAGGGAAGGCTCAACAATTCTAACCGGTGCCCTTAAACCCGCATGCTTCAGCACATTCACGACATCAGGAAGAATGTTGAATGCATCTTCGCAGTTAAGCCTTATCGACCGCCCGTGAATTATTTTGTTGACGCCTGGAAGATCTAAGAGTCTTAATTCTACAGGTTTTGGAATATTATTCAGCGCGATCTCGATCGTTTCCTTTACGGCTGCACGGCGCTTAAACTCTGTTGGTGTGCCTATGAAGATTATTTTGCCATGATTGATTAAAGCCAGACGGTCACATACCTCCTCCGCCTCCAGCATGTTATGTGTTGTTAGACATATAGTCGTCATGTTTTCATGAGCATAATCCCTCAGGAAGAACCTAACTCTACGGGCTGTAATGGGATCCAAACTTTTAGAGGGTTCGTCGAGAAAGCAGATCTCAGGGTCATGCAAGAAGGCTCTCATAACTATCACAAGCTGCTTTTCTCCCCCGGATAGGGCTATGAAGTACTTATCCAATCGATCAGTGAAGCCGACTGCCTCCGCAATCTCCTTAATCCTTCTCTTAACGACATCCCGTGGGACATCGCGGAGTGCATGGGCGAAATAAAAGAGGTTCTCCCAAGCCGTCAATCTAAAGTAGGCAGATCTTTCCGAGTCTTGACCCGCATATCCTATTATCCGACGAACCTCATCTTCTTCCTTATCAACGTCATATCCACCAACTGTGGCTCGGCCTCCAGTTGCCTTCAACAGGGTCGCCAAGATCTTTACAAGTGTCGTCTTTCCAGCACCATTTGGACCGAGCAAACCGAAGACCTCCCCCTCTTTAACGGTGAAGCTCACTCGATCAAGAGCCTTCACTTGGCCTTTACGGCTACTGTAAACCTTCACTATCTCCTCGCATACAACCGATGCATTCACATGCTTCGCCTCAACCAGCAAGTTGCATCATTAAACCTTACATTTCATAGGCTTCTTTGCAACTCTCGCGGTAGATGCTATTTTAATAGTCCTTGAATAGCGGATCGTCCCTTTAACCTCGCATCCATCACCTATCTCTACATCTCCACCTGAAACTTCATTGCAGATTACGCTCTCGATGTAAACCCTGTCTGAGGCCCTAATGAATGGCGTGTAGAGGAAGCCCGATCTTCGCCTCTTCAATTTAAGGATAAAGAGGCTGATCTCGGATTTACCTCTCGTAACCTCCACATTTCGGGCTTCTATGCCTCCATCAACGTGACAGTCACTCTTATACAATTTAACCTTCAAGTCCCCTGTTTTCAGCACGCCTTTAACATCGAATTCTCCCGCCAAAGAGACTGATCTCTCAGCGTGTAGGTCTCCCTTTACAGTAAATGAGCCGGAAGCTTTTAGGAAGTCGGCGAGTGTAACTTGGCCCTCAACAGAGCAGGATCCTGAAATCTTCGCTGAGCCGCCCTTTAGCTCCTTAGCATCAAAGCTACCTGATACTTCTAACTTATGAGATTTGACCGTTCCTTTAGCGGAGCAGGAGCCGGATATCTTCATCTCTTTAGCCGTAATGTCCCCATCGATCAATGCACTGCCGGATACGTGTAGAACCTTCACTTTGATGCCGCCTGGTAATCGTGAACTTCCGCTTACCCTAATCTCCTCATCAGAGATTATGCCTGAACCAGAGATCTTAACGCCTAATCCTTTCTCAGATGCCTCCCTATGAATCCCTCTGACGAATAACTCTTCCTTTTCTTTTAGTGCCTTCTCATAAGCATCCATTTTATCGCTCATTTCAGCTCCCCAAATTCTTTAATGACTCCCTAATCTCGATGAGTATCTGCTTTATCTCCTTCAGCCTCCTCTGCATCTCCTCAACGACATCCTCATCCGACCAGCTAAGGTATGGAAGCTCCTTCTTTGCCATGCCTCTCAGCCCCCAGCCTCCTTAAGGACATCCCGTATGTCTCCAAGAAGAACTTTGATCTCATCCAGCTCGTCGAGTGTAGCTCGTAAATGCGACCTTAAGAGGTTCAATTTCTCCCTGTCTCTTGGACTCAGCTCTTCTCTAAGTATGTCCGATGCATGATCCTCAAAGACAAAGGCGAAAAGGAAAAAGCCCAAAACTCCTGCGCAAAGCACGGCGAAAAACGATATGATAGTCGCTGCAACTATGTTCAATCCATACTTTATTGTGCAGTAGACTGATGCGATGGGCACCCCCGCACCAATGAGCATAACTGATAATATGCCCAAAACGGCTAGGGAGACGAATGCGGCTTTACCCATTCCCCTTCCTTCCCCCTTCAACAATTCTCCTTATATTCTCAGCTGATAATGTTATTTCGAAATCTGATGCGCGATAATATCTGGTTGGTAGGAGACCCTTAGTGCTTTCCTCCCTCCTCACCTCTTTTATGAGGCCTAAATCTCTCAGGATCTTCACGTGAAGGAAAGTTAATGGATAGGACAGCTTCAGAGCCTTGGCAAGATCATACACGCACATAGGCTCTCTGCTGAGATACGAGATAATCCTAATTCGTATGGGATTTGCTAGTGCCTTCAATATCCTCACCAGCTCTTTCTCGTCATTTATTTCAAGCATCATGACATATATAAAATTTTTTTGATATATAAAATTTTTGCAATATATCGACAAATGACTCAACGAATGCATAAACCTCAATAGAGAGGAGGCGGAACCTCACATCTCAAATCTAACGAATAAAGAAGTATGGAATCTCCACAGATGCGGTGGAGCGATAGAGATGAAGCCCTTTTGAGCAAGTTGTCTCGGCCTTGCATCATGAGGAGCCCGTGACGCGGAGGCTGAAAGAAGGTTTGCAGCGAAGATTGGAGATAATAGATGAGGTGAAGAGAAAGCATATTCTGGCTTGTCGGTTAAGGAATGTTATCATAACCGTCAGTCGAAGCCTATACGTTCTCCTAAGCGGAGTTCTCGCTCCGTGACTAAAGGTGCAGATTCAGCATCGTTAGGTAGGAGGGGGCTTTTGGATCAATAGACTTCGCTCGTGAGAGACCATACTTCTATGCTTTTAAATTCCAATTCGTTATTCGGAGATTTAAGCCGTATCGACCAGCCAGAATACCCTATTTTATGAATGGCGATGTATTAGACTTGGCGACATATAGCGTATGCTACTTCTCAGCGCTCCATGATTAGGCATCGAATCTCATATGGATTCATCCCAATCTTGACAGTTCCTGACTTAATATTCATCGTTCCGCTTAGCAGATCCTCAACTCTGGAGAACCCCTCAACATTTATATGCTCAGTAATGCTCTCAGAGATCATATTGAATAGGAACCACGCTTCGCATTCACGGCTGATCCTTCTGCGACGGGGAAGCCTTCCACAGAGCTCAGGCTTGATCCCGGCCGTGTTAAGTAGGGCAAGCAGGAATTTCTGCGTTGCAGCGTCATTGAAGGCCGTGTATGCATGACCAAGCAGAGTTCCTATGAGATAGGCCTTTCCCCTCCCAAAATCGTTTACCACGCCTGTAATCTGATCCTCACAGAGCAGAATTGGTGTGGAGTCCTTCACAGTGAAGGCCTCAATGCATAGGCTTGGTAAGACGCTATGTCCAGCAAATGATCCAACACCTCTAAAGCGCACTGCAGGTCTAATTTGGCCGTAGCTGAGCTCAAGCGGAGTCCAGCGAGGCTGCTGCCTAGGCTCATGGCATAGCTGCACTGAATGATGCTCCACTCCGAAGAGCTCCTCAGCACCGGAAGCCAATTCCCCGGGTCTCGCGAAGCCGAAACGATCATGCCTGCCCGGACAGGCCTCTGAAAGTAGTACGCCTCCAGAAGAAACGTAGTTCTTCAGCAGATCGAATACATCATCATCCATGGCGAGGGGGAAGGGCAGAATTATCAATTTATATCCATTGAGATCCTCCAGTGCTACTTCGTTGGCTTCGACGAAATCAACCCACACGCCCGCATCCCAGAGCATCTTATAGATTCCGCGGATGGTATAAGACAGATGCGAATCAAGATTTTCCTCACGAACCCCCCTTGCCTGCACGAAGTGCCAGAGATCCTCATTTATGAGGATTGCCACGTCAGCCTTGGGGACACGGCCTGAATGGAAGAGTTCAGCGTGGCGATTTATGGCTCTGGCTAAGCGCCCAGCCTCCCTAGCGCGGGCAGTGCTGTCTCCTCTGGAGTCAAGTAAGCCGAAGCCGTAAGCCTCATCCCAGAAGATCTCCGACCTTAAATTCCAGAAGTATAACTCTTGGATCCCCGATGATAGGGCTGCGAGCATCCAGCGTCTTATATCGTCAGGGGAGGGAACGCGGCCTAGCCATCTCTTAGGTCCGCCCTGAAATTCAGCGGCTGCAACCCGCCGTTTAGGACCCGCCGCGCATCTCACATAATCATATATTAATGTGATGAACAGGACTTCCTGTCTTATGCACTCTTCGCGTGAGACCGGCTGCCCGGGAGCTGGGTATCCGGCGTCCCATTCATGAAAGGCTCCGGTTGGATAGCATGAACTTCCGAAGACATCCAGTTCCTTTGCCCATCTCCAGTCGCATCCCCTGCCCGGCGTGACTCCTCCAATATGAGCGAATATTGGGCGTCTCTTCGGATCATTAGCCCTGAAAGTCTCAGCCTTCCAACGCAGATGCCGTGGCACGTACACGTCATCCATGAAGTATCTCCAGTCGATGTATGATGGCACGCGATCGAATAGACGCGGAGGCTCAACCTCCTCCCAATCGCCATAGCCCGTACGCCACGCCCTATTGAGCGCATCTAGGTCACTATATTTCCTTTTTAGCCAATCTCTGAAGCTGGCAAGGGTGTAGGGGCAGTAGCAGAAACCAAGCGTTGAGGGCCGCGTCATTGAGGGATGTAAGGGCCAGAATCCAATCTCCTGGTTTACGTTCCATTCTAAAATATTATCGTAGCGGCCGAGCCTCTGAGCCAGTTTAGCGATGAAGCGTTTGGCGGCTGCCCTTGCACCTGGATGATCCCAGCATGGCCCGGGCTTCCCATCATAGGGCAATCGATACTGCGTAGGATCCTCATGCTTGTCCCCCGTACTGTAGACCATGCGGCAATCAGGATATTTCCTCCAGAGCCATGCGGGAGCCTGCTCCATCGTTACGCAGAAATGCACATAGAGTCCAAGCCTTTCAGCCTCCTCCAAGAGCGTCTCTATCTTGCTTAAATCGATGCGTCCTTCAAACCTTTCATCCAGGCACCAATGCTCCTGAAATCTAAGCGAGTTAAATCCCAAGCGCTTAGCCACATGCATATCATGCAAAAGATCATCTAGTGGCCGGGAGGGCTCAAAGTAGAATTGAGGGCCTAACGGAAAAATCGCATTTTTAGACGGCATCCATCATCAGCCTCTCAGTCCTTCTCTGCCACATGCGTTCTTAACAGCGCATAGATAAGTATCTTTTGATCCAAATTATGCGCTACTCACTTTCAAGCCTTAACAGTAAAATGGAGGCACATTCAGCATCCTGCTAGATATGCGAACGAAAACTCCAAACAAAAAAATACTTAAAAATTTCATAATATCTTGAGTGGGTGGCGTTACGGGAGGGTTTCTGTGAATAAGAAGGAGAGGTTTCTCGCGGCGGTTCGCGGGGAAATTCCTGATGTAGTTCCCGTCGCACCGCTCATTCACAATCGCTTCGCCCTGAAATTCCTAGGTCGCATGGGATGGAAGGCCGTATTCGATCTACATAAAATGATCGGGTCAATATGGTTTAGAGGTCCGCTCAGTATTAGCTTTGATGTTAAGTGGCCGAGTGGGTGGGGGATAAGTTCGCGGCTTATAGAGGAGAGGGGCACTCGAAAGGTTTATGAGCATACCATAGAGACGCCGATGGGGAAGCTCACATCCAAAGTCATGTATGGAATGGTTCCTTCTGATCCCGCATTATCGAGGACTATCGAGTACTTCATAAAGACCGAGGAGGACTATGAGATCTACAGGGCCTATCTTGAAAAGTTCATTGAGAGGGCAGAGCCTGACATAGAAGAGGTGATAGAGGCGCATAGGGTCATGGGAGATGAGGGTGTGCCGAGCGTAGGCTCTGATTGCTGCTTCAGCCACCTCTGCTCTGTTCGAGGCCCAGAAAATCTTCTCGTCGACCTCTACAGGAGACCGGAGACCGTCAGGGAAATATTGGATCTTCTCGGGGAAGTTAAGGTTATAGAGGTGGAGGCGTTCTTAGAATCGCCTTCAGAAGTGCTCTACTATGATGTTTGGGGCTCATACGATATGAGTCCTGCCCACTTTAGGGAGTGGATATTCCCCGACCTGAAGAGGACGGTGGATCAGGTTAGGAGGGAAGACAAGTATGTGGGCTTCTATATGGTCGGCAAGATCAGGGATCAGCTTCCAATAGCTATCGAGGCTAGGCCGCACTACATAGAGCCCTTTGAGCTCCAAAGCAACATAACATTGGGGGATGCGAAGAGGCTTTATGGCGATAAGATATGCATTATGGGAAACTTCGATCCTGTCGTATTAGCGTTCGGCAGCGTTAAGGACGCCGAGAGGGAGGCTCTCAGATGCTTGGAGGAGGGCATGGAGGGCGGAGGCTACGTCATGGTTACGGGAGACGAGGTGCCGGCAAATGCGAAGATTGAAAATCTAATAGCAATGGTTAAAACCGTGGAGAGGTATGGAAGATACTGAACTGACCCATGAACCATAATATTCGAGGCGGGGATTATGAATATCCGTGAAAACTTCTTGAGAGCCGCTGAGATGAGCGGGCCTGAATGGATACCATGTAGCGTCAGCATTTCTCCGCCTCTATGGAGCAAATACCGTGAGAGAATGGAGGATCTCGTGCTTAGACATCCGAGGATCTTCGGGGAGTATAAGAGGGGAAGGAGAGACTTCGACGATTTCCGAATTAGACGCGCTGGAAATAGGATCGTTGACGAGTGGGGCTGCGTCTGGGCCTTCCTAGTCGACGGCTTGCAGGGACAGGTTGTGAAGCATCCATTGGACGATTGGGAGAAGCTCAAGTCATACAAGCCTCCTGATCCTATTTTGCTAGATAATGTTCCGCGGGAGGGTTATCCGCCCGTCAAAGGAGAGTTTCAGAAGGCACTGGAGAGGATACGGAAAGATAAGATGGAGGGGAGATTGGCGGTTGGAGGCTGTCCTCACGGCTTCATGTTTCAACGCCTCTATTATCTCAGAGGCTTCAACAATCTAATGAGGGATTTTATTCTCGAGCCTCCTGAACTTCAAATCCTAATTGATATGGTCGTCGATTACAATTTGAAGCTAATCCGCAGATGGCTTGATGTTGGAATCGATTTACTGAGCTGCGGGGATGACCTTGGAACACAGGATAGATTGACCATCCATCCCAAGGCCTTCCGGAAGTATCTAATTCCAGCCTATAGGAAGATGTTTTCTCCAGCGAGGGAGGGGGGAGTACATGTCCGCCTCCACAGTGATGGGCATATAATGGAGATAGCTGAGGACCTAATAGAGGCTGGAGTTACAATCCTCAATCTCCAAGACCTAGTTAACGGTGTGGAGAATATTAAGAGGAGACTTAAAGGCAAGGTCTGCATAGATGTGGATATAGATCGCCAAAAGATAATTCCCTTTGGGAAGCCCGAGGATATTAAGAGACATGTCCATTACGTAGTCTCGGAGCTTAATTCTTCGGATGGCGGATTCATGATAACTGTTGACATTTACCCTCCGACGCCCATAGAGAATATAGAGGCTCTCTGCCAAGCCCTAGAGGAGGCTGGATGTGGACCTAAATTCTGAAGGGTGAAACTTTATATACTCTTCATCCGATGTTTTCGTTTTAGAAAGCCTCAATGAGGGATAGGATACGTCAAGTGAGAAGGATAAAGAGGAAAGCATCTTAGAGAGGAAGGTTAATCTCCTCCTGAACTTCAGGGGATACATTGTAGAGAGCGAGGTGAGAGAGAAGAACTTCAGGGATCTTAGCGTAGTGACTAAACGCGATGGGAAGCGGATTCTCCTCCGGATAATCGAGGAGACTCAGCTCGTCTCTGGGAAAGTGAGCGTCCGGCAGATCAGAAAGATGAAGGAGAAGATCATTAAAGAGGGCTACGATGGTGGGGTGCTAGTCGGATCCGGATTTTCTTATTCAGCGAAGAAAGAAGCAAGGGCTGAGGGAATAGAGATCATCGAAAGCTCGATGATCCCATCATTTAACATATTTAAACATGAGATAGTTCCGAAACATGAGATCCTAACCGATGAGGAACGTGAGGAGCTACTTAGAAAGTATAGGATTAAGCCCTATCAGATACCTCACATAAAACATTCTGATCCAGCCGTCTTTCTCATAGGAGCTAAACCAGGAGACATCATTAAGATCACACGTAAAAGCCCAACTGCCGGAACGTATGTGACATATCGCTATGTAGTTTGATGCCCAATCCATTTTACCATAGATCCTTTTTAGGAACGAAATGTAAAAAAATATCGCTGCGTGATTAGGCATGAACATAATTAAGATTATTCCGATCACGAATCTACCCATCATAAAGGAAAATGATGATCTGGCGGCTCTTATATGCGAGGCCGCTGAGAGACAAGGCACTCCGCTCGAGGACGGAGATATCCTAATAGTCACGCATGTCATAGTTTCGAGGGCTGAGGGGAACGTCGTAAATTTGGATGAGATAGTTCCATCCGAGTTCGCTAAGAACCTGGCGATGCAGTACAATAGAGATCCAGCATTAATCGAGGTTGTCCTTAGAGAGTCGAGATCTATAATTCGCATGGGAGGGGGACATATAATATCCGAGACTAATCATGGATTCATCTGCGCAAATGCGGGAGTTGATAGATCAAATGTTCCTGGAGAAAGGAACGTCGCTTTATTACCGAAGGATCCAGATGAATCTGCGAGGAGGATCCGGCGGAAAATAAGGGATTTAACGGGCAGAGACGTGGCTGTGATAATCTCAGATACTCATGGAAGAGCCTTACGTAGGGGGCAGATAAACGTCGCGATTGGAATTGCTGGGATAAAAGCCATTAGAGACCGAAGAAATGAAAGAGATCTCTTCGGATATACCTTAAGGATAAAGCAGACGGCCATAGCTGACGAATTATGCTCAGCAGCCGAGTTAGTTATGGGGCAGGCTGATGAAGGAATCCCCGCTGCTATAATTAGGGGATATCAATACGAGAGAAGCGAGGATTCAACAGTTAAGGATTTGATCTGGCCCCGGGAGAAGGCTCTCTTCCTCTAGTTGTGCCGATGATCTTTTCTGCCCTCCTCAGATCCAAGGGAGTATTAACATTGAAGAGCGATAACAGGCGGGGATCAAATTCCTTGAGCACTATTGTGGAGATGTATCTGACCCTTCTCAGCCTTGAGATCAAAGATTGCATCCTTCTCTCTCCATTCCTAAATGCGATCTCAGCTGCTTTAAGCGCCGGCCTTGTGCGATAAACTGCCTGGAGAGGCTCAATATATCCATTTGGCCATCTGGGAATCGAGGCATCAACATTAAATCCTGCTTCAAATAGTAATTCGATCACATCGCCTGAGATGAAAGGTGTGTCGCATGGTAATAGGACTGACTGAGCACCCTCAGCCTTCATAAAACCAGTTAATGCCCCTATAAGCGGGCATCTCCCGTCATTAAAGTCTATGAGAACCTTCACGCTTGGAGGAAAAAGCCTTGAGTATCTCTTTCTCTGCTCAGCTGAGCTCACAACAACTATAACCTCATCCACATAACCCTTAACCCTATCATAAACATGCTGAATAAGCGGCTTCCCAGCGAGTTCTATAAGGCCTTTATCGCATCCTAGCCTTTCAGAGGAGCCTCCGGCCAAAATTATACATGTTCTCTTCTTCATCTACTACCCTTCGATTCCCTCGCCCTATCGAGGACATAGGATGCAATCTCATCAGCGATATTTATTTCTGTTGTTGTCTGAAGACCCTTCCAGCCCGGCTGACTATTAACCTCAACCAAGACGGGACCCCTACTTGTCTGTAGAATATCAACTCCGGCGAGTTCACATCCGAGGATCTCAGAGGCTCTAATCGCGATCTCCCTAATCTCATCCGGCGGATTATACGGAAAGGGCTTCGCGCCGAGACTTACGTTTGTCTTCCAAGACTCCGCAACTCTCTTCATCGATGCTAAAACCTCCCCTCCCAGAATTAGCAATCTAAGATCGTAATCTCCATGCGGAATAAACTCCTGAATGTAGAGCACATGATGTGTGAAGTCCAGGGCTCTAAATATTCTCTCAGCCACGTCTATATCTGAGATTCTAGTTGAGCCTATCCCCCTAGAGCCGAAAATAGGCTTTACAACGACGTCTCCGCCAAGCTCCCTGAATGCAGAGATTGCCGAGCTCGCATCCTCAACCACGACAGTCCTTGGAACGGGAATGCCATTCTCCTCGAGCAATGAGAGGGCATAATATTTATCCACTGCACGCTCGATTGCGGAGGGATTATTCAGTATATACATGCCGAGCCTCTCAAGTCTATGGAGCAGATCCATGCGGAATATTATCTCCTCTAATGAGCCCCTGCCGATTGGACGGACCACTATTGCATCTAGATCACTTAGAACATCGATTTCTTTAAATGAGACTTCAGGTTTAAATCCAACTCTGGCCGTTAGATCCTTAAAACTGAAGCATACTGGCTCCACATTCATCTTCAGAAATGAACGTCTAAGCTGAAGGGAGCACCAAGAATCTCTGTTACGTGTTAATATGCCAACTTTCATGCAGATCGATCCGAAGATAAGATTATTCCGGAAATAATAATCTTCCCTAAATTGCGAGTAAAAGCATCATACAATTGTGGCTTCTAGATGTGTCGGATAGGCCTCTTCAACCCTTACCCTCACATATTTGCCTAGGAGATTTTTATCGCTCTTCACGACTACCGGCTTATATGCCATGTTCCTTCCAATCCAAGATAAGCCTCTTCCCCTCTCATCTATCAGTATCTCCCCCTCCCAGCCGAGCCAGCTTCTATTCCTTTCAAGCGTGATCTCCCTAACTATCTCGGTCAATCTTCTGCTACGGCTCTTAACCACCTTAGCATCGAGCTTCTCCATCCTCTCAGCAGGTGTTCCCGGTCTTGGAAAGAATCTTGAAATATTCACTATATCCGGCTTAACTTCCCTAATAAGCCTCACAGTATTCTCAAATGCTTCTGAATCTTCTCCGGGAAAACCGCAGATTACATCTGTTGAGAGAGTCAGATCAGGAATTTCCTTCCTGAACTCCTCAACTATCCTCATAAACTCGTCAACTGTATACTTTCGATTCATCCTCCTTAAAACCTCATTATCCCCGCTCTGAACCGGCAAATGGAGGAAATTGAAGACCTTCCTATTCTTAAATGCCCCTATAAGTTCATGGAGGATCCTTAATGCATGATTTGGATTCATCATCCCAACTCTGATCATGAATCTCCCTGGAACCTCACAGCACTTCTTCAGCAACTCGGCTAGGTTTGTGCCGATATCAAATCCATAAGCCCCAGTATCCTGTGAGGTTAGCCATATCTCCTTAATCCCATCTGAGACGGCATCTCTAATCCTCTGAATGACGTCCTCTTTCGGGAAGGAATAAAGCTTACCCCTAGCAAATCTTACGCAGCAGTAGGCGCAACTGCCCAAGCAGCCCTCTGAGATAGCTATCACATCAATCACGCTACTAAGCCTGAAGATTGGCTGCCTCAACTTAGGAGGAACAGCATCCGAGAAGAAGAGGAGGTTTCTCCGGCCTTCCCGAGCCCTTTCAACCGCCTCAACTATCCGATCAACACTTCTCGGATCAAGCATAGCGGCGAAATCAGGTGCCACCTTGCGGATCACCCCGGGATTTATTCGGGGAAGACATCCACATACTAGTAGGGGCTTACCGAACCTCCTTAGACGACGTATCCTCTCGACCATTCGATCCTCAGTTGGCTTCTTTACGCCACAAGTATTGATCAAGATTACATCTGCCGTCTCAGGGTTCTCAGATATATGATATCCCGCGGATATCAGCTGGCCTAGCATAATCTCAAAATCAAACCTATTGGCTGCGCAACCGTAGTTTTCAGCATAGACAAGCCCGATCCTATCCATGGATCTCAAAGGAGACTCTCCGATCTAAGTATAAGAGAGCATAAGGCAGATGAATAATATAAACATCCTTTACTATAGTAAATTGCGATGAAAAATGAGATATCACCTCCCTTTAAGCAATCATTTTTTACATGAAAGGAAAAAGCGGTTAATAGAAAATGAAAGAAAAATTTAAAAGAAAAATGAACGAATATGTTTGGTTCATGTTTATAGCATGATATATACGTATTTTAGATTTCTTCTCTTTCTCCTTCTTCAAAGGTGATAGAGTTATGAAGCTAATAACTATCTATCTTCCCGAGCCATATTTGAAGGCTCTTGATGAGCTCGTTGAGAAACGCTACTATCCGCATAGAGCTGAAGCAATACGTGTGGCAATTCGAGATTTAATATCAAGTGAGCTCTGGAGAAGAGAGGGAAATGCCGAGGATAGCTGATAAGGCCTTCCAATATATGTGGGACGATTCTCTGCCTCAGGGAATAAGAGATCCGGGCTATTGCCGAATAATGGTGTTAGGCGTAGGCGGAGCTGGCAATAATACCATAAGCAGACTTATGGAATCTGGGATAAACGCTGAGTGCGTCGCCATCAACACTGACATGCAACATCTGAAGGCCACGCATGCCGAGCGTAAGATACTGATAGGTGAAAAATTAACGCGTGGACTTGGCTCCGGAGGGGATCCTGAGATTGGAAAAGCCGCCATCATGGAGTCTGCCAAGCAGGTCGAGAGTCTGCTTGAAGGGGTTGATATAGCATTTATCACCGCCGGGCTTGGCGGTGGAACTGGAACTGGAGCCTCCCCTGTAATTGCAAGGATGGCACGCGAGAAGGGGGCAATTGTCATTGGAGTTGTCACTATGCCCTTCAAGATAGAGAAAGGAAGAATAGCCTATGCAATTAAGGGTTTAACGGAGATGAGGAGAGAATGCGATACCGTAATAGTCATTGACAATAATAAGCTGGTGAGGATGGTTCCACACCTCCCAATAAATGAGGCATTCAGAGTTGGAGACAGCGTGCTCGCGAATATGATAAGCGGAATCACAGAGATCATAGCGGCTCCAAGCCTGATCAACTTAGACTTCGCCGATTTCAAAACGATAATTAAGAAGGGAGGAGTTGCAGTTGCAGGGGTAGGCGAATCAAACGCCCCAAACAGAGCTGAAGACGCCGTTCGCAAAGCCCTCAGAATGCCCCTACTAGACGTTGACTACGCAGGTGCAAAGGGAGCGCTGATACACGTTGCGGGAGATGAAAGGATGACAATTGACGAAGCAAACAGAGTTGGTGAGATAGTTTCGCAGATGATGAGCGATGATGCGCTGGTAATTTGGGGAGCTAGAGTGAATCCTGAGATGAAAGGTAAGTTGAGAGTTACCCTAGTATTAACTGGCGTCCGCTCACAATATCTCCTAAGCGGATACGCATCAATAACCCCAGATATATATCAGCTCGATTCCGGGGAGGAAACAGAGAAAACAGTTGATTTAGGCCTGAACCTATACGAGATATAATGCCCTTCACTCCGAGTTGTCATTAAACCGAAATGAATTGCTTTCTATCTGACCTTACTTCCCGGCCTTATTGGTTTTTCTGGCTGTATTAGAGCAATCTCATCGTTATGTTGGGCTGCTAGGATCATGACTTCGGATTCTATCCCGAATATCTTTTTAGGCTTTAGATTTGCAACAACAATTATATGTCGATTCAAGAGTTCTTCAGGCTTGTAATACTTTGATATTCCGGCAACTGCAACCTTAGGATTAGCCAGGCCTACATCGATGGTCAATTTCAGAAGATTCTTTGATCCTGGAATTCTCTTTACGCTTATGATCCTTCCGACGCGCATATCGATCCTCGAGAACTCCTCAAATGAAACCTTCTCCTCCGACGCCCTTATCTCCTCAAGCATCTCCTGCAGCTCCTCCTCTGAGAGATTTATCTTCTCGAAGATCGGCTTGGCCTTATTTATTTTATGTCCCTCCTCTAATGGGACAATAGCATCTTCCCACTGCGCCTTTCCGGGTAGATTTAGGAATTCACGGATCTTCTGTGCTGTGGAGGGAATGAAGGGCTCCAGCAGGACTGATAATGCCTTAACTATTTGGACTGAGACATAGAGTGTTGTAGCCGCTGACTGCGGATCCAACTTAATGGCTTTCCATGGTTTCTTCTCATTTAGGTATCTGTTTCCCTCCCGAGCTAGATCAATAACGTTTTTCGTCGCCGCTTGTATGTGGAATCCGCTGAGGCACCTATCAATCCTCTTGAAATATTCATTTATGGCATTGAGCATCTCCCTATCGATCTTATCGAGCTTCCTCGGCTTGGGCACTTCACCATCAAAATAGTTATTTATGAATGTCAGTGTCCGATGGATGAAGTTTCCAAGCGTATCATTAAGGTCTGAATTTACTTTTTCCAGAAAGATCTTCCATGTGAAGTTTGTATCGCTTGTCTCAGGCCTATTAGCCATTAATGTGTATCTCCAGTAATCCGCGGGGAACATTTTTAGGGCTTCGTCTATCCATATTCCGATCTTCCGGCTCTTAGATGATTTCTGTCCCTCAAAATTCAACCATTCATTTGTGCTTACATTCCATGGTAGATTATAGCCCTCATGTGTGGCTAATAGTAGAGCGGGGAATATTATCGTATGGAATGGAATATTATCCTTTCCTATGAAGCATAGGATCTTCGCATCCTTATCGAACCAGAATCTCCGCCATCCATCTGGATCTCCATGACGCTTAAAATACTCTATTGTCGCCGAAATATATCCTAGAACGTTCTCGAACCATACGTAGAGGGTCTTCCCCTCAGCCCCCTGAAATGGAGCTGGGATTCCCCAATCACTATCTCTGGTCATGGGTCTAGGCTTAAGTCCTTCCTCAATAAATTTCAAACTGAAATTTCTAGCGTTATCTGGAAACTGTTTATTATCGACTATGTATTCTCTCAATTGTTCTGTAAATTTTGGAAGATCAAAGTACCAGTGGAGAGTCTTACGGAATAGAGGTTGAGAGCCGCAGATCGAGCAATGCACATTTATCAGCTTTGTGGGATCCAAGAGCCTACCGCACTGCTCACACTGGTCTCCCCTCGCCCCTTTATATCCGCAGTAGGGACATTCGCCCTCGACGAATCTATCCGGTAAGAAACGCTTGCATTTTGGGCAGTATGGAAGCTCACTCTCCCGCGAGAATACATAGCCGTTCTCGGCGACTTTCCGATGGAAGCTCATCACGAACTCCTTATGAACTGGACTCTCAGTAGTAGAGTAATTATCAAATGAGATCATCCATTTCTTGAAGAGATCCACTACCCGCTTGTGGTTTTTCTCAGTTAATTCCTTCGGCGATATGCCCTGCTTTACAGCCTCAACCTCGATTGGAGTGCCGTGAACGTCTGATCCGCTGACGAAGAGAACATCAAACCCCTTTAGGCGATAATACCTAGCCATAACATCAGCTGACAGTATAGGTAGGAGATTACCTAAGTGCAAGATATGCTGGATGTATGGCCACGCCGAGGTTACAAGGATCCTCTCGAGTTTCACGCACCTCCCAAACCATAAATCATTAAATTTCTTATACTTAAACGCAACGGAACAGTTAATCCGCGCCTTTCTTTAACCCTCTGATCTCGCTTAATATTCTTTTGAGTATCTCCTCATCGCTCAGACATTCGGCTGGAGGATCGACAACCTTCTTGAGGGGGAGAGGGACATGATCCATACGATAGACTGTTCCGTCAACCTCTATCCCAGCGAAGGCTGAGGGTATAACAACATCAGCGATCATCGCGGTTGGAGATAGATGTGGATCGATCACTATGAGCGGTATATCCGCCAGGTTCCTCACGGCCTCTCTTGGAAAGTTGGAGACGGGATCAGATGCCACTATAAGCGCCGCGTCGGCATCTCCCCTTCTTAGGATATCTATCGCTGATGTCTCTCCGGGATTATATCTTGGATATCCATGAGAGAAATCTACGGCGTATGGATATCCGGTCTGCCATGTAAAGACCGTATTTGCGCCCGTAACATTAAAGTGTCCCCTCATAGGTAGAATAAGAAACTTCGTGCGTTCATTCAGGTCTTGAACCAGCTTTATCGCCGCTTCTACATTACGCAGCTTACCCCTACTCATGGTCAATCCTAAGCCGAAGAAGAGCACTCCTAACCTACAGTTGATCATCTCATCAGCCACCTTCTCTAAGACCTCAACTGGCACGCCTGATACCTCATCGACATCAAGTTCCTCATCGCGAATTATCGCTCTAAGAGCCTGAAGAACCTCATAGTCCCCTCCAGGCTTGACCTGAATGAAGTAATCGGCTAAGTCGGCGGTCCTAGTCTTACGCACATCCACAACTATTAGTCTCCTCTCATCTGACGGAAGTCCCTCAAGGCTCTTCTCAGCCTCGGATAGCATCATGGATCCTCTGCGGTGCAGGAGTAGGCTTGCCACACGCATTAGACTCTTTCTGAGAGATTCAGCCTTAACCCGAACTATTATTCTCCTCCATATACTCCTTTGGAACCTTCCCTCTGAAAGAGCCGTGTATCGCTCCATGTGGCGCGGGTGAGAACTCCAAGGATTACTTCCCCAATAGATTATGAGATCTGCTCTGTGACGGAATTGTCCGAGAGTTGCACCGACTAGTCCCACATCCTGCATTGCGAGTATCGACGGTCCATGACAGACAGTTGCAGTATTATCTATTACTCCTCCGATCTCATCTGCAAGTTCTAGACCAACCTTTATTGCCTCGCAGCTCGTTGAGCTCCATCCATAAAGGATAGGGTAGGATGCATCTGCGAGTATTTCAGCGCTTCTCTTAATTGCCTCATCGACTGAGGCCTTAACTAACCTCCCATTCTTCCTTATATACGCATTCACGTTTCTGTGGAGATTATAATTCTCGAATTTCGCGGCTCCCATCGCACATGCATTTCTTGCTTCAACTATAACGCCGTCTTCTATGACCAATTCAATATCATCGCAGCAACACCCACATACTGGACATACAACCTTCGAGACTATCCTTTTCATGACGCATTTACCTCATCGATGCTTGATCGAACTAACGAGGTCTTCTATTGTTGAAACCCGCTCCTTCGTCGGCTCTATCTCGGCTGGAACACCCTTCAATAGTGGCATTCCGGTTCCATCAGTTCCTGAACTCATCACTTGATTTGCCCATAATCCATAGGGAATAAATGCTATGCCAGACGATACTATCCTCTTTGATCTTTTTGCTATTAGAACTACGGAGCCGAATCTTGTAGTTACCTTAACATGATCTCCATCCTTAACCCCCAATCTCTTCATGTCCTCTCTATTCATCTCGCAGATCGCGGCTGCCTCAACATATTCTCTTGATGCTTTACCAATCTCCTTCCTACAGCCTTGATCAATAGTTCTACCGGTCAATATGAGTATCTTCATCTCGAAGCCCCAGTTCGCCTCGTATGTTATATCCTGCAGTTTTATAAGTAATTAAGAGATTATTAAGTTCTTACGTGGCCATAATGCGGGGATTGGAGGGTTAATGATTGAAGGCCATACTGCTTGTCATAGATACTTTACGGGCGGATCATCTTGGATGCTACGGCTATCACCGGGAGACTTCTCCCTGCATTGATAGCATAGCAGAGGAGGGTGTGCTCTTCGAGTATGCCTATCCAACGGATGTTCCAACACAGCCGTCTTTCACATCGATGTTTACTGGATTAAGGGGCATAGAGACAGGGATAGTTTCGCATAGTCGGACAGAGCAACTATCAGAAGAGATCCCGTGTTTTCCTGAGATACTATCCAATAAAGGAATCGTCACAGCCGCAGTTAGCACGCTTTATATGATGAGAAGATGGTTTGCCCGAGGCTTCAGATATTACATGAATCCCGTGGCGGGGATTAGACGGAGGCTTCAGCAGGTGGATGCCGAGGAGATTAACGAGATGGCCTTCTCATGGATAAAGGAGAATTACAAGAGGGACTTCTTCATCTTCATCCACTACTGGGATCCGCATAGTATATATCTTCCACCCGAAAAGTATAGGCGTCTGTTTTACAGTGAGGATAAGGATGAATGTGACCCGGAAAATCATAGCCTTGATCCCCTCAGGCAACAGCCGATCTGGCCCTTCACAAAGAGGCACCTGGATGGCATAAAGGAGGGGATAACTGATATCGATTATGTAATCGCGCAATATGATGGTGAAATAAGGTATGTCGATGATAACGTCAGGGATCTTATTAGGCTCCTGGAGGATCTGGGAATCTACGATGAGACCGCACTCATTATAACCTCTGATCATGGGGAGAGTCTAGGCGAGCATGGCTTCTACTTTGATCACTGTGAAGTTTACGAAACAACCGTTAGAGTCCCACTAATCATTAGATATCCACGGCTAGTTCCTAAGGGAAAACGATTCAGGGGACTCGTTCAGTCAACGATAAGCCTGATGCCGACAATTCTTGATCTATTTGGGATAAAATATGAGAGGAGGCTTGAAGGCAAGAATCTGGTTAAGCTGGCGAATGAAGAGGAGGAGCCATGCGGGGAGATTTATGTGAACCAAGGTTTATGGACTGCTAAGCGTGCAATAAGGACGGAGAAGTGGAAGCTAATAAAGACCCTCGATAAGGCTTTCTGGGAGACTCCTGAAATAGAGCTCTATGACATACAGGCAGATCCCAATGAGACGAGGGATCTAGCGTCTGAAAAGCTGGAAGTTGTAGATGAGCTTGAACTTAGGATGGAGAGATGGAAGAGGAGGAAGCTCGGCAAACGCATCGACCCACTAGAACTTATCGTGAATGTTGGACTTCCATCGAGAAAGTGGGTTGAAGCAGCTGCTAAAAGTGAGGGATTAATAGAGAAATATGACGAGTGGAGAGCAAGAGTTGATAGGGCTGAGAAGACAAGATCCGCTTAAACGATACAATTCAAGTAAGAGAATCCATCACTGTGCTAAACTTAAGGGCGTATAAAAATTGATCATCCTCCCTTAAATCCTCCAACCTTTTTGCCAGTTACGAGAAAAACCTTTCTTCTCCTTGGATAATAAATTACGAAAGGTTTGATCTTTATATTCTTTATTCCTAAACTTGCAAGCTTAGCCCTAAGATTTTGATTTACCCTCCAGCCTCCAGCCCAGCCTGTCCTCGGCTCTAAAACAGCGAAGACTCCACCCGGTTTCAGAACTCGCACCATCTCGCTGACCGCCCTTTCCCAGCCTCTAATAATGTGAATTACGAAGCTTGCAACGACCCTATCGAAATAATCATTTGGATAGGGTATCCTTCTAGCGTCGGCCACCCTAAAGGTCACCTTATCCGAGACTCTCTCTATCTCAGCGTTTCTAATGGCGTTCCGCATGGATGTTCCACCTCCAAAGGGCATCCATACATCTATGCCCACAACCTCGCCGCTTCTCATCTTCTTTGCAAATCCAATCGCTAAGAATCCTGATCCAGTCCCAACATCTAAGATTCTCTCCCCATCCTCTACTCCAACTTGCCGGATGAATTCCTCCCTCATCCTCAACTTTTCCTCTAATAGTCCTCCCTTCATCCATTCCCTAGCTATCCAGAGGAAATAGAACGAAGGAAAGATCAGTATTGCGAATAGTGGATTCAACCTTAATGCCCCGGCCAGTGAAACGGCGAAGAAGAATATTCCCAATCCAAGATTCGCAATTATATGCGCTGTAGGAGAACCGTAATTGGGCTTTTCTCCCATTATCCATCTCCTCTCAGAATCTCTCAAGGCATATCCCAGGAATCAAACAATTGAAGATTCATGCTGATCAACTTTGACGGCCGGAGACTAATCTTTTAAAGTCATCCTCTCCCTCAGCGTATCCCGATGCAATGAGTATATCTCCTGCCTTAATTCGGGTCGTAGGCTTAGGCCTTATCCACTTCTTCCCTCTCTTTATCGCTAGTATCCACATGCCAGTTTCATCAGCTATCCTCGCCTCCTTTATAGTCTTGCCATTAAGAATAGACTTCTCAGAGACCCTGGCTGAAGTCACTGTTTCCTCTGCCTCCTCAACTGCTAGCCTCAATATTGGATGTGGCTTAAGTCCACGGAGAACTATCTCGCCCATCTTGGCGGCCGCATCCGCGATCTCCTCCGTGACCACGCCAAGCCTGATCAACCCAAGGAAATCCCCTGATTCTTCTGGGCCGAATCCGCTTGAGAGAACGAGCAGTTCAAATTTTGTATGCAGATCATCTATGTGCTCCTCTAACTCCTGAACTTCACGTGCAAGTTCGGGGCTGTTCAGGATGATCGAGGAGTATGCGAGATCAAGCATGAGCTCCGAGGTGTCCTTTAACTCTACAAGCGCATCAACTATCTTTTGGAAGTGCTTCTCATCCAACAGCATTAATCCTCCAGTCTTCTCGATATTCCCTCCGCCAGCCTCCCGAGCTCTTCGATTCCGGAGGGCGCGCCTCTCGCAATTAGAATGTCACCATCAAGTATTTTGTCTCCGCCCTTAGGATCAATTATCCAATCTTTTCCTCTACGGATCGCGATTATATCTACGCCTATCCTTGAGGCCAACCTAAGCTCTCTGAGACTCTTACCCGAGAGGATCGAGTCTCGCTTAACAACGAATCTTCCAAGCCGCTCCTCAACTCTCTTGAATGCCTCCCTAACCGCGGGATGTATTCCTATTCCGTGAAGAACTATATATGCTATGTCGGCGGCTGCATCAGAGATCTTATCGGCTGCGCTTGAGACAAGGGAGACTCCAAGCAGATCCTTTGCGTCCTTAGCGTCTCTAGCTGCTATCATCACGTTCATCTTTAGAAGCAATGCGAGGTTATCGACCTTCTTCTCGAGCTCTAGAACGTCTCTCGCCAGCTCAGTGTTATGAAAGAGAGCTGAGGAATAGGCTAAGTCGATCATCAGCTCGGAAAGATCCTTCATCTTAACAAGCAACGTTCTAACGGGGATCGGCTTATACTCGATCTCTTCCCATTCATCCATGAAGCTTAGGACGCTCCACTATATTCTTCATTAGGCCGCATATTTTAACATTTACCCCCCAATTTCCCGCTGTAAATCTTAAAAGAGAAAACCAGTTATACAGCATATAATTACCAAAGTGACTTAAAATGTTACGCTTAAACAATGCAATAATCGAGGATACTTATGCTGAACTCTTCAATATGTGGGTTGGGAGGGTCATAATCACCGCTGAGAACGAGAAGTGGTGCAGAATAGCCGCTGAAGTAGCAACCGGATATGCATCATCGATTATAGGATCTCCAGCCGAGGCTGGCATAGAGGGAGACGTTGGCCCAGATGAGACTCCAGACGGGAGGGTTGGAAAGATAATCCAGATATACCATCACAGTAGGTCGGAGCTGAAGAAGCAGATGATAGGTAGGATAGGCCAGTGCATAATGACTTGTCCAACAACAGCCGCTTTTGATGGGCTTCCAAAAGCCGCTAGAAGATTAAAGGTTGGTAGGAGCTTAAGGCTCTTCGGCGATGGATTTCAAGAGAGGGATGAGTTATCCGGAAGGAGAATCTGGCGCATACCGGTTATGGAGGGAGAATTCATAGTTGAGGATAGCTTCGGAGTAATGAGGGGAGTGGCGGGAGGAAACTTTCTGATATTCTCAAGGACTTTGAGGGGCGGTTTAGAAGCTGCTGAAAGGGCCGTTGAGGCCATTAGTAGAGACGTTAAATATGTCATCTTGCCCTTTCCCGGCGGAGTATGCAGGTCAGGCTCGAAGGTCGGCTCAATAAAGTATAAGCTTCCAGCCTCAACGAATCATCCATTCTGCCCAAGCTTAAGGGGGAAGATACCGGAAAGCAGAGTTCCTAAGGATGTTAACTGCATCTATGAGATAGTGATAAATGGCCTCGACTTAGAGAGCGTAAAAGAGGCGATGAGAGCAGGCATAAGAGCCGCCGTCGAGATTCCCGATGTCGTAAGGATATCCGCTGGCAACTACGGAGGAAAGATAGGGCCGATGAAGATCTTCCTGCATGATATTTTAAAGTGAAGATGAGCCTATACGGTCCTTAATCTTCTTCTAACAGCGGGATTCCTCTCCGCAAGCTCCTTAAGAACAGATTCGAATGTCTCATTGAATGCTAATCTCCTCTCGATGAATAGGCCAGTCCTTCCAATCTTATCTCTTCGAGTTAAGGTTCTAACCCTATCAAGAACTGTCTCGATTGATATTCCAAGGAGCTTTGCAACTTCACCCTCACGTCCTAAAATGCTACTCTCTATATGTCCATCATCAGTTGGCTCTATTAGCATGAGGCGCTTATCCACTCCTGGAACCCTAACTCCTCGCCTGAGCATTTCCAATGTCGCTTCGCCTCCAAACTTATAGAATTCTCTCTCCGTCTTTCTAAGCTTCGAGAGAGGGAAGGAGATCGATCTCCTCTCATCGATTCCAATATACGCCTTTATCGAGTATGTCGGAGTAGCCTGGACGAGGATACGTTCAGAGATGGAGATTCCAGCCCTCTCCAATGCCGTCTCAACTATGAATGATGGAATCACATCCGGAATGAATATGTCTATGTCACTCTTCTCCGTCACGTCTCCCCTGGCGATGCTTCCATGCACGATCGAGAATATATGCATGGAGTTTAGAGCATTCATCAGCTCTATAGCCTCAGCTCTTAATTGATTAAGTAGTCTCCAACGCTTTTCATCATAAATGATCTTCAGCCGCTCATCCCTTAGAATCGGCTTCTTAGCCAATCTGATCTCCAAGAGAATGAAGATTCCCCTAACTTATTATTCTATCCTTATTCATCCAAAAGATTTATTGATATCTCCGTGAACAGCATTTTAGGCGTTAATCTTCTAAAGGAGCAATAAGATGGTTAAGTGTTCGATTTGTAAGCGGAGAGAGGCATTTTATGTGCGTAGATACTCCGGAGAGAGTCTCTGCCGTAAGTGCTTCTCCGAATCTATAGAGAATAAAGTTAGAGCGGCCATAAGCAAATATCAAATGTTTAACTTTAATGATAGGATTGCCGTCGCCGTTTCTGGCGGAAAAGACAGCCTAAACCTGCTGCATATTCTCTCGAAGATAGAGAAGGAGTATCCTCAAGCCTCACTATGCGCGATTACCGTCGATGAGGGAATAGGAGATTACCGTGAGAAATCCATCAGAATAACCTCTGAAAATTGCGAGATGCTCGGCATAGAGCATATAATCGTATCGTTCAAGGAGATATATGGATACACATTAGATGAGATCGTGAAGAAGACACGGGATAAAGGATTAACTCCATGCGCATACTGTGGGGTATTAAGAAGGAGAGCATTGAATATCGCTGCTAAGGAGGCATCAGCCGATAAGATAGCAACCGCTCATACGTTGGATGACGAGATTCAAACGTTCCTCCTAAACCTGCTTCATGGAGACTACGTGAAGGCTATATATTCAAGGCCTAAATTCGACCGTGAAATCCCAGATTTTATCCCCAGAGTAAAGCCATTCTGCGAGGTTCTTGAACGTGAATCAGCCCTCTATGCATATGTGAATCATATAAAGTTTCAGGATGAACCATGCCCATATGCCTGTGAAGCCTTTAGAAATGACATACGCATATACCTCAATAGACTTGAGATGAAGCATCCCGGCGTAAAATACACGCTCCTCAGATCAATCGAGAAGATTAGGAAGCTCGTCACGATCAGCCCTGAAAGATCTCCATTAGGACCATGCAAGCTCTGCGGGGAGCCGACGACAGACGTGATCTGCCAAGCATGCAGAATACTAAGCGAACTTAAACTGATAAGATGTTAGTGGACGGCAGGTCACTGAGGCTCGACGTAAAGTCTCCATCGGCTCCTCCAATCCTCTAACTCATACCCGCACCCCTCTGAGCGCCGAACGTCCAAGCTTAGGTTGCTCCCTCCCGGGCCTGGCCAGGTTCACTTGGTAGACACGGTTACGTCTCCCCTACAGGAGACGCTCCGTGACCGCCGGCCCCAGAGGACGAGTAATCATCGGTTGAGGATTGGAGGGTGGCCGATGGGCTTTACGCCTCACCTCAGCTTTCGGCCCGTCATATAGAGGGTTTACGGTCGAGGCTTACGCCTCTCAGGGGACCCCTAGCCCCCCGCCTAAGACCTGCCGTCCAAGAATAAGATAATGCAAAGAATAATATTATAAGGTTTCTTTTGCCCGGCTGCTTTATGCTTTATCTCTCTCTCATCATCTTCATAAGCAATGGTATGAGATCTGATCCTTTACTTAGCACTCCCAGACTTCCCTTCTTGCATGCCTCCTCCGAGAATCTATTTATGCCGTCAGGCTTAACTTTCCCTCCGGCAATAAGCAACGGAACTGGATCGTCGCTATGAGCCTTAAGAATGCATGGGGTTGAATGATCAGCCGTTACGCAGATCAAGTTCTCCTCTAAGTCAATCTTTGATAGGAGAGCGCCAAAGAAGAATTTGTCTATCTGCTCTATTATCCTCACCTTCCTTCTATAATCTCCATCATGACCCGGCTCGTCGGGTCCCTTAATGTGTATGTAGAAGCAGTCAAAGGAGCCGTAATTCTCTATTATCTTCCTAACTCTTATGGCGCTATCAGCCCTTATATCCTTGGTCGGTGGAGGAAGATCTATAAGATGCATCCCAGCCAGCCTCGAGATTCCCCTTTCAACAGGCATGTCGGCCAGACAGGCAAATCTTACGCCATAACGTTCATTTATATTAAAGAACTTTGGAACTTTATTGCCCGCATCCCTTGAGAGTATGACGTTCGCCTTTAATTTCCCCTCCGCCTCCCTCCTCCTGTTTATTTCATGCCCATCTAAAACCTCATGGCTCTTCTCCGTAAACTCATTTACGAGCGCCGCGGCTCTTCTAGCACCCTCAGTATCTTCAAGTGGAACGGCCTCCTTCAGGATCATCTCAAACTCGGCCTTTGCAACCCCCATGCCCTCAACTCGCTCATAGGCTGGATCGGTATTTGTTATCTCAGCTGAAAGCGGCACATCCTTACTCTTGATAACGAGAACCGCTCTATGACCAAGTGTATTTTTAAAGTCAAACTCGGCAGGGAAGGATTCGAGCTTAACTTCGCGATTTATAGCCTTAGAGAGCTCAGTTGCCTCCTCAGTCGTGAGCGAACGGCCAACTCTGCGATCTATGATCCTCCTATTTGCACCTAAAGTTGCAAAGTTACATCTTAAGGCGAGATCGCCATCCTTCATATCCAATCCAGCGCCGAAAGCCTCCAAAGGCCCTCGGCCAACATGATACTTTGATGGATCATAGCCGAGAATCGAGATCACAGCAACATCGCTTTCCGGAGCTATTCCCTTACCAACAGTATACATTAGGCCGAGTCTACCCCTGCCCGCGAGCTCATCTAAATTTGGGGTTTCAGCAAATCCCAGTGGAGTTTCACCTTTGAGATCACTTATTGGTAGGTCGCCAAGCCCATCTATGACTATATAAAGAAGCTTCAAGTTAATCTCACCTCATGCCTTGCAACAATTAATTGGGTTAGAACAATATTAGTCTTTACTCAAAACGGAGCCTCAACATACCTTTTATCAAGTGAATAACTTAATATGTAAAGATAAGGATTCTAATTTGGATTCATCACGATTTGGAGAAGATGTTATGCCGGTATTTAAGCCCGAATCTCTGAGGAGGATATCAGAGGAGATCTTCATAGCCTACGGAGCGCCGCCTGAAGAGGCGAGACTTGTATCCGAGTTTCTAGTAAAGGCGAATCTATGCGGCCACGACTCCCACGGAGTAATTCGGGTCATTCAATATGTTAGGGCTATAGAGAAGGGGATATTAAGACCGGGATCGAAGATCGAGACTATTAGAGAAACGCCGTCAACAGCCCTGCTTAATGGAAATTGGGGATTCGGTCAGGTAGTCGCGAAGAGGGCCATGGAACTGGCGATTGAGAAGGCAAAAGAATGTTCCGTCAGCGTCGTCTGCGCCTACAACCTATATCATATAGGTAGACTCGCAGATTATACGATGCTCGCGGCTGAAAGTGACATGATAGGAGTTGCTATGGTTAACTCCACGCCGACCGTAGCCCCCTACGGAGGAAGGGAGACCCTTCTTAGCACAGCGCCGATAAGCTATGCGTTTCCGAAGGGAAGGGAGCACATGCTAGTTCTCGATATAGCAACGAGCATGTGCGCCGAGGGGAAGATCCGAGTGTCCCTTCATAAGGGTGAGAAGATACCGGAGGGATACATAATCGATAAGCATGGAAACCCAAGCACAAATCCGGCTGATCTATATGATGGAGGGGCCCTCCTACCATTAGGCGGAGACTTAGCTGGACATAAGGGTTTCGGCCTCGGATTAGTAGTCGAAGTGATGACCGGCATACTGGCTAATGCAAAGTGCGCCTATGAGACGGGCAAGGAAGGCAATGGAGTCTTCTTTGAGGTAATAAACATCAAAGACTTCATGCCGATCGAAGAGTTTAAGGATCGCATAGACGCCTTAATACGGAGGATTAAGTCCTCAAAATTGAGGCCGGGATTTAAAGAGATACTTCTCCCAGGAGAGCCTGAGCTAAGAACCGAGATGGAACGGCGAGTTGAGGGGATCCATCTTCCAGAGAGAACATGGATGGAGATTAGGAGGATAGCTGAGAAGAAAAACATAAGCATAACTGAACTCATCAATGAAAAGTAAAAGTCTATAGAGAAATTCTGAGCCTTTTAATTATTTCAATTCCATTTAACGCTCATCTAAACATTTAGGCTTGAGATACCATAATATTGCACGCTATACTTCCATGTTGAAAAATGATTTTAATTTTGTCCCTTCCATACTCCTCAGATTAAACATGAAGACAACTAAGATAATAGATGATCTCTTAGATTCATTAAGGAAGGAGAGAGAATCTCTCGAGCACATCCTACTCAGCGGAAAGATCTCGCATGGCACCTATAATCTCCTAAATGAGAAAATAGAGAAGACGTTATCCGCGGCTAAAGATCTCAAAAAGGCCCTTGAAGATGAAGAGGAATTTTGGAAGAGAACCTTGCATGATGGAGCCAGACTATTTGAGACCATTCTTGTAGAATTCAGACATAGACTCATACTTGGCGACATGAAGGAGGACGACTATAAGCGAAGCGCCGAGATCTTAAGCGACGGGATCTCCTCATTAAAGAAGCAGATAGAGCGGAACGACGAAGAAGAAAGAAAGGAGACCGTGATAATGACCTCCCAACAGATAAGAGAGAGATACGCAAATAAATTGGCTGATATTAAAGGGAGCGATGAAGCCTCAATGGAAGCCGTTAGGACAACGAGCACAACTGGAGATAGCGGCGGAAGGGAGATCCACTGCATGAACCCTTGGAAGCCGGAGTGTAGAAACACGGATATTGAGGTAAGCATCTACTATAATGGGCGTATGATACCGATATGCCGTAAATGCTGGAGTGAGATCGCAAATAGAGATATTGAGTGGTCAAGCATCTAACAGCATAACCTTCAATCGGCGGTTTCCATAAAACACCACCTACCGGAATAGATTTCTCTCCATTATATTCTGTTGCGTTTATCTGTGTTTGGGAGATAAAAGAAGTTTAGTTTTTTCTGGTGTTGCGTCTTCGGAAGGCATATTTAATATGTCTCGGCATTATCAGGATATCATGTGTCCGAGACCGATGGGAAGACGACGGGACTCTCCATAAATCGACCTTGACGGGGCTTCGCTTAAAGCCGATGAGGAAAAGGCGTGGAGCAAAAGAGAAGAAGTTGCGTCTTTCAAATATAACGCTTAAGATGTTGCAAGCTCAGTCATCACCGATCACCTAAAGACGCAACAGAACCCTCCATTAAACTTATATTATAGGTTTCTTATGCTTATTGAAGGCGAACGGAGATGCGTGGTGGACGCCAAATCCAAGGGTAGATTTCACGGCGTCCCTCGAGACACATGGAATCGACACCTTGTACGTTTAGGAGATAATTATCTCGGGAAGTAATCGGCCATGTTTAAGGAAGTCCCTACAACCGTGAATTTCCCGGAGATTGAACATCGCATAATCAAGTTTTGGTCTGAAACTAAAGCCTTTGAGAAGCTCGTCGAATTGAATAAGGGTAAGCCTAAATGGTCATTCATGGATGGACCAATAACAGCCAATAATCCCATGGGAGTTCATCACGCATGGGGCCGCACCTATAAGGATCTGTTTCAGCGCTTCAAGGCCATGCAGGGCCACGAACTCAGATATCAGAACGGCTTTGACTGCCAGGGTTTATGGGTTGAGGTTGAAGTTGAAAGAGAACTTGGATTTAAGTCTAAACGTGACATAGAAGCATATGGAATCGCGGAGTTCGTGAAGAAATGCAAGCAAAGAGCCCTCAGATACGCTGCTAAGCAGGTTGAACAATCCATCAGACTCGGATACTGGATGGACTGGGATGACCCCGAGACCCTTCGCTATCTCGCCAAATGCTTAGAGAAGCCGGATCAGATCGTTACGATCCAAGGCAAGAAGGGGCCTGTGAGAGATACTGCTGAAAGGCTTGTAGGCAGATTAGGATCACCGGAGATAGGCGGCTCGTATTTCACCCTCTCAGACGAGAATAACTATATGATATGGGCTCTATTAAAGAAGTGCTATGAGAAAGGATGGATCTATAAAGGCAGAGACGTGATGCCATGGTGTCCAAGATGCTCAACAGCTCTCTCAGAACATGAAATAGTAACGGAGGGATATAGGGAACTTGTCCATCCAGGACTCACAGTCAGATTTCCATTAAAGAATAGACCCAAAGAGTCACTTTTAATATGGACGACCACGCCCTGGACTCTAACATCTAATGTAGCAGCCGCGGTTCATCCAGACTATACCTATGTGAAAGTCAAGTTTGGAGACGAATACTTATATTTAGGCAAGTTTGCATTAGAGAGAACTCTCCCGAAGGGGAGCTACGAGATAGTCGAGGAGTTTACAGGGAAGAATATGGAGGGATGGGCCTATATAGGCCCATACGATGAACTTCCAGCGCAGAGGAGATCAGGAGCCGCCGATGCTCACAGGGTCATCTTATGGAAAGACGTGACGGAAGAGGAAGGAACCGGAATAGTGCATATAGCTCCCGGATGCGGAAAGGAGGACTTGGAACTTGGAGAAGAGTATGGATTGCCCGTGATTGCCCCCCTAGACGAATTCGGAGTGTTCAAGGATGGATTTGGAAAATTCACAGGCATCCACGTGTATGACTCAGCTAAGATCGTCATCGAAGACTTGAAGAAGAAAGGGTTGCTCTTTAAAGTTGAGGATTACAGGCATAGATATCCAGTCTGCTGGCGCTGCGGAAGCGAGCTCGTCTTCCGCCTAGTCGATGAATGGTTCATAAGCATGGGTGAGAAGCTGGACAAGCCTCTTGAGGAGATAACTCCAGAGGAGAAGGAGAAGAATCTGAGATATCAGATAATTGATGTTGCAAAGCAGGTCAGATGGATCCCTGAGTTCGGACTTCAACAGGAGATCAATTGGCTTCTGAACATGGAGGACTGGATGATCTCTAAGAAACGATACTGGGGCCTTGCCCTTCCAATATGGGAATGTAAGAAATGCGGGCACTTCGTCGTCATAGGCAGCAAGGAGGAGCTCAAAGAGAAAGCGGTTGAGGGATGGGAGATCTTCGAGGGACACTCACCCCATAGGCCGTGGGTAGATGCTGTAAAGATAAGATGCCCAAAATGCGGATCTAAAATATCACGCATTCCAGATGTTGGAAATCCATGGCTCGACGCCGGCATAGTCGCCTATTCAACGCTCCAATACAGGACTAACAGGAAATATTGGGAGGAATGGTTCCCGGCGGATCTAGTCTGTGAATCCCTGCCTGGACAATTCAGAAACTGGTTCTATGCGATGCTCGCTATGAGCACGATTATGGAGAGAAAGCCTCCATTCAAGGTCTGCTTTGGACACGGCCTCGTCCTAGGCGAGGATGGAAGAGAGATGCATAAGTCATGGGGAAACGCGATCGACTTCGACGAGGCGGCTGAAAACATGGGAGCGGACGTCATGAGATGGATGTATTGCACAAGGAGGCCTGAAACGAACCTTCCATTCGGATATACAAGGGCGAATGAGGTTAAGAGGAGATTCCTCATTCCCTTATGGAACATATACAGCTTCTTTGTTACGTATGCTAATCTCGATAAGTGGACGCCTAAGAACATGGTGGATTATGATTCACTTTCGCCGCTAGACCGCTGGATACTCTCAAAACTTAACGTTCTCATTAAACATGTGACCGAACGCTTGGAGGACTTTGACCCATACGAGGCGGCCATTGCCATAGAGAAGTTCGTAGAGGAACTCTCAACATGGTATATTAGAAGGTCTAGGAGAAGATTCTGGAAGAGCGAGAAGGATGAGGATAAGAACGCAGCCTACACAACGCTCTATACTTGCCTTACAACGCTCATTAAGCTGCTCGCTCCCTTCGTACCATTCGTAACCGAGGAGATCTACCAGAATATAGTTCGCAGCGTCGATCCGAAAGCCCCAGAGAGCGTTCATCATGAGAGATGGCCAAAACCGAATGATGAACTGATCGATGAAGAGTTAATGGCTGATATGGATTTGGCGATAAAGGTCTGCGGTCTAGGACGATCGGCTAGGGGCAGATCCGGAATAAAGATCCGTCAGCCGCTGTCAAAGATGATTGTTGTAGCAGACGGGGAGATCCTCAATAGAATTGGAAAACTCAAGGAGCTGATAGTTGAAGAGCTGAATGTGAAGGACATGCTCCTGACAACCAAGAGAGATGAAGTCCTCGAATACGCCGTTAAGCCGAGGCCGGATATTCTGGGCAGGAAGTATGGAAGTAAATTCCCGAAAATACAGAGGGCTCTAGAGGAACTTGATGCACATGACCTAGCTGAGACCTTTAAGAGCGGAAGAAGCATATCACTGAAGATCGATGATGAAAGAATAGAGATACATCCAGATGAGGTTGAAGTTTTAACGCTTCCAAAGGAGAATTATGCGATTGCCGAGGAAGACAATATCCTCGTGGCGATCGATACTAGAATCACCGATGACCTGAGGAGGGAGGGACTTGCACGAGACATCGTTCGAAGAATACAGAATCAGAGGAAAGAGGCAAACTTCAAGATTGCAGATTGGATAGAAACGTACTATGAGGCTGGACCTGAATTAACGAGGGTATTCGAGGAGTTTAAGGATTACATAGCAAATGAAACTCTATCCAAGGTTATTCGAAGGTCAGAGCCTCCAGAGGGAGCTTACATCGCAACCTATAAGATCGGAGGAGAAACATTAAAGATCGGTCTCGTCAAGGCCGGGGAACAAAGCAGCTGAGAATTACACTCAAAATTTTTGTTTCCGCGAGATCATCCTCAACGCTGAATGACAATTTAATCCTCGACTGGAACCTTCTCCCCCCTAAAGTTACGTTTAAACCTACCGAGCTCCCCCATTACATCTCTCAGCATAGATGAGTCGAATACTGGACCATCCCTGCACACTCTATATCTTCCCATCACGCAGCTCCCACATATCCCAATTGCACATCTCATGATACGTTCCAGACTGGCCTGCATCGGAATCGAGTATTTCTCAGCCAAAAAATAGAGCTTACGGATCATAGATTCCCTTCCACAGGCATAAAGCGAATCAAACCTTTTCTTGGAAAGAGCCTCCTCGGCGGCATCAACGGCCGTCCCCCTCAAACCATAAGTTCCATCATCCGTTGCGAATATCACTTCTAAGCCATACTTATCACGAAGGAAACTAAGCTGATCCTTAAAGATTATCTCAGAGTGAGTTTTCGCTCCCTCTATAAAAGTCACCTTTACATTCCTACTTAAGAGCCTATCAGCGAGCATTAGGAGTGGAGCCGCTCCTATGCCTCCAGCAACTATAAGGGCGTTTCTTCCAATAATTCTGAAGTAGGAACCGAAGGGACCTCTGATGCCTAAGACATCGCCTCTTTCCATTTGGCTTATGGCGTGGGTTGCCTCACCTACATCCTTAACAGTCACGGATGCTAATCCATCAGATGCTGATGATATGCTTAATGGGATCTCATCCACATCTGGAATCCAGGCCATAATGAATTGACCCGGTTTAGCTTGACTGCAGAGATCATCTCTGAAGTAAAATGTCTTAACGTCTCTCGCCTCGGCCTTAGCCTTAACGATTCTAACGATTCTTAGAACATTATTTTTTATGTGCCAAGCCAACTATATCCCTCACACTCTTGAAGCCCTTCCTTTGGAGATAATATTTTATGCCTTCAGCGATCGATCTGAATACTGATAACCCCTCAATCGCGATCGCCGATCCTATCTGAACTGCTGATGCTCCGGCCAGAATCAATTCGACAGCATCCCTCCACGTCCTAACCCCTCCGCAGCCAATTATGGGAATATCAACAACCTCGTAAATCTCGTATATGCATCTCACGGCTATGGGCTTAATTGCGCCTCCAGACAGACCTCCCACTTTATTCGCAAGTATCGGCCTGCATGTCTCAATATCTATGGCCATTGCCCTGACGGTATTTATGGCCGTTATGGCATCCGCGCCAGCTGAGGCCGCTGCGGTCGCTATCTCCCCTATATCCGATACATTCGGAGTTAACTTCGCGAATACAGGACCATTAACCGACTCCTTCACCACCTTAACTACCTGGCTTACCAAACATGGATCTCTGCCAATTTCGGCTCCCGCCCCTCTAACATGAGGACACGAGAGGTTTAGTTCAATAGCATCTGCGCCCGCGTTAACAGCCATACTAGATACTTCAGCGTATTCCTCAGGAGAGAACCCATAAACACTGACTATCAGGGGAACCTCCAAGTCGTGTAATCTCCTGATCTCATCGACGAACTTTTCTATTCCAGGATTTGGAAGCCCAACGGCATTTAGAAATCCGCACTCAACCTGTATCACTGTTGGATTCTTATATCCGTCTCTAGGTTTAGGACCGACCGACTTCGTAGTTACTGCCCCTGCGCCGGCACGGGCGACCTCACGTAGATATTCAGCCGAGGAGCCGAGTATTCCAGATGCGAGGATCGTTGGATTTCTAAGCCTCAGTCCCGCTATCTCCATCTTTAAAGAAACGTCCGTCGGATTCATTCTCACCAGTCTCTATTTAAAAGAGCAGCCTCTCCTAATAAAATAGATGATCCCTAGTCCTTCAGGTAATGGAAAACGTTATTGGTGAAAGCGGACATTAATCATTCGTACAATAAGGTGAAGAAGAATTGAAGGCCTTCATAATTCCGTCGATCATTGGAATTTTGGGTTTTGGAGAGAGGGGTGAACTCGTAGGAAAGAAGCTTTTTCCTAGGGATCCAAAGGAAATAGCGAAGAGGCTTAAGCGAATAAATTCTGGAGAGATCATACCGGAAATGAAGGATCTGATCAGCGAACTCAAGAGTAAGGGTTATGAATCATTCATATTTGAGGATCTGGATCTCGCGGAGAACATTCGTGAGAAGCTGGGAGTATCCTCTGAAGTTGAGCCTCAATCTGAAATTGGCAGATCACTCCGTGAAAGATTAGGAGAATACGCCGTCAAATTCGATTTTTTAAAGTCCACCTCGGATCTGCCAAGGTTGACCCATGAAGTCTCAATGGAGATCTCAAGAGCGTCCGTTAAAGAAGCCGCTGAAAGGAGGGATTTCCTGATAATACAGGCCGTTGAAGCGCTAGATGATTTAGATAGGACATTAAATCTATTTGCAGGTCGAATACGTGAATGGTATGGACTCCACTTTCCGGAACTCACGCATCTAATAAGTAAACATGAATTATATGCTAGGCTGGTATATAAGTTAGGAAGGAGGGGGAACTTTTTAAACGAGAATCTTGAAGGATTCGATCTGCCAAAAGATAAAGTTAAAGAGATCGTAAGGGCTGCTCAAACGTCTATGGGCGCAGACTTGAATGATCAAGACCTAAAGCAGATAAGGATGCTCTGTAGCCAGTATTTGAGCCTGTCAGAGACCAGAAGAAAAATCGAGAGGTATCTAAGCGAGATAATGAAGGAGGAAGCTCCAAACATCTCGGCGCTAACCGGGCCAATACTAGGCGCGAGACTAATAGCTCTTGCCGGTGGACTTGAGAATCTAGCGAAGATGCCGTCTAGCACAATACAGGTTTTAGGCGCTGAGAAGGCTCTTTTTAGATCGTTAACTACGGGGGCGCGTCCCCCAAAGCATGGAGTTATATTCCAGCATGCTCTTGTTCATGGATCAAAGAGATCTCTTAGGGGGAAGATCTCCAGGCTGCTTGCTGGGAAGATAGCTATAGCAGCGAGAACCGACGTTTTCAGCGGGGATTACATTGGAGATGAATTGAAGAAGGCCCTCTTGGAGAAGGTAGAGGAGATAAGAAAGAAGGGTTCAAGGAGAAAAGTTTCAAGGAAGAAGCGTAGGAGGAAGCGGAGATGAACATAAAGGCGGTTCCGCATCAAAGGTTTGAGGGAATCTACTGGATAATCTTGGAGGATGAAACTGAGAGGATCGCCACGAGAAACCTCACTCCTGGAAGAAGCGTCTATGGTGAAAGACTGATAAGAATCGGTGAGACGGAGTATAGAATTTGGGATCCATATAGAAGCAAACTTGCAGCTGCAATATTGAAGGGAATGAAAGATCTACCGATTAGGAGGAAAAGCAGAGTTCTTTATCTTGGAGCTGCCTCCGGAACAACAGCAAGTCACGTATCAGACATAGTGGGAGAGGAAGGCTATGTTTACTGTATTGAGTTCTCTCCGAGATCGATCCGTGATCTAATAGATAATGTCTGTAGGTTCCGCATGAATATGGCGCCGATACTTGCAGATGCAAGGTTCCCAGTCAAATATTCGACGCTGGTAGGTGAGGTTGATGCCATATACTGCGACATTGCCCAGCCTGAGCAGGCCGGCATCCTAGCCGATAACGCGGGGATCTACCTTAGAAAGGACGGATGGATCATGCTTGCAGTGAAGGCTAGGAGCATAGACGTCACGAGAGAGCCTTCAGAGATATATCAGAGGGAAATAAGCACCCTCAAAGAGAAGGGATTTAAGATAACAGAGACTATCAATCTCGAGCCATACGAAAAGGATCATGCCATGGTAATAGCGCAATTCAAGATATAACCCTCAAATATACCTGAAGTGAGAATTACAAGATCTCCCTTAAAGATTCGATGCTGAATCTTGTGTTTGCGCATCCATTTCTTATGAGCGGAACTGCTTGCCCCGCGATGCCCAGCTGATTCAATATCTTCTCGGCCATGTTGATCTCCATTCCACATGCAACTCCAACGACAGCATCATATCTTCCCTTCGAGAGTATCTTCTTTATGCATGAGCCTCCAGGCAGAATATAAACGTCGTATCCCCGCTTTTCTCCGAGAAGCGTTGCCTGATGTATTAGACAGTCACTTGAGCAGTGAGAACAGAAATAGGATGGAATCTCCGGGTCAAATCTAGCCTTACATCTATTATCCATGTATTTTCTTGAGCAGTGCGGAAGCAAAAGAGCCTTCCTCCTTGCAGACTCAAACCTCACCCTATTCATGGCATTCTTTATGTGAATCTCGATGAGATCTTCCACCAGCTGTATCGCTTCGGATAGATCAAGCCCCGTAATCTCACGGATCCTGAACTTTTCAATTAGGTAACGGACCGCTTCACCCATTCTCCTATGCATATTATAATCATACGTGACCCTCATGATCTCCCTAAAGAAAGCCTTCGAAACCCTCGTCAAATCAAAATTAAATGGATACGGCACTCCAACCACCAACACCAAAAACAATCCACAATTTTATATGATTTCCGTAAATACGCTGTAAACCAACAAGTAAAAAATATATCTGAGAAACTAAAGCTAATAATATACGGCGAAAAGCCCTGGTAGTATAGTCCGGCCTAGTATAGGCGGCTGTCGCCCGCCCGACCC
>CAZDRE010000015.1:0-39846 GCA_964508155.1 uncultured Candidatus Bathyarchaeia archaeon
CTCCCGTCGGCGGGTCCAAAGCCCGCCATGCTTGTCCGCTACACCACCGGGCTTCTCAGCGTCTCCTCCTCCTTCTGTATGGGCTACTCTCTGATAGGTGCCACGGAATCTGAATATATAATCTTTCTGAAAGGTTATTTTGGGTATTCACCCTCTCTATTTCATCCTTGACCTTCTCTATTTTTCCGTTTTTTCCGACGTTCAGCCTTAATGAGCCCCTATACAGGGTTGTGTATCCATTCATTACCTTGATTGTATCGCCAGCCTTAAATCTCCTGATCTGCTCATCCCACAGCGTCAGTATTATTGATCCTGTCTCATCTCCCACTAGCGCCTCAGCCACCACGTGATCTCTTCCATCCCTTCTCGAATGGAATGCTCTTGTAACGCCTACGTTGATTATCTTCACGGTTACATTTAATTCTCTCAGACTAGGTTTTAGGGAGCAGATCTTAACGCTACCATCTGATCCATTCACTTTAAGCACTTCAGAAGATTGAATGGGAGTGATCCTATTAAAGTGTTATTTTTCGGCTTCCATTTGGGCGATCAGCTCCTTCCTCCTACCCCGAATATCCAAGATTATGCTCCTAGCCTTCTCCAGCGAGTCCTTGGCATCCTCGGCTGAGATATCCCCGAGCATTAAAACCTCAAGTGCATTCTCATAGACTGCGCTTGGAGATACATGTGAGTCCCTTAGAAACTCGATTAGCCTCGTATAGTCGAATCGTCTCTTCTCTATTTCAGATAGAAGCCAAGCGTAATTTTCAAGCATACTCACGGATGATCTCTGCATGTAATGAGCCGCCTCGGCGTAAAGTCCCTCCTGAAGAAGAGCTCTTGTGCGGGCTGATATTCCACGTAGGAAGCTCTGCTTACAATAGAAGTTAAGGTTATTCACGACCTGCTCATGCAGTTTCCCGGTTATATGCGAGTTTGCCTCGAAGAATCTCATGGTTGCACTCCACATACTCTGGAATCTCTCGAATATTCCCTCGGCTCTTCTCCTACTTATCTTGGAGAGACCCGAGACCTTCAGGTACTCATTGTATGTCTTCTTTAGGTTTAGTTTCTTCATCGATTCTTCCAAGGCTCTGATGTATCTGCTGTTTGAGAATTCAGCCCTACAAACCTCCATTGGTATCTTTAAGATCTCCTCTAGGGCGAGAACGGCGTTCAGCTTTGCGCTCTTATAATCAAGCCTCTCATAGGCGGATAGTCCCCTGCTTAATAGTATATCGGCCTCCACCAGGTAATTTCCAGTTCTGATCTCTAGGCGCTCCGGAGTCCACATCATCTTCAGCAATGTCTCCTTGGCCCTCCTCAGCGTTCCATTTGGATCATATAGGATCCTCGTCTCGTAGAGCCTATGATCGATCTCGGGTGGAAACTCGCTTGTAACCCATTTCTCAGGCACATAATTTAAGTCCAAGAAGATATTATCGATTTCCGCCCGCTCAACATACTCGTATCCGAGGCTTCTGCGGTCTATTATGAGCAGATCGACATCGCTACCCTCGGAGGCTTCACCTCTGCTCCAGCTCCCAAACAGGCCTATGCTTATGACAGCTTCACGTGACTTAAGATCATCCAGCAGGCCCTCAAGCACCCTTTTAATATTGTCAGGTAGATCCTCCATCATTGCTCAAGAGTCTATCTACTTGAGGTAATATAAGCCTTTCAAGACTAGGTCTCAGTAGTGAATCGAAAACTTTATATAGATGATCATATCATGGTATAGGCGCGAGCTGATAATCTGTTCTGACTCTTGCGGTATGAAGAACGGATTTTATGAAGTTCTAATGCTTAATCATGAGATATTCGAGGTGAAGGATCATGCAGAATAGGAAGGTTCAATCCATTCAGATCACGATTAAGAAGTGCCCCGAATGCGGGAGCACAAATCTAATTCACGATTATGATACTGGAGAGACGATCTGTGGAAGTTGCGGACTCGTGATTCAGGATGTGATGATGGATAAGGGTCCCGAGTGGCGCGCATTCACTCAGGAGGAGAAGGAGGCGAGGAGCAGAGTCGGCATACCAACCTCCTACTCGGTTCATGACAAGGGATTATCAACCTCAATCGACAGAATAGACAGGGATGCCTTTGGACGAAGACTTCCATTATCAACTCGCCTGCAAATGTGGAGGCTTAGGAAGTGGCAGATAAGATCACGCGTGCATTCATCGATTGACCGCAATCTCGCCCAAGCTATGACCGAGCTCGATAGATTATCAAGTAAAGTTGCTGTTCCTCCAACTGTTAAGGAGAAGGCCGCCCTCATATATCGTAAGGCCCTAGATGAGGGGCTTGTCCGCGGAAGATCAATCGCCGCCATAGCGGCTGCATCGCTCTATGCCGCATGCAGGATAACTGGGACTCCGAGAAGCCTCCGTGAGATATCTGATGCGAGCCTCGTAGGAAAGAAGGATGTAGCCCGATGCTACAGGCTGCTCCTTCGGCAGTTGAGCTTGAACATTCCAATAGCAGATCCGATGATCTATGTAGCGAAGATCGCTAGGAAGGCTGACATCCCAGGGAAGATCCAGGAGGTCGCCGTGAAGATACTTAAGGAGGCGAGGAAGAGGCATGTTTCAGCCGGTAAGGATCCAATGGGCTTAGCCGCAGCGGCCCTTTATATAGCATGCAAGCAGATGGGTGAGAAGAAGACTCAAAAAGAGATAGCCGACGCCGCCGGGGTGACAGAGGTCACCGTTAGGAACCGCTTCAAGACTCTAAAGAGGCAGCTGAAGATAAAGCTTCCGGATTAGTTCTCCCCATTCTTTTCCCTTTCGATCTCGAGAACGACAGGCCCGACGTATCCGCAGTCAGGGCAGAAATACCTTTTCGGAGTCAGCCAAGCATCGAATGTGCTTGTTAACTTGATTTTTGTGCTTCCACACCTCGGGCAGACTATCAGCCTATTAGATGAGCATGTTGGAGTTCTGATCTTTCTGAGCATCCGCCTGACCCATTCGGCTATCAATGCCTTCCCGACTATTGAACCTCAATGTTCTCCTTTGGGTAGCCCATCTTAACGAGGAAGTCGTAGGCCTTCTCCCTCTGATCTCCCTGCAGGAGTATCTGTCCGTTCTTTGCTGTTCCCCCGCAGGCACAGAAATTCTTCATCTTCTGCGCGAGCTTCTTTAGATCAGTCGCTTTCCCGTCTATTCCCTCGATGACCGTCATGGCCTTCCTGAACTTTCTGGTTTCCATGCGGACCAGAATCTTTTGCTGTTCCTTACCGATCTCTCCGCATACGCATATATCCTTTGGAAGCCCACATATTGGACAGATCTCAACCATTACGATTATCTTAGCTCCTTAGCTTTTCACCCTTTAACTTTTCTCCACGAGGATATTTAAGATTTTAGGAATCAACCGCTTTTAGATCGGGCATTTCTCTATCTGGCTGAGGACGTATCTTCTAATATCAGATGCGCACGGAAGATCAGCGACTATCCTCCCATCCCTAATTAGGGGCTTAAGCATACCCGTCATCTCCCCTCCGCACCTCGGACATTTAGGAGCAGGCTCCGAGAATGGGAGGACTATATCCTCGAAGCATGATTGGCAGCGCCAAACCTGCTTCTTCCCACTTAATTTTCCACGCTTAGCCGCAAATTCACCTTCAACCTCAACTATGTCCATTGCGAAGTCTATAGTCGGAGCGTTGCTGATGTAGGTTCCAACGCCGAATGCTTCAGCTCCAGCCTCGCTTAGCTCCCTAACAGACTCTTCATTTAAGCCTCCGGAAACGAATATCTTCACGTGCCTGTATCCTCTCAAGTCTAATTCCCACCTAACCTCCCTAACTATCTCAGCGAAGTCCCCCTTCCTCGATTGAGGAGTATCCAATCGAACCGCGGCTAGGCGATCCTTAAGTAGATCCGCCGCCATTATCGCTTCGATCTTTTCGTCAAGGTATGTATCTACGAGGCAGACCCTAGGGATATCAGGCGGCATTACCTCATCGAACGCCATCCAAGCATCCTTCTGGCTCCTCATGACTATTATTAGGGCGTGAGGCATCGTTCCGCTCGGCTTGATCCCGATGGTCTCAGCCCCTATAATACTGGATACTCCATCTAGTCCTCCAATGTATGATGCCCTATCAAGCATGGGAGCTATAGCCGGATGCATCCTACGTATGCCAAATGCCAAGACGAGCTTGTCCCCAGCGATCTTCTTGATCCTAGCTGATCTAGTCGCGACTCCCGATGCCTGGCATATCAACCCCAGCATTGGAGTCTCAAGCAGGCAGAATTCTCCGTATGGCCCTTCAATGAAGAGTATAGGCTCCCTGAATCCCCTGCTGTCATGCGTGAAGAAGACCGTTCCCTCAGGCATAGAGTATACGTTAACTGGGTATCCCTCAAATAGACGGGCAACCTCCTCTATTCCGCATAGGACTCCCCACTGCCAATTCTCGGGGAGGCTTCCAACCGTGACTTCGGCTACAACCCCCACCTTATCCAATCCTTTAGCCTTCAGGATCTGCTTTGTTCTGACGAAGTATATGTCAGTAGTCTTTCCGCTCTTTATCTCCTCATCATCTGCGTAATGAAAAAGCCGCATGCCGTTCACCAGCATCAAATATTCACTTGATAAGTAAGATTCCAGAATTTATAATAATCCTTTTCGCCGCGGCGGATTAAGAGCTAAGCGTTAAAACGATCTGATCCGGCCTAACAAAAATTAAGGAGGCATGTGAGGGTCCGCTAGGCCTCACCGCAGAGCTTAGTTATCCTCTTCCAGTTCTCATCGACATGCCTCTGGATCTCATCGATTACATGCTCAAACTTCGGCTGGAATAGATGCCTAAATCTACCTTGAACCTTCAGAAACTCTGATACCGGCTTAGGCTTCGGCACCTTAATATTCAATTTGTATCTTCCATTCTCAACCTCATATACTGGCCAGTAACGCGTCTGAACTGCAAGCCGCGCTACCTCTATGCTCTTTGCAGAGTCAAACCTCATGCCTACTGGACAAGGCGAGAATACATGTATAACTGCTGGACCGTCAACCTCCAATGCCTTCCTAACCTTCGTTATGTAATCGTTCCAATATGCCGGAGAGGCAGTCGCAGCATATTCTATTCCATGAGCGGCGCATATCCCTATCAGATCCTTCTTGAACTCCAGTTTTCCCGGGATCTTCGTTCCAGCGGGGCTCGTCGTGGTCGCGGCTCCATGAGGAGTAGCCCCCGACCTCTGTATTCCAGTATTCATGTACGCCTCATTATCGTAGCATATGTACAGGAAGTCGTGTCCTCGCTCTAGTGCTCCAGATAGAGCCTGTATTCCAATATCGAATGTCCCGCCATCACCGGCAAACGCTATGATATCAACCTTCTTTCCCCAAGCGTTTCTCCTCATCAAAGCCTTGTATGCGGCTTCTATCCCAGAGGCGACTGCAGCCGCATTCTCGAATGCAACGTGAACCCACGAAACCTTCCATGCAGTATATGGATATATCGTTGATGCCACCTCTAGGCATCCAGTCGCGTTAACAACGACCGTTGGCCCCCTAAGAGCCTTCATCGTCATCCTCGCTATTATCCCAGCTCCACATCCAGCGCATAGCCTATGCCCAGAAGTGAATAGCTCCTCAGCCGGAAGATCCCTTAACCTAACCATCTACTCCCTCACCCCCACAAATTTTATAGGCTCCCTTATCATACCGGTCTTCGCGACTTCAAGAGCCTCGTTGAAAATCGCCTCGATATCGAATGGAGTTATATCCCTTCCTCCCAAGCCATAGATGACATTGAAGACGTTGAGCCTAACGTTCTCCTTGTATAGAGCTGCTGTTACATCGTTGCATAGCGGCCCGTATGGGGCGCCTATGCTGCAAGCCCGATCCAGCACAGCCAGAGCCTTAAGGTCCTTACAGGCATCTATTATCTGCTCAGCCGGGAACGGCCTGTATACCCAAGGCTTTATAACCCCAACCCTTTTGCCCTCATCCCTCAATTTCTTCGCAACTGCCATTGCCGTTCCAGCCGTGCTTCCCAAGCATATAATGGCGGCTTCAGCATCATCCATTTCATAGGCATCTATGAAGCCATATCTTCTGCCAGTTAACTCCGCGAATTCATCATTAACCTTACTTATCGTCTTCGGCGAATTATTCATGGCCTCAACATGCTGACGTTTAGTTTCGAAGAAGAAGTCCGTGAAGCATATCGCCCCAACCGTTATCGGCTTATCCGGATCTATCGTGAGTACCGGCTTCCTCGTCGATACGAACCTCTCGACATCTGCATCATCTAGGACCTTGACTCCCTCAAGCGAATGTGATAGTATGAAGGCATCTAGGTTTACTGCGACTGGAAGCAGGACGTCTGGATCCTCAGCGATCCTGAATGCTTGGATCACCCAATCGTATGCCTCCTGAGCGTTCTCAACGAATACTTGTATCCAGCCGCAATCCCTCGAGCCCATCATGTCTGAGTGGTCGCAGTGTATATTTATCGGCGCTGAAAGCGTCCTATTAACGACACCCATGACTATTGGGCATCTTAGGCTCGAGGCTATATACAATATTTCATGCATCAATGCAAGGCCTTGACTTGCAGTAGCAGTGAATACCCTCGCTCCAGTCAGGCTTGCACCTACACATGCCGACATCGCTGAATGCTCAGACTCAACGCATATAAACTCAGTGTGGACCTCCCCGTTATGGACATATTCGCTGAATTCCTCGACTATTAATGTCTGAGGCGTGATCGGATAGGCCGCTACCACATCAACTTTGCATTGCTTAATAGCGTATGCTACCGCTCCATCCCCAGTTAAACCCATAATCCTACTCATTTCTTCTCCTCCACCATAGTTATCGCCTTAACTGGACATTCATTCGCGCATATTCCGCATCCCTTGCAATAGTCATAATTGACCCTCACGGTTTTCTCCTCCCTTATTATCGCACCGTCAGGACAGTAAATCCAGCACAGAAGACAATACGTGCATTTCTCCTCGTCTATCACGGGCCTAAAGGCACGCCAATCTCCAGTCTTATACTTCATGGCTGAGCCTGGCTCTAATAGTATTCCAGCTATCGGTATGGATCTCCATCCCGGCTTGGACTCTTCGCTCATACACCCCTCGCCTCCTCATACGCCCTCTTGATCACGGCGACGTTCTTCTCTCCAACAGCTCCCGGAAATCTCTCCTTGACCACCCTACTTAGGGAATCTAAGGTTACAAGCGGAGAGGCCTTGATGAGGGCTCCGAGCATCGCAGTATTGTAGATTGGCCTTCCGAGAATATCAAGCGCTATCCTCACGGCGTTGACGGTGTAGACCCTAGCCTTCTCGGCTCCTAACTGGGACTTTAGATCCTCCGGGCTCTTCTCCGTATTCGCAACTATTATCCCATCCTCAGCTAGGCCCTTCGTCACGTCTATGCTACCCATGATCGTCGGATCAACGACCACCACAATATTCGGATTGTAAATGTAACTGTGGATCCTTATGGGCTCATCCGATATTCTCGTGTAGCCAGTGACTGGGGCGCCTCTACGTTCAGGCCCAAACTCTGGGAATGCTTGGACGTATTTCCCGTCGAGAAGCGCTGCGTATGCCAGTAGTCTGCTGACCGTGACGACACCCTGTCCTCCCCTACCATGCCATCTGACCTCAATCAGCAACCAGACTCCTCCAGCAACGCCTTTTGATTTATTTCAATAACGAGGAAACATATAACTTTACCTACAAAGCATATTCGGATGCTATTATGGACTTCTCCGTGTGACTCTACCCTTACATCTCAGATGGACTAGGAATATCGTTAGGCTTAGGCAGAGAGTATAGGTGTATGGGGCCTTACTGGAAACTTCATAGAGCATCCCGCCTATGAGTGGACCTAGAAAGTATCCGATTCCGCCGAGGCTCTCGAATGCTCCGGCCGCCAATCCCCTAGAGGATGAGCTACGCTCGAGTATTGACGTTAATGCAGTTGTGTAGCATATTCCAGATGCGAAGCCGAAGGCCAAGAAGCAGAGGAAGAATGACGGCGTATTATTGCTTTGAATCATCATAACCGACGCCGCTCCGAAGGCTAATGGACCTAAAAGGAACATTCCAGCCCTCCCTATCCTAGCCTCTATGCGAGATGCAAAATAGAATGTGATGACCCGGGAAATCTGAGATGCGAAGGTGATAACACCGATCTCTAGAGCTGAGATCCCGACGCGAGCCGCATAGGAAGGGAAGATCGACATTAAGATCCCCATCACCGATGATGAGAGGAAGATCGTTATCAGAATCAGTATCATCGCTAATCCATCATGTCGAATAGCCGTCTTTAACTCTACGCTTTCATGCTCGAATCCTATCCTATGCCCGGCTGGTTCCTCGATTATCAGTATGCTGAGGATCCATAGGGCTAGGGAGAGCAGCATAGACGTAAAGAAAGGAGCGACGATCGATACTTGATTTATCAGTAAACCTCCAAGCAACGGCGCAACCGTCATTGCTAGGCCCCAAGAGATGTTGAATCTCTTTAATGCATTCCCCAATCCCATACTATATGAGTCTACAATGTAGGATTCAACTGCAGGCCAGAAGATCGCGACTGAGATCCACTCGAGAATCTTCACTGGAATCAGCATTAATGGCTTATTGGATAGAATGTATAGGCCGCATGACGCTCCATAGAGGAGAAGGGAGGATGAGATGAAGATTTTTCTTCCAAATTTATCGCATAGGATCCCTGAAATAAGAGGCATAAACGAGTATATGAGGCCTCCAACGGAGCCTATTATGCCTACAAGGAAAAGCGAGGCGCCCATAAAGCTCGCATATATAGGAACCGAAAGAGAAACTACGCCTGTCACTAATTGATATGTGAAGACCATAATGAAGATGAGTTCATGGGATAATCTACACATTTTACTTTTGCAGAATTAGCGGGAAGAGAATAAAAAGGTATTGGTGGAAGCCTCTAGGCGGGAATTATGCCCCCTTAACCGATGCCTCCATATCCTCTGCTCGTAGGCGGAGGGGGAGCCTTAGACCTTCCAGCTGCTATTACATCGTCTATCTTCAGTATCATCGTCGCAGCTTCCGTTGCTGACTTTATGACCTGCTTTTTCACCGCGAGAGGCTCATAAACCTCCAGTCTCATCATGTTATCAACTCCGCCTCCTAGGACATCCACGCCCATCCAGACCCCGCCTCTCTCATGAGCAGCCCTAAGCTCCGAAAGTATATCTATTGGGTCTAATCCCGCGTTCTCCGCGAGCGTCGTCGGAACTATTTCTATTGCTTCTGCGAAGCTCCGCGCTGCGAGCTGCTCCCTCCCAAGCAACGATTCAGCGTAGCCTCTGACTTCCCTCGCAACCTCTATTTCTGGCGCTCCTCCTCCTGCTAGTATTTTTGGTTCTTGGACTACGTCTCTTACTACGCATAGTGCGTCGTGGATTGAGCGTTCTGCTTCGTCGACTATACGCTCGGTTCCGCCGCGGACTAGGATTGCGACGCTCCGTGGGTTCTTGCAGCCTTCTATGAAGACCATCTTGTCATCTCCGATCTTACGCTCCTCAACGAGCCCGGCGAAACCGAGATCCTCATCTCTTAGATCATCAAGATTTACTATTATTCGCCCTCCAGTCGCCTTTGCGACCTTCTCGAGATCCGACTTTTTAACACGTTTAACCGCGGCTACTCCCATCTTAGCCAGATAGTATTCGGCCATATCATCTATGCCCTTCTGGCATATCAGAACGTTCGCTCCTACACTCGCGATCTTCTCAGCCATTCTTCTGAGCATACTCTCTTCCTCCTTAAGGAATGCATCCATTGCCTCTGGAGATTCAATATGTATCCTCGCGTCAAACTCTGTCTTCTCAACCTCCAATTGAGAGTTAAGCAATGCGATCTTCGCGCCCTCGATCCTCTTTGGCATATCGGGATGCACAAACCCCTTATCTAGGACTATTCCTCTGATCAATTTTGTTCCGACGACCGATTCTCCCGGCTTCTTCTTGACCATTATATCGTCGAGATCCACACGGCATTCATCGCCTACAGTACGCGTCACGAGAAGAACGGCCTCAACCGCTATCTCTGCGAGCTGCTCCTTATTCTCCGAGACTATCTTGCTCGCCAATGATGTCATAGCGACCCTTCTTAATGCGTCCTTATCGGCTGGATCAACCTGAACAGCGATCCTCTCGAGAACCTCAAGAGCCTTCTCAGATGCCTTCCTATAGCCATCAATTATCGTCGTGGAATGAATATTCCTGTCAATCAGATCCTCAGCTTTAGAAAGTAACTCTCCAGCAACAACAACCGATGTTGTAGTTCCATCCCCAACCTCATCATCCTGCGCCTTCGCAACCTCAACCATCATCTTAGCGGCTGGATGCTCAACGCTGATCCTCTCAAGGATCGTCCTGCCGTCACTTGTGATCGTAACGTCGCCCATATCATCCACGAGCATCTTATCCATTCCCTTGGGGCCAAGCGAGCTTCTAACAGCCTGAGCGATCACCTTCGCAGCCATAATATTATTGTGCTGAGCGTCCCTTCCACGGGATCTCCTAGAGCCCTCCCTCAAAACCAGAATTGGTAACCGTTGCCCCATAGACATTATTAAGCCTCGTAAAGTTTTGAGTCAAGAGACTCATCCAACTTATATACTTTTCGCACGAAAAGCGGAGATGCAGCCTTCCTTAGCGTGATCACTCCTTCTCTTCGCCGCCATTACATCCCATCAACCTGCTGATCAAGGCGGCATTTCTCTCCCCTATAATCTTCGCAAGCAGATCGATGTCCCGTGGATCAAGCATCTTAAGGGCTCTTATCTCCGCCACGTATATGGCGGCTCCAACGGCAACGTATAGCGGCAATAGAAATTTGCTGTAGTAGATGTGCTGAACGGTGAGGACTACGGCGGCCATGATGGACGCTGAGATTAGGGTCTTCAGGAAAGCCTCTCTATCTATCTCAACTCTAACAACCTTAGATGTGAAATGCATGACCAGCGCTAACGTCACGACTATTGAGACTCCTTTTATTATCGCTAAGCCATTCAATCCGAGGGGGGCGACTGCTGGTAGGAGGAGCAGACTGGAGAGAATCGATAGCAGATACAAGAGCATAACGGTCTTCGTCTTCTCATATATCATAAGTATGCCGGAGAGAGCTGGCAAGATTCCATATGTCAAGCCGAAAATCGACATTATCGCTAGAACGGGCCATCCGGGCTCATACTGCTGTCCAGCGAACAGTGTTATCGCGGGCCTTGCAGTTGCAGACAACCCAAGCGTCAGCGGGAAGATTATCAGCATCGTGTATCGACTTGCCCTCTTAATAGCCGAGCTAATAGCCTCATGATCGCCTCTGCCGTAGGTCATGCCGTAATATGGGAAGAGCGCTTGACCCAACGCCATTGACAGACCGGCTAAGACGCTGAATGCCCTATAACTTACATTGTATATGCCTACGCTTTCGAGTGGAAGGAATATCATCACAAGCATCTGATCATACCAATTAGAGAGGAATAGTATCAGCGAAGATATCAGGAGGGGCCAGGAAAAGTTTAGGAGCGACGGTAATAGGCGCATGGACTTTCCAATTATACTCCTTTTGAGTTTTATTAGGCGGATGGACGCCGCAGCGTATATCATTGTGCCTGAGAGATCACCGATTACCCAACCCATAACTGCACCGTATATTCCGTATCCATTATAGACTAAGATTAGGATGGCGATCCATCTGGAGAGGGTGTTGAGGACCTGGCAGATCGCCATTCTCTCAAGCAACCCGGCTCCTAAAAGTAGACCATTGAATGTGAGTATGAACGATGCGAAGAAAACATCTATTGCCACGAGTACTATGAGGTTGCTAAGCGTCGGCGATTTTAGGACTGTAGATGCCAGGTTCCAGGCTAACGCTGAGAGTATAACGGATACTATGGATGTTAGCATCGTCTTGAATGCTAGGGTGGCCATGAAGTATGCTGAGAAGTCCTCTCCTCTTCCTTTTAGTTCAGCCACGTATTTCGACAGTGCTGATGACAGGTTGAAGTCTGAGATTAATTGGGCTAGGCCCGTTATCAGCGTTAGCACTGCTAGTGTTCCCATGTCCTCCTGCGTTATTGCACGTGCCAGTAGGGCGAGTCCAACAGCTCCAATTATAGTTGTGAGCACGTTTCGCATTGTCAGGTAGATTGAGCCTACTGCTACTTTCGAGGCTTCCAGGAGCATTCACCCTTTCTAGATGGAGATAAGATAATTTTATCGTTGCATAATTTTGCTTATAAATGATTATTTAGATTTCCTCTCTGCTTTGCTGTTTAGGGTAAATTTTAAGTTTGTATGCTGAATCTTTAGTTGTGATCGAACTTCTGGGGGATTGGAGGATGCTTGAGATCGAGGTTTATGAGGTTAGAGGCTACTGTCCAGTCTATAAGGTCGGCGACAAGATGGTTATTGATGGGCCTAATCTTCTGCTTGATAGGACCGATGCCGTCTGCATACATGCCTTATCTACGCTTCTGCATTATGTCGTCGCACTCGACCATGGAGTTGACCCTGTAGTTTTGGGTTTAACTAAGCCTGAGGATAGGGAGCACGCGTATATTCAGTGCGTCGATCCTGGTAGGCCTTATACTAACGGTGGAACGGTAATATTTAGGGTTCGGAGGATCTCTAGATAGGCGCCTGGCTTCCTTTATGGCTGTCTGGTTGTTAGGCGGCACGTTTAGGATGAAGGTCTCGATAATCCTTGGGACACGCCCGGAGATCATAAAGTTTTCTCCGATAATTTTCGAGTTTGAACGTTTAGGGCTGGATTACTTTATTGTTCATAGCGGCCAGCATTACTCTTATAGTATGGATAGGATCTTCTTTGAGCAGCTCGGGCTTCCAGATGCCAAGTATAATCTTGAGGTTGGCTCTGGAACCCATGCATTCCAGACTGGCAGGATACTGATGAGGTTGGAGGAGGTTTTGATGCGTGAGAGGCCTGATGTCGTTCTCGTTCAGGGAGACACGAATACCACGCTGGCAGGGGCTTTGGCCGCCGTGAAGTTACACATTCCAGTTGGGCATGTTGAGGCTGGATTGAGGAGCTTTGATCGCAGCATGCCCGAGGAGATCAATCGTTTACTTGCTGATCACTGCTCGGACCTCCTGTTCGCCCCAACCGAGATCGCCCGGCATAATCTCCTTAGGGAGGGCATATCGGACGAGAATATCTATGTTACTGGAAATACAATTGTTGATGCCCTATTTAGGAATTTGAGGAATGCGGAACGTAGGAGAGGTATCCTCGAGAGTTTAGGTTTGGAGAAGCATGGATTCTTTTTGGTTACTGTTCATCGTCAAGAGAATGTCGATGACAGAGTTAGGTTCAGTAAGATTCTTAGGGGGCTGGAGCTCGTTAATGAGCGCTTCGGCCTTCCAGTGATATATCCCATCCATCCCAGAGCTGCTAAGAGGATGAGGGAGTTTAACTTGAAGCCTAAGGGCTTGAGGCTTGTTGAGCCACTGGATTACCTGAGTTTTCTTCTGCTCGAAAAGTATGCGAGGCTCGTCTTTACTGACTCCGGCGGGGTTCAGGAGGAGACATGTATAATGCATGTTCCATGCGTAACGCTTAGATATAATACTGAGCGGCCTGAGACCTTGAATGTTGGATCTAACGTTTTAGCTGGAGTTGAGCCTGAGGCGATAGTCGAGAAGGCCGAGCTCATGCTTGAGAGAAGGCCCGATTGGCCGAATCCGTTTGGGGATGGAAAAGCAGGTAAGAGGATAGTTGAGATTTTAATTGAAAGATTTTAGGCTGAGCTTAAGCGTGTTAATACAAAAAATTGGGGGATTATATGGGCTTTTTTGCGGGTTTATCCGGCTATCTTTCTCTGCATGATTATTATTGAGATTATGGTTGCAACTGCCGCTATTAGTGACAGGATAACGGCGAGGTACACAGCCGTTGAGATGCCAGCTGCCGTTGACTGGGCTGATGAAGCTGCCTCTGAAGCCTCTTTAGCGGCTGATTGAGCCGCTGAGACTGCCGTTGAAAGATTAGCGATGTCTCCCTTAACCTTGGCTAGGGAACTGCTTAGGTCGCCTATTGCATCCTTTAGATTCTTTATGCTGCCGCTTAGTTTGCTTATGTCTGACGCTTGATCCTCAACTACGCCGCTTAGGTCCTCGACTATATCGCTTAGGTCTGAGACGGTCTTGGATAAGTCCGCCAAGTCGTCCTTCAGTCTGGATACGTCTTCCCTTAGTGTAGAGATCGTCGGTTTCTCAACCACCGTGAATGTTCCGTTAACTGTCACGTCGCTTATGGTTGTGTTCCAGAACCATGTTCCGAGTTTGGCATCTGATGGAAGTATGTAAGTGACTGTTCCAGTGTAGTAGCTTCCAATCTTTGTGGTGATGTTTAAGTCTGTTATCTCGATCTTGAAGCCGTCCGGAGTGTAGAGGTTTATTACTTGATCAGTCATTTCGAAGTCGCACTTAGCGAAGAATGCAACGGTGTCTCCCGGCATGTACTCCTCTGCTCCAGTATATACTATGACCGTTGGCTCAACAACGCTGAATGTTGCTTGAGCAAACAATCCATTAGCGTCAGTAGCATTTATGTAGTAGTCTCCAAGCGCCCACTCATCTGGAACAGTGAATGATCCTTCAAAGCATCCACTAGCATTCGTCTCTTCCTTAGTGAAGCCATCCGCGGGCGTAATGATATCCCATAGGTCAGCTTCCCAGAGAACCTCGCCATCGGCCGTTACGTTGTAGATCTTCAATGTTATAGCAGTCTTGTCTTCTTCTGTAAAGTAGTTCAGCTTGATCGTGACGCTATAGCCTTGAGGCGCGCTTGTCGTGGACAGCGCTATCTCGGTCTTCGCAGTGACGTTGAATGTAGTCGTTGCGGTTACTCCTTCTTCATCCATAACTGTGACGGTGTATGTGCCTGCATCTAACGTTGGGACGTAAACGTAGAAGTCGCTTGGAATGTTACCATCATCATCAAGTGTGCCTTCGCCATTAATCATTAACTTACCGTTTATCGTAACGTTAAAGTCCGCGTCGGGAGTCAAGCCTCCACCAACTATCAGAACTTTTGTTCCGGATGGACCGGATGTCGGCGAGATGGCTAGCGTTGTCACAGCTACGCGGAATTCATCAGTAGCAAATAGGTCATTTTCGTCCGTAGCGTTAATTACGTATGCTTCTGCGCTTGGTGTTAGGTTCGGAACGGTAATTGAGATCGAGAAGCCTCCCGTCGAGTTTGTCTTAGCCGTGGCCACCTCCTCAAGCGGTCCAAAGTCTATTGTGACTTTAACGTCAGCAAGAGCCGTGAAGTTGACACCCTCAATGGTTACTGTTGATCCCGGAGCTCCAGAGATCGGCGAAACACTAATGCTTGTCTTACCAGTAACTTTGAAATCTTCGGTAGCGGATATGGTATCAGCAGTAGCCTCAACTGTATATGTATCAACATCCAGCGTTGGGATGATTATCTCTCCCTCAAATGTGCCATCGCTTCTAACCTTAATAGTGTCTACAACTGGGCATTCGATGCCGTCAATAGTAACCGTAACCTCAGTGCCCGTTTCAACAGCATCCCATCCCTCACCAGTAATGGTCACTATCGTTCCGGATGGACCCTCGGTGGGACTCAAGGTTATTATGGCACCTACAGTAAGATCTGCCTCATCAGAGTAGCCACTCTCATCTTCAGCCTTAATCGTATATGTACCATAAGCCACACTGGGAACATTAAACGTGCAGTTAAATGAACCTTCACTGTCAGTTTCAACCGTTTCAGGATCGGTTGTTAATGTCTTTGACCATGTATCGTTAGATATGGTAAGTGTAATCTCTTCCTCGGCGGAGAAGCCGGTTCCCTCGACTGTCACCGTTCCTCCTGGAAGCACTCTTGTCGGCGACAGAGAGATCTCAGGTGTTAAATCAAAGTCATATGAACCTATGCACTTTTTGGCAGATGCATCATACACTATGATGCTATACGTTCCCACTGGAGGATCAGGTAATGTAACAGTGACGGTAAAGGAGCCGTCAGCCTTCGCAAATGTCTCGCCTAACTTGTTTGAGGCGTTAAGGTTCTCCCAGTATATCTCAACCAAGCCGCCGGAAGTAGTAATCCAACCGCCTACAACTATCTCGTCTCCCTTATGACCAGTCGTCGGGTATATGCCAGCGGTAACTTTGAAGGGTATTGAATCCCATTCACCATCATCAACGTACGTGTCATTATCCTTATCCTGCCATGCAATAATATAGATGTTTTTATCTTCATAGGTAGGAGGCACGTATGGAATGGTGATGTCAACTTTATATTCTTTAGTGCCCGTAGTCGGTTCCTTTACGGTTTCTAGGAGTTCCCAATTCTGCTTGCTTGGCTTAGCATATCCGTATGCATATCCATATTCGACGGTTGTCACTGTTGGTTCCGTATATGACCAGTATATTTGGACTGGATAGTCTTCGGTTATGTTGTGGGGCGCCGTACCTTCAACGGTAACGGTAACTCCTATTGGCCCGCTTGATGGGGAAATCTTCTCAATTAGGTCATCATACTTTGCTGCTTTGATGTACGGTGTAGGAATTGATAGGATTGAGACTATTAGGAGCGTCGTTATCAATGATGCTAATATCCTCTTATTCAATAGCACTCTCTCCTCTTTTTCAAAGTTGTTGATTAATCTTTACTTAAAAGAGCATTTAAATTTTGTGTAAACAATGACACAATATAAATAAGTAAAATGTATACACTTCAAGGATTCTCAAGATTATGAAGAACTTTCAGTATTTTGTACTTTCTTGTTTCTTGAATTCTAAGATTATCATCCCCTTCATATAATCGCTTCTTATTGTTTTGTATCCCATACTATGAAAGGCTCCTTCCACATACTTCAGGAGAGCCTCAGTTCCCACATCTGTAAGCACTGTTGAGAAGCATCTCAGCTTTACTGAACTTTCTCCATTTATAACTTCGATCTCATTTAGATCCCATCTTGACGCCTTAAGGAACTCCTTAAAGATCCTTATTGGATCCTCGAATTTCTCCTTCAAGTATTTTCCATGCAACCTTCCGCTCTCATACCATCTCTCATTAAAGCTTCTACTCTTACCCTTAGAAATTGCTTTAATAAGATAGTTAAAGACGCTTAGAGGGACGAATGCTCCGCCTAGAATCCTATTTGCCCTTGTGACTTCAAGTAAGTCCGCTGCCTCCTTCAGTTCGTAACCGAGCTTCTTTGCCAAGAGGGCAAGCTCTATAGACTCCTCAACAAAGACTCCTAAGGGTTTACCCTCTCTTCTCGCGATTTCCATCGCTTCTTTTATGAGATCTTCAGAGACGTATACGAGCCGCTTACTCTTTGACATCCTGATCCTTCCTAGTAGCTTTAATTCTTATAGCTCCAGCCGAGACGCTCTTATCTGAAATTTTATAGCCGAATGCCTCTAAAACTCCCTGAATAAACACCGAGTAGAGGGTTGTGTAGGACTCTGTCATTCTCGGACTTATTATTCTAACCGAAACTTTTCCATCATCCTCTTCGATAGTTATTTCTGGCACATTCCAGCTATAGGCTTTTATGCTTCTTTTGAAGGCCTCAAATGGCTTTTCAGTCTCGACCTCTATATATCTTTTTGCAAGCCAGACTCCTGCCTCAAACCATCTTTTTAGGGTTTCATCTTTGGAGTTCTGATAGGCAATCTCGGTTATTTCGTACCATAGGCCTTCCGGGACTAGAATGAATCCGTCTTTTCGGGCTTTCTTGAGGATCCATCTTTCCTCAAATGCTTTTTGTAGGTTTACGCCTAGATCCTCGGCTCGGATTACGAGTTCGAAGATCTCATTTACTAGGCCATACAGTGAGCGGTCTTGCTTTTTTGCTATGGATAGTAGTCTGTTGACTAGGTCTTCTCTGGCGAAGAGCGTTTTTCTTTTGATTGATTTCAAAGTCAAGCGACCCTCAATTTAAAAAATGCGTGGAGAGTCTATTTAGGGTTTATCTGTTATCTCAGATATATGAGCATGATATATAATCCTTTAAGTGCTATGTGTGCATATCTAAACTCCGTTTTAGGGGAGATGTTCGGTTGGGGCTTAAGGGAATGTCCGATAATAAGGGCGAGTCTATGCGTGGGATCCCCTATATTAGGGAGATTGAGAGAATCGCGGTTGATCTCCTAAAAGAGGATCCCCATGATAAGGATAGGTTGAAGGAGATGCTGGATGATTATGCTGGCAGATACGCAAGAGAGTATAGTGTTGGAACTTGAGAATATAGGCTGCTTGAAGAAGTTAACTTTGGAGATTAAGCCTGGACTAAATATTATTAGCGCTCCGAACGCTTCTGGGAAGACCACGATAATTAGGGGATTATCATGCATGTTCTCGGATAGGATTCCGCCATCGCATGTCCTCGCATTGGATGAGACTAACGGGAGGATCCGAGCGTATTATAGGGGAGGAATTTACGAGAAGACCCTGAGGAGAACTCCTTCTGGCGAGGTGATAGCTCAGGGGAGTATGCTTCCATTCGCTGATGCAAGAGCCTTGGACGCTTGCGTTGCCCTTGCGGAGACGGGAGTTGTGCATAAGATTACTGGAGGAAGCTCTGTCTTCCGCAGATACCTTGAGGATCTCTCTTATGGGAGCTATTATAGTGCCATAATTGATGCGGCTCAGGAGCTCATTGACGAGTATGGCAGGAAGCTTGCCAGTTCGAAGTTCAGGGATTTTGAGAGTCTTCCGATACTACTGACGGAGCTGACTGATCTTCACATTAGAAGGGAGGAGATTCAGCGGAGAGTTGAGGATTTGAAGTCCGCACATAATAGTAGGATTCGAAAGTTACGCGAGGAAATAGATGCGAAGGCGTCCGCGCTTTCGAGGGAGGAGGCAGACCTATCCCAGCTCGAGAGGAACCTTTCCATTGAAGCCGATAGAGAGAAGCAACTCTTGGATCTACTTAGGTTGGCAGATGAATCTTCTGAGATCGCTGCAAACATTAGCAACGGAATATCCTCCTCTAGGAGGAGGCAGGAGATTATTAGGAGGGAGATTGAGGAGAAGAGGAGGATCGTCGATGGGCTTAGGGTTGAACTCGAGGATCTTAGGAAGTCTCTTAGGAGGGAGGAGATGGAGGGACCTCGCAGCCTTCAGAGCCTACAGAAAGAGCTTGAGAGAGTTAATAAGTTGATAGTTCTGAAGGAAGAGGAGATTCAGAGGGCTGAAAGATTCCCGCCTGACGACGACGAGTATCCAGGGATGCTTGTCGTTGAGGTTCGCTCTGAGATCCTTAAGAGGATCGAGTGGCTTGAGATGGTGTCGGGATACTTCCAGGAGAAGTATATGCGGAGAATGACAAGTGCTAGGCGTAGATTTAACAGTAACATAAGACGGGCGTTTAGGGAGCTAGAGCTTAAGGGATTCGAGAATATCTTTCTAGATCAGAATTTTGCATTGCATGTTGTGCGGGAGGGGAATATTAGGCAGCCTATCGAGACTTTGAGTGCATCTGAGAAGCTCACGATCAGTCTGATGCTGATGCTCGCTGCAAAGGAGACTTTCCTTCCGGACTTTCCGCTCTTCATAGTTGATGAGTTAACCTTAAGTTATGATCCAGATAGATTCTGGAGGATCATGAATTACATTAAGGAACGCGTTCCATACGTGATCGTTACGTCCCTATCTTCTAAGCCCACCGATAAGATAGAAATATCTTATAGGAGATGACCATCTAAGAGTTTGGAGATGGTTATCTTGAGTTCTTGGAGGGAAGCCTTTGAGACTGCGATTCGAGAATTGGAGCTTGCGAACAGGAAGAGGGAAGCCTTAAGGGATCTTCTGGAGAGAAAACGGATGTCACGTTCAACGTACGATTATCTAATTAGGGAGTTGGAGGATGAAATTGGTAGGTTTAGGAATCACATGAGAGTATTAGCGAAGAGAATGAATGAGAGGATAGGCGAATTACATAGGCAGGAGAGAATGCTTGAGATGTTTCTCGCATGGCTGGAGCTCATGCACATAGGAGGGGAGATCGATGAGGAGATATATAATCATCAGAAGGATACATTTATGTCGGGGCTCGATGCAACGAGAAATGAGATCAGGCAAATAGAGAAGGCTCTAACAAGGATGAATTGAATCTCTTATTGTAAATAAAAGGAGATTTTAGAGCCTACTATACTGCTACTGCTTTTGTTAACTTTTCCGTTTCATAGGATGTTGCTACGTTTGTATCTTTTTGATGTTTAAAGGAAAAGATAAATGGGGGATGTTGAGATTTGATGGTTTCGAGAATTGAGGGTTGACTTTTAAGTTTAATCTGGTCATCCTCATCATGTTCGTCTTTTCGGCTCTCTTCTGTCCTTTAGATCTCATCTTGAACGCGGATGAATATGTGTATTAGGGGGTCTTCTCGTCGAGGATCTATTATGTGAAGCCTAGGGGAGCTCTTCTTGGTCAGGGAGAATATGACTTGTCGAAGGATTTCACCGAATTAGATCTAACAGGGAACTCATTGTCCAATTGATACATTGGCTTCTAACCTCTTCACTTTAGGGCATAAAGTCTTTCGGCATGGTCGTACCATGCGCTCAGACTATAAGCATAAAACCGAAAGTTAGATTCACATCCATATGAGGTGAGGGGTTTCCATTAACATATCTGGTTGCAGCTGTAATATCAATCGGTGTGATAGCGACTGTAATACCGTTCATAGGAAAATACAGAGGGGGGATCTAAGGAGAGCGAAAGTTCGCCTCTATGAGAAGCGAGCATTACAACTATATTTTTTCTCAAGATCGGGTAGACGTGGACTTGGTATGACGGCATATTCTCGATTATTCCATCGGGGATCCTACATTTCCAGATGAAACGTCAGACGGTTCGCTTGGGCTATAAGTTGAAAATTCCTCCTTTACTGGAGGCTCTGATACTTCCTTCACAGATGACATCGAATCTTCTGCAGCCTCCTTTTCGGCCTCCGACTCCTCCTTCACCTGAGACTCCTCGTAAGTGATCACTGTCTGCTCCGGTTGAGACTCCGATGGTTGCTCTTCAGGTTCTGATACCTCTTTCTTTTCGGGAACTGTTGGTTCCTCCCTCTCCGCCTCTACAGAAGGCCCTTGAAGTGAACTCCTAATATCATTCAATTCCTGCTTGGTAGCTTCCAGCCCAAGCAGTATTGCTTTGTTCTCCTTCTCGTAGATCTCGTCGCTGATGTCTCCTGCAGCATGATGGATCTCGAGGCTTGCGAGAAGTAGCTCAAGGGAGCTCAATTGACTCTCAAGTTCTTGGGCTCTAGTCGCCATCTTCTCCTTCAGCCTATTAAGGTTACTCTCTAACTCGGATATCGCCTTTGCAATCTCGGACTTCAGGTATTCATAGGTCGATTGAGAGATTTTGCCCTCCGCAAACAGATTCTCTAGCGCCTGCTTCTTCTTCTTAGTAACCTCAAGCTCCTTACTAATCAACTCGAATGAGTATTTCCATAGACTCAAATTTAACACCACAAGAGACTGAAGAGATCAGAAAGATAACTTTTGCCAACACGCATGAATATCTCAACATAATAATCTTCCAAGAAGATAAGCATTTCAAATTGTCTTACAATAGATGCTGAAAAGATCATATATCAACAAAAATTTTATATACATCTATACTAGTATAAATATTTGTGAATAAGTATGATTAAGATTATACATGATGAGAGAAAATTCCTACGGGAGCTTCAGAGGAGAACTGTAAGAAATTTTCTGGACATTCTCATCCTGTTGATCCTTCACAAGAGGCCTATGAGCGGATACGAGATTATAACGCTTATCTTTGAGAGATTCGGGGTCTTCTTAAGTGCCGGATCCGTCTACTCGATGCTTCATGTCATGGAGAGGGAAAAACTGATCAGGGGATACTGGGATGGGAGAAAACGAGTTTATGTATTGACAGAAAAGGGGGAGGCTCTGGCGGAGACGGCTCCAACATTATCTGAAACCATCCAAAACCTCGTTTTAAACATCCTCAAAATTAAACGAGCTGAGCCTATTGAGGCGATTAATACATCGCGTCTGAGTTAACTGTTAATTTTAGCACCTTTATATAGCGATATAAGAACTTTTTTAAGTTACCTCTTTTTTAAAGAATAGAGTGTAGTGCTTGTGGAGATGGGTGGCGGCAGCATGAAAAAGGGCGTTCCGGCCGTAAAGGTCGTTGATATTCATAAGGTCTATCGTCTGAAGGGCGAGGAGGTTCATGCTCTCAGGGGGATAAATCTGGAGGTTCCTCACGGCGAGTATCTCTCTATAATGGGTCCGTCAGGCTCAGGAAAGACTACATTCTTCAATATGGTTGGGGGGATAGACACGCCTACGAAGGGGAAGGTCTTCATCGACGGCGTAGACCTATCTAAGATCCCGTCGAAGTCCATGGCTTGGCTCAGATGCAAGAAGATCGGCTATATATTCCAGACATTCAACCTGATACCCGTCCTAACAGCCCTAGAGAATGTCGCCTTGCCAATGATCTTTCTCGGGGTGCCCAGGGAGGAAAGAGAGAAGAAGGCAACTGAACTCTTAAGGTCAGTTGGCCTCGGCGATAGGCTTTATCATAGACCGACGGAGCTCAGCGGAGGTCAGCAGCAGAGGGTCGCTATCGCCAGGGCGCTAGCGAATGATCCATCGCTGATACTCGCAGATGAGCCCACTGGAAACTTGGACCTCAATACTGGATTCGCCATCGTTCAGCTTCTCTATCGCCTGAAGGCTGAACGTGGAACAACGGTTATCTGCGCCACTCATGACCTAAAGATGATCGACATAAGCGACAGGGTTGTATTTCTAAGGGATGGGATGATAGAGAATATTGAGAGGAGACGTGCACTTATATTAACGGCTGAGGAGTTTGAGAGTGAATAGGATTTAGGGGGATGTTGAATGTCTGAGGAAGAATATGTTCAATGTCCATGTGGAAGGATAATAAAGGATCCAGAGGAGTATAAGGTTGTATATTTGAAGCATGAGATGAGGGAGATCGATATTCTCTGCCCAAATGACTCCTGCTACCTCAGGGAGCTCGGATACATAAAATTCGATATTGTAAATGGAAAGGCGAAATTTAAGGAGGCATCGTTCTATCCGCCATTCGTCACTTGGAACTCGGGTCGGCTGGGATCTGAAAGGGCAACGGTCATCCTGAAGGAGCATCTAAAGAAGATCGCCAAAAGAGTAGACTGGGAGAGGCTTGCAACAACTGAATCCTCAAGCAAAACATAGAGGCTTAAGATCCACTTGGATTCAGAGGGATGTTGAATGTGGACCATCTGGCGTGCAGTTACGGGTGAATGGTGCATTTCAGATGCCTATGGAACGACGATAACCATTGGGGGAGAAGAGGAGATTAAGGTGTTAATCAACGAGCTTCAAAGAATACTTGAAGAATCCAAGAAGAAAAAGGAGTAGCATGAGATATCTCAGCGGCACAGGCAAAGTCTTTAAATGCAGAAAATTCTTATATTATTTTTAACTTAACTGATTAGGATTGTATGAGGAATGAGGCTTGAGCTCTGAGGAGACCTCGGCGATTGAGATTGGAACGATAAGCTTCCCGATTACGGAGGCCTTCCGCTACTGCCTCGAAAGCATAAGGAAGAGATTCACGAGGGCTCTCGTAACGGGTATCTCGATCCTCCTTGGAATAGCATTTTATGTAACCATCCGGACCATGAATACTATACTGCCAAATATAGGTCAGCCTCCGCCCCAGGCATACCAGATGATGATGGCGGTAATCGCGCTTCTCGTCTGTGGCGTGGGCATAGTAAACTCGATGCTCATGTCAGTCACTGAGAGATATAGAGAGATTGGAACAATCAAATGTCTAGGGGCAACTGACATGAGCGTTCTCGAGATCTTCCTCATAGAAGCATTTCTACTCGGAATCCTCGGGGGGATAATTGGGGCCTTTATAGGATGGATCGCGGCGATCGGCATATATGGAGTTAAATTCGGACTTGCCGGAGTCTTCCCGCCCGATAAGATGGGAACAGTCATGATTCAATACTTGAGATATATCGGTGAGGGAATCGGGATCTCGGCGTTCCTAAGCGTCGCCGCAGCTTCCTATCCAGCCTTCTATGCATCAAGACTGCATCCGGCAGAAGCCCTAAGATACGAGATCTAAGAGCGACATTTGCTCCAAAGAGAGCGACATCTGACGGTAGGATTAGCCTTTGGACTCTTAATTTTCACGTTATATAAGGCCGTTAGCCCAAGTAATCCTGTTTTAAAGAGGGAAATTTAGGGCGGCAGATATAGTATGTGTATTCTGTTACCAGCGGGATCAGGATTCTTAAGGAATACTGACTTGTATCCCTTGCCTATCTTCGGCTCCTCAAGTTCTATTCCCATCTTCTTCAGGTATTCGCATGCCGCCTCAAAGTTTGAGACTCTAATTGCTATGTGACACTTCTCAGCGCTCGGCTCCTTAATGATCTCTATTCTTCCCGGCCCCCTACCTGAGGCGAAGAAGGATGATCTGCCCTCCCTCTTCTCGAAACCGAATATTTTAGCATACCATTCGGCGGTTTCCGCTGCAAGGCCCTCCTCAGAGTATATTCCGACATGCTCAACTCCAAGGAATAGCGGCGTTCCCCTAGCCTCCTGAATCCACCATAGACACTCCTCAACCTTCCTCGTTATGGCCTCAAAGTCTCCTGCCTTAACCAGATCCTTCCTGATAAGCCTTGATCCTATGCCGACCGCCGCCGCTCCAGCCTTGATCCATGCTCCTATGCTCTCCCTCGTGGCGTCAACGCCGCCTGTTGGCATGAGCTTAACCCACGGGCATGGACCAAGCAGGGCCTTAATGAAGTCTGGCTTCAATCTGCTTCCCGGGAATATCTTGACTATATCACATCCCATCTCCTCAGCCGCTGAGATCTCAGATGGAGATGCGCATCCCGGAATATACGCTACCTTCCTGCGATTACAGAGCTTGGCTATCTCAGGATTGAAGATTGGACCGACTATGAAGTTGGCTCCGCAATTAATGTATAGGGCCGCCGTCGCTGGATCTATGACTGAGCCTACGCCTAAGATTGCATCCTCAAACTCTCTATTACACCATTTATTCAGTTCCGAGAAAACCTGATAGGCGAAGTCTCCCCTATTAGTGAATTCTATAACTTTTGCTCCTCCATCAACGCATGCCTGAACAATCTTCTTTGCTACTTCAAGATCGCCGTGATAGAATATTGGGGTTAATCCGAACTCAAGTATCCTCCCTATAACCTCGTGCCTCATAAACTTTGCCATGGATCGTTCACCTCGAGACTCTTCCTGAGACTATTCCAGCGGCTATCTTCTCAACCTCCTCAACTGAGACTATGTTTGCATCTCCGATTATCGTATGCTTTAAGCATCCAGATGCAACGGCGAAGTTTAGTACTCTCTGCAGGTCATCGCCGAATTTGAGGAGTCCATAGATTAAGCCAGCGGCGAAGGCATCCCCGCCTCCAACCCTATCAACGATATGCGTTATATCATAGGTTGGGGCCGTATAGAAGTTCTTGCCGTCATAGAGAACTCCTGACCATGTATTATGGCTTGCACTTATGCTTCCCCTAAGCGTAATGGCAACTTTGCTTAGATTTGGAAATCTCTTCATTAACTCTTTCGCAACGTAGAGATACTTCTCGGCTTCAACCTTCCCCTTTAGAACGTCGACTCCCGGAGCCTTGATTCCAAAGACCTTTTCAGCGTCTTCCTCGTTTCCAATGGCTATATCAGCATACTTCACAAGTTCGCCCATAACTTCACCTGCAGACTTACCCCACTTCCAAAGTTTACTCCTATAGTTAAGGTCGCATGAGACTGTTAAGCCCATCTCCTTAGCCTTCTTGACGGCTTCAAGGCATGTCTCAGCGGCTCCCCTGCTTATGGCGGGGGTTATCCCAGTCCAATGGAACCAGCATGCATCGGAGAACACATTCTCCCAATCGATCATGCCCGGCTCTATAGTCGCCATTGAAGAGTGAGCGCGATCATAGATCACCTTGCTTCCCCTCTGAACCGCCCCCTTCTCTAGGAAGTATATTCCGAGGCGTTCTCCTCCCCTAATGATCTTATCAACTCCAACTCCGAATTGGCGTAGATAATTGATGCATGCATCGCCTACCTCGTTTTGGGGCAGCCGAGTTACGAAGTCAACTGGAACGCCGAAGTTTGCGAGGGCAATGGCGACGTTTGCTTCTCCGCCGCCGTAAATTGCCTCGAAGGATCTCGCCTGAACTATCCTTAAGTATCCCGGCGGGGAAAGTCGAAGCATTATCTCTCCGAACGTCACAACTTTCTTATCCAAATTGCTCACCAATTGAAATAGTCTTATCCAGAGTTAAAAGTTTATGCTCAGCAATGATATATCCTACAAAGGTTAGACGGACGATCCGCCTAGAAAGGATCACGGCGACTAGATGAGAATATGCTTTCCCCGGCTACTCAGCCGCCCTTACATAGACTTCTGCCCTAATCTCGAATCTATCGATGCGTCCACCACGCAGATACACTATCCTATCGCTGACATCTATCATCTTTAAGTCATGCGTAGTGGCTATGATCGTCGCGCCCTTCTCCTTATTCATCTCGGGGAGGAACGATATGATCTCTGATCCCGTATGCAGATCCAAGTTTCCAGTGGGCTCATCTGCGAGTATCAGCGATGGATCATTCGCTAGCGCCCTAGCGATAGCGACCCTCTGCTGCTGACCTCCGCTGAGCTCCGTCAGCCTGTGGTAAAGCCTATCGCCGAGGCCAACTTGCTTCGAGGTTCTCACGAGCTCTTCTCTGACATTCCTCACGTTCAACACCAGCGAATATCATAGGCAAGGCGACATTCTAGTCTTTCTTAGGTCTGATAGACCCATAATAAAGAGATACTCGCCTCATCTAACCTTCAGGTTAAACCCCATCGAGGGCCTTAAAGGTTATTGGATCCATCTGATAATACCTAGCGAGATCCTCAGTCTCAACACGTATTCAAAGCTGATAATTCATTTCCTCCCGTATCACCCCATAAATAATTCTTGGCTACTTATAGGGTTATAAGGTATAATAATATAGATAGTAGTTAATTTAAAATAGGTATTTTTATTTGTCTCTGTGGCGGGATGAATTATGGATAGGGTTAAGGTCGGCGTTATTGGGGTTGGCGGGATCTTCCGAGGAGCCCATCTACCAGCCTACCTAAACGTGGCAGAGGCTAAGGTAGTATCTCTATGTGATGTATCGGAAGGGACGCTGAAGGAATCTGAGAAGCTAATGAAGAAGCTATACCTTGAGAAGGCTGAGGAGGCTGAGAAGGAGGGAAACCTCGAACTTTCTCAGCGCCTAAAGGACGATGCGGAGTCCGTGAGGACATATAAGGATACCGAGGAGATGCTCTCAAAGGAGAATCTAGACCTAGTCGATATATGCACTCCAACAAAATTTCACAATTCATTGGCTATTCAAGTTTTGAGTCACGGCGTTAACGTGATGGTTGAGAAGCCCATGGCGAGGACGTATCTTGAGTGCCTCGAGGTTGCGGAGGCAGTTGAGGATAGTGGAAAGCTCTATCAGCATAATGAGAACTGGCTTTACAGTCCAGTATGGTATACGGCCAGAAAATTCATCGAAAGCGGAATTTTAGGCGAGATCCAACTGACTTTTCTGGCTACGGCTCATGGAGGCCCTGAATGGGCATCGTGGTTCTGGGATCCGGATATCGCTGGCGGAGGAGCCCTACTCGATAATGGCGTTCACGCGATAACATGCTCGTGGTTCCTAAGCGGATTCGATAGGAGACCCACGGTTGTTAAGGCTGCCGAGCCCTACGGCATATGCATACGAATGAAGACTCGAATTCTACAAGGGAGGTTTAAGCCATTCGATGTTGAGGATGATGCTCACGTGATCATCCGATTCGAGGACAAGAACGGCGTTTGGTCTACTGCTCATGTTGAGGGTTCATGGTCATATAGAGACTCGCTGGATACCCGCATAATCGGAACTAATGGCATTATGAGACCGGTTGAGAGGGAGGGAAGAACATTCCTCGAGATTACAGATGCAACTGGAGGTAAGAGAGAGATAGACTTGGGGAAGGTCACGTGGGTTCAGAGCTTCGAGGGGGAGATAAGGAATATGTGCAATTGCGTATTGAATGGAGTAAAACCGATATGCGATGAGCACATAGGAGCGGAGACGACGGCCATCGTGCAGGCGGCTTACCTATCACAGAAGAGGGGGATGAAGCCCGTTACACTCGATGAATTCAAGAGATATGCCAAGAGGATCAAGGAAAGAGAGGGGAAGAAGGCATCTGAGGTTCTACTCAGGGAGCTGCTAAAGGGGATTGCGAGAAGATAAAGTCAGAGATATCTTGTAATTTTTTCTTGGTAGAGAGCCTCTCTCAAAAGGACGCTTGTCCCTATCCACTCATTAATATCTATTGAGAATCTACCCTTCATGTAGGCTATTGCATCGCCCAGATCATCGAATCTTACCGGTTTTCTCCTTAAAGCCTCCCTCACGCTTTCCCTATTTATCCATACGCCCAGCGGAGTTATGAAGCTCGGATGGATCTCCCTCATCGCTACTACTCCAGCCTGTCTTCCCTCCCTGACTAAGAACTCAGCCACGGCCAACCTCACAGCGTAGTAGCATCCGCCTATAGAGGCATACGTGGTTCTACCCCTGTATCCCTCCCAGTCCCCGCCCATAGCTATATCCCTGCCGCTTGGATTCCAGACGGTTCCAGGATACCAAGCCTCGATCCACTCATACTTCCATGGGGAGGGCATCAAGAGTATCAGGAAGCGATTTCCCAAGTAATTAAACTCGTAGATTCTATACTCGTTGATCGTATCCTTCCCCTTCACCTCATTCTCGATTAGATTCTTAGAGATTATCGAGTCAACCGCGGTTATGCTCCATCTAGTTGGAACAAGCCTTCTTTGACCCTTCAATCCAAATGCTCCTACACTAAACGCCCTCTGGATGCTTGAGACTGGAACGCCATTCCTATATAGATTTAAGATCGCGTCCTCAGCCTTTAGATCTCCATCGCTATATGCCCTTTCAATTCTGAAGTCTGTCTTTAGGGAATCTATCTCTATGCGCTCTAGGAGCGCTGAGGGACCCATAGGCTGAACCGTGCCGTCGAAGAGAAACCTTCCAGAGGGTTTTTTTCGGAACTTAACCTCAGTATCCACCGGATTTTTTGATAGGGCTACCTCTAGGGTCTTATTTAGGAACCGCTCATTCTTCCAGGGCTTCTTCACATTAACTCTGAACTTTCCGCGTATCAGGCTGGTTCTAAAGTTTATTATCTCATCGACTGTTCTTCCGAGCCATCTCTCCGGAAAATCGTATAGTGAAGTGTCGCCTGTGATAGGCGGGATTAATGGCCCAGCGTAAACGTATGGGTATCCTATGCGTCCAACAAATACTCCGGGGGGAGATGAGCCTGTGATCTCAGCTGATGATACTGCGCTTTGAGTCTTCACGAATGAGTAGAGCTTTAGAAGCGCTGGGCATCTGGACCTTCCGCAGAGTCTCCGGCTTCCCCTGCATATTAGGCAGATGCTGCCCTCCTTAACCTGAATATCCAATCCTGAAGATTCAAGATTTAGATCTCCAGCTGTTCTCTCATTTATTATGTGGTCTATCCATGGAATTCTCCTCTTAATCTTTTTGATCGATTTCTTGTGGAAAGCGGACTTTACCATTTTCCGATCAGCATTAAAACTCAAAGATAAGAATGGAGAACTCTGCCTATTAATATTACTTTCCGATGTAAATGGGATCCAATTCGCTTATAGCCCCTTATCACCTCATATTTCTTTCCATTCTAAGACGCGACAATAGATTGATTAGCCTATTGATGTCTTCATCCGTCTTCTCGAACTCATCGGCGTATGGGCATAGCTCATCGAACCTCACAGTTCCAGAGGCTTCATCATAGACCAGAGGATACAATCTGCATCCAAGAGGCCTGTAAGGATATATTCTGCAGCCCTCATCTCCAAGAAATACGCATTTCCCATGGATGTTCCTTAGTCTCCACTCACCCTCAATTTTAACTGCGAAATCTTCAAGTCTATATCCAAGCCTTAAGATGCGGTTAATATCCGAGATTGTAAGCGGCATCTCGGTCTCAATGCAGCACAGATTGCATTTATGCCGAATGCATGGAATCCCACTACTCAATGGATGCTTCCTCAATGCCATTATCCTCTAATGGTCCTATCTGGCATCTCCGCTTTTCAGTGAATATTATTCACCCATGACTTGCACGTGAACCCTACGTGATCTTGAGCCGTCCATCTCTATGAAGAGTATTGACTGCCACGTTCCCAGCTGCATCCTTCCATTCTCGAGAGGTATCGAGACTCCCGGCTTGATTATGCAGTTAAGGATATGCGCATGGGCATTCTGCTCTCTGATGCTCCATCCATACTTTGCGTTATGGCGATAATCGCCCTTCAATGGAGCGATCCTCTGAAGGACATCCAAGATATCTTCCCATAGGTCCGTGTCGTGTTCATTTACGGCTATAGTTGCTGTTGAGTGCGGAGCCCAAAGGTTAACAATGCCGTTTCTTATCCCGCTTCTCTTAACCACCGCATATACTTCATCTGTTATATCTATTATCTCAATTCGCTTATTAGTTGATAACATTATGTCTTCAGAGTAAAAGTTCATCTTCACGATTTCCTCCGGGACTATTCGCTAAGAATAATTTCCATCTCACTTTAGAATCTTTCCGGTCTCAATATACCATAAGTATAGGTCCAGCTCTGCGAGGCTTAAACCTGCATCCCTCGATAATCTTCTCAATTCATTCTCGATCTGCAGATACCTCGATTTGGTCATAGTCTTAGGCTTCTTGATAATTCCATAGCGGTCAAGCAGGTTGAGTATGTGGAAGTCTATGATCGCAAGGTCGGAGTAGCCGATGTTTCTGAGGAAGTGACTCGCCTCCTTCAATCCAATTCCCGGAATATTCTTGATAAGCCACTCTCGGAGCTCCTTGGGATCATTGAAAGATGCTATGACATCCTTGATTGAATCGCTATATCTTCTGGCAGCGATTATATATGATGCTCTGCTTCTGGGAAAGCGATGACCCATCTCCCTCAATCTCCTCATCAACTGTGAATGCGGAAGCGTCAAGAACCCATCATCTATCTCCCTTTGAATCTTTATGCTCCGTTCAGCCGAGTAATTTGCGCATAAGATGCAGAAGCATAGCTCCTTAAAGATCTCGCGGCTTGATCCCCTCCCAAGCCTCTTAAACTCTGAGATCCTCCGATCTACGAGGAGACTAATTTCGCTCCTCTTTAAGTCCGCAAGCAGCCCAATCAGCCTATCACGTCCGCTCAAGGTATTCAGCCTCGAATCCGCCATCTGCTCTCACATTAGATTTTCAACTCGGAGATCCTCGTTAAGGAGGCATATAAACTGGCTCTTTGGATCATAATGCATCTCAATAGCCTTAATAACTACTCCTGTCCTATCCGCTTCTTTGAGCAGACGGCCTATCTCCGGATCCGCTGAGATGTTAGGTTTGAATGCCTCCACGTTTGGCATCGCTGCGATGAATAGTATTATTCCCCTCCCACCACTTTTGACATGCTCGGTGATCGCTCTGATGTGCCTTCTTCCACGCTGTGATGGACAGTCAGGATACATTGCGTATCCACCGCTCCTCAAGATGGCGCTTTTAACCTCCAAATATACATCTTCACAATTACAGTCTAGCAGATAATCGATTATCGAATTCTCCAATCTGACATTTCTCCTTAGAATGCAGCAGGTTCTAATCCATGATATCATCTTTGAGGCTATGAGCCTCTCTAAGGCTCGCATTTGAAGTTGTGTATCTATGATTGCGGCTGAATCTCCATCCTCAACGGCGAATAATCTACGGTCAGACTTTAATCTTCTCTCATGCCTAATGCAGAAACCCCTTCGACCCTCTTTTATATAATCGAGGAGCCTGCCCGTATTGCAGATGTATGCCCTCCTTATAGCCCCATTCAATAGTATCTTCACTACAAATCTGTTCAGCCTCTCCAGTATAATGCACTCCTCAACGTCACCTAATCTTAGGATCTTATTGGCTCCATTACTCATCTCTTACCAACCAGACCATACAGGCTGAATTCGCCCGCAATTCTTATGTATTAACGTAGGGCAGATAAATAAGAGGCTGCCACGGAGATCCCTTCATCTTCTGAGGAACCAAGAGGATGAATGGATGTCCAAGGGAATCCTCAACGCTGATCTCCGCCTGCTCATCTCATCCATGAGCTTACGTAGAATAGTCTTCGGATGTCTCCAGGTGATCAGATCCCTATACCTATACATCATCGGCTATGATCTCGTGGCCATAGGATTGCTCTCAATGGTGGCATTCACTGTTGGAGCTATGCGATCAGTATTCGTGGGGCTTCTCTCAGACAAGTATGGTAGGAAGAAATTCATTCTTTTAGGGGGCATACTATCAACTTTTAGGCTCTTAATCTTCGCCTTCTTCACCGATTACGTCATGCTTATTATAGCCCAGATCATGGGCGGCATGGGAGAGGGAGCTGGAGCTGGGCAACCCTCAGTCTCAGGATTAATCGCCGATAAGACTAGTAAGGAGTCTAGGGTTAAGGTCTTCACGATCATAGCCCTTGTAAGCTCGCTCATGGATATTTTGGGTTACCTATTCGGGAGCTTACCTAAGTATCTCCAGCCGCTACTGCTAATCGGAGAGGCTGAATCTTTTAGGCTGATCTTTCTGATATGCGCCTTCCTATCATTCTTCTCCTTTATCTTCATCCTCCCTATCAGAGAAGAGAGGCCTGAAATACGCGGAGAAGCCGAAAGATCATTTCTTCCAAAGAAGTCAGTAGCGATCATATCGCGATACTCATTCGTGAGAGCGATTGGAGGATTCGGCTTCGGCATAACAGGAGACCTCATCGGACCCTGGTTCAAAATAAGATTCCTAATGGGCGAGGAGGTTTTAGGGCCGATCTTCGCTATCTCAAGATTCACATCCTTGATCCTATACTTCCTGATCTTTAGGGTTAGTAGGGAGATCGACGAGGTGAGGATGATCTTCCTCAATAGGATCATCTCAGCCGCAGCCATGCTCTTCATACCATTCTCTCCTAGCTATGTAGTATTCTCACTTCTCTTCGTCATCTATAGGTCCTCGCTGATGATAACCATGCCCATCAGACAATCCTTCATTGTGAGCATAGTTGATCCTTCAGAGAGGGCGTCGGCCGTTGGATTCAGCAACTTCGCGTGGATGAGCCTTAGATCCTTCTCTCCTGTGATGGGCGGATACATCATGCAGAACATAAGCATGCCCTTGGCATTCATAATTGGAGCGGCTATGATAGGATTGAATGGAGCCTCATATCACCTCATGTTAGGAGGAAAGAGAATCGAGAAATCGTAATGTTAGGAGACAAATTTTTAATCTTGTAACTTATTTGATTCAGTAGTTAGGAAGATGGTTGATGGATGAATAAGATGGTTCTTAGGGTATTCAATACGCTTGGAAGGAGAAAGGAAGAGTTCATCCCCCTCAACCCAAGTGAGGTTCGAATGTATGTTTGCGGACCGACGGTTTACGATTACATTCATATAGGGAATGCCAGGGCATTCGTCGTGGCCGACGTTGTTAGGCGATACTTGAGGTATAAGGGCTTTAAGGTCAGGTATGTCAGCAACATAACGGACATCGATGATAAGATGATAAATAGGGCTAAGGAGATGGGGATAAGCATCCAGGAGCTAGGCGAGATCTACAGTAACGCATACTTTGAGGACATAGCCAAACTGAACGTTGAAAGGCCCGACGTTACGCCGCGTGCAACACAGCACATCCCGGAGATAATAGAGGCGATCGAGACTCTGATCAAGAAGGGATACGCCTACGTCGTCGACGGCGACGTATACTTTGACATTTCAAGATTCGAGGAGTATGGGAAGCTATCTGGAAATAGGGCTGAAGCCCTAGAGATGGGCGCCAGAATAGAGGTTAATCCAAAGAAGAAGAACCCGGCCGACTTCGCCTTGTGGAAGGCCTGGAAGCCTGGAGAGCCGGGATGGCACAGTCCATGGGGAAAGGGGAGGCCGGGATGGCACATTGAATGCTCAACCATGGCTCAGAAGTATTTGGGTGAGACCATAGATATTCACATGGGAGGAAAGGATCTTATCTTTCCGCATCATGAGAATGAGATTGCGCAGGCTGAGGCTATTACCGGAAAGACCTTTGTGAGGTATTGGCTACATAACGAGTGGCTTACTGTTAGAGGCGAGAAGATGTCGAAATCCCTCGGAAACTTCATAACCGTCAGGGATGCCCTTAAAATGTGCAGTCCGGAAGTTCTGAGGTTCTTCCTGATATCAGCCTATTACAGAAGCCCACTAGACTTCAATGAGGAAGCCCTAAAGAATGCAGAGAGAAGGCTTGAGAGGCTGAGGAATGCATTGAGGAGGCTTAATGATCTTCCTATGAGGGAAGATGAGACAGCAGAGGATAGGAGACTTCTCATGGAGATTGAGGATGGAAAAAGGAGATTTGAGGAGGCTATGGATGATGACTTCAACACTCCATTGGCGATCTCGGCTTTGATGAGAATGGCAAAGGCGATAAACAGATTTGTGGACGTTAATGGGAAGATTGAAGGAAGGATCAAGCGGAGAATCCTAAAGATATTCACGGATCTCCTTGAAGTTCTTGGAGTTAGATGGGAGGCTGAAATGGAGGCCTCCTACGATAATAGACTTCTTAAGGATGTGATTAACGTACTCATTGATGTGAGGAATGAGTTGAGAGGGAGGATGGACTGGGAGATCGCCGATAGAATAAGGGACAGACTAAGAAGCATAGGCATAATCCTCGAGGATACACCTAAAGGAACAAAATGGAGGATCAGTAGGAAGTAGAGGGAAAATTTGAGCTTTAGAGAACTCAGGCTTCACATAGAAGATCAAGGAACCTCGAAAATTAACATAAAAGTAACAATCAATTTCGATTAACTGAACACAAAAAAGGGAGAGGTGATTTTAGCTTTTCTTCCTTAGGACTGCTGCCAAGGTTACGAGGACGAGTATCAGCGTTATGATGCTTACTCCAATGCTGGCGTATGCTAGAGAGGACATCCCGGATATTGTAGCCTTCATCTCGGATGTTGTAGCCTTCAAGTCCTCGGACATTCCAGATATTATAGTCTTTAAGTCCTTGACGGTCTCTACTAGGGTGCTAATCGTCTCGGCCGGTATTATCGAGGGAGGAGTGAACGACGCTTTTCCTTCCTTAACGAGCTTCTCGGCGTCCTCCTTTGGTATGACCATTGCCTCTCCGGCCTTGTATGGACCGTAGGTCTTCCCGTCAACTCCAGTAAATGCAGGAATGTCAGTCTTAGCATACGCGGTCAAGTAGGAGACTGCGGGCGTTGGGGCGGCTGCCTTTGAGGGTCTAAGCAGGCCTGAGCCTATCATAAATCCATATACGAATCCGTTGTTGTTGCCCATCTCTATCTGGAATTTCTTCGCCGCCATTAGGACGCTCCATCCAATTGCACAGTCAACCCTCTCTATGTTGAATGTGTTTGCCCATTTCTTCTCGTGTAGCTGGAGAACCGGCAGGTAGTAGTTGGTTATGTATGCGAGAGCCTTCGTTAATTCGACTGCCTCCTCCTTAGGCAGGGTTTGTCCAAGTTTCTCAGCCAGTTCAGTCGCATTCACCTTTCCTGAATACTTTGACACTCCCTCTGGAACCTCAACTATTGGATCGAAGTGTAATCCACCAACGCCTACAGTATAGCTGTAGTAGAATCTGTGGTAGCTGTCCCATGGATAGTATACTCCGTATGTCCAGAAGTCTATTGCTAGGTCGAATGCGCCCTTCTCCCTTATCGTCTTACCCCACATTCCCCAGTCTAACTCTATGACCTTGGCGTCTATGCCGAACCTCTTGAGCTGCGTAGCTACGTTCTCTGCGCCCGGAACCCATCCAGCCCACCCGGCTGGCACATGAATGGTCACCGAGAACCTATCGCCGTCAGGAGTATACCATAAGCCATCCTTCTTTGTGTATCCGGCCTCCTTCAGTAGCTCCTCAGCCTTATCTGGGTTATACTCGTACTTGTCTATCCACTTTGCCAGCCAGTCCTTGGATAGCCAGTTATAGACGTCTGATGGTGAGATGCAAACTGGCCACTCAGCCTTAATGACGCTCTCCGGTCCCCATTCAACTGCGATCTTGCAGTACTCTGTCCGGTCTATTGCGTATGCAATGGCCTTCCTAACCTTCAGCGGGAACTTCTCACAGTTAAAGTACAGCGCATGCCCATGCAACCATGGACCAGTCGGAGCCCAGTAGCCGGGCTTTTTCGCTATCGTCTCATAGCATGTCTGAGATAGGCCGGTCCATGTAAAGTCGAATTTGCCCGCCATTATCAGCGGCCAGCTCGCTGGGTCGCTTATCCTTCTGTACCAGTGTATCTCATCGAATTGGGCTCCTCCGCCAAACTTGTACTCGTACTTGCCTACTTTTAGCGTCCAAGTTACTCCTAGATCCTTCACCCAGTAGTGTTCTCTCTTCTTATATACCCACTCGGTGTCCGTGTAGGACTTGTAGACATAAGGCCCGGTTCCAATGTACTTGTCGGGTTTGTATTCCTTCAGTTCCTTCAGGAGCTTATCTACGTCAACACCCTTCAGCGGTATTGAGCCTGGAACTTTCAGTCCTGGAGCGAACTTTCCATACTGCGTATATGAGACTATTGGTCTGCTTAGAATCCAGAAGCCCAAGGCCCAGGGAGGAGCCGTCTTCTTCAGGTAGAATATCACTGTATAATCGTCTGTGGCTTCTATTTTAGGCGTAAGCTTCCATATTGGCCACCACTTTCTGATCCATCCCCAGATCCAGTATGTTGTTAGGACATCCTTAGCCGTGAGTTCTTTGCCGTCGCTCCACTTCACTCCCTTCCTAAGTTTCACTATTACCTTTATGTATTCTCCAGCTGGCTCCTTCGTCATGCTTTCAGCCAGCCATGGGTAGAACTTGTTCTCTCCTCTGCTATAGAAGAATAGGGGCTCTAGTATCAGGCGGTTTGGAAGGCTTGAGAAGAAGGCGTTAAAGCTTCGCATGGTCGGGGGAGGCTCACATGGCTGAAGGATTCTCATCACAGTCTTTTCCTGAGCTAATGCAGGCGACACTACAGCGAAGGTTGGCGTAGCCAGCAATAGAAGAGCTAAAAGAACCATAGCAGCTCTTCTCATTTTATTTCATCCCAAATAGTTCATCCTAAATAAGAGATACCCTTATTTACTTAAATAATTTACGCTTTATTCTGTAAATTATTTTGCAAGGAAAAACCGCTTCAGTAAATTTAATCTTTCCAGTTCATTCTATTTGCTTTAAAGTCAATTTAAGGCCTTTTTGCTGATACTATATTATCAGGGCGTTTACATCCATGTCTAGTTATCATAAAGACGTATACTTCAAGCCGGAAAGATTTAATCGGGACGAGTATTCTAAAGATGTGATAAGTTATGATACGAGGTTATGGCTCTGTAAGAAATAGGTATAGAGAGGCTATAATTGTTAATCCATTGATGACTGGCGGCTTACTTCCAAGTGATGTTCAGGAGAGGATGGTTGAGAATGGCTGGTTAAGCGTCGGATACTCTGTATGCTTCGACTGCGTTAAGGGCCAGTCTAGCTTGATAACCAAGCCGCCCATAAGAGAGTTCCTAGCCGATGTAGCCGAGTTTCTCGGTGGAGAAATTGCCTATCACACCTTTGGCTGCAGGGCAGCCCAATTCGCAGTTATGAAGACGATAAGCGATTATTCGCAGAGTAATGAGGGTAGGAAGCATGCTGGAATCGTTCTGGCCGATTCGCTATGTCATTATACGACTGTCATAGCGGCTGAGCTATCTGGACTCAGAATAGAAGAAGCACCGAATACTGGATCTCCCAAATATAAAATTTCAGCTGAGAGCTTTCAGCGTAAGATCGAAGAGATCAAGAATAGAACTGGAAAGTTGCCATGTCTCATAGCTGTTACCCACGTTGATCCCTATCATGGCAATTTGAATCCAGTCGAAGAGATCGGTAAACTAGCCGAAGAATATGGAATACCATACATGGTGAACGCCGCCTATACCGCCGGTATAATGCCACTGAGCATGAAGGATCTGCATGCTCATTTCCTAACGGCATCAGCTCATAAATCGATGGCATCTCTCGCCCCTCTAGGCTTCCTAGTAACGCTGAATGAATGGTCTAAGAGACTGCTTAAGTTCGCTGGCGTTAAGACGGCATTAAAGAGCAGGATATTAAAGAATAAAGTTCCAGCCTTATTTGGCTGTAGTATAGGCGGAGCTCCACTAATATCCGCTATGTACTCATTTCAGCATGTCGTCGATAGAGTGAAGAGGTGGAATGAGGAGCTAGAGAAGACCCGATGGTTCATACGTGAGATGGAGAGGTTAGATGGAGTCAGCCTCATCGGAGAGAAACCGCATAATCATCATCTAATGCACTTCGAGACTCCAATCTTCTGGGAGATATCCAATCATCATAAAAGGAGGGGATTCTTCTTGGCTGAGGAGATGATCAAGAGGGGGATCGTCGGGCTTCAGAGGGGCATGAGCAGGCATATAAAATTGTCGATATACGGCCTTGAACAGGAATGCGTCAAGAAAGTTAGGGATGCATTCTTCGAGATCGCCGAGAAATACGTTAAGAAATTCAATCTCAAATACTCCATCTAAAAAGAGCCGGGAGATCCATGTTCTATTAAGTGAACGCAGCTGTTCTAAGGCATAGGATAATAAGGAAGTATAAACTTAGGCATGATTGATGAAGGTTATGAAACGCAAACAAGTAGCCATAACGATCCTTCCGATCGCAGCAGTCTTGGCCTCAGCGTATCTGCTAATATCCTATAGAGTCCCATTAAGCAACGAAGATCTAATTAGATGCCCTAAGGATGGAAGCCCATACGTCTGGACTCCGATAGACACGAGAAGCGAGAATTTCCTATGGAGATGCTTAAAGTGCGGCTACGCCTGGAGGAAGACCTACCCTGACAATATATATCAGCGCTGGCTTAAATCCCCATTAAAGCCAGACTTCATCAGAGACTATACTCTTCTATATTTGAGATGCATCCGCCATTTGGAGATCCCGGATCCGCTTACGCTCGATTGGAGGGGAGGCAGAAACTCATCCACATTAAATCATTTTGAAGTATATAATTATCGTGCATCAGACATATTTATCAGCATAAAATACAATTCAACCCAAGAAAATGTTACATACGTGATACTCGTTAAGTCTGGAAATAATGTAGTATGGAACGGAAGTCTATGCAATAGAAGATTCATTGGCTCACGTGTAATGTATGAAGAAAACGGCAATCTTTCCCGTTAAAGGGAGTTTTCATGAAAGTTTCTTTTAAGGAATCGCGTTCTAGCAACATCTCAGGAGATGCGTAGCTACCCTTCCTCTTTTGCTCTTCCCGCAGTCCTCATCGCGATTAGAGTTTGTCATGGAGGGTAACGCTAAATTTGAAGGAGAAACCCAAAACCGAAGGATGCATCTTAAGTTTCCAAAAGGCCATTTAGCATCTTTTATACAATAGAACTTGGAAACCAATTAAACCTCTTTCTACCAAAAATATCTGAGCCAAGAACTTAAAAACTTATATGCCATAATGAATAATGTTGTATGGCTTGGAGGCATTGAAGTGAATTGGATACTTAAGAGG
>CAZDRE010000016.1:0-35436 GCA_964508155.1 uncultured Candidatus Bathyarchaeia archaeon
TAATATCCTAAACGCTGGATTATTTTTGGATAAGATGATTCGGCATATGTCCGTCTATGTTATCTCCTTCTGGGAGTCTAGGATTGAAAGATCCGCCTTTAAATTTTTATCTTGTCTCCGCAGTGTATTTCCCTGAATTTTTCCGGTAGGTTTTCTGCGATCTTCATTGTTGCTTTTAGTCCTGTGCAGTGCATTGGAGCTATAATGTCCGGGTTGAGCCTTTTTAGTTCATTTAGGGTCTTTTCTATTCTTTCTTCTGTTGCGTCTATTAGGTGGAATCCGCCAATTATCGCTGATACCCTCTTTGCCCCCGTCAGTTTTAGTGCGTGATTCACAGTGTTTATTACTCCGCTGTGTGCGCATCCCGTGAATACTGCTATGCTCTCATCGCTCAGCCTAACTATTAAGCCCATATCATCTAGCAGTTTATCCTCCCTGAACTCTCCATCCTTAACCGTATAGAAGCCTTTCACCTGCTCGAAATCGAAGACCCTCGCTATCTCACCAGTCGTCATAACATTCTCAGCTACCGTGACGGGGTTTCTTGAGAGTATGAGCAGGCCTCCACGCTCCTCAACCATCCTCCTAGAGAATGGAGGGCCAGTATACGTTAGTTTCTTCAGTCCCAAACTTGGAAGTATCGCATACTTCGGATAGAATAGTTCTGGATGAGCGATTACTGGAATGGGCTTATCTATCTCGGATAGAACCTTAAGGAGGCCGCCGCTATGATCATAATGGTTATGCGTTATCACAATAGCATCTAAACTGCCTAGATCAACATCCAATTCCCTGCAATTCCTGAGTAACGCATCCCCAGTATAGCCAGTATCCAAGAGGATCCGGCTGATAGAACCCTCAGACTCCACCTCTAATAGGAGGCTCAACCCATTCTCAGCGAAGATCGGCATCTCCTTAAAAGTCATATTATCAACGAGAACAGTAACCACAACAGACATGGAACCCAACACACCCCAACCAAATATAAACCAACAAAAATTTATCTCTATCCATAAATTGGGCGGATCATCCTTCAACTAAAAATTCTTTACATGGAAAAAATTTAAATTAAGGATACGCTGAATTTTTCTTTCGCAAAGTGGAGAGTCATAAGGCTTGATATCCCTATTAGTGGCAAACTCGATCATATTCGCAAATATCATAGCGCTCATGGCCATATCAGCTACGCTTGCACTCTCGAGAACTAACGTTCCGAACTTCGCAGTTGCAACATTCGGGACAATAGGCATATACATAAGCTTTACATGCATAATGCTCCTCGGATTAGGCCTATACCAGTCGCTGATCTTCTGCTTCATAGGAGGAGGAATAGTCGGAATAATCGTATATCAACTCCTCATAAAGCCATTAAGGAATAGGGGGGCAACACGCGAGGAGATAATGATCGCAACGCTCGGCCTAGACATCCTATTAATTGCGTTACTAAATATATACGCGGATTACCTAACCAGAAAATTCAAGCTCATGGCGAGGGACTTCACGTTATCAGTATATGACTTCACGGTAGCGGGGCTAAGCGGTGCATTCATCATGTCAACCATAACATTCATAACGATTATGATCTCGTTGCACCTGATCTTCACACGGACAAGTCTAGGAATAGCAATGAAGGCCATTGGAGAAGATCCTTTACTTGCAGAATGCCAAGGAATAAACACTGAAAACCTATATATGATCACATGGTTCATAGCCGGAGCTCTGCCAGCCATAGCGGGAGGATTCATCCCGATCTACTGGATCTCAAACCCGAACATATCACTCTACATTGTAGTCTCAGTCTTCGCCTCATGCGTCTTGGGAGGATTCACAACAATATACGACGCCGCACTCGGAGGATACATAATCGGAATCTCGCAGACGCTATTCATCTCCCACCTCGCGAATATAGTAGGCTCATGGATACTCTCATACGGATTCTTCGTAGCCCTGCTAATAATGATCATAACCGTATTCACCTTCCCGAGGGGACTGTATGGGCTACCATGGAACAGAATCATAGAGAAACTGAGGATTCAACTCTATAGGGGAGGTGGAGGGTAAGATGATCTCGATCCCGGGAATAGAATTCTTTATGACGCTAATATTCTACATATTAATATTCCTCATCATAACCTTGAGCTATAACTTAGCCTATGGCTACTCGGGAATACCGGACTTTGGGAGGGCAATGGCAGCTGGGGCGGGAGGATTCCTATGCGGATATCTACCGGGGAGACTAATGGCCTACATACTCGGAATAAGAGGAGATTACCTAAGCAACGTAAACGTGATAGTAGATAAGGTGAATATAGCCTTGGAGAGTAACCCGCCACTCTCGATAGGCCTGCTTGTCCTCACGCTCATACTAGGAGCATGCGCAGGTGGACTCCTCGGATTACTCGCCTCACTACCAATACTCCGAGGAATGAGAATATTCTATCTGGGAGTAACCCTACTCGCCTTCCAAGTAGGCTTCAACACAATAATATACCATTACAGACCGATACTCAAAGGCGAGCTCGGAGTCCCAATACCAGATCCATTCAGATGGCTAATGCACTACCGCATACTCGGACTATCACCTGGAATAACCCGATTTTTCGGGCTCATAGTAGCAGCAGGAATAGTCCTACTAATAGTCGCATACTACTGCGTCTCAGTAGGCAGATCACCCCTCGGAAGAGTCCTGAAGGCAATAAGGGACGATGAGGTAGCAGCCGCAACCCTCGGAAGAGACATACGAAAGATATACGTCAAAGTCATGGTAGTCTCATATGCGATCACGGGAATAGCAGGCGCACTCTTCGCATTCAAATGGTGTTACGTAGTCGGATTATACTTCGACAAGATCGAGTGGACATTCTGGCCGATCGCCATGGTCATACTCGGAGGACTAGCAAACAATAAGGGGACATTCCTAGGAACAATAACCTTCATCGTGCTCAGAAGACTCATAACATTCTATAAGTCAGACTTAGAATTCATACTGCCATTCTCTCCAATATGGCTTGAAAGCCTACTCCTAGGCGCAGTACTGATCCTACTGCTGATTTATAGGCCGAGGGGACTACTGCCCGAAAGACCCGAGATTCCACTCAGCAGAGAAGAAATAGAGAAGATTAGAAGAAAGGTTGGAGCATAGCTTAGCAAACTTTTAAATATTTAAAGGAAATGAAAATGATCGTTTTGGAGGGAATTTGAGAGATGAGTAAAGGAGCATTAGCAGTTCTGCTGATAATAATCTTCGTTGCCGGAATCGGAGCCGGATACGCCCTAAACATGATCGCTCCGGCGGGAGGGCCAGCAAAGGGATTAACCGGAGAAGTAAAGATCGGAGTCCTAGTTGACCTCAGCGGAGCACTAACCACATACGGCGAGGACATAAAGGCCGCATATGAAGTCGCAGAGGAAGACGTGAATGCATTTCTAGAGAAGGCTGGAAGCAACTGGCGCATCAAACTGATATACGAGGATACTGCATCCAGCCCAGATGTCGCCACTAAAAAATTCGAGTCCCTGCTTGGACGTGGAATAAAGATCATGCTCGGCCCAATGATGAGCCCTCAATGCGCATCGCTTAGATCCTCAGCACAAGCAAATGATGTTCTCCTCATAAGCCCCTCAGCCACAGCTGTTACACTAAGCATTCCAAATGACAACCTATTCAGATTCTGCGCAGTCGATGACCTACAAGGGCCTGCCATAGCCTCCACGATATACTCATCAGGCATAAGATACATGATCTCAGTCTTCATATCAAACGAGTGGGGAGTTGGATTAAACACCTCAGTAACCGAGAAGTTCATATCCCTCGGAGGGAAAGTGCTGAAGTACATTCCATGGTCACCTGACACGATAGAATTCTCGCCGGTCGTGGAGAGCATAAACTCAGCCATCCAAGACGCAAAGCAGAATGGAATCTCACTGGATAAGATAGGAGTATTCATAGCGGCTTACAGACAGATACTGCCAATCTTCGTGGCTGCATCGAAGTATCCTGATCTCTCAAAGGTCAGATGGTTCGGAACCGACGGGACAGTAATGATCCCAGAGCTAATCGATCCGGAAGGTCACCCAACGGAGACGGGCTTCGCAGCAAGCGTGAAGTTCACAAGCACAATGTATAAGATACCGAAGACGAGAGCGTACGAGCATGTGAAGAGGAGGGTCCTCGAAAAACTCGGCAGGGAACCCACAATCTACGCCTATGGAGCATACGATTCAGTATGGGTAGTAGCATTATGCCTAGCGGCGGTAAACGAGTATGACTCGATGAAGGTTAAGAAGGTGCTACCGATAGTTGCGGCCAACTATTACGGAGCGACTGGAAACATCCTACTGAATGAGAACGGCGACTTGGCGAGGGCGGATTACAGCCTCTGGCGTCCAGTAAAGGTCGGCGAGAAGATGAAGTGGGATGAGGTCGGCGTCTACTACTGCTCAACAGATTCGGTAGAGTGGAAGGAAGGCTACAAGCCATAATCATCCATTTTATTTTTCAAGCTTATCTGAGGCGGAGGATATGAGCGATTCCATCCTAGTTACGAAGGGTCTCGTGAAGAGGTTTGGAGAGCTAGTCGCCGTCAATGACGTAAGCATAGACGTTAGGAAGGGGGCATTCGCGATTCTATTCGGACCCAACGGAGCTGGAAAGACGACGCTCGTAAATGTTATTACTGGCTACTTAAAGAAGGACTCTGGAAGAGTATGGTTTGACGGGAAGGAGATCACGAATCTATCGGCAGCCGAGACATTCAAGATGGGATTGGCGAGGAGCTTCCAGATTCCAAGGATCTTCCCACGCCTAACAGTATTAGAGAACATATTATTAGCCGAGAGGAGCCCCGGAGAGAGCTTCATAAAGGCTCCATTCAAGTTTCTCTGGAAGAAGGCTGAGGAGGAACTTGTCGAGAGGGCCTTCCAAGTGCTTAAGATGATAGGCTTGGAGGATCAATGGGATAAGCTGGGCGGGGAGCTAAGCGGGGGAGACATGAAGCTCCTAGATGTTGGGAAGGCCCTCATGAGCAACGCCAAGATGATCCTGATAGATGAACCGATAGCGGGAGTTCACCCATCATACGCCCATAACGTGCTTGATCATCTCCAAAAGATAAAGGAGGCCCGTGACCTAACGATACTGATGGTTGAGCATCGATTAGACATAGCCCTAAAATATGTAGATTACGCCTACGCGATGGCCGGTGGAAGGATAATCGCCGAGGGAGACCCTTATAGGCTCATAAAGATGCCCGAGGTCGTGGAGAGCTACCTAGGCGAAAAATATAGGCTCGGGTGATACTGAATGCTTGAATTGAAGAATGTGAATTCCGGATATGGAAGGCACCAAGTGCTCTTTGACATCTCAATGAGCATGAAGAAGGAAAACATCACAGTAATTATTGGGCCTAATGGAGCTGGAAAGACAACATTATTCCGGACGATAATGGGGCTTACGAGCATATACTCCGGAAAGATACTATTCGATGGCGATGACATAACGAATATGCAGACGAACAGCATAGTCAAGCTCGGCATCTCCTATGTTCCTCAGAGAGAAAACTTCTTCGAGAACCTAACAGTAAAGGAGAACCTCACGCTTGGAGGATATCTGCTGAGAAGAGATGAAAGGGAAGCCCAGATGAAGGAGGTTCTAGAACTATTCCCAGTCTTGGCGAGAAAAGACTATATAAATAGGAAGGCAAGCATGCTGAGCGGGGGCGAGAGGAGGATGCTGGCCCTAGCAATGGGGCTAATGAAGAAGCCGAAGCTAATGCTGCTAGATGAGCCTACGGAGGGATTAATGCCTAAGCTCGCAATGGAGGTATACGATAAGATAAGGAGGATACATGAGGATACTGGAGTTCAGATCGTAATGACCGCTGAGAAGGCTAGATTATCACTTGAGCTAGGCGATGATGCATACATACTCGCCAACGGCCAGATACGCGAACACAAAGACGCAAAGGAGATGCTTAAAGATCCAGACTTAGAGGTTAAATACTTCGGAATCACCTAAGCCAGGATGGAACTTGCTGGCCTGAAAGGAGAGAATTAAGATTTTCTTTACGCCTTATCAATGCGTATCTTCCATCCTTAACTAGAACCTCCCCGCATCTCGGCCTTGAATTGTATTGTGAACTCATGGAGAAGCCGTAGGCCCCCGCATTTAGGATGGCCAGCAGATCGCCCTCACTTATCCTTGGAAGCCCCCTATCCCTCGCCAATAGATCCCCAGACTCGCATATAGGCCCAGCCACATCATAAGTCTCCTCAGGCCTCCAATCCATCTTATTAGCGACGACTATTGGATGATAGGATCCATACATCGCCGGCCTAATCAACGTATTAAATCCAGCGTCAACGCCTACAAACTTCCTGTAAGGCGTAACCTTAATCGTATTAACGCTAGTCAGCAGAACCCCAGCGTCGCAGACTATGTAGCGGCCTGGCTCAATGAAGAGCCATGGCTCGCCGAGATCATACTCGCTTACCCGCTTAAGAAACAATCCCAGAAGCCTCTCCGCATACAAATCCAGATCCAAAGGCCTCTCCTCCGGCCTGTATGGAACACCCAACCCACCGCCGAGATCTATGAACTCAAACTTCACATCGAGTTCCCTTCGAATCCTATGGGCTATACTCAATAGTTTCTCAGCCGCCAAGATGAATGGCTCAACCGATAGGATGCCAGAGCCTATATGCATGTGAATGCCGAATCTGGAGACGCCGGCTTCCCTTGCCAGCCTATACGCCTCAACTACATCGTCCTCCCATATACCGAACTTCGAGTTCCTGCCGGCAGTTATGCAGTGTTCATGATGTCCAGCTCCGATCTCAGGGTTCACCCTAACCGATAATATCTCTGGAACATGAATCTTGAGCAGCCTCCTCAATTGCGAGAGGGAATCAACATTAATCGTAACCTCAGATTCGACTAGAAACTTCAGCTCATCATCCCTGACGCTCGTCCCGGTGAATAGTATCCTGTCCGGAGTAAAGCCCGCCTTTAACGCTAGGAAAACCTCTCCCGGACTGACAGCGTCAATGCATGAGCCTTCGCTTTCAAGTATTTTTAGGACTGAGAGATTTGTGTTCGCCTTGGCGGAATAATATATCCTAACCTTCCCATAGTATCTCTTGAGCGTCTGGTATAATCGCCTATAATTCTCTCTGATCCTATTCTCCACGAGCACGTAAAGTGGCGTGTCGAATTTTTCGGCTAACTCAAGGGATGAGACTCCATCAATGTAGAGTATGCCATCCCTACTCTCTAAGTATGGGTTTAGAAGGACTTTATCTGACATGAATCGATGCCTTCTAGAGGATTCCCTTCTTAAATAATAACTCGGCGCTTAGGACTCCAGCTCCAGCCGCTCCTCTAACAGTATTATGGCCCAAACATAGATACTTTATGGTCATTATTGGATCCTCTCTAATCCGGCCGACGACGACGCTCATGCCCCTCCCAGCGTCCCTGTCGAGACGGGGCTGAGGCCTATCTATCTCATCCCTAACTATGATCGGCCTTTTAGGGGCCGTCGGCAGCTTCAGCCTCTGCGGCTCTCCAATGAAATCTCTGAATACCGCCTTAACCTCATCTATTGCCGGTTTATCCTCAAGCTCGACGTATACGGCCTCTAAATGTCCATCCTTCACGTCGACCCTATGGCAGCTGGCGCTTATAACTATGTCAGCCGGATGAACCTCAGCGCCATTGAATGTTCCAAGTATCTTTCTCGTCTCGCTCTCCATCTTCTCCTCTTCCTTAGGTATGTATGGAATCACATTATCGATTATGTCAAGCGATGGAACTCCTGGATATCCAGCCCCGCTTAGAGCCTGCATGGTTGAGACTATAACCTTCTTCACTCCAAACTTCATTAAAGCCTTAAGAGTTATTGCAAGCTGAATGGTGCTGCAGTTTGGATCTGTAGAGATGAAGCCCCTCCAGCCTCGTTTCTTTCTCTGAACCTCTATAAGCCCTACATGCTCCGGATTAACCTCCGGTATTATCAGCGGAACATCACTATCCATTCTGTGGGCGCTTGCCTTACTGATAACTGGATATTCAGATGCAAACTCCTCTTCGATTGGACCTGCCACGCTTCCAGGAAGCGCCGAGAATACGAAGTCGACATCATCTGCCTGCGCAACATCTTTTAGGGTAGTATTCACAACTGTCACGTCCCTCACGGAGTCCGGCATTGGAGTCTCCAGTCTCCATTTACAAGCATCCTCATAGGCCTTTCCGGCAGACCTCTCTGATGCCGCTAAGACTGAGATTTCAAACCATGGATGCCCATCCAGTATCTGTATGAATCTTTGGCCAACCGTTCCAGTGGCACCTAATATTGCGACTTTACGCGCCAATTACATCCCTCACAGCCTTAATTGCCTCTTCAACCTTATCATCATCAATGAATATGTTAATTGTTGATTTGCTTGTGGTAACCTCAATTATATTTATCCTTTTCGATGCCAACGCCGCTGAGATCTTAGAGATCCATCCGGGAGAATCTATGAAATCCGGATGTGTAAGCGTTATCAGGCCGACGTTTCCCCTACAACTTAAGGCCTTACAATCCTTCAGGCGATGCAGGCTCCTCAATAGGCTAGCAAGACCACTGGATGATGTGAAGACCGTCAGGGAGACCCTGCCCGTGCTTATGCCAAATAATGGCCTATCACTGAAAGTTTTGATGACCTTGCTTATTACCGCAGGCTCTATATCGCATATAACGCTTACCGCTGAGAGACCTCTCTTCGCCGAGACCTCAACCGAGCTAGAGTTAAACACGCCCGTGATCTCCGTTCCACCAGATAGATCATCGCTTAAGAAGCTCACAACCCTCAGCCTCTGATAGGGCAACTTATACTTTAAAGCCTCAGCCTTTATGATCTTGGCGCCTCCATAGGAGAGGGCAAACATCTCATGTATGTCAAGCCTACTCAGAGGCCTAGCGTCCCCTATGATCTTAGGATCCGCTGACATGACGCCTTCAGTCTCCTTGACCAAAACGACTTCGTCGGCTCTCAGGCAGTTCGCAAGGATCATTGCCGTCGTGTCGCTTCCTCCCCTCCCAAGCGTGGTTATTCTTCCCTCCTCATCCCTTCCGAGGAATCCGCATACGACAACTATCTTCTCACCAAGCAGAGGCTCAATGTATCTTTTAACTCGCCTGCAGGTCTCCTCCATATTTGGAACTGCATTCTTGAAGTCTGAATTCGTGATGATCGGCCATTCCTTATCGCTAGGCTCCAAGTAGATCGCATCTGCGCCCAGGGATCTCAGGGCTGAGCATAATATGCGTGCGCTTATCCTCTCGCCCATGGAGACTATCTCGGCGTAGTCTTGATCTGAAACCCCGCCTATCTCAGAGACAGTCCTTATCAGATGATCAGTCATACCCTTCATTGCTGAGACTACAACGACTATCTCATCATACTTGGACCTCAGGATCTTCCTTGCAGCCTCTCTGATCTTAGAGCCTGAGGCGAGGTCAGCCCCGCCGAACTTTATGACCGCCCTCGCCAATCTATTTCCTCCCTCAGGATCAGCCTAAAACGTCATCCATGCCGTAAACTCCAGGCTTTTTCTGTCTGCACACCCACTCAGCCGCATATAGGGCTCCCTGAGCGAAGACCCTTCTAGAGAAGGCTACATGCTCAATTCGGATCATCTCATGCGGACCCGCGATTATTATGTCGTGGACTCCTGGAACTCCGCCTGCCCGGGCCGATAGTATCTCGAGCTCATCACTCTTCCTCACGCTAATGCCCTCCCTCCCATGTATGAATCTTCTGTATCCCCTGGCTTCAGAGATTATCTCACCTAGCCTCTTCGCCGTCCCGCTTGGGGCATCCCTCTTTCCGGTATGATGAACCTCAACTATGCTGAAGTCATAGTTTGGGGGCAGTATCCCCAATGTCTTCATCATCCTGAAGAGTATATTCACTCCTATCGCGTAGTTAGGTGATATCACGGCTGGAACCCTACCCTCAATTGCCTCCCTAACTATCCGCATCTGCTCATTAGACAATCCAGTAGTCCCCATAACAATCCTCTTTCCGAGATCAGCGACTATGGGAATATTTGAGACTTCAGCTTCAGGCGTAGTGAATGATATGTAGACGTCAGCATCCCTCACGGCCTCCCTTAGATCCTCAGCGCTGAAGATCCTCGCGTCACTCTCGCATATCCCAGCCTCCCTAAGCGTCTTTCCGACATTAGGATTTCCAGGAGCCTCAACTCCACTGACCACTTCAAATCCGCTAGCGAGAGCCTCTCTGAGCAGTGTGCTACCCATCCTTCCAGCTGCGCCTGCAACGCATATCTTAATCATAGGTTAAGCCCCGCCAATACTTCTCGTCATACAGTCTCACACTGAGGTCTACACCAAAGAACTTCTCTACTGGCTCTAGGATCTCAGGGTTCTCCTCGTAGACTTTCCTAGCTGCATTTAAGACTACCTGTAATCCCTTCTTGGTCATCCTTCCGAGTGGACGCCTGCACGGCCCGGATGGCATACCCAGAATATTCATCAACGTCTTGTATGGCAGTGGATTTCTGGCCTTGCATAGGGCAGGGCCGTAGGGAGTCTCCTCCTCAGTCTTAACCGTGACTATTGAAAATAGCGGTTCGAGGGCCTTATGGAGCCTATCTGCCTCCTCAAATTTCCCCTCAAGAGCGGCCTCAACGAATCTCTGAACTGCGCCTGGAGCGACATTTGAGGCCACTGAGACTACTCCACTCGCCCGTATCATGGGATCCCTCATCATCCTATAGGTCATGTTATCGTCTCCTGAAAGTATATCGAAGTCTTCACCGCATAGCTTCCTCGTCAACCTCATGTTCTCAATATTTCCAGTCGCCTCCTTCACGGCCCTAACATTATCGAGTTCAGAGTGGAGGATAGCGAGGTCCTGAGGTAAAAGTTGAGTTCCACTCCTTCCAGGTATAACATACGGTATTACCTGAATGTGAGGAAACTCGCGGGCTATAGGCTCAATATACTCCTTTCTGATCTCAAGCGAGCTCGGCCCATTATAGTATGGATCTACAAGTAGGACGCACTTAACTCCGAAGTCTGAGACCTCACGCGTCGCCTCAAGAGACTCCTGCGTATTATTGCTTCCAGTCCCGCCTATCGTCAAGAGCCCCTCCCCGGATAATTCATGAACCTTCCTGATTACTTCTATGTGCTCATCCCAGCTAAGTGTCGGGCTTTCCCCGGTCGTTCCGACCGCTAGGATTCCGCTTACGCCCTGCTCAGACTGGAACTCCACGAGCCTTTCAAGTCCTTCGTAATCAACTTCGAAATTTTTCTTCATGGGAGTGATTATTGCAGTGTAGCATCCGCTAAACTTATGCAATCAGATACACCTCTCTTCTTTCGTTGATGCGTAACTTATTTATGTTTTTCGTTCTATCTTTACGATTTTCGCAAAAGTTATATCCGATAAGATCGTATTAAAAAATAGCATGGATGATATTGACTTAGAGATTTTAAAGATCCTAAAGGATGATGCTAGGGCTAAATACGTCGATATAGCCGAGAAGGTCGGATTGACTGAGGGCGCCGTTAGGAGGAGAATAAAGAAACTTCTAAGCGAGGGCGTAATAAAGAAGTTCACTATAGAGACATCCGTTGAGTTTGAGGGGATAGTCCTAATAGAGACCGAGCCTACAATGACTAATGAGGTGGCGAGGAATATTAAGAGGGTAGCCGCTAAGACTTTCGAGGTTTCGGGAGACTATGATATTGCAGCCTTCATTCAGGCATACACGATCGATGAACTCAACGGGAAGATAGATGCCATAAGGAATCTACCCGGAGTTCTAAACACGAATACGCTGATAAAACTTAAGGATTAATGTTCTCCGTCATTTCCTATGGCCCTAAGAGCCCTATACATGGCCCTGTAAGAATCTGAGAGATCCTCATGACGGGATAATGCAGAATAGACTTCATGATGAAACTTGATGAATTCCTCTTTCCTCTTCCCACGGATATACTTGAGTAGCCTATCATATTTCTGGGCAAACCTCTTGAGATGTTTCATCGCAAATGGATTGCTCATCTGAATGGCCGCTGATAAGTCCGGGCTCTCCGTCATCACACTCTCGCATAGCAGGAGCTGCATTCTAAATGTCTTCCCGCCGATCCTCTTGAGCTCCGCAATGTTCTCCTCAGCGATCGTTGAGGCAAACACTACATTTATGAGGTGGGTTAATGAGATGGTGAGGGCCATGATGCGATCATGCCTCTCAAGATCCACGGGGATAATACTGGTGTTTGGAAATATGCTCCTCGCCAATTCAACCTCATATTTCTCGTCGTTTATGGGAATGAGAGCCATCCTCTCACCAGATGGATCTCCGGCTCCCGGTCCGAAGAGGGGATGGATCGAGAGCGGCTTGCCCCCAGCCTCGGCGACCATCCTCATGGCTGAGATAACCGGAGACTTAATTGAGGATATCTCCAAAACGATCGCCGATTCACGTATATCATGAATTATCTCGTATACAACTCTTGGGACATCCATTATGGGAGTGCATATAACTATCAATTCGGATGATCCCGCTGCTTCAGCATTGCTTTGGGTTGCCTCCGCATTTAGGGAGCCCGCGAATTTCACGGCTTCCTTCCAGTTGATGTCGGATATAATGACCTCGTTTCCTCGCTGAGCGAAGTATCTCGCGAATAGTCTCCCCATCCTCCCGGCTCCGCCGATAACGGCGACTCTCAAATCTAAACCTCCAATCCCTTCAAGCCTTCATCTTAAATAATTTCTCTCTTTGAAGACGCTTCGACTCTCTTATTAAGAGATCTAAGAGTTTAAGGCAGAAACCCTCATCCATATCTTCACTTCTGCAGAGATCAAGGACTCTACGCTTCAGATCTTCTTCAACACTTAAATCCTCTATTGGAAGATTCATCTTCATCTTTATCTCTGCAATCTTCTCTGCAAGTTCATTCCTCCTACTGCACAATCTGAGAATCTCAAACGTAACAGAGGCTATCTCCCTCCTCAACTCCTCAAGCTCAGCGATTCCAGCCAAAACCTGATCCTCCAGAACCACCAGATGAAACCGTGAAGGAGCATATAAAAATTCATTTATCCAAAAGCTTCAAAACATCCCTTATATCCCTAATCTTTAGGGCATCCACGCCTCTAGCGTAATCATCTCTTCTGAATAGTATGAATTTCATTCCAGACTTAACAGCACACTCCATGTCTGATAGGTGATCGCCGATGAAAATAGCATCTCTCGCCGATACGTTTAGTAGCTTCAGAAGTTCAAGTGCATGAGTAGGATTCGGCTTGGGATACTCAACGTCATCCCTCGCGAGTATCGCGTCGAAGTATCCTCGAATATTGAATCTCCTAAGGATCTTCTCGGCATACTCCCTGCAGCTCCTCGTTAGAAGCCCAATTCTGAATCCACGCTCCTTTAGTGAGCGAAGAGTCTCTGGAACACCATCGATTAGGGACGCGCCATCCAACGATTCGATCTCAACCCTATTCATCAAGCTCGAGGCTCCACTAAGCACTCTTTTAATGTATCTTTCTGGGAAGCCTCTGACCTTCAGGTCCTCAGCGGCTATGGATGTAATCTCGGAGTTCAGCATCTCGTCATTCAGAAGGCCACGCGTTACGCCTGCATCCTCAAGATATTTGATTATGAGCCTCTTCATCTTCTTGAATGGTATCGCCGAGTTTATGAGTGTGCCGTCCAGGTCAAAGATTACCACCTTCAAGAAACCTTGAGCCTCCCGGTTGGAGCCGAACTATCAATCTGAGCCTAGCGTATTTCCGGTATTAAATCCCATAGTATCTGTTGATCTCATCCTCGTAATCCGAGATTCTCCCAGATTCTACATCGTCAACTTTCACGGCCCTCCTCAGCCTAGAAGACTCTATTAATGCATAGGAGGCCGCTAGATCCCTGAGGCCCTCCCTTCCACTCGTCTCCATATCCCTGCCCTCCCTGATGGCCCTTATAAACTCTAGGGTTTCGAGAGCCATTGGATCCCTGATGCCGTATGGGAAGAACCTCTCCTTTACGCTGCTGCTTGCCTTCTCCTCAAAGAGCCTTGCAATATCGACCTCCTCTCCATTATCGAGTATCAGCCTATCAGCCCTTATGCATCCCTTACTCCCATAGATCGTCCTTGGAATAACCGTTTCTCCTCCATGTCCAGCCCATGAGAAAAACCATTGACCCAAAACTCCCGTTCTAAACCTGAAGATCCCGAGGAAGGTATCATCTACATCCGGCTCAACTGACTCGACTATCCTGCCCTCCTCATCCACGCGGATCCTCTTCTTCTCGAGGATACTGACTATGCTTGAAACCTCCTCGATCTCGCCGCACAGATACCGGAGGATATGGAATAGGTGGACGCCCATATCTATAGTTGCTCCACCTCCAGCTAGGAGCTTTTTATGCCGCCAAGACGTCTCAGCGACTATCTTGTCTGGAGACCAGTATCCACCGGCCATGCCCCCCAGGACCATCTGAACATCGCCGATGCATCCTTGATCGATGATCCACTTTGTCATTCTGATCTCTGGGAAGTATCTTGTGTTCTCCGCTACCCCAAGCACAACACCTGAATCTTCAGCCTCCTCAACCATCCTACGTGCTGCCTTAACGGTTAATGCCAGAGGCTTCTCAACTAAAACATGCTTGCCAGCCCTAATACATGCAAGGGCGATCTCATGATGAGAGAAGACTGAAGTGTATATCTCAACAGCGTCTATATCTGCTTTACGTAGCATCTCCTTGTAGTCAGCATAAACCTCAACGTCAACGTCCTTTTGGAAGTCATATACGTAAATGTGAGGCTTCGCGAGTGGATCCCCAGGGGGGCCAATGGGCTTTCTGGGGGGAACGCCGTCCTCTCGGCTTCTAAATCTCTTCGCATCCTCGATCCTACGGGCACATAACGCCTTAATTCTAACATCCACATCTCTACTTAGCAGCTCCCTATATCCATGCAGGTGCGCCGGCATTATCCTTCCACATCCAATCAGACCGACCTTCAACATATCAACTCACCACTCAAGCACCGAGAAATCTAGGCTTTAACAGTTAAAATTCATCTCATAACTTATTTATCTTTTCAGCATACGCTAAAGATCAAAGATTAAAAAGGGCCTGAGCTTAAAGCCAGTATAATGCGGAGGAAAACCCTTGCCTAACATAAATGAAACTTTAAAGGCCATCCGGGATGATTTCAGAAGAAGCTTAAACCTCAAATTAACACTTAACAGGTTTAATATTGACCTCTCATTCTCATATCTGAACTTAGATCTCAAGTGCCCAATCCTCATAGCGCCGGGGCCGCTTACCCAAAGCCTTTCCAGAATAAAGGAGGCTGCGGATGCTGGTTATGGCGGCGTCGTTCTCAAATCGGTTGTTGGGGAGGATCGGCATGGAAATGCCTCGATGAAGATGCTTAGGAAGAGATCCACATTTGCTAGGTGGGTCTACGATGATGAGGGAAACCCGATCTTCCACTGGAACGGCGGGCTTGACCTGAGAGACTTAAGGGAGTATCTGAAATTTGCGAGAGAGGCATTTAGGTTTGGGAGGGAAATGAGCTTTCCAGTGATACCCTCATTTCTATGCCATCTGCCTAAGAGCTTGGATGAGGAGTGGAGGGTTGAGGAGTGGGAGTACACAACCAGAATGCTGGTTGAGTCCGCCAGCATATACTACGGCGACCTTCCAGTCATAATGGAGATAGACTTCTGCCCATTCCTAAAGAGGGAGAGATTGGCTGTTGACAGGGAAGTCGTCCTCAGATGGTATAGGGAGGCGCCTAAACTCGTAAAGGAGTCCTCCTCAAACGTCAAGGTAGTTCCAAAGCTCCTCAATTTAGATCTCGGCCTTGACTTCCAGATGGAGATGGTCAGAGCGGCTAGAGATGGAGGGGCCGATGGAATAGTGATAGCCAATAGATTCTTTAGGAAATATACTTCGAAGGATACTGGCGAGACCTACTTTACGGCACATGGAGGAATGGAGCTGCGTCTTCTAAATCAGAAACAGATAAGAGAAGCCAGGAGAATCGCTGATATGCCAATAAGCGCCACTGGAGGAACATACTCCGGCAGACATATAATTGAATATCTCAGTTTAGGAGCGCAGAACGTTCAGGTCTTAACTTACGTGATGAAGAGAGGCTTTGAAGAAGCGTTTGAAGACTTGATCTTCAACCCGAAAGATGGATTTGTAAAGTTGATTTTGGAGGGGGAGATCGGCTGATCCAGCGGCTCCCTTCCCAGCCATCTACTTCGATATTATATTCACGTCTCCTATCAGTATTGACGGCGTGTATACGCCGGACATAGTTACCCTCCTATCACTTCCAATCTCGATTATCCTCTTTAGCGACTCAAAGGCATTACCGGATATCATTGTCTCCTTTAGCGGAAACTTCACCTCGCCATTCCTAACGTAGCATGCCTGCTTAGCTATCCCAGAGAAGTCGCCGCTCTCAAACTCGACGTTCCCGCTGAACCTATTTATGATTATGCCATTATCAACCTCTGAGATTAGATCCTCAGGGCTCTTTGTCCCCGACTCCACAAGCAAGTTTGAGATCGAGATCGATGGTAGACTCGAGTAGCTACTTCTAGCGGCATTTCCAGTCGATTCCCTATTAGCCTTATTCGCCGTGTAAGAGTCGTAGAGGAAGCTCTTTAAGATGCCATTCTCGATCACGACGGTCCTCTGCGATGGAACCCCTTCAGCATCGAACTGCGATGATCCAATGCCATACGGGAGCAATCCATCATCGATGAGTGTTAACTTCCGATCCGAAACTTCTAAGCCTATCTTGTCGGCCCATAAGCTTCTCCCCCTCTGAACGTTATCCGCATTGATGCTACTCACAACTGGACCAAATAATACATCAGCGGCGACATCTGGGCTCAATATAACCTCGCCCCTGAAGGGTTCGATCTTCCTCGCGCCAAGGGATATGAGGGCCTTCCTGGCCGCGGTCTCTCCGATCCTCTCAGTTGAGAATCCCCTCAGTGTCCTTGAGAGGTCATACTCATAGGAGAGGCTTGAGGCTTCACCATCCTCCTTTGCTATACAGACCAGATAGAATGATATTGCCGTCCCCCGACTTTCCAGGTCTATTCCATGAGAATTAGAGATTGCCACTTCAGTGGTGGATAATGACAGTTTACCATCATCGATTGAGACTCTTGGATCGAATTTCTTAACTGCCTCGTAGCCATCCATAGTCATCTTGAGAGCTTCATCTGGCGTGAGGGAGGCTAACCCCTCATCGTAGAGTCCCTCAGGTGCTGGTGGGATGCTCTTCGGGTATGGAAGGGATCTCCACTCCGGATTTTCAGGCGATACGTCAGCGAGTTTACTTGCATCCCTGCATGTATCGCTTATAACTTTACGGTCCAGCTTGGATGCAAATGCAAATCCAAGCCTTTTATCTTTTATGACGCGGATGCCTATTCCCTGCCTCGTTTTGACCCGTTCACTCTGTATCTCCCCCCTCTCCAAGAAGATCTCTATGATCCTCCGTCTCTGAGAGAAGGCTTCAGCCTCAGTTACACCTAACCTTTCAGCCTCTCTAACTGCAAATTCAACACTATCAATCAGGCTCTCCATTTTTTTTTATTGTCCTCCTATCAGCAGTTCAGTTCTAAGGCTTGGCCCTCCAAGCCCGACATAATTCGGCTGCTCCTTGCCGCACATTCCAATCAGCATGTAAAAGTCCCTCCCGACCCCCTTAACCTTATTTAAGACCTCAAATGCATTTCCGCTTATCGCGGCTCCACGATAGGACTCTTTGAGCTCCCCATTCTCTATCTTCACGGCCTCCTGAACTGTAAACATGAACTCCCCATTGAAGTCGGCTTCTCCTCCCCCGTCACCCCTAAGGAAGTATCCATCCTTCACATCCTCTATCAGCTCCTCGAGGGTCCAATCTCCAAGTTCAATATAGGTGTTTCTCATTCTGATAATCGGGTCATACTCGAAGCTCCACGCCCTAGCATTCCCGGTTGGAGAGACGCCGAATTGCCTTGCGGTTTCGCGGGAGTGCATGAAACCCCTAACTACACCCCTCTCTATGATAATCGTTTTCTCCGTTGGAACACCCTCATCGTCATACTTCATCGTTCCGAAGCCTGAAGGTAATCTGCCATCATCGACAAGCGTTATCATCTCAGAAGCCACCTTCCTGCCGATCTTATTTGATAGGTAGCTCCCACCATACACTAGGTCGGCCTCAGCCGTATGTCCAACAGCCTCATGGGCTAAAAGCCCAACGATCCTATTCTCTAAGACTACATCGTAAAGTCCTCCCGGAACGACGCGTTTAGGGGCTATTCTGACGGCTCTTTCAGCGGCCTCTAATGCGGCGTCCCTAATTGGGGTCTCCCTGAAGATCTCCAGTCCCCCCTGCCTTCCCCTGCTCTCGTATGCCGACGCTATCTTCCCTTCTGACCGCGCTATTACAAAGGCATCTCCGAAGCACCTCACGATCCTCTGCCTTATCCTAGCTCCCTCGGAATTCACATAGTATAATTCATCATCAACTATGGAGAAACCAATAGATGTTGAGGCTATGCTCTTCGAGTATTCATGCGTCTCCTTATCTACCTCCAGAGCCTCCTCAACGAGGAACTCGAGATCCTCACTTCTCGGATCCATCTTCATCTCCGTCTCGTAGGAGTCCATGTGAGGCTCGACTTGCACGATCTCAACCCGACGCCTCTTAGCGGGCTTTGATGAACTGGCTAATGCCTTCGCGTCTTCTAGGATCTTCATTATGGCCTCCTCATCGATGATCGTAGTCGAGGAGAATCCCCAGCTGCCATCTATTAGAATCCTTGAGCAGACTCCCTCATTCAATCCACGCATGAGCCTATCGATCCTACCGTCCTTCACCCTAACAGAGAAGACTCTGCGGCTTTGACCACGCATCTCAACAAAGCCGCCTTTAATATGAGAGATGCACTTCTCCAATAGATCGAGCATACATTGCTCATCTCCACGCCATTAAAAATAGAACCCGCCCATTTATCACTTTACCGATAAGCCCAATCATATTAAGCATTATAAGCCTTATTTGTGTGTGGAAAAAGGAAGGAATAATGCGGAAGCGTCACCTTTATATTTATCCACTCAATATTTTGCGGATATACCTATATATAGGGGCTTCATCCTCTCTCCTTAGAGGAAGAGTAGGAGAAGTATGGCTTTGGGGATAATGTCATTTATCCAGTCATGCTCAAGACTGTTGCGGCTTGCACGTAAGCCTGGGAGAACAGAGCTCTGGAGGAGCATTAAGGTCTGCGCTGCTGGAATAACCCTCGTTGGGGCAGTCGGATTCATAATCAAGCTCCTATCCGTGTTAATCGGAGGAGCATTCTCGAGGTAGATGGAAGAATGAGTAAGGATGAACGGTCAACCATGATATTCGCAGTCAGAACGACTGTAGGCCAAGAAAGAAACGTCTCAAACCTAATCGCTGGAAGGGCTGAAGTGAATAATATACCGATCAAGGCCATACTCGTCCCCGAGGTCCTTAAGGGCTATATATTCATAGAGGCTGAGGGGCCGCATATAGTTGAGAAGGCCATTTCGGGCTTAAGGCATGTTAGATCTAGGGTTCCTGGGATGGTATCCCTATCCGAAGTTGAGAAGTATATCATAATCAAGCCGATAATTGAGGAATTAGACATAGATGATATAGTCGAGGTTACTGGAGGGCCATTCAAGGGTATGAGGGCTAAGATAACTGACATAGACAGGGCGAAGGAGGAGGTTACAATAGAACTCTTAGAGGCTTCATTTACGCTTCCAATCACAGTTCACGCTGATTACTTAAAACTCGTTAAGAAGGGTAAGGAATCGGAGGGTGAATCCTAAGATGGGAGAGAAGAAAGTAGTTGAGGCTCTCATAAGCGGCGGACATGCAACTGCAGGCCCTCCGCTGGGCCCTGCATTAGGCCCACTTGGGGTAAATGTGCTCGCCGTAGTCAATAAGATTAATGAGTTAACAGCGAGTTACGCTGGAATGAGAGTTCCAGTAAAGATTACTGTTGATGTCGAGACGAAGGAGTTTGAAGTAGAGGTTGGAATGCCCACTACCTCGGCCCTCATCGTCAGGGAGGCCGGGATAGAGAAGGGCTCTGGAAACCCCGGGGGAGAAGCCTCTGGAAACCTAACTTTCGAGCAGGTTGTTAAGATAGCGAAGATTAAAATGCCCAGTCTACTGGCTAAGAGCTTAAAGGCCGCGGTGAAGGAGATCGTGGGGACATGCCTGAGCATGGGGGTCACGATAGAGGGGAAGAGTCCAAAGGCCGTCTTAAGGGAGATAGATGAGGGATTATATGACGAGATCATAAGGAGGGCTGAGGAACAATAACCTTTTTATCAGCCGCATACATTTCTTTACGTTCCGAGGCATAGAGGGGAATGTCCGCAGTAGAGACCGAGAAGATCAAGGCTGCATTGAAGGAAGCTAGGGAGAGATCCAAAAAGAGGAACTTTAAGCAGTCCGTAGAGTTGATAATTAACCTACGCGACGTAGATGTTAAGAAGCCGGAAAACAGAATACAGGAGAGCATAGAGCTGCCATTCGCAATAGATAAAAAGGTTGGGGTATGCGTATTCGCAGATGGAGATTTAGCACTTAGAGCTCGGAGGGCAGGGGCCGATCTAGTCCTCGGATCAGCCGAGATCGAGGCCCTCGCTAATGACAGGAAGAGACAAAGGGAGATCGCGAAGAGTATGGACTCCTTCATAGCTGCGGCTCCCCTCATGCCGCTGATTGGAAGGGTATTCGGTCCAATACTCGGTCCGAGGGGGAAGATGCCGACTCCCGTCCCCCCAACAGCGAATATCGAGGAGATAATCGAGAGACACAGGAGAACAATTAGGGTTAGAGCGCGAGATCAACCTGTGCTTCACTGCAGAGTTGGAAGCGAAGGCATGTCTGACGATGAGATAGCCGAGAATATACAGGCAGTCATAGGCAGAATAGCCCGTAGGCTCAAGAGGGGCACAAAGAATATCGATTCCATATACGTGAAGCTTACGATGGGGCCTGCCGTTAAAGTGGAGATTTAGGGGAGATTTGGAATGCAGAGGCAGATATTAATTCGTAAAGCCAGAAAGGTTGAGGAGATAAAGAATCTCTTAAGGAGATACAGGGTTGTCGGCGTTGCAAGCCTCCATAAGGTCAGGGCTGCCCAGCTTCAGGAGCTACGTAAGAAATTGAGGGGAGTAGCGCACATACAAGTCATAAAGAATACGCTCATGAGTAGGGCGATCTTAGAACTAAATGAAAAGCCTGAACTGAAGAAATTAGTAGAGCACCTTACGGGATCAAACATCTTTCTCTTCACAGATATAAATCCATTCAAGCTCGCATTGATCCTAGAGCGGAGCAAAGTTAAGGGATTCGCGAAGGCAGGGGACGTGGCAACTGAGGATATAATCGTTCCGGCTGGAAATACTGGCTTGGCTCCGGGGCCGATAATCAGCCAGCTCGGCTCAGTTGGGATACCTACCAGAATAGAGTCTGGAAGCGTATGGGTCAGCAAGGATACTGTAGTTGCAAGGAAGGGCGATGTGATCTCTCAGAGTCTAGCCGCCATCCTCTCGAAGCTAGGAATAAAGGCTATTGAGTCTGGATTGACGCTTAAGGTCGCCTACGATAATGGGCTTATAATATCTGAGGATAAACTCTCCATAGACTTGGATGAGTATAAGCGCATGATAGGCGAGGCATACGCAGAGGCATTCAATCTCTCAGTGAACTCGCATTACCCGATCGCGGAGAACATTCAGGTCTTACTTCAAATAGCAGCCTCTGAAGCCTACAAGCTGGCATTCAACGCTAACATACCAACAAAGGAGACCATAGCGGATCTCATAAGGAAGGCCCATTTAGAGGCTATGGCTCTCTCATCCGGGATCCAAATCCAATAGACTGAGACGTGGGGATTATCGCATCAGAGGTTTAGGGATCTAAGCCAAACCAAAGTTCTCTCTATAACCTCTGTTGTATGCTCTCTCCTCGTGAAGACGTGATCCCCACCCCTAACTATGTAAAGCTCATTCTTATCGTTGAGATCCCTGATGATCTCGTATCCTTTAAGAGCCCCATCCAATGGAATGACGGAGTCGGAGTCGCCGTGAATGATCAGAACTGGAATCCTAATTCTATCTAGAACGGCGAGTGGCACGATTGAATCAACGGTCTCGAAGAAGTCCTTCTTGAGATACCAGCCATTCCCAATATGAACGGCTTCTCCCATCTCCAATCTCCTTATGCTCTCCTTCTTCAATCCCTCCAGAAACTTCCTCCTTAGAGGAGTTAACGCGGCTGAGTATAGAATTACGAATTTTATGCGCCTGTCCTTAGAGGCCAGTATAGCCGCGACCCTCCCGCCCATACTCAACCCTAAGACTCCTATCCTCTCAGAATCAACAAAATTCAATTCTGAAAGGAAATCTATGGATCGAGATGCATCGCATACCTCGCCCGGAACAGTCATATCCTCGAACTCTCCATCGCTATCTCCTGAGCCTCTGAAATCGAAGCGTAGCACGACGAATCCCTCATTGCATAGGGATCTAGCGACATGAACGAAGAGCCTGTGGGCCTCAGATTTATTCCCCGTGAAGCCATGGAACATCGCTATTGCCGGCGCCTGCTCGTCGCCCCTCAGATCATCAGGCACGTGGAGAACCCCGATGATCTGCTCTCCCTCACTCTTGAAGGTTACGGGTTTAATCATCCATTGATCACTTCTCCCGCGGAAAATCAAAAGGAATCTTTACTTAAATCTTCCCATGAAGCGTGGGGCTTAATCTATTATTGGACCTTAGATCCTCTCGAATTCCAAGTTGATACTCCGCAGATACTCCATAATTGCAGACCTATGGGAGCCCTTAATTCCCTTCCAGTCAAGAATTGCCCTCTCAACATGCTCAACCGTCCTCTCAACGCATTGCCTCAGCATCTCCTCATCTAGCAGCTCAACCGCATGCTTAGATATTATGTGGCCAAAGGCGATATCGAAATTCAGAGCCCTCCGAGTAAACCTGCCATTATAGTGTGGACCTCCAATGCCAAGAACTGTTGGGTAGACTGTGCTCGTTGAGGCCGCGGCTAAAGCCCCCTTAGCAACTGCCTCAGCCGCATCCGGATCTCTCCATTGAGGCGGAGAACTCCCAAGCTCAACGAACATGGTTGGGACATCAAGGGAGGGGCCATGATGGGTGCATTCATACGAGACTTCGTATTTTAGACCCATTTCCTCCTGTGCATTCTTCATGGCCATCAAGGCCTCCTTCATCGCGCTTGCTGGGGAGATCGAGACTTTTCTAGGCAATCCGCCGAGGGATGCCTCGCCCAAATTTCCGGGAGTATGAACTGAGAGCGTAGGCCTACCACTCGCACTTTTATGTTTAGAGATGAATATCAGTAGTTTCAGATGCTTTGGAAGGGGAAGATCCTGCGTATCTACAGTCTCGCGATCGATGAATATAAGCTCAGCCCGCTCGCCATTCGGTAGATCCCTAGAATATACTGGATTACCCATGAAACTCTTAGACTCGGCTTTAAAGCCGTGATTCTCGATCAGCCGCTTTGCAATATTAAGTGATGCCTCATCTCTCTTTGAGGAGACTAATAAAATCAATCCGCGAGACTCCATCTTAGACTCTAAAAAATTTGAGAGGTCTGGGGGGTTAGCCTTCAGGCAGAGTCTCGGTGCTTCTCACGCCGTTAATCTCATTTATGCGTATCGTTATCTCCCTAAGCTCCCTGTAGCCCTCAACCTCTAAGAAGACTGCTATATCGAATCTTCCGTAGGTTAGAAAGGCCTTTCGAACGCCCTTAATCGCCCTGACGGTCTCTAGGATCGAATCGGCCTTTGTAGGCACGACCTTAAGAAGTACACATGCATCCATTCTTTACTCACCTCTGAACCTCAACGAGAGTTTCCGTGAAGACTACGCCTGCCAATCTGCTAATTCTGAGCACGGCCTCCCCGAGATCCTGCATGCCAGCACACTCAACATCGACTACTACATCATATCTTCCCAGAACCGGAAACACCCTCTTGACTGCCTTGACCTGTCGAATTCTCTCAACTACCTCCTCGAATTTTCCATGCGAAGTCCTTATGAGCACACAGGCTGAAACCAAGATCTCACCTCAGAAAAGATAATGGTAGAAACGAATATAACAGTTGCTCATCCGTGACAAAAATGGGGGGATATTAGGCTCCTTCTACGCTGAGCCTCGCCCCGCAATATGGACAGACCCGAATATCCTCAGGTAGATCGCTTAAGTTCCTATTGCATGAGGGACAGATCCTTCCGCCAGCCTCAGCCTTAACCTCCGACAATCTAATCTTCTCCCTTAGCCTCTCAATCTGCTCTTCAGCCTGACGCCTAATCCTCCTTATCTCCTCCAGCGTAGAGGAAACCTCATCTATAATATTATGGCATGCCTTTATCCCCTCGCTTACCAAATATGCTATCGCCTCTGAACGGGTCTTAAAGACTCCAGCCTCAACAAGCATATCAACGACCTTTAGGTCTTCATCCCTAATCCTAGAGGCTACAACATTCGATCTTACACCGCGAAGCTGGGATATCGGAGGCACTTTCGGTATCGGTGGAAGAGGGGGAATCGAGCCCCTCTTAATCTCCTCCTTAGCCCTATTCGTCCACTTATTAAACTCGCTTCTCCACTCAGCCAGCATATCCCTGTATCTTTTGAGCATCTCATTTAACGCTTCACGATACGCATTTATCATGTCTTTACTGCTCATCCCAATCCCTCATGTAATCAATTTACATTATGTAAATTGTTTACATAATATAAAAATCTTTCGCCAAGCATCTCCGTCAAACTTTATATTCCAAACTGATACTCTCTGATTGGAGATTAATATGAGTAGATCTGATTTAGAGGCGGATTTACTCATACACGGAAATCTTGTGAACGTATATTCCGGATGCATATCAGAATCCTATGTCGGCGTGAAGGATGGAAGAATAATCTACGTTGGAGGGAATAGGATAAGGACCGGGAAGATCATTGACGTAGGCTCAAGATACATTCTACCAGCCTATATCGACGGACATATACACATAGAGAGCTCCCTTCTCATACCAAGTCAATTCGCGGTTGCAGTCATCCCTAGGGGAACCTGCTGCGTGATCGCTGATCCACATGAGATAGCAAATGTCTGCGGAGTTGAGGGGATAGAATTCATGATCGAGGACTCCAACAGAACCCCACTGAAAGTCTATTTCATGATTCCATCATGCGTTCCAGCGACGAGACTTGAGACTTCAGGGGCGGAGATAGGACTTGAAGAGATAGAGCATCTAAAGAAGAATGAACGGATCCTCGGGCTTGGAGAAGTCATGAACTTCCCGGGCGTAATAATGGGAGATGAAAGCGTGCTCGCTAAGATAAGGGCCTGTGAGGGAATGATAATTGATGGGCATGCCCCCGGAGTTAGGGGGAGGGATCTCTGCGCATACATAGCCGCTGGCATAATGTCTGATCATGAATCGATAACTGCCGATGAGGCTAAGGAGAAGCTCTCCCTTGGAATGTGGATTATGATTAGGGAGGGATCGACGGCTAAGAACCTCGCTGAGCTCTCAAAGATAGTCTCCAAAGGCTGTCCGGAGAGAGTCATGCTTGTAACGGATGATCAGCATGCAGATGACCTATTAGATGAGGGACACATGGATCGCGTTCTAAGAAAGGCAGTTGAGGAAGGAATAGATCCTATCGACGCCGTTCGAATGGTTACTGTTAAGCCAGCCGATTACTTTGGTTTACGCCGCTTGGGAGCAGTGGCACCTGGAAAATCAGCCGACATAGCCATAGTTAATAATCTCAAAGAATTCAAGGCCGAGATCGTCTTTATAGACGGAAGGATCGTAGCTAAGGATGGAGAATATCTGGCGGGAGTCAAAAGATCAATCATAAAAGAGTCTGTTAGGGAAACCATACGTACAGCCGAGATCACCCCAGAAGACCTAAAGATATCGTCTCCCGGGATCATGGATGGATGGATTGAAGTATGGACGATACAGATTGTACCTGATCAGATAATCACCGAGAAGGTTAAGTGTAAACTTCCAGTTAGAAACGGGAATGTCTTTCCGAATGCAGAGATCGATACTGCAAAAATATGTGTTGTCGAGAGGCATCATGGAACGGGTAGGATTGGAAAAGGGTTTGTGAGGGGCTTCGGCCTCAAGAGGGGGGCCCTAGCATCAACGGTCGCCCATGACTCACATAACATAGTCGCCGTCGGAATGAGTGACGATGAACTATGCAGAGCGATCAATAGGGTTAGGGAGATAGGCGGAGGATTGGTAGCCGCAGATGGAGAGAGAATAATATGCGATCTTCCGCTTCCAATAGCGGGGTTAATGTCGGATGGTAATGCAGAATTCGTCGCAGAAAGGATGGAGGATCTAAATGAAGCCGCGTATAGCCTCGGCTGCGATCTTAAGAGTCCGTTCATGGCGCTCTCATTCCTAGCGCTTCCAGTCATACCGAAGCTGAAGATAACTGATCTCGGACTTGTTGATGTCGAGAAGATGAAGCTGATCAGCATTTTTGCTGGATCAGAGAGCGAAGAATCGGCGTAGGCATTTATTAATGAAGACAAACATCACTTTCTTGGAGGGTAAATATTGAGCGAAAGGGTTAAGATAGTTGAGAGAATGGAGATTCCGGATGGGTTAAGAGCGATCTTCGGCCTTCCAGACGTTGGACTCGTCGGAACCATAGCGGCGTCACATATAATCTCAAAGTTGAAACTCACTGAGGTAGCATATGTAAAGTCGGAACTTCTTCCGCCCATCATCATGCTTGAGGAGGGCCTCCCAAAGGCTCCAATAAGAATCTTCGGAGACGAGAAACTCATAGTTTTAACCTCCGAAATAGCGATACCATCCTCCTCGATATATTCAATAATTGAGGCTCTAACCGACTGGATCTGGAAGAAGAAGGTTCAGGAAGTATTCACGCTCGGCGGACTTCCCGTTCCAAATAGATATGAGATAGAGAAGCCGAAGATATTCGGAGCGGCGTCAAACAAAAATTTACTTGGGAGATTGAAGGAGAAGGATATCCAACCCATCCAGCGTGGATTTCTGGTTGGGCCGCAAGCCCTCATATTGAGCTTCTGCGCTGAACATGAGATCCCCGCAATGGCATTACTGGCTGAATGCTTCCATAATTATCCCGATCCAGAGGCTTCATCTATAGTCATCCAAGCACTAAACCGAATGATTGATATTGATATTGATGTATCTGAACTTATAGAGAAGGGCGAGGAAGTCCGCCTGGCAATGAGGGATATGATGAGAAGAACACAGGCAGAATTGTCTAGGATGAGAAAATCGCACGAGTATGACATACCGGGATACTACATTAAGTAGGAGGATTGAAGGGAAGATGAGGAGGAGAAGGTCGATCTTTGATATTCTGCGTGAACGAATGGAGGAGCTAGAGGCCATCGCCGAGGAGATGCTTGATCAATTCGTTGAAAGGCCGAGCTGGGATACAAGCAATCAATCTCTTGAGCCATTATGCGATGTCTCTGTAAGATCAGACAGCGTCATCGTAACAGCTGACCTTCCGAGAGTTGATCCTAAGAGTATAAGGGTAAGCGGGATATCCGATGATCTAATCGAGATAACAGCAGAGATGAAGGTTAAGATAAACTTCGAAGATTTAGGGATTACCCATCGGAGGGGGGAGTTCTCACGCTTCAGCTGCAGAGTTCCTCTTCCAGTCCCAGTTGACATCAGCAGGGCGAGGGCGAGATTCAGAAGGGGAATATTAGAGGTGATCCTCCCGAGAAAACTCGGATACGAGATAAAAGTTGAATGAAAACCGAACGCTTTTATATATGGTTAAATACAGTGAAGGATGGAGGGATAATTTCTTGTCGTACGAAGATTGGTGGTCCAGATGGTTCAGAAGGAGAATGTGGCCATTCTCTGGCCGAAGCTTCTTCGAAGAGATAGATGAGATGTTTAAGGAATTAGATGAGATGATGCGGAGAGAATTTGAGGAGATCTCTAGGAGAGCTCCAAACGAATTGATTAGGGAGAGGAAGCTCCCAGATGGATCAGTAGTTCGTGAGTGGGGTCCATTCGTTTACGGGTATAGCATAACGATAGGCCCAGATGGTAAGCCTCAGATTCGAGAGTTCGGAAATATAAAGCCAATACGCGAATTCGGTAAGCCTCGAATCGATATTAGAGAGGAGAGGGAGCCGCTTGTTGACGTCATCGAATCCGATGGAGAAGTGAAGGTAATAGCTGAACTTCCGGGAGTTGAAAAGAAGGATATTAAGCTGCATGGAACAGAAACTAAATTGACGATATCAGTTGATACGCCTCAAAGGAAGTATTATAAGGAGGTAGAGTTACCAAGCAAGGTTGAACCGAAAAAGGCGAAGTCAACCTATAGAAATGGAGTTTTGGAAGTAACTCTACCGAAAAAGGAAGAGAAGAAGCTGGAAGGTGAACCCATAAAGATAGAATAGCCCACAATAGAAACCCACCTTTTATTTTTTAAGGAAAATATAAGTTTATATTCTAATTTTGCCGATTTATCCCTATAAAGGATAGATTTAGCCGCTATTGGAGGAAATTCTGTAGAGGAAGGGCGTATCGGAGCGGTCTCCTCGAAACTCCGCCTAGGAGAGAAGGCCCTACCAGATTAAGAATCGAGGTGATCGTGATGCTCAGCGTCGTCAGCATGGTCTACATTGGAATCTACCTATTAACGCTACTGCTCGCCTCAGCTGAGCTAACGTCGCTTTCAGTAGCCGCCCTTATAGGAGCGGCATTATCAACGTTCTTTGGAATAATCCTCGGAGTCTTCACACCGGAGGAGGTCATAGAGTTCATTGATTTCAGAGTGATCATCCTACTCGTTGGTGTAATGGTGACATTTGAGGTCGTTGAGAGAAGCGGATTATTCCGTGTAATAGCACTTTACGCAATAAAATACTCTAAAGGAGATCCGAAGATACTCTTCTTTTCGCTCTGCTTCGTCTCAGCCGCCCTCTCCCTCTTCCTAAGCGACGTAACGGCGATACTATTAATCGCTGCTGCTGCGGGCACGATAGCCAGAATAATGGATTATGATCCTGTGCCATATTTCGTTTCAGCAGCTATAATGATAAATCTGGGCGGAACAAGTACGTTGATAGGATCGACAAGCAACATGATCATAGGGATCGCTTCTGGACTTAGCTTCATAGATTTCCTATATTATCTGGCGCCATGCGAGATAACGCTCTGGATACTAACGTCTTTTGCGCTATACCTACTATACAAGCCTAGACTTGGAGAGAAGAAGACTCCGCCAACGTATGATCCATGGAGCGAGATTAAGGATAGAAGAACGGTCTATAAGGCTGGATTCGTAATAATTCTCTTTCTAATTCTATTTCTGCTATATGAGAGATGGAATGTAGGACCTGAAATAATAGCCTTCATGTGCGCAATCCTAGCATTGATAATAGTTGATGTCGATGCGGGAACAGTCTTCCGCCGGATTGATTGGGAAACAATATTTTTTATTGGGGGTTTCCTAATTATAATTGGAGGGTTGGAGAGGACAGGTGTTTTATCGGCCATCACGAGGATGGTGTTGGGGATGGCTCATGGATCCTCATTCTCAGCCTCTCTCTTAACCCTCTGGTCAAGTGCTCTTCTAAGCATCTTTGTCAGTAACATCGCGGTTGCATTGACCTATACACCCATAATAGGAATGATGAAAGATTTAAATTTGAATATGACATCTATATGGTCGTCTCTTATCTTGGGGACGAATCTCGGGGGCGCGGCTACTCCAGTGAGCGGGGCTGTCTGCATCTTGGCCATAGGAGCTCTGAAGGAGGAGAATGTAAATTTGAGTTTTATAGATTTTTCTAAGGCGGGAGTCTTAACTACGATCATCCAATTGGCATTTGCAACCCTCTACTTGATTCTTAGATTTGGAGTTTGAGGGATAGACATGAATGATTTAAGGGAGAGAATTTTGAAGCGTGAGAAGCGTTCAATGGATAGGTATAGAGAAGAGAGGGATGAATTTGAGAAGGTAATGGGAACCCCAAAGATTGAGGTCAGCGTTGAACTGCCGAAGGGCTATGAGGATAGAAGGGAGGAGTTCTTAGAGCTCGCGAAGGAGGAGAGCTTCCTTAAGGATGCGAATAAAGCCCTCAATAGGGTTGTTAAGAAGCACCTAAAGAAAATGAAGGAGCAAAGTGGGGAAGCCGAGAAATCCAGATAGGAATTTTTCACGGAACCATACTCAGCCCGTAAATACCTTCTATTATGTATTCTACTGCTATAGCGGCTATTATCAGAGCCATCACCCTAGATATTATGAGAGAACCGGATCTCCCGAGGAGCCTGTGGATCTGATCTATGAATCTCAGTGTCAGCCAGACTACGGAGAAGACTATTAGGACAGAGGCTACTGTAACTGCAACGCCGAAGAGCCTAATGTTCAGTATCGTCGTTGTTATTGCTCCAGGCCCAACCAACAATGGTATTGCTATCGGGACTACGCCGACGCTCTCTTGGGAGGCCCCCTCTCCATTCCAGCTTCCGGTTAGAAGCATCCTCATGGCTATTAGTAGGAGAAGTATTCCACCAGCTATCATGAAGCTCTGCATGGATATCCTAAAGAGGATGAGTATCTGCTCTCCCAGAAGAGCAAAGAAGAGTAACAGAATTATGCCTGTAGCCGTGGCCGCCTGAAATGTCCTCTTTCTCTCTTCTCCATCCATCTTCTCAGTTAGGCTGACTAATATTGGCAGGTTTCCAAGAGGATCAACGATTATGAATAGAGAGATTGTTGCCTTAATAAGGTCTGGAGCCGCCGAGATGATTACCTCATACATAGAATATTATTTGCCAAACTTAAACTTAAATTCAGTCTCTGCCTCTCCAGTAACTTTTTAGCGTTAGATTGGCAAAGAATGTAATAGCAAAGCGCGGGGGAACATTTCGGATTGCAAGAGGAGGATATGACTCCCAAGGAAAGGTGGCTTGCAATACTTAGGAGGAGGAAGCCCGATAGGATACCGATGGATTACTGGGCGACTCCCGAAGTCACTGAGAGACTCATGAGATACCTGCGCGTTAAGAGCCTAAAGGAAATGTATGAGAAGCTTCACATAGACGCCGTGATTTCTGTAGCTCCAAAGTATGTTGGCCCTCCAATCCCGGAAGACTCTGATATTTACGGCTGTAGATACAGGAATGTGCATTATAGGGGCGGAGTATATAGGGAATGCATCTACCATCCGCTTGCAGAATTCAAGTCTGTAAGCGAGATTAAGAGGAAGTATGAGTGGCCAACGGTCGACCTGTATGATTACTCGGTGATACATGATCAGATGGCTGGATTTGAGGATTATCCGATTCGGGGCGGGGGATCAGAGCCCTTTCTGATCTATAAGAAGCTTAGAGGCCAAAAGCAGGCCTTTCTTGACTTATATCTCCACCCAGACATCGTTCATTACTGCCTAGATAAACTGTTCGATTTCTGCTATGAGAACACTAGGCTCATATATAAGGAGGCTCCTAGAAAGATAATGCTAAGCTATGTAGCAGAGGATTTCGGCTCTCAGACCGATCTGTTATTCTCGCCGAAGCATATACGTGAATTCTTAATTCCAAGAATGAAGCGTATGATCGATCTGGCCCACAGCCATGGAGTATATGTATTTACGCATAGCGATGGGGCGATAAGGAGGATAATTCCAGATCTGATAGAGGCTGGAATTGACATATTGAATCCCATCCAGTGGAGGTGTAAGGGGATGGATCGAGAATCCCTAAAGAGGGACTTCGGAGATAAGATCGTCTTTCATGGAGCCATGGATAACCAGCAGACATTAGCCTTCGGCTCAGAGGATGATGTCCGCCGGGAAGTCCGGGATAACCTTAGAATACTTGGGAGGGGAGGGGGATACATATTGGCTCCATGCCATAATATTCAGCCCATCACGCCGATAGAGAATATAATCGCCATGTACGACGAGGGCTATAAGATGGGAGCGTCATTCCTTTAAACCAACAAAATATTTGTACGCTATGTAGGTGCCTCCCTCTTCCAGAACAAGTAAACCTTAGTCTCCGCCAGAACTGCCAGGCGGCATAGGACCTTCGCGATCACCTCGAGACTCTGATCCTCAATCCACCTCTTGAACTCCTCTTTCCTCGGGTATGCCTTCCTTGTGGACATGAGCCTCTTATAATGTCCAGTTGCTATCAATGCATCCCTGAGCCTACGCATCTCCTTGTCAGTCAGATCCTTTAGCCTCTCAAGGTTATACTTGACGCTTGTCAAGAGATACCTTTTAAATCCGAGATCCTCTAGCACTCTCAGCGTCTTCTTGACTCTTTCGCGGGGTCTCCTCTCAGCGATCCTGATCATTCCAGCCTTCTCGAAGAATGGATTATACAGAGCCATGACCGCCATTGTCTCTATGTATTTTCGGCCTACAAGCGGGAGGGTCTCCCTTACCAGCCGGGAGCCTAAGCCTACACTCCTATATTTCGGGTGGATTATCACGCGGCTAATCGTCGCCCAATCCCTATTTAACTCTTTAATGCTAACCAGCCTGCCAACTGCTTTCCTTCTTCCGAAGATGTTCGGCGGGGGATAACTGTATAGAATTACGCCTACACATTCTCCATCCGCCTTCTTCAAAGTGAATATCTTAATCGGGATTGGATGCGTCTCCGGATTTCTGTAATGAAACTCCGCTAGGCACTTATAATCTACAATTGTTCCTTCTTCAATGCGGAGATTACGCGTTACGCTACAGACTTTATTCAGCCTATTGAGGGAGTATGGCGTATATAGGTCTGAGGAGTGAGCCGCGCATGGAGATGAGGCTAATCGTTAAGGATGACCTCAAGAGGCAACTCTTAGAGTTCATTGAGGAGCTGGAGGAGCCATTCAACACCGAATTCATAATGAGGAACTGCTTGAAGCCAGTCTCAAGAATCGAGATACACGATATACTGTGCGAGTTGGTTGATGAGGGAAAGATAGTAAGGGTCGACGGCGAATATTACATGCCAGTTAAGACCCTGATTAGGAGGTGGCTAAAGGGTAAGATCAGAAGGGCAGGAGACGAAGTGATCCTCGACGGACTGGAGCTTCCAAGAAGCCTAGTTGAGGATGTTAAGGAATTCATAAGGAGCAGGGCCGAGCTTGGCTACGTAGATGAGGCTGAATTCATCCGCGACGCCATCAGAAGGAAACTTAAGAGCCTACGTGAGATTTAAAATTCGAATATATCCGTCTGCGGATATGCTCGGTAAAGAATAAAGCTTAGTGTTCCATTGATGTAGTTTATGTTTTCAGCCCTCGGAATGACGGGGACTGGAAGCGAGACTCTACCATAATATCTGATCATCTCACGCTGAGCTGAGATTATAACCTCCCATTCATGAACCGTCAATTCTATATCGGCCAATGTGACCCCTGGCATGAAGGCGTAGACCCTAACGACCTCATCCTCAACTATGACATCGACAAGCGGTGTTCTCGTCCACGGAGTCACAATAGGCCTCCTAGCAGGCCTAGGCCTTCTAGGCTTAGGCCTCACCCTGAAGGCTTTAACAGCGAACATTCCGAATAGGAAGCCGCCTATGTGAGCCCAGAATGCAACTGTTGAGGGAACTCCCAGCAGGTAGACGAATCCCATCATGAGCTGATACAGGAACCAGAATCCGAGGTAGAAGAAAGCTGGAACGCTGATTACAGTTACAAAGTAGAATAGGAAGACGAGAGTTCTTATTCTAGCCCCTGGAAACAGTAGCATGTATGCTCCTAGAACAGCGGAGATCGCCCCTGAAGCCCCGACGCATGGTATTTGAAGACCTAAAATGACGTATGGTATCGGATTGAAGATTATCGAGAGCAGCGCCGATAGTATATGCATGATGGAAGCGAATACTCCGCCAGCCAGATAGAAGATTAGGTATCTGACATGCCCAAAGGCATCCTCAACGTTATCTCCGAAGATCCATAGGTAAAGCATGTTACCGGCTAAGTGCATGATATTCGCATGCAGAAACATGCTTGTCAGTAACGTCCATAACCTGTCACCCCCAAGTATCAGAGATGGAATAGCCCCGAAGAGCCTGATGCCAGCGATTATACCTCCGTCTAAGAGGAAGAAAAGGAAGAGCGCTACATTTACGATTATTAATGCATAATTGATTATCGGCTTCCTCGAAGGCCTATTCTCATCATGAATTGGGATCATTCACAAATCATCGCCATCTCAGCGCTAAAGCAGCCTTAAAGACCCATCACCCACCATCAACAACAAATGCACATTTACGGATATTAACAATTTAACCTTATATATTATATATTTTGAATCATTCAACAGAATGGTTCGTTATTTTTGTATAAGGCCTTTTTTCGTGTTGAGTCTTTTAACTTCCTTTCTTAGTTCTGCTTAGTTTACCTTATCGGCGCATGAGCCTTGACATCAAGCTTCATCACGCTCATCCAGCCTATTGCATAATTTATGCAGAATCATTAGAGAAGTTAAGAAAATGAAAAGAATATTGGTTAGCATTTCTGAAGACGTTTGGAAATAATCGAAAAAGACTTATAGGTTAATGGAAGAGATTCAGAGATGCTAAGAAATATCGTTTTGATTTATTCGTCTGAGAAAGGCTACTTGAAAAAGAAAGGATGAAATGTAAAATGAGAATAAAAATAATTAAGATTAAGGCTAAGAAAGCTTTTACTCCAACTAAAATTCCGGGGGCATCCTTTGTTATAAACCAATATGTTGGATGTCAACATGCTTGCCTTTATTGTTACGCAAAGTTCATGTGTAAATGGTACAAATACGGAAAATGGGGAAGCTGGATTGTTGTTAAGGAAAATTTACCAGAGCTTGTTAAAAATGAAAGAGTGAAAGGAGAAGTTTACATGTCAAGCGTTAGCGATCCTTATCAACCAATAGAAAAAGAAATTAAACTGACAAGAAGGGTTTTAGAAAATATGAACAAGAAAACGAGACTGGAAATTTTAACAAAATCCGATTTGATCTTGAGAGATATTGATGTTTTTAAAGAGTTTAGGGATTTAGGGGCTGGTTTAACAATCAACAATTTTAATGGTAAACTTAAAAATGAAGTAGAGCCGTTTTCTCCCAGCAATGAAAAGAGAATTTATGCCTTGAAAGTGCTTTATGAAAATGGCATTAAAAATTATGCGTTTATCTCACCGATAATTCCAAATTTAGTTGATGTGAGAGAATTAATTAAGGAGACAAAAGACTTTGTAAATTTTTACTGGTTTGAGTTTTTGAATTTAA
>CAZDRE010000017.1:0-32939 GCA_964508155.1 uncultured Candidatus Bathyarchaeia archaeon
AACCCAACCTAATGATCGGAGCCAAAACCAGAGACTCCGTAAACCCCAAAGTGCTAATAAACGTCCTAGCCATAACATCCTCACCCACGCAACATTTCAAATATGCGAAAACATATCTGAAAAACGCAAATATAACATTTATCATTTTACAAAACCGAAAAACTTAAAAACAAACCAAAAAATAAATAATGAACATGACCTCACAAACATATATGAGGAAGGAGACTTTTCAAGGAATAATAGACGTTTTAAGCGTATTTGCCAAAACTGGAGCTTATGGCGTGATCGATCGTATAGCAGGGGCCTTAACTCCTAAAGCCGTTGAACACGCTCTTTACGATGCCATAAGAAGCTTAAACGCGATGATTAGACAAGCCGTAATCGTCAAGATAAAAGTTGACGATGAAGAAAAGGAATTGAAAATTATTGATTGGACCACCAACCTTGATGATCCACGATATCAGCTAGCTGATAAAGGTAAAGTTATAGAAGGACCAGCTGAGATAAAAGGGAGAACTATCCGTTATGTAAGTGTTCCTGAACCTCCAAGTCAAGAGGAAATAGATGATTTCTTACGAGAGGTTAAGGAGAGAGGATTCGAAGGATTAAGCATCGCCCGTAGGGTTGCTCTACTCTCATTAACCCCATATAGGAGGAGGTGATTAGAATATGTTTTTGAGCGTATCGGCCAGATTCCTAGTAAATGTTGAAGCCCTAAACATGGTTGAGAGCGTAGGAAACGTTACGAGGCACAGGAGAGCCCCATTAATAGTTCCAAGTGAAAAACCAACTGAATACATCCTTATTTATACTCCAGTGATAAGCGGAGAGAGCTTAGCAAACGCCTATCAAAGATGGCTCGCAAACATAGCCTCACAAAAGAAACTGCCAGTATGTAGCAACTGCATCCAAGCCTTCTTCGTAAAACATGGAGATCGTGAAGTGTTCGGTGATTTAGAGTGGGAAGTTAAATTGAAAGATATTATTGAAGGATTTGCTGGGCGTAGAAGAATAGATACATGGAATAGGCTAAGGGATTATGCTATGGAAATAAGTAGCTCTGCTAAAATAATATTGAAGGAATGGGCAGATAAAGTGAGTGAATGGATAGAAGAGAAAGAGAAAACTCCTCCAAGAGAAGAAGAGATCTCTACTCTTCGTGAAGAATTACGTGCGTTATGCATGGATTATATAGAAAAATCAGTAATAGCGAACTGTGTGGTGGAGGACATTGGTGGTTTTATGTTACCAGAGGAATTCCCTATTAAACGAACTTCTAAGTTTCAGGTCGGTTTTATGGTTCCAGCCTATGATCAAATAAGGTCTTCAGCCTTAGAGGCTCAGTTTCATGTCAGATATGCTCCGGATCCATCTAGGCATAGGATCTACTATGTCGAGCTCGGCTCAGCCCTATACACCTTCCACTTCAACCTTGACATTGATGGGATAGGTTATACGTCGATGATGAAGAGAGAGCCAGCTGTGGATGATGATGAGAGAAAATTAAGAATTAAGGTTGCTATAGAGGCTTTGACTCAGATGCTTGAGAATAAGCTCTTTGGCGCACGTCTTTCAAGATACACGCCAATAAACGATTTGAGAAGCTTGATGGTCACCGTCGGAGATCCATTACCCTTCACATCGTCGCTGGGGCATGAACCAGAATATATAAAGGACACTATTGAGAGAGGCAGACATTTCTCTAAGGTATTCACTGACGAATCAATAGCCGGATGGTTCATTAACAACGAGGGGCTGGATATCGAATCTGTAGAGGAAGATAGGATTCAAATAGAGGAAGTAAGCACGATCTCGGAAGCCTTTAAGAACGTGATAGACTTTGTAACTGAAAGGTTAGGAAATTAAAGGTTCATAAATTGGACAGCTGGTATCTATTAAAAGTCGATTTAAAGTTTGCGTGGGGCTGGTCAATTAGGACGCCAACCACATCAGCTGCTGAGATGTCACTCTTATTCCCTCCACCATCAACACTTATAGGAGCACTAGCTAGAGGGCTATCTTACCTATTAAAAGATGAGTGGACTGAATGCATTTTTGATCAGAAAAGAAAAATCTTAAGAAGCTCAGCTATCAAGTTACTTAAATTCACAGCCTCAGCACACTTTGGTCTTAGCACAAACTCGATAGGGGTAACTCCATGGAGTGACATAACACACTCTCACGCTGTCCCCTACCAACAAATACAGCATAGACCAAAGAAGGATTTGTGGTTTGGAATTCATGCAAGCGGAAAAATATATTCGCCAAACTCTCTATCTCACATAATATACGCGATCAATGGATCTAAAGCCAGAGAGTTTTTGGGAGAGGATTGGAAGAAGCAACTGAGGATAGCGGCACATTCAATTATAGCTGTTGGTGGAAAGGAAGGATTAACCGTAACTTATAGAGCAGAAATATTTGAGGCTAAACTTGTCGAGAAAGAATCTATAGAGACATCCTACTACTTCCCGGAAGGAGCCGTGGCAGATTATATTCCTCAAAAAATTCGTAAAGAAGAGTTTTGGGATCATAGAGAATCTTCACCACACTGGAGTAATAGATCGAGAAGTCGATTTAGTAGGCTTCCTTACATTTTGCCCATAGATAAGATCACACTATCTCCAGTGACTGTAGAGGCTCGCCTATCAAATGAAGGTGTAGGTCTAACTATAGATGGCTCAGCAGAGAACTCCATTATAATGCTGAAGGAGTGGATATTCTAATGGCCATTGTTATTCATTTAAGCCTGCCACCTCACGGGCTAATAGTAAGGGATTTTATCCTAACTACTCTTGCTCATATCTGTAAAGAAGCGAATGCAAATTTAGAAATATCACCTGTGGGGGCGGATATCCATGCAGAGTCAATAAATGACCTAGCTAGAGCTTATGCAGAGATTTTAGGAAGAGAACAACTACCTCCAAGAGGTCTTTATCCAAAAGGAGGAACCAGAGAGACTCTCAGTACAGATAAATTTCGAGAGCATAGAGAGTTAGTTGAGAAGGATCCTGCTAAGATTTTGGAAGTTATGGAGAACCTTAAAAATGTAGAGTGGTCTGGTCCCGCGGGAAATAGGATTATTTACATAGGAAAGACTCCAAATATATCAGCACCTCTACTTTTCAAAGTAAATTACTATTCGGGCAAAAGATCTTTCTTGTCAAGCCGTTATCGTGATGCCAAAATAAAGATGGATCAAAATTCTTTATTATTCGCATGTGTAGGCGCAGCCTTATCTCGCATAGTCACTTTAAGGTCAAGGGTAGAGAAGCAGAGAATTACTATTTATGTGCCCGTAATAGAGCCTGGAGCCATAGAATTACAGAAGATATTAGCTGATACGCTCAGGGAGATCGAAGGAAGATTCTCACCAGATGTTATATTCAAAGTATTGGTGGGTTTTAGAATTAGAATTTCAGGAATGCTTCCTCTTTCTATAATAGCCATCAGTGAGGGAAGGCAGAGACCCATACTTCTCTCTCATCAAGAAGTCTTTATAGAAGAGGGGATATCACGATTTGTAAAAAGTCTAAGAGATAGATCACGGGAGATGGTAGCAAACTTACTAATGTTCACTCTTAGAAATTGGGATGCCGCTGATAAAGATCAGCGAGCAATAATAAGAGTTGGATTTGAGCTGGCTCAGGCGATCTACCTAGCCTCTACTGGAGCTATGAAGCCCGCTGATGTTATGTTCCGTTTGGCAAGATCAACTTACGCGACTACAAGTGATGAATTCAGCAAAGCCTTAAGGGAAGCTAGACGCTCTCCCATCAGGAGTTTAGATGCCTACAGGAAGATGATACTCGATGTGGAGGAGGCACTCGATCAATGCCTGACACTTTAAGCTCCTTTAATAAAATTTGCGGATATAAACCCAGAGCAGCTGTTAAATGTCTCTTGGAGATTGTTGATGCAAAGATTGAGGATGAGGATTCGGATTTTGTTATCTTTTTATCTGCTCCTACTGGTTATGGTAAGTCATCTTGCACATTAGTTATTGCTGATGTTTTAGCCCAGAGTCCCAATGCCCTTGGAGAGAGGCTCATTCACATTCTCCCTTTGAGGGCTATAGTTGAAGATCTATATCATAAAGCATTAAAGAAGAAATGTGAGGGTAAACTTCATAATCTTTTGTCAATTGGAATCCAAGCAATGCATCTCTTTGATGTCGATAAATCACCCTACCTCATGCCCAGACTTACATATACAACAATAGATTCATTTGTCCATAACCTCTTTAAGCGTCCCATAGCCGAGCTCAACAGGAGACATAGCCACTTTGACATTCCAAGATATTCCATATATTCATCATTGGTTGTCTTTGATGAGGCTCATCTATTCTCAAGTGAGACGAAGTTAAAAGATGAGAAACTAAAAGAACAGCATGATCGAATGCTCACATCTTTTGCGGCTACAATAAAAGCTCTAAGAGAATCTCATGTTCCCATAATAATCATGACGGCTACCATGCCTGATAGATACATAGAGACTTTGATTGGGTATTGTCATGGAAATCCAGAAATATACATAATTGAGGAAGATGTCAAAGAAGAGGAAAGTGAAGAGGTTATATCTTTAGCAAATGTTAAGAGAATTAAAGTAAAGGATGAAGACTTTCAAGAACTTGCGATAAAAAATAACCCGATTTTTGAGGGTATAATCAGGGAGGAAGACATCAATAGAGTTATACTAAATTACTTATCACAAAGGGATGTAAAGATCCTAATAGTTAGAAACACTGTGAGAAATGCTATAAGAACATTTAAGGAGCTTAAAGAGGAACTTAAGGGTAAAGATATAGCGATTCTGATGATACATGGCAAAATGACTATAGGAGAACGCCTAAAAACCATAAAAGAGATTGAAGATTATGAAAATAAAAAGTCAGGAGTTATCTTGATCGGCACTCAAGTCATAGAGGCGGGAGTTGACATAGACTTTGATGTCCTCATCAGCGATGCAACAGTTTTTACATCCTTAATTCAGCGGGCAGGTAGAATTGGAAGAAGGAAACGTGAAAGACCGATTCAACCTAGTCTATACGTGATTGAAGGGTATGGAGATGGTGTATATCCAAGTTATCTTGTAGATAAGGCTATGAATATGCTCAGGGAGATTAAAAGAAAGAACATCAAGCTTCTTTGGAGGATTCCCACAAAAATAGATATGCAGCGAACAATTAGCTACAAAAGTATCTTGGAGAAGCTATATGAGGATATAGATTACTCGAAGCTTATCAAGAAGGACCTCTTAAATGCTCTATTAGATATAGACCACTACTTTGTTGGTCCTGAAGCTAAAAATCTTCAAGAAAAACTATGTAGTTTCGTTAGGGAGAACGGATTAATAGCTGTTTCAGCATGGAAAAAGGATAGAGAATCCTTTAAAGATGGTCATGAAGCATTAGAAGAGGGATATAAAAGTCTTCTTGCAGTCTCATCATCCTTCTTAAAGAATAAATGGAGAGACATTTTGAGAGTCCATGAGAATAGTGTTGGAGTTCTAGTTTGTAAAGAAAATTCATTAGAGATCATCATGTCCCAAGAAGTATATAAAACCCTTGAGGGACTAAATGAAAGAGCTTCATGCGTTCTGCTTCGTGAACTTGAGCGAGCCATAAGAAAATTCAGAAAAGAGCGAGCTCTACCCCTTGCCGTAACTCTTAATCCCAAATTCTACGAGGAAGGAGTAGGGTTAAAAGTTGAGTGAAAAAATAAAACTTTATTCTTTCTGGACTGAAGATGGCAAGGTCTATGAATACCTTGAAGATCATTTAAACCTGACATTTAATATATATGTTACATTCTTTGAGAAGAGGATCCTCAAGATACTAGCTAGTCGTCTCAATCGCAAAGCTGATGATACTCTCATGTTCATAGTTCGACTAGCGCCAATAATGCATGATATCGGAAAAGCTCACGACTCATATCAAAAAAATGTAGGAAGGATAAAGCCAAATTTCTCTTGGCATGAAGTTCTATCTGCTCAGATCTGCTGGAATTTAATGGAAGCTTTCAGATACGCTTTCCATATATCATCTAGAGAGTTTGAGAGTCTAAAGAGAATGGTTGTAGCTGCTATAATCTCTCATCATCAAGCCATAAGAGATGTTGAACGAACTTTTCCACCTAAATGGATAACACTAAGCTTATGGAACCTTGAACATTTATATCCACTCATGCTTAAGCTCTTAAACTTGGTCTCAAGGGAGATAAAGCCAAACACAGACTACAGCAAAGTAGTTCGCTCAACACTGAATAGGATCAGAGATACCATAAGAATATGTAGAGGGAGTCTTGGAATGATGCGTAATCGCATTTTTGAGTTTATTGGACGCCCACCCAAACCATACTCAATACTAACTGGAACCATAGTCTTGTGCGATTGGTTATCAGCCAAAAAGACTAGACCCTCAAATTATAAGTCGCCCATGCTTATGGAAGCTGAACATGCCTTTCCAGAGATCATGAGTTAGGTTTCTCATCCGCTCTGTAAGGGGTTGGAGATTGAAAGTCTAATGAATCTTCGCTTCCTTAACTTGGTCGTTGAGGATGGATTCAGCGAACATTCCCCTCTGTTCTTTGTTTTATGCTGCATACTTATATACTTGTATACCTTCTTTTGGTATTGAGGTATGCGTTATGGCTAGGAGCCGTGTTACAAGCAAGTTCCAGTTGACGATTCCTAAGGAGATTAGGGATAAGGTTGGTCTGAGACCCGGCGAGGTAGTCATAGTTGAGAGCGTCGATGAGAACAACATATTGATAAGGAGGCTTAGGAGGGTTAAGGATCCCCTGAGCTTCCTCATCGGCAAGAAGCCGTATCCGCGTCATATTCCGATTGAGGAATTGGAGGAGAAGGCAGAGGCGAGATAAATTTTGCCTAGATACTACATAGACAGCAACATCTTCTTCTATGCGAGGATCATGGATAAAAGGTATGGTGAGCCGTGCAGTAAGATTTTAAGGGGCATATTTAGGGGAGAGATTGAGGCTGTAACCTCGGCTTTAACGCCGATCGAGGTAGCCAATGCCCTGAGAAAATATGGAGTAAGTAGAGAGGAGGTTAGGAAATCAGTTGACGCGATGCTTTCACTCGACATGGAGATCCACGAGATCGACAGGATAGACATTGCAGAGGCCATCAGGATCTCAGAAGAATTCGATATCAGCCCATACGATGCAGTCCACATAGCAATCATGAAGAAAGCTGATGTAACACGGATAATATCAGCCGATAAAGACTTCGATAGGGTAACAGGCATAGAACGTATAGATCCAGAAGGGTTCTAAACTTCTATCTTTGCTCTTGTTACTCCGAATCCTCCAGTTCTGTTTCCGCCTATGTTTGAGTACTCCGCGAACTTCGCTAGTGCCTGGGTTACATTATTCCATTTATCATCTGCTCCGAGTTCATACTCGATCCAGCCGGTGAAGCCCGTTGCCTTCTTCTCCCTCATGTAGGCTATGGTAGTCTCTAGCCTATACTTTGAGACTCCAACATTCTTGGATAGCCAGTCCATATACTCCCTCTGCTCCTCACTTCCGAATCTCTTCCCATCAGAGAAGCTATTCCATAGCCTCATCAAGTTCATGAAAACCTTAACTGGATCCGGAAACATATAATGATAGTCTGTTCCGAGAGCCGCTAGGTATGTTGGGGTGATAAACCTTAAGTTAATGAGCGATACGGGCTCCTTAGAGACGCCTAGGATATCATCGTAACTTTCAGATCTGACCCTGACGGAGTCTATTCTAAACTTAACATCGTATATGAGGGGATTGCCGCCTTCACAGAGATACTTGAGGAGGACTGTGGCTAATTCATCATTCAAAAATCTAAAGCTGACGCTACATGGTCTGGTCTCGTCGAGAATATACTTATCTCCAACGCGGCCCTTACTCCTGAACCTTATTGGAGTGACGGAGTAGGGCTTAATCTTATCTGGCTCATGAAGAGAGGCTGATACTGAAGGATCAACGAGCCTCAACATGTGTAAAAGTAAACCCCTAGAAACATAGCCGGTGAAGAGAGGAAACAAGACGGAATTCTCAGCTGATAACTCCAGAGAGAATTCGATGGGCAAAGTGGATCCCCAATATTAAGAATTATGAAGAAATTAATATTATAAGGTTATAAGGGATGCCCAATCGTCACATGGAGTTTATAGGAATTTTTACATTAAAATTCTATGGGCCTTAATTCGGGGATTCCCATTAAAACTTAAAAGGGGTTTTTCAGATGCTCTTCAAAGCCTTCAAGTTGTTAATTAGTGACTGATTATGTAAGCCCATCATCTCTTCACGAAAACATTAAATTATGTTCATGAAATCTATCCAATAGCTCAGAGCACTTTTATTGGGGATGGACATGTCAGCGAACTTAAAGCGTCTCCTGCTTATCATACTTGTTGCAATCATGGCGGGTATAATAGCGGGGTATCTTGCAGATTACGCCGTTAGCAGCGGCAAGATCAGAGAGCTTAAAGATGAACTTTCAGCTCTAACGCGGGAGCATGAAGACCTCCAGATTAAGCTTGGGTCACTGCAGGAGGAGTATAGAAGTCTAGAAATGAGCTACAGGAAATTGGAGTCGAAGTATAATACACTTAAAGACGATTATGAATCCATCAAGTATGAATACGAAGCCCTCAAAAGCCAAGTAGAATATTACGAGGGGCTAATCGAGGGAGCCGGAGTTGCAAGGCTCACTCTAAGCAGAATAGTATTCTACGACTCTGAACCCCCGAACGCCACCATCAAGGAGCCCCCGGAGTATCTGCCCGGCGAAGAGGTCTGGCTCTACGTTGAGCTCAGGGACTTCAAGACAGAGAAGACTAAAGGCGGATATGCCGTCAGTGTTGACTGGCACCTACATGTCTTCAATCAGTTTGGAGCGGAGGTGCTCGTTTTAGGGCCGCTAAGCATTCGCGAAGTCTATGACTTCAAGCCGAACGTGCTTTGGTTTAAGGCGAAAGTGACGATAAGCGCGCCGGGGACGTACATTGCGGTTGTTACGGCGTATGATAGACTATCACTAAAGGCGATGTCAACAGCGAATATATTCTTTATAACGTCCCCAGAGTCATAAGAATCACGTTTGCAAGTTTTGGAAGTCTGATGAAAATCTTTCTTCACAGTATCTTAATAAAGAAGCAAAATTGCACTCTATAAGTGAAGCCCAATAAATATTAAGAGTATAAAATGTCAGTGAGCTTGTCTTTGAAGTCTAAGTAGCTAATTCTAAGTTTGTGACCTTTAGCGCATACAGTCACGCCCTTCCTCTATCCATTCCTCAAAGTTTTACATCAAGCAGAATCTTGTTTGTATAGGCTGGATGTTTCCATTATCAAGTAAACGGATTCTAAGAATGCTAATCTAAGATCCTCTCTATAGCATCCTGTTCTATCTCATCCATCATTGGAATACCAGTAGCCTTAGCCGCCTTTTCAGTTAGAGAGGCAAGATCGCTTCTGTCTATAAGATCGAGTCTCCATTTCCTAGCGCCCGCCATCAGCTGCTGCAATCCAACCTTAATTCGATGTGTTAGATAAGTGTATAATCCCACTGCCCCCCACGGAATCTCCTTAAATCTCTCTCCATAAATCCTCTTCAATTCAGGCGTGGCTATGAAGAATTTATCAGGAGAATCTCCATATCTTCCTCTGAAATCTTTTGGGAGCTTCCCCTTCTCCGCAAGTTCGCAGAAATACTCCGATTTCATAACGGCCGTTATCGGAGCTCTACCCATCAATACTGCTTTAACGTATGGTCCATCACCGAAGTTACTCATCGCGATTGCCTTGAATATTTGAGTCTCATTTATGAACCCTCCGGCTATTATGAGATCCGGCACGTATCTACCCTTCCTTCTAAGGATCTCGGCGCACCTTAGAACTTGAGCCTCAAGATAGACGGTTGGCGTGCTCATCTCATCCATCATGGGAACGGGACTCATCCCGGTTCCCCCTCCAGCTCCATCGAAGGTCACGGCGTCGATCCTAGCCTCCGATGCCAACTTCATAGTGAATGCCACATCGGAAGGCCGGTATGCTCCGGTCTTCAACGTCACATGCTTAGCTCCATGCTCCCTCAGCTGATCAATATCCTCTAGAAAATCTCTTTCTGCTGGCATGGCGACTCGGCTGTGTCTCTCGAATGATGTGAAAACTCCATCCCTGTATGCCTCCTGAACTGCCGGGTCTTCGGGGTCGGGATAGACTATGTATCCACGCTTCTTAAGCATGATAGCTTTCTCTAGATCTCTGATTCTAACCTCCCCTCCAATAGCCTTGGCTCCCTGCCCCCACTTCCTCTCGATCACATTAACCTCAAGCTTGGATATGGCATAGATGTCCACGCCTAATCTCTGATCCTCAACGTTTGTCTGGACGGCTATATCGCCGTGCTTTCCATCCCAGAATCTTCTGAAAGCCTCAACTCTACGTTCAAGCTCCCTAGAGTAGGTTACCTTACCATTTGTGATCACGGCTTCAGGATCCATTCCACAGACGTTCTCTCCTATCGTTATGAGTATGCCGGATAGCGCTGCGCCAACGGCCAATCCTTCCCAATTAACCCTAGCAACCTCCGTAGATCCATACGCGCCAATGACTATGGGAATCTTTAAAGGTATCCCCGCGACTTCGCTTCTTACATCAACATTTGGGAAGATAGCCACATCTGAATCGGCCTCTATACCTTTAGCGCCTACAAGAGCTGATAGAATGTTAAAATGGGACCAGTCTAAACCATAATCCTTGAGGGCGCTCGCCGTACTGGCCCCGAACTGCTCAGGCACTGGATATAAAGCTTCCCTGCCCCTGAAGGCTGAAAGGGAGATCTCACACAAAAAAGGACATTCTCTTATGCACAGCGGGCACATGCCGCTTGTAGAACTTACATCCTCCACACGAGTAATCGTTCTAGTAGTCGATTTAGCATTCAAGTAAGAGGAATTCTGAAGGACTCTTCTCGGCATCCTACTTCCTCCATTATTTCCTAGAAAGAGATTTAGTAGCGGCATATAATGCTGTTGAAAATAAATTATATACAGATTATTGAAGATACATAAAATATATATCCATGTTATCCCATCCCATCATTCTCATGTTTTTTAAGAGCATCTTAATCGACGATTTAATGGGAGAATGTTGAAAGGTAATATTATAAAAAAATAGGGGCTTCGGCTTAAAATTGATCCAGCATTAAATCTATCTTTTAGTCAAGTTAGCAGTATAATCTCAGAAATTTTCTTTAATGGAATGTATGATTCACAAAAGAAGAGCCTGTTGAGCTGAAATAGCATCAGCATAGGATGGAAAAGTTTGAAATGATCTTCCCACAGTATCCCTTATTTAAGGCTACTCTAAATTCCCTTCCTAGAAGCATGATGCTCGATGCCAAGAAGCTCCTAGCCGTAGTGCTTACCCTCACTATCATTCTATCCACTATCATCCTATTGGCTGAAAGGTCGAATATTTCATCCGAGAGCCCACAGTTGTGGAGGATAACTGAGGAGCCAAACACTTACATCGACAGGATCCCTACCGTAAGGGACTTTGTCCCGTTGGGAATCACATATACGCTTGGAGAAAACAATATTTTAGAGTATATTCCAGGCCATCCTTGGCAACAGAGCTGTTTCATCTTCGTCGCTATCGGATGGAGCGACGGTAACGACACATTATACTATCAGGGTAGGCTACCGTTCGGAGGTGCATTTAAGCCTAGAATAAGCATAAACGGGAAGTATCTGATGAATGTTCCAGTCTTCAAGGGTGGAATGTACTATTACGAGAATGGAACGGAGGGCTATCCGTATCCAACGGTTTTAGTTAGGGGGTGGAGAGACTATAGGGAGATAATATCTTACAACGAAAAGGATCAGATATGGTATCATGCGATTATACCTCCAGACGAGAATGGATTAAGAGTTGAGATCAGGGGTGAAGCATTAGGCGTTCCATTCTGGATGGGCCCCCAAGAAGGCCCCTACATAATTCATGGTGCATATAGCGGAGTGAAGGATATAGATGCTTGGGGAGGATTCTGGGTAGTAGGGAGATTCGACGGTAAAGTAAAGGTTCCCCGCGGAAAAGAAGAAGTCTTTCACGGATACTTCCTATTTGACAGAGCAACGCACATCGCATACTACGCCCAGTACAGGAGGGAACCTCAGAAAAGGGGCTCCGTACTCGAGTTCTCCTGCCTCGCAATATTCGATGAAAACTTCATAATTACACTTTGCACATCTAGAAATCCAACTCCGATGAAGTTCCCCAAGTTTCAACATCAGGGAAGAATAAACATCATCTATGATGAGAGCTACGTATTCAATGACTTCGTCCTGAAGAATATAGGCGATAAGCTACAGCCCACTGGCTTTGAGCTAAAAGGGAATTTTGAATGTGGAAGCGTTGACTTGAAGGGTAAGGTAATAGAGTACTGGCCTCCAAGCGGCTGGAAAAGGGTTAGAGGGACATGGTGGGATCCAAATGGTCAGAGAACCTGGGGCAGAGCGTTCATTAAATGGAGCGGAGAGATAAAGTTCAATGGAAAGACGATAAGAGTCGAGGATGCTATTGGAATAGGAGAGTTCACGAGGTTTAAGGGTAGCGGAGTATTTACGGCTCGGGGAACTGTAAGATACATTCCGTTGGAGGGAGGATTCTATGGGATAATAGCAGATAACGGAAAGAAATATCTACCGCTAAATCTGCCCGAGAAGTATAGGCATGACGGGTTGAGGATATGGTTCAAGGCGAAGCTCAGAAAGGACGTAGCCACGATCTCAATGTGGGGAGAACCAATAGAGATCAAAAAGATCGAAAGGGCCGTCTGGAAAAGAGGGGAATCCAAAGGCCTATCTAAGGTTAAAGTGGCAATCCTATATGAGAGAATCGGAGATGGAAGATGGATGGGCAGAACAGTCGAGGATGAAATAAGCATATTCAAGAGGTTAACGCTGACTTCATGCTATACAGATTGACCGGGTTTGTTATGTCAGTTCTTTCCGCCCATTAAAGTTTAATACGAAACTCCAGCATTATCGCTCCTCCCGCTATCTTCTCTTATGCCCATTCCACTGAGAAGACCTGCAACAACTTTACAATGCCTCTGTAACATCGCCTATGAATTCCAAAGTATGATGTGTTGAGCGGAAAGAACTCACATAACAAAAAATTTATTTAAAAATAAATCTAGAATTTTTTGCTTCTATCAGCATCAAGAAAGGTGGAAGTTTCGTGGAAGAATTCGACCCTGAATGTTTCGTTGAGACGCAGATCGAGAAGATAAGGGAGACTATTGGAGGAGAGAGGGCGCTCATAGCGGTTTCTGGAGGAGTTGACAGCTCAACTTGCGCCGTACTAACCCATATCGCCATAGGAGAGAATCTAGTATGCGTAATATTAGATGACGCTTTCATGAGGGAGGGAGAACCCGAGGAGGTCGCGGAGGCTCTTTCCAAGCCGCCACTCAACCTTCCACTCAAGATAGAGCGTGTCCAAGAGAGGTTTCTTGGCGCCCTTGAGGGATTGAGGGATGCCGAGGAAAAACGTAAGGCATTCAGAAAAACCTTCTATGAGGTATTAAGTGAGATTGCTAAACGTGAGAATTGCAGATTTCTGGTTCAGGGAACGATACTGGCAGATGTGATTGAGACAAAAGGAGGCATTAAGACTCAACATAATGTTCTTGAGCAGATAGGGATAAACACGAGGGAATTGTATGGATTTAAGGTTGTAGAGCCACTGGCAAGCCTTCTGAAATGGCAGGTTAGGGAAGTCGCAAGATACCTGAAGATTCCACCCAGTATCGCCGAGAGGCAACCCTTCCCCGGACCTGGACTCTCAATAAGGACTGTAGGGGAGGTCAGACGGGACAAGCTAGCTACGCTCAAGACGGCGACTACGATAACAGAGAAGCATCTATCCAAATATAAGCCAAGTCAATACTTCGCGGCTATAATAGACAATAAGAAAGTTTCGCATCCAAATGTTAGTGGAATAATGGAGAAAGTCGCTGAAAAACTTAACATCAGCCCGGATCAGGTTTCCATTAAGGTCTTCGCGGATAAGGCGACTGGCGTTATAGGCAAAACAAGGATATACGGAGATATCTTAGCCATAAAATCTACAGGAAAAGGGGGAGGCATAATTAAAAGAGAGATTACGCATCTCCTCGATTTACAGAGGGCGATCCTAAAAGATAAAAGAGATTTCACACATGTGCTATATATGATCGCGGAGCGTGGAATAGACAAGCCATATGCAATCGTTATAAGAGCGGTTGAGACCAGGGATTTCTTAACGGCGGAGGTCTCGAATCTTCCATGGGAGAGCCTTGAAGAGGTAGCCTATGAAATAATGGAGGAATGCCGGGACGTCTCTGAAGTTTACTATGACATAACGCCTAAGCCTCCAGCGACGATAGAGATGGAATAGGATGAGCCTCCCAAAAGTCGGCTTCCAACGTGTGCTTGGGCTTTAAGCTTCCAGTCATATCTGCTGTTCTGAACTCAGGCTTTCCATCCTATACGTCTCATTAATGCAGGGCTATATTAAGCTCGTCTCCGAGAGAATCCATTTCACGTCTTCTCATCTAAGCATTGCCTAGGAGGAGCAGGAAGAAATTGAATTTGATGTTTATGCTATTCATAGAATCTCCTCGGATGTTAGGGCTGTTAGACCTCTATGATCTCTGATACGTCTATCACGTACATCTGTCTGGTTCCTTCATGTGTTGAATCTATGCAGATCCTATCTCCCCTTCGGCTCCAGCGTGGATGTAGATCGCATCTAATTTCACCTCTGAGCTCCGGCTTTGAATAGAATCTTCCGATCTCTACAAGCCTATCCTCGCATGGATTGTAAAGCATCAATCTCCGCATACTATTTTCGTCCGGATACGTATCGGTAAGTATCCATTTCCGATCGGGAGAGTATGAGCAATGTCCATTTCTAGTTAAGACGCCGTCTCCCACTATCTCGAAATCCCCGCTTTTGTCTCTAAATAGGAAAAATCGCTCTCCAATTCCATTCATGTAAGCCCATACCAAAACATGCCTAGAGTCCCGCCAGTCAAAATGCGATGCCCTGCCATCAACCAGTAGGCAGATATCTCCTCCATCGATATCCGCCGTGAATAGGCGGGTCCTCCACATTCTTCCAGGCTCATGCGACCAGCGATGCAGAAATATGAACCTATCATCATCCTGATTAAAGAGTAGATGATTAAACCAGTGAACCGCGCCCTTCATATCTGATCTTGGCTTAAATCTAGCCATCTGACCCAGGGAGATTATCAGCTCGCTCTCGCCGCTTCTCAAGTCTAGAAGGTATATGCCATCTTCATCCGGAGCTTTATCCTCAGCGTGTGGATCTGGAATGCCAACATATCCATATCCCGGTCTTGTCCAAGCCAATCTAGAAAAGTTAAGGGTTAAAGCTTTACTGCCATCATGACTGAGCGCATAGACTGGCAATTCAAGTTTATATGAGTCTCCGCTTTCAATATCGAGTATAACCGAGACATATCTTCCATCCTCACGATCATTGAATATGACCCTATTTTCGGATCCGGGAATCCACTGTAACATACAGCCCTGCTGCCAATTCCAAGCGTGAGTTGCGGTTAGGGTTTTAAATGCATAATTATCCTCTGGATCTAGAATGCCAATAACAGCTTCATCTTCCGGTCTGGGAGGGTGATCCTCGAATTCTACTTGAAGCGAAAGAATGTAATGATCTCGGATGTCCCATGGAGATTTATCATAATATCCGAAGAAGTGATATTTAGGCTCATCAGTTACGCGCCTAACAGGGGCATCAAAGAACTCCACGACCATAGTCTCACTCCTTCAAGGTCTCTCCCTGCTTGCCATGTATGATCTCGCTTCACATTCTTATCATTTTTGGAGAAGCAAACGCAATATTAAAGCTCTTTCTTGATCTCTAAGGCCTGCAGATAACACATGGCCTCATGTAACATCCGATTTTGGACAACACCATAAAAGATGCGTTCTTCAGCGCTTAGTAATGGAGATTGACCATGCAAGCTTCCCTTAGGCTAATCCAGTCCCATATCATAGGCTTCAGCGATACTTCCTTCTGAGATCATTTATTATCTCTGCGACTTCGTCTAGTCGCTCCAAGTTCTCATTATGCGGGTCTAGGCGCAGTATTATAATCTCAGCGCCTAAGTTTATAAATCCTTTAGTCACCCTCCTTAACTCCTCGAGGGTGGGATGTTTTTTAAAGTGCATGAAAACGCCATACTTGAAGTCTCTTCCTTTAATATATCTGTCCATCATCCTCTTTCTCTCAGCGAATTTCTTAACGCTCTCCTCTGAGACCTCCCCATAATAGACCCAGCCATCATCATGCTGAGCCGCGAATTTCCTCATTTTAAAACGTATCCCACCGGATATAATCGGCGGCCGTGGCTTCTGATATGGCCTTGGAACAAGCCTGCAGTTCCTCACGGTGTAATATTTCCCCTCAAATGTAACCTCATCTTCAGTCCATAGCCTCTCGATAAGCCTAATCGCTTCGACTGTCCTCTCAAATCTGACCTCTCCCGGCTCCCACTTGTATCCGAAGAATAGAGACTCCTCCTTCCACCAGCCAGCACCATATATGAGCATAACTCTGCCCTTAGAGAGCCTGTCAAGGGTAGTTATGATCTTGGCTAGGAGAACTGGATATCTGTATGGGATACAGGCGACCAGCGGTGCTACCTTTAGATTCGTCTTCATCGCGACTGCCGTTAGGAACGTCCAGCATTCAGGTCTACATCCAGAGCCTATACCTAAGACCCAAAAGTGATCTTCATGTGTTACTCCATCGAAGCCCAGCTCTTCGGCCTTCAATGCGCACTCCATGATATAATCGAACTCGGCGGTAACCGGGAGCTGATACCAAAACTCAACCATAACCCATCATCTCAAGGAGAGAAACTTACTAATAGATTATATAAAAAGGCTATGCCAATTCAGAATTTTATGTGACCGCAACCTTCTAGAGCATTAAGATCATGCTTCTCTACAGAGAAGACGGCGCCTAATGAAATTTTAAAGACAGAACTTCGTTACGGGATTCTTCTTTATAAGAACTTCTACCCAAAGTCTCCCTTATATTATCTCTTGTCAGGACGCTTTCTGGTTTTCCAATAGCCCTTATCCTCCCATTACTCAAAGTATCAGCATATTGTAGTATCTGGCGGCTAAGTTTAGATCATGCACCGCGCAGATAATTGTGATTCCCCTCTGACGTGATCCTCAGGAGGATCCATGATCTCTATCTGATAGTTTATGTCCAGATTTGAGGTAGGCTCATCTAACATGAGGATCCTCGCTTACTCCGCGAGGGTTGATAGAACCCCCTTAAATATTCCTTTTGCTCTTCTTCACGGCGTATTTGTCCCAAAATTTGCGGGAACAGCATTGTTACATATGTATTTTCACAATTTTGAATCCGCACTCCATACTTAATAAAGTACATTTCTTGGAAATTCTATGAGTAAAGTCTTTAGCTTGACCGCTCTAAACGTATGATTAAGCCAGTAATGCCCTACTCCCTTCAAATTCCATTTGAGAGGTTTCATGTTTATTCGCCTCCGTGAACCTTCCAGATTACAGTGGCGGAAACTCGCCCTCACGATTCCTAATCCTTTAATGGTAATATACGGCTCATGGGAATCCCCTTAATATTCCAATTCTTATTTAATGATCTGGATACCTCATCGATCTTAGCATATCTCTCTAAGAGGCTATCATCCCTAAATTCAGTATACTCTAACTTGAAGGTCTCCGGATCCGGTCCCACCCTTACATCATCTAAGTAAAGCCCTGCCTCCCTATAGGCTCTTAATAGCTCGCTTCTTGACGGTCTACGAGACATCTTCTCTCTAGCGTGCTCAGGGGAGAAACCGTAAATCCTGAAGGGGATGGACTTGTCAATATGGCTTAAAAACATGCACATTTTTCTGATTTCTTCAATATCGACTATTCCCGGAATGAATATCATCCTTACGTAAAACTTTAGGTCATATTCATCCAATAGTTTAATAGCCCTTAAAACCCTCTTATTGCTTTTGCCAGTGTACCACTTATGAACATCATCAGTAAAGGCTTTAACATCAACTACAAATGAGACTAATCCCAAATGTTTCAGTTCCTTTAATAGCCAGCTATTAAGCAGATATCCATTTGTCTTGATCTGAACATCATTAATATCCATTCTTTTAAGTAGTGCAACGAGTTTCAATAGATAGCTGGGATTTAAAGTGGGTTCTCCGCCTCCAATTATCACTTTTTCGGGTAAGCCGTTCCACACGTACCTGCTGGCCTTTAGCACCAGCTCCACCGTCTCTTCTGCTGAAAACTCTCTACCTACGGGTTTTCTAGCCACGGTAATGCATCCTCTACAATCGAAGTTACAGCCAGACAGAATTATGAGGACCGATTTTACAGGGCTTGCAAGACTTATAGAAGGCACTCTACGTTTCAATAACACTCATCCCTTCGGGAGCACATCTATGAATATCGCTTTCCTTCTGCTCTTCCTCATCTCTAATATCTCCGAGTAGAGAGGGTGATATGATACTATGTATAGATGTCTCATGGCTCTCGCGACTGCTTCTATAAGCTCCTCCTTCGAGGGTTCTCTGAAATCATTGACTACGGGTATCCAAGGCTCTATGAACAGCTTTATGGATCTATCAATTTTCGATAGGAACATTGCTAACCGTTCAATATCTTCTGGACCGTTAATTTCTGGAATTAATAATGTTTCAACCTGGAATCTGAAGTAGGGATCTTCTACTTTGCATAATTCTTTAATGGCATTTAGAACTGGCCTATTTGATCTTCCAGTGTAATATAAGTGTTTTTTGGGATCGAACGCCTTGACGCTTACTATGACCTCTCTTAAGCCAGCCTCCAATAGCTCATGAATATAATCTCTACGTAACAGGCTTCCATTCGTGAGTAGAACTATATGTGCGTCCAGCTTAGAGAGCTTATTCACTATTTCTACTAGGTCAGGATCTAATGTGGGCTCATATCCGCCCAAATATATCCTTTGAGGCTTGATCTCCCTAATCTTTTTAATTATGTTTTCTAAGTTCCACTCCAAGTACTCCACATTGCCAGCGTAGATATCTCCTTCTTTCTTCTTCCTAAGGCATCCTATACACCTAAAATTACACCCACTAAATGATAATTTTACCATCCTCTCTCCTAAAAAGTAGGGGGTATAGCTCATATGATAGATGTTCATCAGACTTCTCCCAAATTATTTTCTGAAGAACTATAAATCTGACTCTAATGTAAATGCCTTATCCACACATCTATTTCATCAATTTTATGGATGTGGTAATTTAAGCATTATTTGCTGGGCTAATTCCCATCTTTTTCGTGCAACTTGAACGAAGTCCAATATTAACCGCTTTAGATGGGCTATCGACTTTAAGTTGCCGCATCTCTTGCAATATAATCCTTTTTAGGTTTAAGCCCGTAAAAGCCTAATTTCATAGAAGCGGCGAAATTGATGTGTCAAGTGATGAGCAAAATTACTTTGAGATTTACTCCTTCTTTAATGCTACACTATATGCGTTTGATGAAACACCCGCAATTATTCCGCATATGACATCGTCGAGGACAGGTCCCAGCCTTTTAAGTATGCCAGGCTTCATCTTATCGAATCGAACGAATTCAAAGAGCCCTCTTGTGCCTGCAATGTATTTTGCAATGGCCATCCCTAAAATCTCATCGGCCAGTAGAAATAGGGGATCCCTTCTAAAATTCTCGCCCTTCAGACCCGGTATTAATCCATATCTACCATCTTCCTCCAATCTGAGACCCGAAATTACTAGAGCCGCTACGTTCACATCTGATAATGCCTCCTCAAATCCCCTCCTAAGCATCCTCAGAGCCTTCTCTCTCGTTTCAATGCCGGGATGAGGCTGAAAAAGCTCCAAGGCTGCATCCATTAAGTCATCAAGCGTTATTCCACGCTCCATTAATCGGTTAATTAGCGGCCGGTTTGAGATTATGCCATCCTGTCTTCTAATGGCATCCTTAACCGCCTCTATGACGGATGCTCCTATGAGCTTTCCTATCTCCGTCGCCGTCCCAGCGTACTTGAATTTTCTTCCACGTCCCGTGCATGCCACCACTATGGAATCCGTTGAGGTTCCACTTGCAGGCTCGAATGAGACTGAACTCCTTACATCCAGCTCCCTAAGCGCTACAGTTTTTGCTTCGACGGCCGTTTTTAAGGCATCAACCATGCAACTGCCTGTGAGATCGCCATCTATCAGTAGGATCACGTTTATTGTTCCAACCTTCTTCTCGAAGACGATCTCTCCAACTCTGACTGCATTTGCAAGCCCAGCCGTGACGATAGAGCTTACTGTTAAATCGCTATGACGCTTCGTTACTACAGCGGCGTTTTTTATGTTTACAGCTGTCATCATGCCTACGGCTCTATCCAGCGGAAACCCCGCCTCTCTGATAGCACATCTTAAATAGCCTTGGGGATCCGCATGGTCATAATCTTTTGGAACTTGGCAGTTCACTATTATGTTGGCCTCTCTCAAGCCGCCGTTGAGAACTGCTGAACTTAAAGTTTTTAGCGGTCGCTCCGACCTTACAACTAAAAGGTTCCTTCTAACTTCCACGCTAACGCCTTCGATCGGAACTGAAAGAGCCAACGTTTATCACGCTCCTTTACCTCCTCATCAGATCCAGCAACTTAAAAATAACGTTTTTACCATTAAGATTGGAAAGACTATTAGGATGCTGAATATTATGGCAGTTAATTCCATTACTCGTAGTGCTCTCATGATATGTTCGGGTGATAGAGCCTCATCGGCATCCCCCAATATGTAGAAGCCAGGTTTTTCGAGTTGAACATTCAGCGCCCCGGCCATGGCCGACATCGGCCACCCGGCATTGAGGCTCTCAGTATTCTTTCTGTCTCTCCATAGGATTTTCCAAGCTCCCCGCCAGTCTTCGCGTAGAAGAAACGCTGCTAAAATCATTAGTATTGCTGTAAGCCTAGCCGTGATATAGTTAGCTATGGTATCCATTCTTGCTGAAAACCAGCCGATGTATATGTGCCTCTTATCCTTATATCCAACCATTGAGTCTAATGTGTTGATTGCTCTAAAGGCGATTGATCCTTCAACTCCAAGGATGGCAAAGTAAAGGAAGGGGGATGTTATGCCATCAACTGTTCCCTCAGCTATAGACTCGACGGCAGCCGAGATTATATGTTGCCTATCAAGATTATTTGGATCGCGTCTTACAATGAAGGGCAGAATCTTCCTTGCCTCGGCCTCATCCCCCCTCCTAAGCGCCTCGGCTATGGGAGCAGTATACTGTTTCATACATTTTATTGCGAAAGTTATCTTAAAGAGCATGGCAGATGCGATTATGTATGCAACTCGGCCGATAAAATTGTGAATTATGGAAAGCATGAAGTGGACGGGAATCGTAAAGAGCATGATGACGAGTAAGCCCAGTAAGATCCCGCCTGCCCTTTCAATAATCGGATTTTCACTTTTAATCTTCTGTTCCAAGTAGGCTATAACAGTACCCATCCATACGGTTGGGTGAAGTCTGTCAGGCGGCTCTCCGAAAATAGTATCGATAAAATAGGCAATGGAAAAAATGAGTAATGAATCGATGACGGATTGAGGTATAATCATTAAAGGCATCTTTATTCCCTTATAATCTGAAGGAACCGATCTGTCAGCGACCTCAATCTTTATGCCTAAACCATTCCCTTAAGAATTTAAGATGTCTTTCAGAGATTTTATAAACTTTTCATTCTCCCATCTTGTTCTAACAGCCACGCGAATATAATATTCGTCAAGTCCTCTGAAGGAGCTACAGTCCCGGATTAGTACGCCGTACTTCAGCAATCTCTCCTTCAGTTCAGCCGCTGTGAAACCTGAATCTCTAATATTTATGAGGATGAAGTTTGCGTGGGCAGGGAAGACCTTAAATCCCCTAATCCTCCTCAATTCGCGTAGCAAGAATACCTTCTCATCCTTAATGAGCCTCCACGTCCTTCTTAAGTATTCATCATCATTCAGGGCGGCGATAGCGGCGGCTTGCGCCAAGCAATTTACATTCCAAGGAACCTTCGCTCTGAGTAAGAGGCTGGCGACCTCGCTGTGGGCAACTCCGTAGCCTACTCTAAGCCCAGCCAATCCAAAGACCTTCGTAAATGACCTTAAAACGAAGAGATTGGGATAATTCTTAACCTCGCTCACCATTGAGAAGCGTTCCTCCTCATCGACAAACTCTATGAAGCTCTCATCGAGGAAGACTAAAGCGTCCTCTTCATAGGCTTTCTCAACGATCTTTGATAGGCTATCATGTAATATCAGCGTGCCTGTAGGATTGTTCGGGTTGCATAGAAAGATTATCTTCGCTCCTTTCATCTCGCGTAGAAAAGATCCCAAATCGATATGGAAATCGCGACTTAATCTTATATATCTGGGTTTACCTCCCATCTTCCTTACTGCCTTTTCATACTCTCCGAATGTAGGCACTGGAATGAGTGCTAAATCCCCCCTTTCTATGAAGACCTCCGCGAATAAATGGATAATCTCCGTTGATCCATTACCTAAAATCACATTTTCCCTGCTGACGCCGCCGAGGTACTTTGCGATTGCCTCCCTCAGCAAGTTACAGTCTGAGTCAGGATAGTAAGGTATACAGTCAAGATTATTTTTGATGGACTCAAGTGCGAGTGGAGAAGGACCCAATGGATTCACATTTGCACTAAAGTCTAGGATCTCATCCTTTCTTAGACTTGTTCTACTCATGACTTCCCAGACTTCGCCTCCATGTACGCAGGGCCTTAGATCACGTACTTCTCTTCTGGCAAATCTCAAAATCGAATTCATTCGGTTCATCCCCCCAGAACCTCGGGCCTACCCATTAAGTTCAATATTAACGGCATGACATGTCGCCCTCGAATTCGACCCAGTCCTCCTTTGCAAGCCTCCCTCTCATTATATCGCTGAACCCCATCTCTTAATACTTCACTGCTTGCTATCGTGATTGGAACGGGGTCACCTGTATGCTTCCTGTGCCTAATTGAAGTTGCATGATCCGCAAGTAATACAACGCTAACTTCGTCTAGGTCAATATTATCAATTATCCTACCGACCATAGAATCTATCTTCTCGATAATAGAGATCTTACCCTCAATATTACCCTCGTGACTTGCCTCATCCGGACCTTCAACATGCAGAATGACCATATCACAAGTTTTAATCGCTCTTAAGGCAGCATCGGCCTTAGCAAATGTATCAGTGTCTATATATCCCGTAGCTCCAGACACATCAACGAATTTGATGCCGGCTAGCCTGGCGATGCCTTTAATCAGGCTTACCGCGGCTATGCATGCCGCTTTCAGCTTATACTTCTCCTGAAACGACTTGATGCAAGGAAGTTTTCCGGCGCCCCATGGTATCACGGCATTGGCTGGAGGCTTCCCCTCTGATCTCCGCTTCTTATTAACAGGGTGATCCTTAAGCAGTTCGTGTGAAATTCTAAAAAATTCATTTAATGCATTAGAGGTTCTTTTAGCCTCAACTGAGGCATCTAAAGGTTTAAATATGCCAGTTTTTTCTCCGGCTTTAGGCATCATCGAAGCTACACTAGGAGATATCCTGTCGCCGCGGAGAACAAGCACCCCCCTGAAACCAAAAGTATGTCGGAATATGACTTCTATATCCGAGTTTTCCTTTAATCTTATATCCTTCAATGCATCCGCGAGCTTTGGAGCGTCTTCTCGGATTCTACCTGCTCTCTCATCCACTATTACAAAATCCTCATTAACCGTTGCAAAGTTGCATCTGAAAGCCACATCTCCAGGCTTAAGTTCTATGCCTGCTCCAACGGCCTCAAATGCTCCCCTTCCCGCGCATGACCGGTATGGATCATAGCCGAGTATGGATAAGTTGGCTGCATCGCTTCCAGGTGCTATCCCAGGTGATATAGGGTCAAGTAGACCGGAGATGCCCCCTGAAGCCAATCGATCCATCTTCTTAGTTTCAGCCGCTTCTAAGGGAGTTTGGTGATCGAGCTCCCTCAGTGGACGATCAGCCATTCCATCACCGATAATCATGATGACCCGCACTTCAATGATCACCCACGAAACCTAATGTTTGAGAACGAAAACCTAAGGTTGAATCGAAGATGATGAATCCGCTTACACTCCCTTTCAAACCGTTAAGATTACATTTCGGAACTGTTGCCATAACTGGTGTTGAGACATTAAGGGAACTGATAATATTTGCCTTTTCTCCTCCACAAATGAGACTTCGAGATCTAAACTCTTCATTACGGCAAGTCGATATGTCTAAAATCAGCGACATATCAGCCAACCTCCAAAATTAAAACTCGCTCATAAATAAGAAGGTTATGGCTGACTTTTAGAATGGATATTTCGGAGCTGAAGCCTCTTAGAATTGCTGGTAGGACCATGAAAATAAGAGTAGTCTTTAGAGTCTCCTCCATGGCTTTAACGGGCTCATTCTTCCGGAACGCCTGCATGTCTTGAATGCATACAGGTATAGGCTAATGTTATCTTTGCATGTTCCCTTGTGAACTTGTAGCAGGTTTAGTCGTTTAGTTTGAGCGTCAGAACCTTCCTCGCGTATAAAAGATTACATATTTCTGGGGGTCTGCGTGAAGAGGGGCTGGAAATGGAACCTTCACGGCTGATTGGAAAAATCGTAAACTCCTATCTTATTGGCATTTCTGAAGCCAGCAATAAAAATTTTATTTAAGAGCCGAAACATTCTGGATGAATACTTTATCCATGAATAAAAGAAGAGAAGAACTAATCCAGTAGAGGTAGATCAATATGTTAAGACTTGAGTTCTCCGCATCACTGAATGTTAAAAGCGCTTATTAGGGGGCTAATCGCTATTAGGGTCGCCGTGTCTTGGAGCGGAGGCAAGGAGAGTAGCCTTGCCTGTTACAAAGCGATTCTAGATGGACATGAGGTTTCTTGCCTATTAAACTTCATATCCTATAATGGGAGATGCATGTTTCACGGCTTAGACTCCGCGCTTATGACTGCTCAGTCACGGGCGACTGGAATACCGATAATTCAATGGAGGACCTCATGGAGCACCTATGAGCGGGAATTTAAGAGCGCATTACGCAAATTGAGGGAGATGGGCGTGAAAGGGATAGTTTTTGGGGATATCCATGAGATCCCTGGGCATGAGGGTTGGGTGGATCGCGTCTGCAATGAAATAGGCATGGAACCAATAAAGCCTCTGTGGGGCTGTGATCCAATGCATGTTCTACTCGACTTTATAAATGAGGGGTTCGAGGCAACCGTAGTTATGGTTAAAGCTGACTTGCTAACTGAGGAATGGCTGGGACGCAGAGTGGACGAAATATTCATGTCAAATCTAATGAGATCTAGGGGCAAAATTGATCCATGCGGCGAGTTAGGCGAATATCACACATACGTAACGGATGGCCCAATATTTAAGAGGAGAATAAGGATTCTTGAATGCGAAAGGGTGCTGAAGAATGGATGTTGGTACCTTAACATAAAGAGATACGAACTTGAAAATAAAAGGGAGGCATCTGGAAGATGAAGAGAATCTTCGATGTAATCTTAGCTTACAATGAATCTAAGGCAGAAGCATTTATTGAGGAATTGCGCGAAAAGAAGCCACTTTTCATCTGCACGATAGGCACCACGGAAACTGCCAAGATCCCTGGAATATCAGCGGCGGGAAGAAATCCTGATCTGACGGACTACACGCCTTCAGCGGATGCTGAACTCATCCTTCTGGGAAGATGCAAGTGTATTCCAGATGTCCCAGTAACGCCTGAGGGAATACCAACGCCAGCCCTAATCACAATGTCAGCCCTTAAACTGGCGGATATACCAGCCCTCGTGGCAAGCGGAGGATTAAATGTGAAGCCGCACATCCCCCTTCTGGACTTGGGGGGTAAGCCGGGAAGCGATATTAGAACGGGCAGAGCAGTAGAGAATGTTGAAGAGGTGATCCGAAGGGCTAGGATTGCCGGGGAAAACCTATCTAAGACCGCGGATTATCTAGTGATTGGTGAGAGCGTTCCAGGGGGCACAACGACAGCCTTAGGCGTCCTATTGGTTATGGGCATAGATGCCAAGGAAAAGATGAGCAGCAGCATGCCAAGCAATCCACGTGAACTGAAACTCAGGACCGTTGAGGCCTCATTGCGGGTTTCAGGCGAGAAGTTCGGTTCTCTATCTGATGATCCGATCAGGGCTATTTCATGCGTTGGGGATCCTGTGATCCCGGCTTTCGCGGGGCTAGTTCTTGGAGCCGCCGAGAGAGTTCCAGTTCTAATGGCCGGTGGAACTCAGATGGGCGCCGTATTGGCAGTCGTAAAATCGCTAAATCAAGCAATTTTAGGCAATATTGCCATAGGCACAACTAGGTGGATCATAAGTGATAAAAGCTCCGACCTTAAGGGGATAATAAGCCAAATCGCCGATGTACCAATATTAGCCGCTGATCTAGATTTCAGCGGATCCAGATTTGAGGGTTTAAAGGCATATGAGAGGGGTTTTGTGAAGGAGGGGGTTGGAGCCGGAGGCGCGGCAATAGTCGCCATGATTAAGTCTGATGGAACAATAACAAAAGAGGCTTTAACTAAGGAGATTGAGAGAAACTACATGCGGCTGATCGGATTGAAGTGATGCGGCGATGCTTAAGGAACTACGGAACCTTTTAGCCTTCCTCACCATAATCCCTGTAGGCATGACTGAAGATTACTTAATAGACTCCGCGAAGTACATGCCCCTTTTCCCGCTTGTAGGCGCCTTTATTGGGTTTTTAGCGGGAGTATTCGCTTGGCTTCTACATCAAGCTCTCCCACCCATGATCGTGGGAGCGCTAACATTCGGCTTCATACAATTGATAACGGGGCTTCATCACGTTGATGGACTCCTAGACTTCGGAGACGGCCTGATGACTCATGGCCCTCCCCAGAAGAAGATCGAGGCCATGCACGATCGGTATGTAGGAGCCGGAGGCTCAACGTTTGGACTGATAACTCTTCTGACGAGCATCCTCTGCATAGCCGGGCTGAGCGTAAACATGATCATTCAGAGTCTCGTGGTATCCGAAACTTCAGCTAAGCTCTCGATGGTCGTGGGAGCATGGACTGGAAGATCAGCTCATAAGGGAATGAACACTTACTTTATCAGCGCCATGCATGATCGGCATAGAAATAAACGCCTATTAATTGCCTTAATGATCTCCTTCAGCATAGCATTTTGCCTTCTGCGGATTGAAGGTACACTTGCCGTAGCATCCAGTATTATTACAAGTTTAGCCATGGTAGGCATTTCAAATAGACACTTTAAGGGTTTAACAGGCGACGTTTTCGGGGCGATGAACGAACTTGCACGTATGGCCTCCCTTCTCACAATATTGGCGGTGACAAAATGAGCATAACAGCTCTCATCATGGCTGGTGGGAGAGGCACACGCATGGGTATGGGCGTAGAGAAGCCCCTACTCAAGGTCGGAGGGAAGCCGATGGTCGAACATGTCATAACGGCGCTAATGAATTCTAGGAGAGTTAGCGACATCGTTGTTGCCGTAAGCAAGCATACGCCTCAGACCGCCGAGTTTGTGAAAAGATTCCCCGTCAAAGTTTTGAAAACGCCGGGGAGAGGGTACATATCTGACATGAAGTATGCTATTAAGAGACTCAAGCTCAAGAAGGTTTTAATAATCTCGGCTGATCTTCCATTAGTTACCAGCAGAATCATCGATAGAATCATAGAAAAATATAATGAATGTGATAAGCCCGCCTTGACGGTTGCTGTTCCGTTGGAAATGAGGAAAAAACTCGGTCTAAAAGGAGAATACACTTTTGAAGTTGAAAGTATACCTGTAGTTCCGGCTGGAATAAACTTGATAGATGGAAAAAGAATAGATGAGGAAAAGCTGGAGGAGGAAGTACTCATTTTACAAGATGATCATGTCACCGTGAACGTTAATACACCTTTAGATCTCAGCGTTGCTGAAAGCTTGCTCTCAGAAAGATTACGCGAGATCAACCGTGCCGCTGAATAGATAGTTTCTTTTAAGACCATCCGTAACTTCTAAATCGTCTGGATATCCTTGGGGTAGATTGCGGTAAGTTCTTAACTTTTAGAGATGACTTCTCTCCTTTTTACGGCGGAGACCGAGCCTAATGGAATTACATAAATAGAGTTTGTTATAGGATTCTTTTCGACGAGGACGTCGATGCCAAACGTCTCTTTTATATTATCTCTTGTTATAACCTCCTCTGGTCTTCCAATAGCCCTTATCCTGCCATTACTGAGAAGTATCAACATCTCGCAGTATCTTGCAGCCAAGTTTAGGTCGTGCATCGTGCATATAACTGTGATCCCATTCTTTAATGTGAGATCCCTTAGTAGATCCATGATCTCTATCTGATAGTTTATGTCCAGATTTGAGGTAGGCTCATCTAACAGGAGGATCCTCGCTTCCTGCGCGAGGGCTCTGGCGATTAATATTCTCTGCAATTCTCCTCCGCTAACCTCCATTACGGATCTGTTGGCTAGGTGCTGGACATTCGTTAGTTTCATGCATCTACTAACTATCTCCTCATCCCTTTCATCCTCGATTGATAATCGTCCAAGATGGGGATATCTACCCATCATTACGATGTCCCAGACTGAAAAGTCAAAGTTTACGGTTGGATTTTGGGGGACGGATGAGATTCTCTTCGCTATCTCCCTCTCTCTCATCTTCGAGACCTCCCTTCCATCGAGGAAGACGACTCCTCCCGTAGGCTTCAGAAGGTTATTTATGATTCTAAGTAGGGTTGTCTTCCCCGAACCGTTAGGACCTATGATCCCTATGAAATCCCCCTTCTCAGCCGAGAATCTTACGTTCTCGAGGATCCTTCTGGCGCCGTAATAGAAGCTCACATTCTCAACCTTTAGAGTGACCGTACGCTCCTCCTCCTCTTTAATAGGTAAATAAAGAATGGAACCCCCGATATGGCCGTTACAACCCCCACGGGGATCTCCATTAAAACCCTTGTAAGTGCATCGGACCACGCTAAGAAGATTCCGCCTGCAAGCGCAGATGACGGAATTAATATTCTATGGTCAGGTCCTACTAAGAGCCTCATCACGTGAGGAACCACCAATCCAACGAAGCCTATCATTCCAGAGAATGATACTGAAGCGCTAATCATCAATGCAGAGGTTACAAGCAGCGTCTTTTTTGTCAGCTCGACGTTCGTTCCGAGAGACTGGGCGGTCTCTTCTCCTAGAAGCATCGCGTTCAGATCCTTAGCGAACATATACGTGATCGCCAAGCCGATGAATGTAATGGGCGTTATGACATCGATTTTTATCCAGTCTGCGCCCCAGAGGCCCCCCATAAGCCAGAGAACTATCTGGTGCCTCTCCTGAGCCACGATCCAAACTAAGATTGAGATTATCGCTGAAAAAAAGTATGAGACTGCTATGCCCGCCAGAAGCAGCGTGTCAGTTCTTAATCTTCCCTCAACCCTCGCCAAGTTATATACGAGGATAAGAGTGAAGAGCCCTGTGAGAAACGCTACGGCCGGAGTTGTATATATGCCGATTATGGGAGGAAGCATATTCATGGCTATCGCCGCTCCAAGTGCGGATCCGGAGGATACTCCTATAACGTAGGGACTCGCCATAGGGTTTCTAAATAACGCTTGCATGACCATCCCGGATACTGAGAGTGAAGCTCCAATGATGATTCCGAAGAGTATGCGCGGTAACCTAAGCTGGAGGATAATATTGACATAAACCTTTCTTGGCGGAGAGTTGAGGATTCCAATCTTCCAACAGAACACTTTCAGAATCTCAGTTGGAGAGATATGTACCGGTCCTATGGCTAACGTTAGAATTAAACTTAAAAATAGGAGGAGGATGAGATAGGTTACTGTAGCTCTCCACTTTAATAGCCTCTTACTAGGCATTCCCCTTCACATTATTTTGTACTGCTCGTCCTCTTAATCAACGCAACCGCCAATATCACAATTGCTACTATGGATATTACTGAGAGCACTATTGAGGCATTAACGACCAGTACTGAGGCTGCCGGGTTAACCTTTAGAGTCGCTGCCTTCCCGCCAGCGCTTACCGTGTATACTCCGGGTTTATTCATCTCCACTATAAAGATTACAAGTTTGCTTTCTCCAGCATTTAAAGTGACGTTCTTCTGCAGGCTCTTACCATCAATCGTTATCGATACAGTTTTTACTCCGCCAAGCTCACCCGTATTTTTAACCTCAACGAATATGACTGCTGACTCGCCGACAGTCACACTTGACTGAACCGTTAAGTCAGTTACTGCAAGCATTTTGCTCCATACCTCTGGATGAAGAAAGCTTATTATCTTTTCTAATGCCAAGACTACTCGAGGTCCAGGTCGGCTGATAATGTCTGGATCCATAGTGTGTATTTGTCCATGTATCAACCCTTCCTCCTTCATCTTCATGAGCTCTTCATATATCATTTCGGCTCCATGTTTGTAGGGAACGATTATGTGAGGAGGATCAGCCTTTACGAGATCCTCCTTACTTATTGTTGCCCATCCCGTTTTATTCGAGAATACGTTTATTCCCCCTGCCTTTTCTATTAAGTCGTTAACGTAAGTTTTTGCTCCAGCAACGAATATAGGCTTCATCCAGCATATATGGGCAGTTTTAACCTTCTCGACCCCCTCGACTGCAGTCTCCAACTTGCTGATCTTTTCCTGTAAATCCGTTATGAGCCAGTCGGCAGACTCTTCTTCCCGGCATGCCCTGCCGATAAGTCTAATGTCATCGAATATTCCATCGATGCTATTGGCCGTTGAGATCACAACCACCGTAATATTGATCCTTTCGAGATTATGAATAAATTCTGGAGGCAATAGATTGTGGCCGAAGACTAAATCTGGATTTAAATTCGCGATCTTCTCCAAGCTTGGATTTGTAAATCCCCCAACAACTGTTATCTTGCCCTCAGCCTCCCTCTCTAGGACTTCAGGCGGATAATTGCAGAATGACGTTACACCTACGACCCTATCTCCCAAGCCTAGAGCGAATAGGATCTCCGTAATCGACGGTGCTAAAGAGACGATCCTCATCGGCCTCTTCGCTATCCTAACGGTTCTCCCAACATCATCAGTTATAGTTACCGATGAACTTGCAGAGCTGGGAAGTAGCGGCAAGAGTGTTCCAACTAGAATCAGTATTAGGACAATTTCTTTATATTGCTTTTTCATCTGGATCACTGGATGGATCATCCATCCAAATAAAAACCATGCCATTAAAAATATAAGTTTAACTCTAGAATTGCCAAGGACCTATTGTAATCTCTTTCTGACGCTTAATGCATAAGTTTAAATTTCCTGATGCTTTAGCGTTGACTGGTGATCATTATGGTTTCGGGGGATAAGGTTTTTGTTGTCTTTACGATGGACTGTGAGAGGATTAGGAGATATTCTCCTCCGGGAGGCCCGGAGAGCTGGGAGCTTAGTGAGAGGGCAATTAGGGGTTTTGTTCAGGTTTTGGAGGATAATGGTTTGTCGGGAACCTTCTTTATAGTTCCGGAGACTGCTAGGAGACATAGGGATCTGTGGCTTGAGCTCAAGGAAGGGGGATTTGAGCTTGCACTTCATTATCATCCTCAGAGCTTCCGTAATGGAGAATGGAGGGATTATCTCGGAGGATATTCTTATGAGGAACAGAAGATACAACTGAGCGAAGCGATTAAGGATTGGAGCAGAGCATTAGGAATGAAACCTGAAAGCTTTAGACCTGGAAATTTCTCCGCGAATGATCATACATTCAGGGTCTTGTATGATCTGGGCTTCAGGCAGGGGAGCGTGAGTTCTCCAGATCGGAATCTACCTGAATATAAGGCTGTATGGGTTGGGGCTAATCCCTACCCGCACCATGTATCTCCAACTAACCGCCTAGTCGAGGGAAACTTGGACTTCTTTGAGGTCCCCGCTACTGTGGATAGGGATAAGAGGGTCTGGAATGGCAAGAACGCGCTGGAGCTGAGGGTTGAAATGGCGGAATTGGATGATCATAAGGAGACCGTTGATAAGTGGCTTCGACATCTCGTCGAGAATGACATTCCAATAAAGCATGTTGTGGCGTTGACGCATAACGTCTTTGACTATTCAGATCGTATGGGTGAGATGCGTAAAAGACTAGAGGGAATCATCAATTACGTCTATAGGTTCTCAGACGTTTACGGTTTGAATGTCGTACCCTCAACGATCAAGCAGATACACATGGCCGTTCACGAAAAAGATTATATATCCGCTAAGTAGAGCTGAGGGAGAATCGGAGGAAAGTGGGAATGACTTACGAATGTAAGGGATTGATTGATCTCGGATTCTATCCAAACTATTCATTTGAGGTCGGCGACATAGACGGTGACGGAAAGAAGGAGATAGCTGCCCTATCAACGGACGGAAACACGCTTAGAGTATTCAACATTGACGGAAAGATGCTCTTCGAACGTAAATTGCAGAATAATGGCTGCTGGGGAACTCCGTTACCTGCATTCGCCGATCTCGATCATGACGGAAAGGAGGAGCTCCTAGTTCCAGACGGTCCTCCCGGAAAGGCTCGCATAATCGCCTTGGACGCTGACAATAATGTGGTCCGTGAACGCCACGTCCCGGGTGAGGTGGCAGATGATTATGGGATCGCCATTCCTCTTCTTGGAGCATTCAAAAGAGACGATAATAAGATTGGGGTAGTGGCAGGCGTCGCCGGTGGATCATTAATCGCCTTCGACGAGAACTTTGAGGAATTATGGCGTGTAGATGGGCTTAGAAAGGATTTTGGACATGAATTCAACTTTGAGAGGGTTAAGGG
>CAZDRE010000018.1:0-31649 GCA_964508155.1 uncultured Candidatus Bathyarchaeia archaeon
GAGACGTAGTCCAAGAACCAAAAATACTAGCAGGAGGAGGAGCGCCAGAAATAGAAATAGCAAAATACCTCAGAGAATACGCTGAGTCACTGCCCGGCAGGGAACAACTCGCAGCTCAGAGCTTCGCAGAAGCAATAGAAGTAGTCCCAACAACACTCGCAGAAAACGCTGGATTAGACCCAATAGATATAATCTCAGATCTAAGAGCTGCTCATGGTAGAGGCGAGATCTGGGCTGGCGTTGACGTCTTTGAGGGCAAAGCTAACGATATGAAGAAGCTGGAGGTTTATGAGCCTCTCGCGGTGAAAAAGCAAGTCATAAAGTCAGCAACAGAAGCTGCGACGATGATACTGAAGATAGACGATGTAATAGCTGCTGGAAAGATGAAGCCTCCGAAGAGTAAGGGCACGGAAGGCTATGGAGAGACGCCGCCATACTAAACCCCTAACTTTTTCTGGAATCTAAAATTCGAATTTTAGTGTTCTGTTTTCTTCATCTGCGAGGCTTGTTTATTCTCAAGAAGATTTTAAAACAAAAAAATTCTAGATTAAAAGAGAATTTTCAGCAAAAAGATGAGTTTATACAAAAATTGAGGATTAATTTTTTGTTTAGTCAAATTCTGATTCGCTTTCTTCTTCCTTCTCGCCCTCTGGACCCTTGCCCTTCTCTTCTTCAGGCTTCGAAGCTGCTATTACATCGTCTATCCGCAGTATCATTGCTGCTGCTTCAGCCGCCGATTTGATAGCTTGTTCCTTCACGCTCAGCGGCTCAACAACTCCCTTCTCCCATAAGTTTGTAACTTTGCCCTCAAAGACGTCAACGCCAGCCCAGACTTCACCCTTCTCATGGGCAGCTCTAAGCTCAACTATTATGTCGATCTGCTCTAGCCCTGAGTTCTCAGCTAGAGTCTTCGGGATCGTCTCCATGGCCTCCGCAAAGGCCTCGATCGCCAATTGCTCTCTTCCTCCAACCTGAACCGCGTATTTCCTTAGTTCCTTGGCGATCTCCGCCTCTACCGCCCCGCCTCCTGCAACGATCTTGTTCTTCTCATAGACATCGGCCACGACTGAGAGCGCATCGTGCATAGCCCTCTCTGCCTCGTCAACCATCCTTTCAAGTCCCGCGCGGATGAGGACTGATACGGACTTTGGATCCTTGCAGCCTTCTATGAAGACCATCTTGTCATCTCCGATCTTACGCTCCTCAACGAGCTCAGCAAAGCCGAGATCCTCAGCCTTCAAATCATCAATATTAGTAACTATCCTGCCACCAGTAGCTTTTGATAGCTTCTCCATGTCTGACTTCTTGGCCCTTCTAACGGCTAGTATGCCTTTTCTCGCTAGGAAGTGCTGGGCCATATCATCGATGCCCTTCTGACAGATAACGACGTTAGCGCCAGTAGCAGCTATCTTCTCAACCATATCCCTAAGCATAGTCGTCTCTTGATCAAGGAAGGCCTTCATCTGTGATGGATCCCGAATTCTGATCTCAGCGCTGAACTCAGTCTTTTCAATCTCCAATGGGCAGTTTAGCAGTGCGATCTTCGCATTCTCCACGCGCTTAGGCATGCCAGAATGAACAACCTCCTTATCGAGGATGACTCCCTTGACGAGTTCAGTATCGTGTAAGCTCCTCCCTTCCTTCTTAATTATCTGCACATTATCAATGTCTGCTACCCAGCGGTCTCCACGTCTCTCCGCTATCTGCCTCACCGCCTCAATCGCTATCTCCGCCAGGTGCTCCCTCGCGGTCCCAACGGCCTTGCTTCCCATTGATGTTATCGCGATCCTCTTGAGCATCTCCTTATCATCAAGATCAACTGTTACGCCGATCTTCTCTAGAATTTCCATGGCCTTCTTTGTGGCCTTCCTATATCCACTGACGATCGTTGTTGGGTGAATGTTCTGATCAAGCAGTTCCTCAGCCTTCTTCAGCAACTCTCCAGCTAATACGACTGATGTTGTAGTTCCATCCCCAACCATGTCATCCTGTGTCTTCGCAACCTCAACCATCATCTTAGCAGCCGGATGCTCAACTTCAATCTCATCTAATATTGCAGCTCCATCATTCGTTATCGTTATGTCCCCGAGGCTGTCGACGAGCATCTTATCCATGCCTCGTGGTCCAAGCGTTGATCTTATTGCCTCAGCGATTATCCTTGCGGCCATTATATTGTTTCTCTGAGCTTCTCTCCCCCTAGTTCTTGAAGTTCCCTCCTTAAGAATGAGTATGGGCTGACCTGTCTGGGTCTGTGCGAGGTAAGCCATTCTGATCTACCTCTCACCTAATTTTTCAACCGTTGTTTTTCATAATAAACTAAAAATATATAAGTTTTACTAGAAAAATAAATTGTGAACAAGTAGACTAAAATTGGCAGGGATGAAGGGGTCATGGCCCTATACGAAGAGACCCTAGCTGAATATAGAATATTCGATATAAGGATATTGCCTACCGTAAACTATGAGAATGATCTCGAGTGGATATGCAGAAGCTTCGGCTTTCTGCAGCCTAGGGATAAGCGGAAAACGGCCTATAGGATCTTCAGAGAGATAGTTGAGGCCGCAAGGGACAATAAAGGTCTAACGAGCGATGAGCTCGCTCAGAAGCTACATCTGACGAGGGGGACAATAGTTCATCATCTGAATAAGATGATAAAGAGCGGGCTTGTAATCCATCAAGAGGGCCTCTACAAGCTCAGGGGGAGAAGCCTAAAGAATACGGTTGAGGAGATACAGAGAGACATCGCGAGGGTATTCGAGAATATCCATAAAGTCGCTGAGACCATCGATCAGACACTGGGTCTCTTCTTCAGAGAGAGGGAGATGCCTGCGAGAAGGCTGGAACGCCTATAAGAGCAATCGGTCAGCAAGCTAATAGGATCAAATCAAGCGAGTCAGGCGTCACCCTCTAGGCTACATGCTCATTTAGTCTCTACTAGCATCTAAAAGACCCGCCAAACTCCAAACTTTATCGACTGCCTCACTTGCCTTTAAAATTGCCTCTCGGATAGGCATTCTCCTCAGTCTTTCATCGAAGGGCTCCGGAGTGACCGGGCCGTCATAACTGATCCTCTTTAATGCTCTCAGAAATCCGATTATATCGATTATTCCAGTCTCTCCGGGTAGCCGTCTAACGCCGTCGATCTGTTCATCCACTGGGATTCCGGGAGGGGCATCATTAATGTGAACATAAACGATATCCTTACCCCTTAATCTCAGAATCTGATCTATGGTTCCATAGGACGTATACCAATGCCAAGAGTCGAGTAGGAGCCCGACATTGTCTGCTCCTGTAGCTTGAATGAGCCTCAGCATCCCCTCTATGTCATGGATAAACTCGTATTTGTGGCCTATTCTTGAAGTTTTAGGTCCTATAAATTCAATTCCTAAAACGCAGTCGTATTCACCTAGGATCTCAGCCACTCTCCTTATTCTACTTTTATGGAGATCAAAATTCTCTTCGAAGGTTAATTCATCTGAGTAGGGCGTTAACCACGTGAATGCCCGAAGGCATCCTAAATCACGCATCTTCTCCGTTATGCTTGGGAGTTTCTTGAGGTCTCTCTTGAAGTCTTCTTCTTTGCCGCCTATGCTTACGGGTAATTGCCATCCGCCCCACCTCAATCCTCTCTCATTAAGCGCCTTGTTGATCTCCTCCACCGACTTCTCCTCTATTAGTTCGATTATTTCTGGGACGTTCGGGTCTACTCCCTCGAATCTTCCGAGGGAAGCCAGCTCCAAGCTTTCATAAAATGAAGCCTTAAAACCTAAGGCTGTGATATTTAAATTCTTAAACATTCATCGTTTCACTCCTATTCCGTAATAGATTAGGGAGAAGATATATTATTTTGCGATGAAATCTAATTAAGGAAGAATATGTGAGGATCTGGCTGAATTCGCCATTGAGATATCAATGTGAAAGTGGTTGAGATGGTGCCAATTGAGTTGCGAAGTCAAGTTTCTTGAGAGGCCCAAACTTAAGGATCCAATACTGATAGAGGGGCTTCCGGGCATAGGTCTAATAGCGAATATATCCGTTGCCTTCTTAATTCAGAAGTTGAAGGCGAAGGCCTTCTGTGAGATCATGTCAAAAGCATTTCCAGAAGTCTCAGTTTCTGAGGAGGGAGGAGTTCTAAAGTCACCCTTCTGCAGGCTCTACTATCACAAAAGGGATGATGGAGGACCCGATCTAATACTCCTATACGGCAATACTCAAGCGGTTACACGTCAGGGGCAATATGATCTCTGCAATGTGATCCTTCAAGTCTCAAAAGATCTCGGATGCAGATACGTGATAACTTTGGGCGGCTATAGGCCTGGAAGAAAGGTGGAGAGGCCTAACTTATATTATGCGGCTTCAGATCCCGAGACGGCTAGAACGGCTGAGTCATTAGGTGCGGAGATACTGAGCGGGCACATATACGGCGTGGCCGGGCTTCTAGTAGGCCTAGCCCCCCTCCATGAAATGAAAGGCTTCTGTCTGCTGGCTGAGACTCAAGGTGACAGATTAGACGTAAATGGCGCCCGAGAGGTTTTAAGGGCTATCTCTGGACTTTTAAGGTTGGATCTCGATTTAGAAGATTTACGCGATGCTGAGGAGCTGGCTGACTTTCTCTCCCCCTTCGACTTTGGAGTCTTAGCGAAGAGGAGCATGAAAGCGTCCTCTAAGCCAATGCCGGAATGGTTCATTTAAATGCGCGAAAGCAATGATCCCAAGCATTCATCATCTTTGGCTGCTCAAGCCTTTTAAGTAAGTATCGATTGAGAGAACCGTGGTGTTAGGAATTGAAGATCGTATTGATAGGCGCTGGAAGTCATGTCTTCGCAAGGAGATTAATCACTGATATTCTGTCATATCCCGAACTCAGAGACTCCACAATATCATTAGTCGATATTGATAAGGAAGCCTTAGATTTAACGGCGGCTCTCACAAGAAAGATCATTGGGCAGTATGGATTTAAAACCAGATTGGAGGCTACGACTGATCGTAAAGTCGCCCTTGACGGAGCGGATTACGTTATCGTCTCAATTAGGGTTGGAGGTTTGGATGCCGCCAGATTGGATGTGGAGATCCCCGCAAAATACGGCGTGTATCAGGGAATCGGAGATACCGTCGGCCCCGGCGGGGTCTTTTATGCCTTACGTCACATACCAGTTCTCTTGGAGATCTGTCATGACATGGAGGAATTATGCCCGGACGCTCTCTTAATTAACTATACGAATCCCATGGCCATGCTCTGCTGGGCGATAAACGATTACTCGAAAGTTAAGAGTATAGGGCTCTGTCATAGCGTGCAGGGAACGGCCGCTCAACTCGCGAAGTATTTAGGCGCGCCATTAAATGAGATATCCTATTGGGTTGCCGGAATAAATCACATGGCATGGTTTTTAGAGTTGAAGTGGAAAGGAAGGGATGCCTATCCGATCTTAAGGGAGAAATTTAAGGATCAAAGCATATACTCCTCTGCGGATTGGGCTGAGGCCGATATCGTTCGGGTTGAGATATTCAAGGCTTTCGGATACTTCAATACTGAGTCAAGCCAACATATGTCGGAGTACGTTCCCTACTTTAGGAAGAGGCCTGAGCTCCTAAAGAAGTATAGGCTGATAGGCCCCTCTGAGAGGATGAGGATCTTGGAAAGGAGGAATAGGGAGAAGGAAGAGGAGACCCGTCGATTAATAGAGAGCGACGAGAAGATACCGCTTCAGAGAAGCAGAGAGTATTGCTCCGCGATAATACACTCGATCGAGACCGACTCGCCGATACGAATAAACGGAAACGTGAAGAATAACGGCTTGATCACAAATTTGCCTCAGGGCTGCTGCGTTGAAGTTCCATGCTTAATAGATAAAAGCGGGGTTCACCCATGCTACGTCGGCGATCTACCTCCTCAATGCGCGGCATTAAATAGGACGAATATCAACGTTCAGGAATTGGCCGTCCTAGCGGCGGTGGAGCGGGATAAGACCCTAGCATTTCAAGCGATCCTGCTTGATCCGCTCACGAGCGCCGTTCTAACAATAGATGAGACACGTAGATTGGTTGATGAGATGTTCAGGGCTGAAGCTAAGTATTTGGGCGGCTTCAAGTAGACGCTTTCGCATCAAAAAGGTGAGGAAGGTCCTAGCCTTATCATTGAGTCTGTTGCTTTTCCTGCATCTCCCTTAGAAACTGCGTATATATCCTCTGAACTCTCTCAGCAGCTGGTCCTGAACCTTCAACTACTCCCTTCTCTGTAACCTTCACTCTATCCATGACCCAGATGAATCCCTCTTTCTCGTAGAGTTTAACCATCCTCGGGAATACTCTTTCTAATCTCTCGGCTAATCCTCTAAGATCGAATGCCTTCTGCGTGGATAATATGCGTGCGATAGTGCTTCCATTAATCACGACTTTAGGGAAGAAGTTCGAGTTTGAATCCTTTGCATCTGAGATTATCAGGTTTAGGTTCTCCGGGTTCACGCCGACCAATGTTCCAGTATATGTCTTATCATCGGTTGTAATGACCGTCACAACAGTATCTATGAGCGCGGATACCTCGCTAATAAATCTCCTCTGAGCCACCGACATTCAAATCAACCAAATCTAAAATTAAGCATAAGAGCCTTATTATCGTTACCTCTTAGGTCCGGAAGGGCTGAGTTCACTCCCGAGACTCGGGAGATCCCAAAGTTATCTTTCTTGGTTGTGTAGTGTGTGCACGAAAAATTCTTTATATAAGGTTTATGAAGCGTCGTTTAGGCTCATTGGATCCTCCGCCATTTGACCATCGGAATTTATCTATCGATTCTTTCTTTGGATCTGCTGCTCAAGCATAACGATCGTATTTGACGGGATATCCCTATATACAACTATATTTGGTCCTATCCAGCTGTTGTATCCGATCTTTACTCCCGGCATGAAGAGCGAGCCTATGCCCGTTTTGACCGAGTCTCCCATAATTACCCCCATCTTTCTCCTTCCAGTGCTTATAACTTCCCCCTTAACCTTCATTTTAATCGGCCCGCTATCGAAGCGTAAATTAGCCGTTATCGTTCCGGCTCCTAAATTACAGTCTTCTCCAATTATGCTATCGCCAACATAAGATAAATGCCCGATGTGAACGCGATCCATTAAGATGCTATTCTTTATTTCGCATGCATTTCCAACCCTGACGTTCCTACCAATGCTCGTATATGGCCTAATATAACAGTTCGGCCCAATATCGCTTCCCCTGCCAATATACGCCGGTCCTTCAATGTAAGCGCCTGATCTTATTCTTGCATCCTCATCCACAAAGATCGGCCCCCAAACGTAAGCTCCCTTCTCAACCTCCCCTAGGACTTCATGCTTAATTTGCCTTAGAATCCTAATGTTCGCCTCAAGGATGTCCCATGGTCTTCCAACGTCAAGCCAGTCATCAAATGGGATTTTCGCCGCTAATACTTCCTCGCCTCTCTCTATGAGTATCCTGATAGAATCGGTGATCTCCTGTTCTCCCCTAGGAGAGTATCCAGTCTGCCTTATAGCATCAAATATCTCCTGCGAGAATACGTAAACCCCCGCGTTTGCCTGTCGGCTAATTATCGATCCAGGCCTAGGCTTTTCAATTATCTCTACAACTCTGCGCTGCTCCAGCTTAACAACCGCATACTGCTCCGGATTTTCAACCTTAACAGTCGTCATAGTAACCGCCGGATGCTCCTTCAAGTGGAGACTCAAAGCCGACCTGACCGCCTCGGCGTTTATCAATAGATCTCCATAAGTCGCTATAAAATCTCCGTCTACATAATCCTCAGCAAGCGAGAAGGCATTAGCCGTCCCCTTAATCTCCTTTTGATAGGCGTAATTGATCCTCATTCCAAGCCTTGACCCATCTCCAAAATACCCCTTGATCTGATCAGCCCTATAATTGACTATCAGCAGAACATCCTTTATTCCGGAGTCCCTTAGGGCTAAGAGATGATGTTCAAGAAGAGGCTTCCCCCCTATCGGGATCATGTGCTTAGGCCTAGTGGCCGTTAATGGGCGAAGCCTCTTCCCTTCGCCAGCAGCTAATACTACGGCCTTCAAACCCGCCACGCCTACTCTCCCCTGCGATGATCATCTCGCAAGTTTAATGACGAGGCTTGCTATTCTACTCCCAAACTTCCTGCAGAGATCAGCCTCTCTCTCATCGGGAGCCCCGACAACGGCTAATCCGTAATGTTGACTATATGGATCCCCTTGAATGATCATGCCGTGAATGAGAAATGCCTTTAAGATTGATAGGATTGTCGTCTCGGCCCCGGAGGCAGTTCCGCCTGAAGATGTGAATGCGGCTCCTATTTTCCCCTCAAGTCTGCCATGTATCTCGACGCTATCATCTATCAGCCTCTTTATCTTCGCGCTCATTAAGCCATAATACGTTGGAGAGCCTATTATTATCCCATCGGCATTTAGAAGATCGTCAAGTGAGACATCATCTACTCTCTTAACTATGCATTTTACCCCCTCAACTTCCCTTACTCCCTCAGCCACAAGCTCGGCAGCTCTTTCAGTATTTCCAGTTCTAGAATCATAAACTATAAGAACTGTTGGCATGCGCTATATCCTCCCTCCATCACGGTTAGAAGCAACATCCTTATAAATCCTCTTACCCTCCAAACTGAAATGGAGATTCGTAGGCGGAGTGAGGATATTATGGGCGGCTCTAAAATAGTTATAGTTGGAGCTGGCAGTCACTTCACGCTGGGTATATTCGGAGACATCTTTAGAGTGAATGATCTGTGGGGAAGCGAACTTGTCTTAATGGATATCGATGAAGAAAGACTTAATGCAGTAAGCAAAATCTTAATGCAAATGGTTAAACGCGAGAAGGTGCAACTGGAGATAACAGCCACAACAAGCCTGAAGGAGGCTTTAGAGAACGCAGATTTCGTCATAATAACCATTAGGAGCGGAGGCCTAGAAATCCTAAAGGATATAATAGAGATTCCCCTCCGCCTCGGAACAGTTGAGATCGTAGGGGACACGGTAGGCCCAAGCGGAATACTGAAAGCCATGATAGAGATTCCAGCGGTTGTTGAGATAGCCGAGACGATCAAAGACATCTCCCCAAAAGCCACAGTAATGAATTTTACAAATCCGATGACTCCAATATGCGAGGCCGCCGAAAAAGCGACTCATATTAGGATAGTCGGACTATGCCACGGCTTCCGCCACATTCAGAACTTAGCATCTGATATACTGAAGATTTCGGAGTCAGAAAGATTGGATGTATCAGCCGCTGGAATTAATCATTTTACATGGACCGTTGATCTATCCTATGGGGATGAAAACGTATATGCAAAGTTCTTGGAGGGCCTATTCCTTGAAGAGAACGAACAGATAATAGTCAATCATAGGTATCTTATTGGCAGAGATCTCTACAGACTCTTCGGCGTTCCACCGACCCTAAGTGACAGGCATACCTCAGAGTTCTTCCATTATCTCTACGATTGGATCAATCATCCAAGATATGGGCCTATCCTGAAGGAGATAAGCGGCTACATAGATTATGAAAATAAGACGCTCAAACAAAAGGTCTTTGAAAAGGAGAGGAGAAGAATAGAGAGTCTGCTACGAATGTCAAGAGGCTTGGAGGATGCTAAGATAACCCCGTCAAAGGAGTATGCCATCGACATTATCTCGGCGATAAGCAACAGAAGAAAAGCAAGGCTTTTAGCCGCCAACATACCGAATGACGGTTCGCTTGAAGGAGTTCCGCTAGGACGGTTCGTTGAGCTGCCAGTTCAAGTATCCGGCGACACTATAACTTCCCTAAGAAGGTTCAAACTTCCCAAGCCAGTAGTTAGCCTATTAAATTTGCATCTCGACAAGTTTCAGCTTCTCGTAGACGGAGTTCTTGAGAGAGAAAAGGATCTAGTATTGCAGGCAATGGCCCTTGATCCCCTAACGCCATCACCAGAGAAGGCAGAGGAAATACTTAACAGATTCATTAAACGCGCTTCCCTGCGTGAATACTCCAAGAAGACTGCCAATAACCTTTAATGCACGGATGTGACAAAATAATCAATTAGAGAATATGGATGATGAGTGATGGAGATAGACAGGGAAAGATTCAGAAGGCTATTTCCTAACTTAGCTAGGGAAATGGAAGGAGCGGATGGAAATATTAAGATAACGATTACATCCGTTAGATCTGATATTGAATCCGGAGAGAAAGTAGCCTCTCAGAACTTCAGGGGATATAATCCTGATGTAATAGATTTCCTGAGAAGATGCGATAATGAGGAGCAGGCAGGCGAGATAATAGATTATCTCGAGGGGAGGGGAGAGATCAGCAGGGAATATGCCTCTCAGCTAAGAAGACAACTGAAGGAGAAGGGGGTAAGGAGCTTCGGCTCCAAAAAGGAAGATGGCTATTACTTAAAGAAGGGTGGACTCTAAGTTTTCCATCAAGATGACCCCCAATTAAGTGAGTATAACCGCTAATTATAAGAGACATGCTTAAAAGACTGAAATTAAAATACTTTCAAGACATGCAAGATTTGTTAGCGGTTAGGGATGGTGGAGTTGATTAGGAAGATCAGCGGAAAGAACTCACATATTTTCACAGCGATGCTGCTTGCAATACTTATGATTCATTCCTGTTTGGGAATAGATCTCTCCACTGGAGTTCCCAGCAGCCCAAGCATTAGAGGTTCGTTCTCATCTTCTGCCGAGAATACTGACCAATTAACGAATAAGACATTCATTGTTGATGAGTGGAGGAGGGAGATAATCCTAGATGCTTGGGGTGGAATCTCAGGCATCGACTACTACTCAATTCCCAACGTATATCCAACGGAGATCTATAGAGTGTCTTTCCTCTTACCAGCAAATGCAAGTGAGATCCGTGTTCAAGACGCCTATGGAGAATACTCAGTAGGTATAATTAAGACCCATAGAGAGGATGCTATTCAGGTTAATGTAACTCTGAGAAGGCCGCTGAAGCCTGGGGAAAGAAACGAGTTCCTAATATCCTATAGGCTTCCATCAGATATGTTCATTGATCAAATGGGCTGGCAAGACTACAGATTAGAATTAAAGCTTGTTAAGCCTAAAAATGTGCTTATCAAAAAGTTCTCGTTAATAATTCATTTGCCTGAGGGCGCGGAACCAAAGAATTCCCCATCAGATCTCCAAGTTAAAAGGCAAGGACTAGCAACGACAATGATTCTTATAAGTTATAATGTAACTGAGTTCAGCACGTCATATATTATACTTGAGTATCAATACTCAATTCTTTGGAGAGCGTTCAAGCCCCTAACATGGATTGGAGCAACGGCCTTGGTATTCGTTGCGTTTTTCCTTATTAAAAGATTCTTTTATCCAACAGCTACCGCCATACCCGTCCCCTCAACTCTGCTGGGCGATTTCGTTAAGGTCTATGAGGAGAAGAGAAGGCTCGCAATGGAGCTACAATCTGTCGAGGAGCAATTCAGAAGTGGCAGAATCTCCAGAAGGAGGTTGAGGATAAGAAGAAGAACAATAGAGCATAGAATCTCAGAATTAAATAGGCGGCTCGCAGAACTTAAAGATAGAATAACAGCGATGTCTGACAGGTATGGAGAGCTGATAAAGGAGCTGGAGGCGGCAGAGGTTGAGATTGAGACTTTGAATGCGGATATTGAGCGGGTTGAGGCGAGGTTCAGGCGTGGCGAAATATCGGCTGATGTTCGACGGAGACTAATAGACGAGTATGCCAAAATAAGGAGACGAACTGAGGGCAGGATCTCCGAGATATTGTTGAGGCTTCAAGAGGAAGCAGGCGGCTGAAATTATTTTTCTGTTTCCGAATAAAACTTCGAATAGAACAATGCAATAATTCTTATTAAAATATTTTTAGAATAACCCCCTTGCGGATATCTTACTGTTGCCGAATAATGACACTCTCCGGTCACATTAAATCTATCATTTAAGGCCTCAAAGAGATGATCAGGTTATGGTTTTTGTCAGCGAAATAAAGGAAACTCATGCGAAAAGTAGTTTTGTTGAGGCGTTATGGCGGAAACTCTCCGAATATTTAGGGCTTTCAGAATATGAGGCTAAACTATACGTTTCCTTAATTGAAGTTGGACAGGCAACCGCGAGAAAGCTAAGTGTCTTCAGCGGAGTTCCACGAACAAAGGTTTATCCGGTGCTAAAAAGGCTGATCGATATGGGCTTCGTTACTGAAGTTCCGGGAGAGCCAAAGAGATTCTTGCCTGTTCCGCCTAACATTGCTTTGAAATCTTATCTTCAGACATACCGGGATATTACTCAAAGTCTCTCATCGCTTATCTCCACATTAGAAGAGGCTCTTAAAAGAGCCAGAACGCAAGAAAAATTGCGGCAAGGCTCTATATGGACGATTAATGGAAAGCAAAACATCTTCAAGAAGATTCGGGAGATGCTCATCAATGCGAAGAGGTCAGTTTATATAATCACAAATGGGAACGGCCTAATTCTTCTGTTTAGAATGTTTAGCAGATTGTTTGACGAGTTAGCCTCCCGCTCAGTGAAGATCAAAATAATAACGACCAATGAGCAGAATAGTAAGCATCTAGTTAAAGAACTCAGATACCTATATGATGTGAAGGTTGTGGATCTCCAACTCCCCCTCGTTGTGCTCTACGTCGATCATGAGCAACTACTGATGTCATACATACAATTTGAAAGTAATTCTCTGAAGTATAAAGATGAGGCTGTATTCTCCAATAATCCGGTTCTACGCAGACTAATCTGGACTCAAATAGTCTATTACGGTTAATATCGATCTGGGCTGAAGAATGCATATAAAATGATTCATTCCCTCACTTTCCATAAAGCTTTTATCTCTGCTAAAATCATTTCATTAAATCTTAAAAGGGTGATTCAGCTTGGTTGAGATAAAAGTGGATACTGAGAAATGCACTGGCTGTGGAACATGCGTAGACGTATGTCCTGTTGGAGTTTATGAGATAGTTGATGGGAAATCTTCCCCTGTGCATGTAGATGAATGTCTCGCCTGTCATGCATGCGAGTCTCAATGCCCAGAGGGAGCCATCGAAGTTATAGAATAACATGCATCGGCAAGTTAGAGATTCCAGAATCTCGATTGGATCTCCCTCGCCTCCTCAATAATTTTTTCCGCTGATCTCTGGACAGTCATATCCAGTTTAGGTCGGTCATCGCGCAAATTAAATTCGAGACCTGCCATCTTAGATATGACAGCTGGGACGATCTTCCTTAAGAATCCGAGACGATATCCTCCCTCCAACACGGCTACAAGCCGATCACCACTAAATTTATGCGCCAATTCCGTCATGACCTGAAAGATCTTAAGATAGATGTAAGCTGAAAGTGAGAGTTCACCTATGGGATCCCGAAAGTAACCGTCAAATCCAGCCGAGATCAAAATGAGTCTCGGCCCATACTGCTCTATTATCGGCGTCACAATAGACTTTATTGCCTTCCAATAAGCCGGATCAGAAGTCCCGTGAGGAAATGGAATATTTATGGTGTATCCGGTTCCCCTTCCATCTCCAACCTCATTGACAAATCCCGTTCCTGGAAACTCCGATGGATCCTCATGGAGGCTAATATATAAGACTTCATCCGTATCATAGAACATCTCCTGAGTCCCATTACCGTGATGAGCATCAATATCAAATATCAATATGCCATCTAACGAGTGCTCATTTATGAGGTATTTGGCCGCCAAGGCCACATTATTAAAGATGCAGAATCCATCAGCATATGCATAGCCAGCATGATGACCAGGAGGTCTACATAAGACAAAGGCATTCTTAAGCCTTCTATTCGTTACTAATTCAACGGCCTCTATTGCCCCGCCGGCAGCGAAAGATGCAGCCAAAAAACTCTCCTTAGAGATCGCCGTTCCGGTTTCTTCGTCTATGAGTCCACCTCCACGTTGGCAGATATCCCTTATCATACTAATGTATTGAACTGAATGTGCCATCCTGAGATCATCTAAACTCGCAGCCTCGGGCTCTATAAGGGCAACTCTCTCATTCTCGAGCAAATTGGAGTCCTTTATTCCCCGCATTATAAACCTTAACCTCGCTGGAGATTCCGGATGATACTCCCCAGCCTTATGGAGAAGGCATGTCGGAGAGAATACTATCCCAGTTCTCCAAGTCATATCCGTATCCTGCCCTGCATGAAGGCGTCAGATTTTAAGTTGCACATTAAACTTACGATCACTGATGATATAATCATTAAATATTCATCAGTTCTAAGTTAGAGTGAGGTGCGGCATGTCTTGCCTATTCTACCAATAGATACTGGACGATATGGAACTCCAGAGATGCTCAGAGTCTTCGAGGAGGAAAATTACTTCCAGAGACTCTTAGATGTTGAGGCTGCTCTTGCGTGGGCGCATGCTCAAGTCGGCAACATCCCAAAGGAGGATGCTGAGAAGATAGGGAAGATGGCCTCAACGAAGTATGTTAAGGTCAGCAGGATAAAGGAGATTGAGAGGGAGATCAAGCATGACATAATGTCTCTCGTCCGGGCCTTCGCGGAGGTCTGCGGGTCGAGCGGTGCATACATACACTTGGGGGCAACTAGCTATGATATTGTTGACACCGCCAGGGCTCTCCAATTTAGGGATGCATTAGATGTAATAGGTAAGAAACTTGATGATCTAGAGTTAATCCTCCTTAAGCAGGCGGACAGATACAAGAATACAATAATGATTGGTAGAACTCATGGGCAGCATGCCCTGCCAATAACATTCGGCTTAAAACTCTCGGTTTGGATGAGGGAGATCTCAAGACACATTCAAAGGCTCCGCGAATGCAGGAAACGCTTAATAGTTGGAAAGATGAGCGGGGCCGTTGGAACTCAAGCTGGACTTGGAAGGCACGCCCTTAAGATCCAAGAGCTCGTAATGAAGAGGCTCGGATTGAAGGCCGCTGAGGTTTCAACGCAGATAATTCAAAGAGATAGGCATGCGGAGCTCATCTGCGTATTAGCCATGATAGCCTCAACGCTTGATAAGTTCGCAACTGAGATTAGGGAGCTTCAGAGGACCGAGATCGGAGAGGTATTTGAGCCTTTCAAACGTGAAAGGCAAGTAGGTAGTTCAACCATGCCTCATAAGCGAAATCCGGAGTTATGCGAGAGGATATGTGGCTTAGCTAAGGTCGTGAGGGGGCTTGTTATACCGGCATTAGAGAATATACCAACATGGCATGAGAGGGATCTCACTCAGTCCTCATCTGAAAGATTTATCATACCAGAGGCATGCATCTTGGTAGATTATATGCTCCATCTAATGATAGGCATACTCTCAAATCTTGAGGTTGACGAGGAGAGGATGAGAAGGAATATTGAGCTGACCCAAGGCAGGATAATGTCTGAGGCTCTCATGCTCGCCTTAACTGAAAAGGGAATGAGCAGGCAGGAGGCCCATGAGCTCGTTCGAAGATTAGCCATTAAGAGCGCCGATGAAAAGAGGCCATTCAAGGATGTCATCATGGAGGATGATAGAGTAACGTCTCTACTGAGCGTGGAAGAGATCGAGGAGGCCTTAGATCCAGAAAGGTATCTTGGAACAGCCGTTGAGCAGGTTGAGTTGGCAATAAAGAAGACACTCGAGGAGAGGAGGAGCAGAGGATTAGAAGAGTGAGGATGCTGAGAAGCCTGAGTGCTATAATATGCCGCTCCACTCGGAGCAAACATTATGGTCATGGATCGATTCATAACTTACGCATTTGACTCTACAGTATCTTCCGTGAAACTTCTCCCTTAAGAGCTGAACGCATTTTCTAACAACGTCCTCAACGAACATTGGGTTCTCATGAATTTTCTTCACAACCTCTCTTTCTTCCGCCCTCTTTAGGATAGAGAATGTTGGGGAGCTGAAGCTATCCTCGCATATCTTAATAATATCTAAAAGGTCGACTTTACAATTGGAGACGTCCATCTCAACTATAATCTTCCCCCGCTGATTATGCGTTAATCCCCCCGTCAGCTCCTTTGAGCACGGGCATGCCAAGACACCGCTAATGGAGACTCCAACGATCTTCCTTCCATTTTTAGTTGAGAATCTCCCAAACATCTCGGCTATGGCATTCTCCTCCCCACCATTAGGCCTAATCCTCCTATAAGGGAATTCCCCAAACACTTCAGTGTAAGAGTGGAAACCATGCTTCTGATAGGCCTTCCTCGCTATCTCCTCTGCTAAATCCTCTATTGAAGAGGTCTCAACCGGGGTTTCGGCAATAGACTCAGCAAACCTGCTCATGTGCGCTCCTCGAAGATTCGATGGAAGAGTAACATAACTGTTAATTGTAACTATCGCATGAAAGGTCTTATCAGGTCTTCTTATTATGACGTATTTCTTTAAACCTTCAATCCCGACCTTCTCAAGTTCGATCTCATTCTCTGGTCTCTGATTCTGAACGTCCGCCAAATCCTCGCTCATAAGGGTCATCCCTTCTAGGGCAAGCACAAACCAAGATGCTTACATAGAGAATAGCCCAACCGCTCTATATATCTAATTTTGGTCAAATCGGATATATTCCGAATTCGGTTTGGCAATAAATAGGTCAAAAAGGTTCAGTGGATCGCTGAGTATCATTGCGAGGAGTGGAGTCTTAACTGTAAATGATCGTTTCCCATCGTTTGGTTCTAATCGACTTATAGCATGCATCGAGCATACAATTCACTACATATCCATCTCTAAACGTCTCCCTCGGCTTCTCCCCCCTACTTATACAAGATATGAAGTGCTGAAGTTCAGAGAGATACCCGTATAATTCGTGCTCACGCCATATTGGATACATCCATCCCCTCTTAACTTCAGCCTTCTCTACGACGTATCCAACCTTCTCCTCAGAGGCGACAGTGAATACTCTAATACCAGTCTCCCTCGTTGTATCAATAAATATCGCACCTTCGGATCCGTAGATCTCAAATCTCAAGTCTAAACCTCCATGCGCAGCCCAGCTATTCTCCGCTTGACTTAACTCTCCACCCTCATACCTAATCAGGGCTACACTGTTATCCTCGGCTCTTGTGTTATGAACTAATGTTGCAGCCCAAGCGTTTGCTTCAACAGGCCTCTTATTGATCAGGTATCTTGCAACCTCAACTGAGTGGCATCCCATATCCATCAGGACTCCCCCTCCAGCCAAGTCTGGATTCCAGAACCAGTCGGAGTGTGGGCCGAAGTGAGCCTCCCTACTTCTCACCCAAAAGACTTTGCCTATGGCGCCATTCTCGATCATCTCCTTAGCCCTGACAACCTGCGGAAAGAAGACTTGATTTTCAGCATAACAATCGATCACGCCGTATCTTTCAACGGCATTCACCATGATCTTCGCCTCATCGACGTTGCGTGCAAGAGGTTTTTCGCAGATTACGTGCTTGCTGTTCTCAGCTGCTATTACAGATGCCTTCTGATGGAGAAAATTTGGCAGTCCAACATCTATAACGTCTATTTCGGGATCTGAGCAGATCTTCTCGATGAAATTATCTCCTGAATAGACTTTCCGAATTCCGAACTTTCTGGCTACATCCTCCGCTTTTCCTTTTCTCCTACCAGCTATGGCCAATACGTTTGCTTCTGGGATCTCCATGTATGATGGGAGGTGAAATGTCTCTTGGACAAAACCGTATCCAAGAACGCCTACATTCACCCTTCTCATAGCCCTACCACCGAAATTAAAAAGGGATGAGGCACTATAAATCAGTAATTCAAAAATCTGCCCTTACTCTTCGATCTTAAATCTATTCCTTAAAAACTTGATTAGAATCGGTTCTATACGATCAGCGTCTTCTCTTCTAATAAGGAATGTTCTTCCACTCCATCTAGTCTTGATCTTCAAAACCGATAAGTCATTCTTTCCGATTTTCAGTCTCGCTACCCTGATAGACGATGCTGGAATCGAGAATTCTTCGTTCTCGGTCATCTTGGAGGATGCAAGCTCATCTAAGATATGCTTGGACTGTTTCTCGATCTCAGGGTCGTGACTGCCTGTCATGGCGATTGTTCCCAGAATTGCTCCTTGGGTCCCGCCGAAAGTTAGTTTGCCAATTAATCCGCCTATAAGTCCAAGCATCAATCTTGTGAGGATATCCTTCCAGCCCAGAAGCCTCCCATAACAGAATCCAGATATGCCCCATTCATCTATGAGAAGTAGATAAGCCTTATATCCAAAGTATGTTATGCCCTTCTTTATCGCGGGAATAGTTATGCTAGAGGATCTAGAGTGCAATGGAGATCTCCAAAGAAAATATACCGCATAGAAGAATATATCTTGTTTCCTAAATCCCTTAAGCAGGGATTCAATATAATTTCCACTAAGCCCCTTAGGATTCGAGTTATACATTCGCCTTGACCTATCTAGGGATTGTCTGGTGGTAATCTTGCGGGTATCCACGACTATAGAGTGGTCTAGAATCAAACGGTACGTCTCGCCGAGCATCTCAGGCTTAATTATGGATGTATGACTATACTCATTACTTTCCTCCTCTCCGTTTAGGTCATTCGATGTTAAGAGATACAAACCAAAGAAGAGAGAATATCCTATAGAAGATTGAGGAATTCAAACGAAAAAGTAACGAAAATCATCAGGCAGAAGATAAGCACTCGAAGGATAATTGGGGAATTAAAGCATTATCTGGGCATAACTGTATTAAAAAGTCACGTGGGAAATAGAGAAGATAGCTGGGAGAATGATGAAGGTTTATGAAAGGCTTTCTTGTCATTCATATTTCAGCTTAGAGATATCTCTCTATCCTTTTTCTTTTTGATTATTTGCGGAAGGATGGACGCTCCCTTAGCAACGGATGTTCCGGTCAAAATCGAGGAGAAGCCTATGTTTAGCAGGACGAATATCGCCGTTGCCGCCTCCATCAGCTGGGTTGAATGCGTAGCTTCGGCGAGAACTATTGGGATTAGGGTTAGGAGCAATGAGTAGATCCAAGTCTTCAGTATGTGCCGTTTCATTCTTCTAAAACATTTAATTAAAGATAGAGGTAATCCGAGGTATACTAATCCTATTAGGGAGCTTGCCACGTAGCCGGCTGCGAGTATGGCGGCTTCTGGGAAAAAGCTGAGACAGTGATATGTAAGCGATGATAAATGAAGAATCATTATCAGCGGATATAAGAGAAGTCTGAAAGCCGCTCTGACACCCGCATTCTTCCTTATATAGTCGGCAACATAGGGGCTCCAAGAATAATAAAAGTCATTGAATACCTCCATGAAACATCTGCCAGCGAATGTCGTGAGCACTTCCTGATCCCTGAAGGATCTTAGGAAGTTAACTTCTGGAGAGATCTCGGAGCCGAATGTTGCCGTAGCTATTAGGCATCCTCCCTTCTTAACCGGATACTCAACCATATCGTATATCTTTGTGGATGTCTGATTATCCTTTAGAAGCAGAACCGCGATGTATAGTCTTTCAGCGTCGCTTGGAATGTCAACATTTAAGGTGAAATCCCTTACATCCGCGATTTTACATCCATAGATGGGGATCTTTTTACGTGCTATGCTTGGATTCTTTGGATCGTTAATCTTGGCGACCAAGCCTATGTATCCACGATCCGCAGACGTAAATGAGTAATTCACGGTGAGCTTAAACGTATATGTCTTCTCAGTTATCAGCTCGGTTCCGCTTTTAGGCTCAATATTTACGATCCGAATGTAATCTAAAAGCTGGTATGTCTCCTCTTCTTCGATATCCTCGGCTATGAAGCCTATCATGTTCGCCTCTGCCTTAACCCACCACCTATCAAGTTTTGAGTAATCTATTTTAGATGGTTTAGAAACAGTGCTCCAACCTTTGAAATCAACCTTGTAGCCTTCCTTGAGGGTTAAGATGAGGCTGCCATTATGATCATACATCCTTATAGAGCCGTTTAAGGCATTAATCTCAAGGTCTCCCCCGGTCTCTACTATGAGATACTCGGTAGAGGTGGGCTCTATTCGAATTCTTCTTCCCCCTCTCGGATCTCTAACCTCTATTGGAGCCCTCCTGACGTAAACGGCAACGTTATCAATCGTTAATTCTTTTTTAATGGTTATACGTCCCCCTTTGAAGCTGCCACCATTTACAAGGTAAATGCCGATCTTTCCATTTTGCATTCGGACTGTGAGTACGAGCTTAACGCCCTTCGGAATCACCAATGTATCCCCGGGCTGTAATATTATCCCAGGAATCACAGGGTACTTTTTGCCGCCGCGAATAAGCTGCACTTTTGCCTCGAAGGGATTGCGCTCACCCCATCCCAAGCCTCTAATGTGATATTCCTGAAATATCATGAAGGAGAGATCTATCGAATATCCCTCAACCAACAATTCTATCTTTCTCAGCAAGTCTATGTTTCCGGAGGCTTTAGCTTGTCTCTCCTTCTCGAGAATGAAGTCTCTGAGTCTTGTCCCGCCGCACCGTCTCATGGTTTTAATGAAATCTTTATAGACCTCATCGGGGTGGGATGCTACGTACTCATGACCATACAGATCTTGGACAAAGGCTACGACGGTTCCGGATAAATAGTTGCCGTGAACCATGTACTTGCTTATCGCCTCCCTTACGGCATTCTTTTTTCCCATCAGTATGTCTGTGTATTGGCGATACATGCCCTTTTCCGTCTTGAAGAGATTTAAATTCGACAGTAAAAGCAAATGGGCGAAGAGATCTGCTGTTCCCTCTTCGAAAGCTACCTGTTCAGCATCCCATATATCTGTGCCCTCCGCAGGGGTGAATGGGGTTTCAACACTAGACTCAATAGTTGAGCCTCTAAGCACCCAGTTTACGTGGTGACCCCACTCATGGAATATGCTTTCTTCAAAATCTGCTAATGCTTCACGGTCTCCTGAAAGGGCTTTTTCAAGATCATCCTTTTTGATTTCTATATGTGCTTTCCATCTCCACCATGTGGTTACATGTTGAGTTGAGGACCCATACTTTATGGTTACATCTGCTATCTTGTCAAGATCGGATGGTGAGACCCAAGACAGAAATGCTCTGACTCTATCTCTCAAACTCTGTATGTACTCCTTGTCTGTGGATAGAATGAACAATAAATGTTTGACCTTGACTTTCTTACTTATACGACAGGTTCGCTTCACGCCCGTCGCTGGATCCAACGCCTCTACCTTAACATTTTTATCTCCAAGGGTTAGAATGGCCAACCCGTCCGTGTTTGTTTTTACTGTCTTTATTAGAGCCTTGCTCTTCAACTCCAGCAGCCTAATCTCCACATTAGCAGCTGGCTTAGCCTCTGTGAGCAAGCCATGAGGGCCTTTAGCAAGCTTTACTGCTCTGATGAATGCCATGCGGGGTTGCAGTACATGAAGTTCTCGCTCGACGCTCTCCGTTCCAACATAAACCTTTAAGGTTTGAGTCGCCGGGAATGGAGGCTTACCGTATATCGAAAAGCGGGATAGATATTCCTCCGTATTTATTGCAGGTGCAAGTAGCTTAAAACGGGCTACACCGCCTTCATCCGTCAAAAGAGATGCAGCCGCCCCGCGTTTAATACCATTTATCACTATTTGAAAGTTGCCAAGCCATTCATTTGGGTTCAGAATGATCACGCCTACTTCAACATTTCTTGCAGGCTTTCCATTTTCACTCACTCTTACGGTTACCTCAATAGCCTCTTTACTTTCAGCTACGACTTTGTCACTGGAGAGGGTTAAGCTAATGGATATCTTGGGTTTGCCAACGGAATACTCTATGAAGTCGAGGTCAAGGTACCAGTTCATCATCGAGCCTTCGCGATATTCTGGGTTTTGAAGATACACGATTACGATGATTCCCTTGACAGCCATACCTTTAAACTTGTCAGGCACAGTTATCGAGTGTTCTAGCCGTTCTCTTCCAGATCCAGCGGTAACCATCTTAGAATCTGCATAACCATTCTCAAGGTAATACTTCTTTTCCTCGCCCTTTTCGTCAATGCAAACGACTAAGATGTCCATGATGAGATTTGTCTCCTTATGAGAGGAAAGCGTATAGTCGACTAGTAGGCTGAAGGATACCTTGGAGCCGGGAGTCAACGTGCCAGGTTCCGGATGATTTTCCACTATCCTAACATCGTCGCCGCCCTTAACTATCGAGAGTGTTGGCTCAAGCCGAAAGTACACATGGAATGCAACAGCGTCAGGTTTGAGGTTCTTGAGAGGGTGGGATGCATAACTGCTACTGAATAAGTGTATGGCGAAGTAGATGTAGTCTGGAGCCTTCCCTCGACGCTCAAAATAATATTCGATTACATCCTCGACGTAACTTTTTGTGCTGGAGTGCTCAGTGCGAGCTATTGCATTCCCAGGCAGAGGAAAAGAGACAGTTTGGTCCGTTCTCCATCTCTTATCATAGCCGCCGATAACTTGTAGATAAAGAGATCTCCAATTGCGGTCGGGGTTAAAAACCATATTGGCATAGCTCATTATAACGGGATAGCTTTTTTTACCACTCACCTTCTGTGCTGAAACATTAAAAGTTACGAAAAATAATTGTTCTTGTTCTTCTAAAACTTGGATATCAGGCTCACCGGACTCCGATCTTGTAATCAGAACCTCGAAAGAATCTGCGGGAAAAACATCCACTTTAACGGTGTATTCAAATGTCTCCCCAGCTTTCGGATTAGTGCCCGTAAGCGAATACTCAAAATGCGTCCTTACCCCTACTTTTCGCCAATCAGAATCCTCCGTTTCCTTAATGTAGAACTTGACGCAATCCAGCACATATACAAGCCGTGCCTCTTTAAATGTATCCTGCGCTAGCCCCGGCGGCACTCTCAAAACAACTATTGAAGGTGAGATTATCAAAAGAAGCAGGAGAGCTAACCGAGCATATTCCTTATTGCTCATCCCGCGTCATTCCGATACATTTTACCTTTTAAAATTTATCTTTTTCCATATACAGTTAATTTTTTATGTGAGCTCTGGTCTTTTTAGAAGGTTGTGTATGACAATCAAAGTACGTATAACACAACTTATGCTCTTGCATTAATTTTATAAAATAATTGGTGGAAAAGAGGTCATCATCCAGCGGCCTCTAGATATTATTACGCATGTTGCTCTCAGCCGCTATAACGGATATCCCTTGATACCTAAAATTCAGTACTAAAATCTTAGCAGTCACTCTTCGGATTTGTTTCGTTCTTAGCGATTCACATGTCTCATTTAGTTCCCATCTGTCAAGCATGAAAAATTTAATGTTATATATGCATCCTTTGATCTAAGAGATCCGGTGACATTCTTGCGGTTATCCGCGGTTATAGAGTGGCCGAGGATCAAATGGTACGTCTCACTGAGCATTGCAGGCTTAATTATAGGTATTGGAATATGGATATGCTCTTTACTTAAAGGCTCTCCTGAGGATTTATGGAGTTTACTTGACATTCACTACGTGATGAGAATGATCTATCCTGTTCCGCTGCTCTCAGTAATGGGTCAGAATCCATTTATGGACAAGATCATCTGCCTTCTTAACTATAGTATCCTCCGTAAGTGCATCTTAGGAATGTTCGTTCCCGGCATCCTTAATCTGGCGATGCCAGCGATAATATTCAGATATATGCTTTTAGGCGCATTAATTCCAATAATAATCCTTGATGCACCATACATTCTGTTACTTATGCTTCCACCGCTCATATTGGATGTTCTCGGCCTTTCCATGGCCGCGGCTGCAGGAGAGGGGATTGGAAGGGCGTGGCTTCTTCCGCGAAGAACATACGGAGACGTTGGAAGAATAGAAGCGCTTAAAATAGGAGCCAAGAACGGTCTTCCGCTCATGTTAAAGGCCATTCTAATTTTTGTTCTCTCCTCGATATTGGAGGCTCTCTTAGGATACGTTACACCGCCATTTCTATCCTAAACCAAAAAAGATGTTGTAGGGGATGAATTGTTATCTACCTTTATATCTTTCTCCGAGCAGAGCCTTTAGCTGCTCTTTTAACTCACGCAGATCCTTCCTGCTTGACTTGATGATCAGTCTTTCCGTTCCATTCCGATGAGTAATTGTTAAAGTTTTATCTTTGAGGATAACCCGCGCATTTAATATGTCGCTTAGACTTATGGATCTTCCACTCAGATCCTCAACCAAACGATTTAATCCTTCAGATTCAACCTCGACGACGAGCGGCTTATCCCCCTTAGCCATTCTTTCCAATTCCTCGCTCTTCAATATGGGTATGCCTGCTATCTCTGCCTGCTGGTCATCATCATCGCCTTCACGGCTCTTCTCCATGACCTTTCTAAGCGGTAAAAGTATCAGTCTCCTCGTGGTCAGAACGAGTATCAAATCCTCATGTCTAAAGAGTCCTCTCTTAATCTGAGCGGGGAAGATCCCCGTTATAAGATCAAACTTCAAATCTCATCACGCCTAAAATATTTCTTTCTCGGCTGATAAGTCTTATTCCGTGAACTCCTCGAGCATTAATGTCAGATCCTTGCTGAAGCCCATCTTCTCAAGTAGGCTTATGACTAAATCGATGATGTTATCCCTCGTGGCCGTCACAGTCAAATATCCAAAGCTCTTATCGCTAGGAGGCTTATCCGCCACAAACTTCTCCCCACACTTCTGGCTTAGAAGCCGCCTAACTTCACGGTAAACCTCTAATGTTAACTCCGGCACATTAAGACAGTAGACTCCTGGATTGTGGGCGTCAACGGCTAATTGTATGGTCTGCCTCTTATTTTTCTCCTTAGCGATTAATGTGGCAAAAGGTGAGTGGCCATTCCTTGAAGCCGAATCTAATCTTTCCAGCACCTCGCCTAGAATTTTAATGCATCTAAACATTTTATCCCCCGCCAAAGCATAAGCTCCGCCGACTACTATTATTTTGTTTATCTCTGGTTTTTAGCCTTCACGGTGATCGCTGAGAGCGGAAAGGACTCATTTAAGCCATCAACATAAATCTTGAGGCATCTTCTATCCACATTGAACCTTAATCTTCTCGTCGATTCCAAGGTGTGCTGCGTGACCTCTTCGATCTCCCTTAAGGAATATTCGTTCAGGTTTATTTGTATCGTGAATGGTTTCTCAACTGGATTCGGTATCTTCTCCCCATACCTGTTCGGTCTGACGAGGATGTCATCTTGATGATTCCGACCGATCCTAAGTCCTAACAGAAGAGGAAAGGTAACCTCGACTATATCAAAGGCAGAACCATTCTTAATGCTTATTCTCCAGTAAGAGAGTTCTCCCCGTCTTGGAATGTAGATCTGACAAGTTACTTCAGCTTCTTTCACATAATATTTTAAAGTAAGACTCCCCTCCTTCTGATTTTCATTGAATCTGTAGCCTTCTAACCTCAAGGGTAAGCCTTAAAAGTAGATTTTCCCGAAGGAATGTTAGGCTGAATATGGGCCCCCACCAATAGCCTCAACATATTCATGCAAGAAACATTGTAGATCCCTCTGCTTATTCATGATCCCCACCATCCCTCCACCCTCAGAATCGAAGATGAATTCTAGATTGCGGTTTCCCAAAATTATCCTATTCTCCGAAATCTTAACATAAGGGTCCTCATAGAACATCAATATCGCCTCATGTAGACGTCTTTATGGGACGCCCAGAAATATCTTTTCGAGACCATTCATGTTATATGCATCTCGGCAAGCCGGGATCCTCTCGCCTACCCATAAACAGAGAAGCCCATATTGGAGAGAACGAATAATTCCTCTTGGATGGCGATAGCGTAGCTGATCAGGAGATGCTAATACCAGCTACTCCACTCGTTCTCGCCTAGAGACCATGGACTTTTAGAACGGAGCTCGGCAAAGAATTCCTTCAGATCCGGAACCTTCTTAAGTGGAAGCCTTATTCTTTCATTTTTCCATGCGGATAAGTAAGCAGCATTGACCATCTCAACAACGGCTCTTCCATCCTCGCCTGTGCAGTAAGGTTCAACATCGTGAAGGATGCAATAGCAGAAGTGCTCGAGTTCCCGTAGATACTGCCAATTGCTCCTTAATTCTTGAAGTGGATTCCATGAACTGCGAAGAGTCAGATCTTGGACCTCACAGCTGTTTCTATATAGATGGATTAATGCTGGCTCAGGTGATCTTGAACTATGATAAAGCCATCTCATGACAAGCGTCCCTTCCGTTCCGAATAGTTCATAGCTCTCCTCACCTGTCCTGTGGGTTATCATTGTGATATGAAGCGTACTTATCGCACCGCTTTTATGCTTCATCGTTACGCATGCCACATCCTCAGTTTCATGCCTATCTGGAGCAACGATGGCTACGTAGGCGTTTATTTCCTCAACATCTCCAAGCCACCAACGACAGATATCAAGCGCGTGCGAACCGTCCTCCTGCAGAAATCCGCCTCCAGAGATCAATTTGAGGCGATACTGGGACTCAGACATTCTCTTCACCCTCGCGTTGTCCCACCGTGCTCTGAGCTCGAAGACGCTGCCCAACTGGCCTTTATCAATTAAGTCTTTAACGAGCCTGAATGACCTGTTGAAGCGTTTCATAAATGCGATCATAAACTTAACATTATTCTTCCTGCAGGCTTCTATCATGCGGTCGGCCTCTTCGAGAGTTGGGGCCATTGGCTTCTCGCAATACACGTGCTTTCCAGCCTCAGCGGATTTAACAACGGGTTCGAGGTGATGATGTGGGGGCGTCAAGACGACCACAGCGTCAACTTCTTTATCTCTAAGCATCTCATCGAGATTTGTATAGCATCTCGGAACATTATACAACTCTTTTAGGAACTTGGCCTTAGACTCATCAATGTCCATGACAGCGATTATTCTTCCGTTCCTTAGAAATCTAAATGCTGGCTCATACAAGTCTCTGGCAGCCCATCCGCAGCCAACTATGCCCAACCCAACCTTCTTCATTTAGTATCTCACCTAAAAACATTTAGTCAAATATACATACTTGACTGTAAGTATATAAATGAAGGGGCTTAAGACTCTCGGAAACATGGGCACTCAGAATTATTCTTTCAAATTCTACTAGGACAGAGATCTAAAGAAGATCGCATTACTAAAGAACTACAATATGGCTGCAAATGCGTCTTCCTCTTATTTTTCTATTAAACCCTAGCCTTTCAGAGGTTCAGGAAGTTTGAGACGAGCGGGGGTTCATCTCGGTTTAGAGTGGATTTGGATAAAGATTGAAATTTGATGCATTAGGCTGGCTCATGCCATAACGTCGATACCGGCCTTTGAACAATTGTAGGCTAGAGCGTCGCGTCTAACTCGTCAGCATGATAATCATAGAAGTCAAAGCTGAGCAGTAGCTAAAGAGCGTCTGATGAGTGTTTATCTGCGATCTCTCAACCAGTGTAATTCTCCACTTTAAGGTCGCCAGAGGATTTGAAAGGCTCACATCACCCATCATAAGTCTAATACAACCGGCAGAAGTCATATTTCGGAGAGTTTGGTGTTGAGGTTAAAGTGGTAATGGATGCCAGCGTCTCCCTCGTCTACTTCAAGTTTATTAGGTGTAACTGTGATTTTCGCGTATGATGCGCGCATTTTACACAAGGCAATGTGATAGACGCCATTAACTTCTGTGTAGCCTCCATAGTAGGGATAATGGCCGCCGAAAGTAGCTATCAAATTATAACCGTCAAATATGCTCATCAATTCATCTTCATTATCAAGTCCGCCACTTATCCCGAATTGCTCATAGAACCTGATTGGATAATGACAAAAAACTATGATGGGCTGTATCTTTGGGACGCTCTTTAGATCCCTCTCCAGCCATTCTAGCTCTTCGCTTGGAATATGAGTGTGAGATTCTCCCCAAGTTCCATCTAGAAATATTATGTGCAGAAAGCCGACGTTAACGGATGTCCAGTCGTAGTCTATTCCGACTTCCCTCTTGAATTCGGCCCTTCCAACTTCAGTTATATCATGGTTTCCCATTACATAATAGCGTGGGGCCTTGCACTTAGAAAATTCGTCATTTATGCTCTTTAATTCTCCGCAATCACAAAAATCTCCAAGTTCAACAACTAGGTTTGGAAGAAAGCTATTGTTCATGTCATGAACAAACTTTCTCATGTATCCCCTCATATCATTCTCGGGGCCGTGATGAATATCGGTTACCGCACCTATCCTTACGATCTCCATTGCAAGACAAGCCTCGCCGAGAGACTAGCAATTTAAAATTTTAATTTGGAATAAAATTCTTTTGATTATAAATGTGCTTGATAGCATGGCTTCGTGTAAATTCCGCTGAAAGTGCATGTAAAAAACTGTACAGTGCGACTGGCCAGTTAAGATTAATCTTAACAATGAGTGGGAAACGACTAAACTCTTCTATTTCGCATCACATGAGATTTATAGCGTTCATAATATTTTTGTTTAACAATCATCACTCCGCCCTTATTCTCAACGATGATCACTTTGTCATCAGGGAGTTGATAAGCCTCATAAGTGTGTCCAGCCGCTTCAAATCTCTCAAGAAATTTTATATTCTTCACGTAGATCACCAATCCAAATTGATAAATAGTCTATCATAATATGCCTTATTAAGCTTGATCGTTTAGGAATAGGGTGGAGAGCGTGATGAGAGTCTAGGCGGTAAGACATTAGAGTTAGATATGATCGCCGACAATCTTCAGCTAGTTAAGTGCAGTAGGCTCCCGCTAGTTCTCCTTTTAGGATGAAGAGATGAATGGAACGGTTCTACAAGTCAGGCGCTAGGAAAAATCTTGAAAGCAGGGAAGTCTAATGGCAGGGTATAGGGTTAAACTGATGGGTTCATAAGGGTTATTTAACTGATAGGTTTATGGCTATCTCCGCTATGTCTGTTCCATACTCTGCGATTCTTTTTATGCTCTCAAGGATTAATCTGACACCCATCATGCTTCTAGGCTCAGTCTTAAGCTTAAGTAGCTGCTCAATGGTTTTTTCTTCGAGATCTGTTACCTTATTTACCTTTGCGATGGACTTATTGATCAGTTCCGGGTCGTATTTATATAATGCCTTCATGGTGTCCTCATGGATCTCTTGGGCTAATAAACTCATGGCAATTATTCCCTCTACGGCTTTGCCGTTTATAGGTGCTGTTAGCGTTGGGATTACTCTGGCTATTCTTGCTGCATGGTCGGCGCTCCTCTCTATACTCTTCACTATAAGGCGATAGCCGAGGCAGTCTCTAGGGTTTGAGAGTCCTATCTCATCGATGAGCGCCCTATTATAGACCGCCGCTTTCAATTGTCGAACTACGAAGAAGTATAGCCTGTCAACTTCATCATCTCTGCGGACAACCTCCTCAGCTAAGGCTCTATCGTTGTTCTTCAAGGCGTCTACGGCGTCTCTAAGCATGAATAACATTAATATGTGCATACGATCTAAAGCTCTCCTCAAGGGAAGCTCCACATGTCCAAGTAGGCATTGGATGACTATCTCATTCGCTGTTTCCTCCATCACCTCAACGCCGATCAGCTTCTGTCTTATGGTGTTCTTGATGATATCTCGACATCTTACATTTCCAAGTTTAACCCTTATTATATCGTATCCTACGAGGTAGTGGGCGATGAAATCTCTGATCACAGCTTCAGGATCAGCCTGTATGGGCGCTTCTATAGTCGCCTCCGATTTTTCTTTAGGCTTTAAGTCTCCTCTAGGAACTATAAGTAATGATGCGTCGGCTTGAGGTATCAACGCTACCTGATCCTTAGGCTTTAAACCAACCGTCTCCACCCATTTCTTAGGTAATGAGATGACGTAAGTAGCGCCTCCCGTGATCTGAACCTTCCTCAATTCTGCAGGTAAACTCATAGGAATCAACTACCTATATAGATTATTAATTAATCTATAGAACCCCAATATATATTTATCTATTCTATAGTTTATGTCGAGAAAATATATATGTTCATTCAAAAATTATGGATGAATGGAGGTGAAAAAGTGAATAGCGAAAGATCGCATGGAAGCATCACGACTTCACATGCCATTATAGCGATGACTCTGCTGTTTATCATTGGGTTCGCAAGTGGCTACTATATGGACACACTATTCTCATCTCAAACCGCAGTATGGAAGGAAGATAGTGCTTGGCGTACTGAGAGCATAAGCATCTCAGGCTCAACAACTGTTCTACCCATAGCTAACGCATGCTCCATAGCTTTCATGAACAAGTACCCTGGAACCAGCATTACGGTTACGGGCGGCGGGTCAGGCCGAGGCTATAGTGAAGTTATAGATGGAGTGGTCGATATCGGCATGGCCTCTAGGCCTCCTAAACAGAAGGAGATAAATGATGCAAAGAAGAAAGGTGTTGCCTTATGGTTGTATCCCATAGCGTTAGACGCTGTTTGCGTGGTGGTCCATCCATCGGTAAACGAAACCTTAAAGCTTACACTGCAGGAGGTGGGCAAGATCTTTGCCGGGATCTACACAAGATGGAGTGATGTTGACCCTAGTTTACCCGATGAGCCCATTTATGTCGTCGTCAGAGAGCCAGGTTCGGGGACGAGGGGAACCTTTGAGGAGTACGTGATGGAGCCATACGGTTATGATGTGACCGATGCAGCCCATGTCCGACCGAGCAACCCGGCGGTGAGGACGACTATTGAGACCACCCCATACTCCATCGGATACGTAGGCTTCGGCTTCGTAACCTCTAAAATGGTTGTCGTAGCCTTAGCCGAGGAAGAAGGCGAACCATACATCTACCCCTCTATAGAGAGCATCGCCAGCTTCAAGTATCCGATATCACGTTACCTATTCTTGGTCACCAGCACCAGACCTGAGAGTGGATCATTAACCGATAGATTCATTGACTTCATTCTAAGCCCAGAGGGTCAGGAGATAGTAGAGGAACAAGGATTTCTGAAGCTCCCAAGATATCCGGCAGGTGTGTGAAGTGGAAACACGAAGATTCCAAAAGGGTCTTCCTAAACTTTTTATGTATTTGAGGAGTCAGCCTATAGAGTTCGTCTTATTCCTTTGCGCTTCCTTCTCTGTGGTGATTCTCTTATTGATGCTTCTCTTCGTAGTTATGGAGGGCTCACTCGCCTTCACAAGACTGGGCATGCAATTGATCCTCGGTCAGAGGTGGAAAGCCAACTCTGACCTTTACGGAGGTTTCCCATTGATATATGGTTCTCTCATGGTTGTGTCTGGCGCAATTTTGTTCTCTGTCCCCCTTGGGATATGCACATCCATTTTCATCGCTGAGATTCTGCCATTCCAGCTTCGAGATCCCATCAAATCCATTATAGAACTTCTCGCTTCCATACCCTCAGTAATCTATGGATTCATAGGAGTAGTTTTCGTAGCTCCTATGATAGCCTCCTTATTTGGGCTTCAATCTGGAGCGACAGCTTTAACAGCTTCACTGATACTAGCGATAATGGTGCTTCCAACGATCGTAAGCATTTCAGGAGAAACGATCTCAGCCGTGCCGAGTGAGTATAGGGAAGCCGCGCTCGCTCTTGGAGCGTCTAAGTGGCAAACTATAAGGAATGTTGTTCTGCCTCTCTCCAAATCTGGCATGTTAGCGAGTGTAATGCTGGGTTTCGGGAGAGCCATAGGCGAAACAGTCGCGGTTCTCATGGTAGCGGGGAATGTGGCTTTGGTTCCCACACCTCCTTGGAACTATCTGGCTCCAGTATATCCTGTTACGGCTGTCATAGCGATGCAGATGGGAGAGGCCGCAGTTGGAAGCTTAGAATACAGCGCATTATTCGGGTTAGGACTGATACTCTTCATCACCA
>CAZDRE010000019.1:0-29553 GCA_964508155.1 uncultured Candidatus Bathyarchaeia archaeon
GATATCGATGGGAAAATAATCTTCGTGAATTCAGCATGGGCTGAGATGCACGGCTATGATGTAAATGAGCTTGTAGGAATGGAGATCCATAATTTATATAGTGAACCTGAAGTTGCAAGGCGATTTGAAAGGGAAACCATCGAGAGTGGGAGTGCCAAAGGGAGGATCAGCCATCTAAGGAGGGATGGAAGAAGCTTCCCAACATTAACTACGTGGAGCCTCATAAGGGATGATGAGGGCAAAGCGATCGGAATAGCAGTGATCACGAAGGATCTCATAGATATCATCCGCGTTCTCAGAGAGATCCGAACATTGGGGAGCTGATGGACAAACTAAAAATTTGTCCTAGGCAAAAATAACCCGCCAGACGGCTAAACTATTTATAAAAATTAGTTCTACCAGATAGTATGGGAGTAGTGGATGGCCCGGCGGAGAAGGGGAAGCATTTGGGGCTCCCTCATAATAATCGTCCTGTTCGCTCTGCTCTATAATGTCATGCTTGGACTGGCTCTTATTGCATGTCTGATTGGTATTGGATACTGGTGGTTTAAGAAGAAATATCTCATTAGAGTCTCAACGATTAATGAGCTCATGAATCTATCTCCATCAGAGTTTGAAAGGGCAATAGCAACTCTACTGATGGATCTCGGATACAGGAATGTTAGGGTTACTGGTGGAGCGGGGGATCTTGGAAGAGATATAATGTGCAGGGATAGGAACGGCCGAACGGTTATGGTTCAATGCAAACGTTACAGTCAAAATCATCCAGTGGGCTCGCCTGAAATTCAGCTCTTCATAGGCATGCTCGTAACTGAACATAAGGCTGATAGGGGAATATACGTGACAACTTCGTATCTCACACGGCCAGCGATGAAGCTAGCACGTAAACATGGAATAGAGGTTTGGGATGGAGATAGATTGGCAGATCTACTCGCTGAGAGAATGAGGAGGACTAGAGGATGTTAGGAGTAGAATCGCGGATCAAACTATCCCTTAGTGAATCCTGTCACTAGCAGACAAATTATATCTTTGCTCTTTCCTCTTTCTGATAGTATTTCGTCCACTTTAACTTTCTAGCGTCGCGTCTCAGCTTAATTGCGTTCTTTCTGCACTTACTCGAGCAGAACCATAGGACTGTTCCATCGGTCTTAACATACATTATCCCCGTTCCCGGCGGGATCTTCTCTCCGCAAAAGGAGCATTCATGGATTCTGGGCAAATCGGTCACCTCAACATTCGATCAGCCTATTTCCACTTAGCTACTTTATCTTCCTAGCTTCCCTCTCAGTCTCTCTCAGCATCAATATGTCATTGAGCCTAACGGGACCCTTAACGTTCCGTGTTATGATCCTGCCCTTATCAGGTCCTTCAAGTATGCGGACTCTAACCTGCTGTATCTCACCGGTCGCGCCTGTTCTACCTACTATCTGGATGACTTGGGCTGGAGTTAGTGTCTCCTCTCCTTCCCTCTCGCTCATTCGCTAGATCCCTCTCTAATCCTCTGGATCCTCGCGATTATCTCATTCACTAGATCTTCAGCTTCTCCAGCGTCTATTATGCATGCTGATGCTGAGCTGACATCTATGCCGGCAGCTGAGCCTAATTTAGCCTTGCTTGGAACATAAACGTATGGTATCTTTCTTTCATCGCATAGTATCGGTAGATGAGCCACTATCTCCGGGGGATCAACATCCTCTGCGATTATTACGAGTTTAGCCAATCCTCTCTCAACGGCCTTGGTAGTCTCATTTGTCCCCTTACGGATCTTGCCTGTCCTTAATGCTATCTGTAATGCCTCGTATGCGGCATTCGCTACTTCAGCTGGAGTTTCAAACTTTACATAGAACGGTTTTGACATTTCAAACCCACCGAAACCTCATCAACATACGTCTCGGTTTAAGTTAATCTGCTTACTAATTAAACATAGCCTAATATATGTTACGGTGCCCACTGTCTATTCGTGGGCGAAAAATGCCCTAATATTCTCTCCAATATGATCGATCCTCACGAATCCGAATCGCTCAAACTGCACGATCTGATCCACTGATGCCTGAAGCAAGTTTCTCTCTGCAAGTCCCTGAATTGCCGATCCATCTGGCATTATTACTTCGCATGGAACGGTCTCATCTTCGGGAAGCCAATGGATAAGAGCTAGGTTTAATCTCTTAGCCTCCTCATAGCCTATGCTATGAAGTTCAGCGATCACTTCGTCGCCGCTTTTGGATAGAATTTTAACATTGAATAACTCGATGAGTCTTATTAGAGAGCCCGGCTCTAAACGCCTGAAGTCCCTGGATGAGATGAATAGACGGGCTTCTCCATCCATGCTCTTTACCGTAAGCGATCTACTTCCACGCTCCGGGTCATCGGGATGTAATCTTAGGTTAACAGTTAGTGTCTCCTCTACGTTCTTAATGGCTAATACTTTAGGCCTATCCACGAAGAAGTATCGATTAGCTATCGGATCAATTATCTTGCGATTATAGGCGTAAAGGTTCTTCCAACTAAGCGTTATATCTGCTGATCGCGGTCCAATATCGATCATCATTTGCCGTATAGCCTCGGGCGTTATCCCCCTCCTTCTTAGGGCGCGAAAGGTTGCAAGTCTCGGGTCGTCCCATCCACTGTATGCTCCGCTCTCAACCGCCCTTAGAATCTCTGATTTGCTTAGCGTCGCACCAGTGATCTTCAGCCTTCCATAGTGTATAGCCTCAGGATATTCCCAACCAAAATACCTGTATAGATATTCCTGTCTCCTCTGATTTGTGAGATGTTCCTTTCCACGAATGATATGAGTTATGCCGTTTAAATGATCGTCTATTCCATTCGCAAATGCGAAGAGAGGCCAAACGTGATACCGGCTTCCAGTTCTGGGATGCGGATGCCTATCTGTATTGATTATCCTCAGGGCCGGCCAGTCTCGAACTGCCGGGTTCGGATGATCTAGATCAGTCTTGATCCTCACAACTGCCTCTCCTTCACCATACTCCCCCGAGAGCATCTTCTCCCATCTTGAAATATTCTGTGAGGGCGTAAGCTTTCGGCAGGGGCAGGGCTCGCATTTCAGCACCCTCTCCCTAAACTCCTCGCGTTTACATGTGCATACGTAGGCGTGGCCCATCTCAATGAGTCTCTCAGCATGCTCATAGTATATCTCAATCCTGTCGCTCTGAATGTATTCCTCATCCCATCTGCAACCAAGCCACCGAAGGTCCTCCCTTATTAAATCATAAAATTCAAGAGACGTCCTCTTTATACGGGGATCAGTATCCTCAAATCTTAAGATGAATTTGCCATCATACATCCTAGCGTATTCATGGCTTAGAATTATGGCCCTCGCCGAGCCGATGTGTAATACACAGTCCGGATTAGGAGCGAAGCGTGTAACCACACATTCGTACTTTTCTATGTTGGGGAGGGGAGGGAGCCCCTTCTCCTCCTCAATCTTCTCCTTCTCATGAGAAAGGATTTCAGGCCATAATTCCCGCGCAATCTCGATCTGCCTCTCCAATGAAAGTCTATTTATCTCCTCAACTATCTCCTTCACTAACGCTGAGATCTCCTTGGCCCTGCTTCTCAGATCAGGATTCTCCCCAAGAAGTCTCCCGATAACAGGCTTCACTTGAGCCTTTCCACCGTGCTTAATGGCATTCTCTAATGATAGCCTCTTTATAGCTTCCTTTATCTCCGAGTTCTCATTCAATGATGGTCCCCTCGGATATTCTGAGCGCCCTTAGATCTTCCGCTCAATTAAATAGTTGACGAGAGATTCCAATTTTTTCTTTGCCTCTGACGGCGAGAGTATCTTGTCAACTTCCCTCCAGCTCTCCCCTATTATTTTAGATGCGATCTTCTCGGCATACTCGATTGATCCATACTTCTTTATTATGCTGATCGCCTCCATCCTTAGATTCTCATCCTCGGTGTGAGCCTTAAGTATCTCTATGAGCCTATCCTTATCTGATCTATTTGCGTTCTGGAGTGTATGTATAACCATGAGAGTTAATTTTCCTTCAGTTATGTCCTTTCCTAGCCCGCCCTTACCCTTAGCGAATTCTCTGCCCGTAAGGTCTAATATGTCATCTCGTATCTGAAAGGCTATCCCGATGGACTCTGCAAATCTACCGATCTTCTCTGTGGTGTCCTCATCAGCCCCTGCCAATATACATGCCATCTTAGCGGCCATCCTCGCCAATGTGCCAGTCTTATACGCGCACATTTGAAAGTATTCCTCTTCGGTTATCTCATGCGGAGGGATAAGTCCGCGGTGCCATGCGATATCGATTGCTTGTCCAAGACTGATATTTACCATCTCCTCGATATATGTTTCATAAAGCCTATTTGCCTTCTCAGGTGAGAGCCTATTCCTCTCGGATATTAAGCTCAGCATCGGCAGAAAGAACATTAATGTCGCTAGATTCACAGCTATGTCCAGCCCGTAAAGTCGATATGTACATGGCTTTCCACGTCTAAGATCAGATTGATCCTCAACGTCATCTGCGATTAACGTTCCATTATGTATAATCTCTGGTATAACAGCGAAGTCTAGGACTTCATCTGACTTTACACCTAAGGCTTCGCAGAGAAGAAGGAAAAGCGTGGGTCTCCAACGTTTCCCTCCGCGATCAAGAAATTCCCAAAATGGCTCAGCTACTGCCTTGTTCAATGCCTCCAAGTCAAGGCGATACCTTGGAGGCGATATCCTAAATATCAGCGCATCAGCATCTATCTTTCTCGGCAGATACTTCTCTATCACCGCATCTATTATCCCAGCCTTCTCCTCGAGGAAATCCGCGATTCCAGCCTTCTTATTCGCCTTCATATCCTCATTTTCCTCCTCGCATACGATTCTATATTGAATCCCCTCAGCTTAAGCCATTCGGCCGTCTTACCAGTTATAATTAGGGGCGCCCTTCTCAGTTCCTTTACGGAATCCGCTCCCACGAGAAACATTGCTGTTCTAAGCTGCTGAATTATCACCTCAATCTTTTCTTTAACCTTTTCGCCTCCCTCCAAGGCCGGCTTCAGTATTGGAAGGGCGAAGCCTGCTAGGGATGCTCCTAAACCTAATGCCTTAGCGACTTCCAGTCCGGACCTTATGCCTCCAGAGGCAATCACGGGTATTCTGACTGATTGAATAGCCTCAACTACACTGATAGCAGTTGGTATTCCCCAATCCCAAAATTCTAATCCGATCTCTTCGGCAAAACGGTTCTTCTTTCTACGTGCCCTATAATATTCCACAGCGGCCCAGCTCGTTCCACCAGCCCCGGCAACATCTATCCCCGCAACTCCGGCCTCCTCAAGCCTCTTGGCATCCTCTGATGATATTCCAGCTCCAGTCTCCTTAACGATGACTGGAACGTCAAGTCTCTCAGTGATCTCGCTTATTTTCTCCAGCGCCCCCTCGTAGAATACATCCCCCTCAGGCTGAATGGCCTCTTGGAGGGGGTTCAAATGTATAATCAGGGCGTCCGCGCTGATCATATCAACTATCTCCATTAACTCTTCAATTCCATAGTCGCGGATAATCTGGGGGGCTCCTATGTTAGCGGCTAAAAAGGCGTTTGGAGCCTTCTCCCTCACTATCGTATACGTCCGCTTTAAATCTGGATCCTCCAATGCTGCTCTTTGGCTTCCAATGCCCATTCCAAGCCCAAGATCCTCGACGGCCTCGGCTATGGATGCATTTATCCTCAGAGACTCCTCAGCTCCGCCGGTTATGCTGGAAACCATTATTGGAGCTGAAAATTTATGTCCGAAAACCTCGGTTGATAGATCTATCTTCTCGAGATTCAATTCTGGTAATGCTCTGTGTATGAAGAAGATCTCTTCGAATCCGGTTGTCACGTTTTTTGCCTCGACATTTTCATTTAGGCATATATGTATGTGATCGGCCTTCCTACTCCTTATGTGGTTTCTCTTACGTTCTAATTCTCGTCCCAACTACTTCTTCTCCTTTAAGGGCTCTGTAAATGTTATCTGGCTTAAGAGCGTTAACTATGAGGACTTCAATACCCTTCTCGACAGCTACCCTAAGCTCTAATATCTTTCCAAGCATTCCTCCAGTTACATCTGGAGATATGCTTTCACCCGCTTGCCTTATCACATTTGCGTATTCCTCAAGTGATAATTCTGGGATTAGACGGGCTGAAGGGTTGATCTTCGGGTCAGAATCATACAATCCATCAACATCAACGCCCATGATGATCCTTTCAGCCTTCAATTTAACGGCGAGGGTAGCTGCTATCTGATCTCCTGAGAGAATGGTGAATCCTAATTCATCATCGAAAACTGCGTCTCCATAAAGTATTGGGACCATGCCGAACTTGAGGGCTAACTTCAACACTTTAAGATTTAACCTTTGAATTCTACCTTTACGGGTTACGATGAATGAGGATGATGAGATGCTGAAGGCTGGTATGCCATGTTCCAGGAAGACCTTAGTTAGTAGGCTGTTTAGGGAGATCATTGCTTGGCGGGTCTCTGAAAAGCCGAATAGCTGAGTTTCCTCCTTGAAGCCTCCGCGTATGCGGTATTTCTTTGCTATCGGATGACCGTAGCTTCCCCCTCCATGAATCACTATGAGCAGCTTTGAATCTGCCCTAAAGATCTCATCAGCCAATCTATTTATGGCGTCAATATTCGGAGTGAGAGGCTCATTTTTCCTTGTGACTACTGATCCCCCGAGCTTTAAGACTGTAGGTTTATCTCTCAATTATGACACCATCATCAGTCTTTCTTGTAATTAGTACCTCTCCTCCAGCCTCGCTTATTGCATCGGCTACATCCATTATTTTTTCAGGCGGGGCTAAGGCTATCATGCATCCCCCTCCTCCAGCACCAGTCAATTTAGCCCCATATGCCCCAGCCTCCCTTGCGGCATAAACTAAATCGTCGAGCTCCCTACATGACACTCCAATCGAGCAGAGCAGTTCATGATCGATATTCATTAATTCCCCAAGCATTTTTAGGTCTCCCCTCTTGAGCGCATTTAGGCTTCTCTCAACTATCTCCCCTCCGGCCTTAATGATCCTCCCTATTATCCTCGGGTATCTCTTGAGTAGGGCGCCGACCCCAGCGACTAGCTCCCCTGTAGATCTCTCTTTTCCAGTATTCCCAATCACGAGAGGCAAATCAGCTTTAACATTTAATCTTCGTATAGGTTTAGATCGGCAATACCAGAGAACCCCTCCGTATGTTGAGATCGCCGGATCAACACCTGATGGATTTCCGTGAATGATCTTTTCAGCATCAAATGCAAGTTTAAATATACTATCTTCCGACGTGTCTAGGTTAAGCAGGGAACATAGGGCGGCTGCAGACGCAACTGAGACGGCCGCTGATGATCCAAGTCCAGCGGCTATCGGTATTGATGATTCTATCTTCAAGCTGACGCCCTCATTAAAATCAGCGCGTTTCCTGATCTCCTTAACAATTACGTATAGAGGTTCAAGTTTTCTCTCGGCTTTCTCCCCGCCCATCTTCGGGAAGAATTTATCGTTTACGAAGAATCCGGATGCCCCGATACCTCTAGATTCTATGAGGATCTTACCATCAGTTCTCTTCTCGGCCGTTGCTGTCGCCCTCATATCGATCGCTAAAACTATTGCTGGCTCGCCGTAAACTACAAAGTGCTCCCCTAAAAGGATCACCTTCGCCGGGGCAGACGCTCTGGCCATACTCTTCAACGATGGCTCGCCGTAAACAATTCAGTTTTCAAATCGATATTTTTCGCTGGAGATATAAATCTCTTAACTGACTCGAGGAATTTACGCTCACTGAGTCTTCTCAAGTATTTTAACTTCGAAGTCCTCAACCGATAATGGTATATCCCCTTCTGGCGGTATGTCTCCTCTCTCACGCAATATCTGCCTTGCTAGGAGCCAATAGATCATAGCCAAGGCCTTCCTGCCCTTATTATTCGTTGGAATCACCAGATCTATATAGCTGAAGTTATTGTCTGTGCTGCAGAGTGCAACTACTGGAATCCCCATTCTCGATGCTTCCATCACGGCTTGAGAGTCGGCTCTCGGATCAGAAACCACTATTACATCCGGCTCTATTCTATTTGGATAGGATGGATTTGAGAGTGTTCCGGGAACGAATCTGCCAGTTATGGGTATGCATCCCACGAGTTCACAAAATTTATTCACGGGTTCACGGGCGTACAGCCTCGCGGCTATAACGGCTATTCTTGAAGGGTCGAATCGTGCAAGAAACTTCGCAGCTACCCTAATACGCTCATCTGTCCTGTTCAAGTCGAGAACAAAGAGTCCGTCTGGTCTTACGCGATAAATAAACTGTTCCATATCCTTCGTCTTTATCTTCGTTCCAATATGGATTCCCGCGGAGAGAAGATCGTCTTGGGGAAGTAAGAGTTCTTTCTCCTCGGCTTGAGACTCCTCCTCTTCTTCTACTTCTTCATCTTCCTCTGACATTCCTCTGCCCTCCAGCTACACCTTTAAAGTAGCCATTCGAGCTCTATCCCCTAACTCCTCCTCTATCCTTATGAGCTCGTTTAGCTTCGCTATTCTCTCTCCCCCGACAACTCCAGTCTTTATTATCGGCGCATTTAATGCCACTGCCAAATGGGCTATGTGATAGGCTTCCGTCTCTCCGGATCTATGCGAGACTACGGGGACATATCCGTTTTCCTGCGCAAGCCGAGTGGTCCTCCAAGTATCCGTGAGCGTTCCAACCTGATTCATCTTTATGATTATGGCGTTTCCGGCCTTCATTGATATTCCCTTCTCTAATCTCTTAACATTCGTTACGAACAGATCGTCTCCGCATATTAGGCATCCATTAGCCTTTGAGGTTAACTCTTTAAATCCCTCAAAGTCGTCTTCGTGGAGTGGATCCTCTACGTATATGAGATTGTATCTATCGATCAAGCTTAGGATGTATTCGATCTGCTCTCCAGTGTCACGTTCAATCCCGTCTCTCTCATAAACATATACTCCCTTCTCTGGATTCCACAGGGAGGATGCAGCTACATCTATGCCTATTCTGCATTCGAAGCCCATCTCCTCTGAGACTTCACTGCAGGCCTTTGAGAGGGCCTCTAAGGCATCATCGTTAGATATGTTTGGAGCCCATGCTCCTTCGTCTCCCTTTCCCCCGGTGAATGTAGGATCCATCCCTCCGAGGATTCCCTTGAGTTTCCTATGGATCCTAGCGTTCGCTTCTACTGCTGCGGAGAAGGAATCCGCACCGACAGGCAAGACAAGAAACTCTTGAATGTCCGTTGCCCTTCCAAAGGCATGCTTTCCTCCTCCAATAACATTCCCCAGCGGGTAAGGTAGGGAACTATTCATTGAGCCTCCTAGATACTGATATAGCGATAGCCCATAGGAGTCGGCGGCTGCATCAGCAACCGCTAAAGAAACGGCGTAAGCAGTGTTCCCTCCAATATTCTCGAAATTCTCTGTTCCATCGATCTCATGGAGGATCATGTCTATTTCTTCTTGGTCATCCGCGTAAAGTCCGACGACCTCAGGGGCTATTGTCTCCATGACCTTCTTTACGGCTTCTTTCACTCCGCCCTTCGGGAATGGCACAGCCTCAGCCCTTCCTGTGCTCGCCCCGCTTGGGGCCGACGCCCTTCCGAAGCCGTCAATCGTGTATACATCAACCTCTATCGTTGGGTTTCCTCTGCTGTTCAGTATCTGTCTCGCTCTAATCTCCTCAATTGTAGTGGACATTCATCTCATCCCCTCATCTCTAATTCCTCTTCTGCCATGAAATTTTATCAGCTCATCAATTATCTCCACGTGTGAGAGGAGCATGCGGCGGCAGCAGTAGCGCGTTATGCCGAGGTCATCCAATACCTTCCCCGGATTCTCTCCATTCTTAACTCTACGACTGAACTCCTCCCACTTATCTCCAATCAATTTTCCACACGTAAAGCATCTTACGGGTATTATCATAATTAAGTAGCCTCCAATCCTCTTCTATCTATAACTCTTCTGGAACCTCGCCCTCGCTCCAGGCCCTCCAAACTTCTTAGGCTCCTTGCGCCTCGGATCCCCGGCCAGCATGGTTCTATCATATTTTAGGAAGATCGTTCTGAGATGGGAGCTCCTAGTCCATCGAACAAGCCCCCTCGCGATCGCCATTCTGCAAGCCTCAGCCTGCCCCATGAATCCTCCGCCCTTCACTTTCACTTTTATGTCAAGTTTCTTCCAAATGTCCCCCGCAAGCAAGAGGGGTTCACGTATCTTTTCACGAGCTATTTCAGGCTGATAAATCTCGAGTGGAATATTATTTATTCTTATTCTCCCCTTTCCCTCCCTTATGACGGCCCTTGCAATCGCTGTTTTGCGTTTTCCGCTGACAACCAACACTCTCCTCGATGACAAGCTCACTCTCCCCTCCAGCCTATATTACGTGCGAGTTCCGAGACAGTTATGTAAGGGCCCTTTAAATTTCTACCCTCAGCCTCAGGTATCCTCTCCATCTCCTTTCCATCATAATCTTTTGGCACGCCAATATAGACTCTAAGCCTTTTTAAAGCCTCTTTTCCGCGGGGCTTCTTTCTGGGAAGCATTCCCCTTATCACTCTCTTCACGATCCTGTCGGGTCTCCTCGGATGGAAGGGGCCTTTACGGTAATGGCCGATCTGAAGAAACTCATGTTTATCCCTTATGATGCTCAGCCTCTTACCTGAGATTATCGCTTTCTCAGCGTTAACGATAATTATCCTCTCGCCGTTTAGCAGTCTCTTCGCAACGCAGCTGGCCATCCTTCCAAGTATGAGACCATCCGCATCGATTATAGTTTCCCTTCGAGTCGCCATCCGTATGTCTCCCCTCACCCAATTATTTTAACATTTGAGCCCTTAGGATTAGCCTCGACGAGCTCTGGTATCGTTAAGCATTCGCCCTTAGCCTCTAATATCTTTGTCCTCGCCTTACTCGAAAAAGAGAATGCTGCAATCCTCACGGGATGATCGATCATGCCTGAACCCAAAACTTTCCCTGGAACCACGACTTCATCATTTTCCTTAGTATACCGATTTATCCTACTGACATTAACGGCTATTCTCCTTCTTTTAGGTTTCAAGAGCATATCCGCTACTCTACGCCAGACAGCGGCATCATTCTCTCTGGACTTCTTCCTTAGGAATCGAATCAGCCTGATGAGTTCAGGATTGGTTATTTTCGTCCTTTTTGGGCACATTAATCTTCACCGAGATCTGCTCTAAAAATTCGGAGCATTTCCTTTCATAAATCTTAAAGGCTTCATTTATTATGCGCTCGACGGGTAAGGCGCCTACGGATTCGACGTAAAAGATGAATGAGTTCTCATTGCCATTAACCTTTATTGCGGGTGGATCCTGCGGGCAGACTGACATGCAGTCTCCGCATAATGTGCAGTCAAGCGGATTTCTCACTTCAATTCTTCCTTTTTCATCCTTCTCGAGGATCTTTTTTGGACAGATATTTACACATTCGCCGCATCCATCGCATCTTTGATGATCTATCTGTATCTCAGGCATATACTTGTAGGCGCATGCTGAGACAGGCTGCCACTTTGCATGATCCTTCCCCCTCCCAAGCTTTGCGTAGGCCTCAAGCCTTATTCTCTGTCCTGGAGCGAGCTTCACAATTGGGATGTCACCGCTTACAGGGGCGGTCTTAGGATCCTCAGGGACCAAATCTCTTGAATAAACAGTTCTTTCGCCGGATTTGGCCTCTACATCCAATATTAGCACAGCCCGGCAGAGGGGGCATCCAAGCTCGCTTCCGCATTCGCATTCCTCAGGAAGCCTATATGAGTCAAGGTCCGTCTTAAGCGGAATAAGCCCTAACCTCAAGGCTAAGATTTCATTGTGAAGAATTGAATCGTTCTCGATGATCATTACATCATCGATTGCCATGCATGGAACCTCAGAGAGGATTATTCTCCTCAGAGTATTCGCAAGAGAGGGCGTTATACCCTCCACTATGAAACGCATCGAATCATTGGTTTTCTCAAGGATCTTGATGCTCATTTACAGGGATCCTCACTAAAACTAATCATCGCCTCTTTCTCTGATAAAGGGAACGAGAGTTATATTTCAACCTTTCTCCAGCAGATCCTACTCTCATGTTGATCCTCGGCTATACTCGTCTTCCCCTTCTACCGCCCTTCCGTCTCGTTCCGTCATGCGGTAATGGGGTGACCTCCTCGATCCTGCCGATCATCTTAAAGCCTGCCCTAGCAAGAGCCCTAATCGCGGCTTGAGCTCCGGGCCCTGGAGTTCTTGCCTTCGATCCTCCCGGCGCTCTAACCTTTATATGTATTGCCGTTATGCCCTTATCCTTAGCTATTGATGCGACATACGCTGCGGCTCTCATCGCCGCGTATGGTGAAGATTCAAGTCTATCCGCCTTTACGAACATTCCTCCTGACGCCCTTGCAATGGTCTCAGCCCCGCTCAAGTCTGTCATGTGAACTATCGTGTTGTTGTATGAGCTATATATATGAACGACTCCCCACTTCTCCTTTTTGCTACTCATATCATTCGCCTCCAGCCGTTACTGTCGCGGCAGCCGCCGCCTCAATTTCCTGTCTCAGTGGATGTTCAGGATTGAGTAGGGGGCTTGTAGGTGCATAACCTATCTTGTCCTCCTCATCCTTCGGCACCAAATATCCAGGGGAGAAGACCTTCCTTCCATCAATGGCGATATGTCCATGCGTGATTAATTGGCGGGCCTGATGGATCGTTTTTGCCAATCCCTTTCTAAAGACTAATGTTTGAAGTCTCCTTTCAAGAATATCCTCAACTGTGAGGTCTAAGACATTATCCAATACAGCGTCTTCAGATAGTATCCCGAGCCTCTTCAACTTATCAAGTAGCTGCTTCTCCAGAATCTTCCTTCTCGGCGATCTCATACCGAATAGCGATCTGGCTATGCCTCTAAACTTTGACAGCATAGTCTTATGACGCCATAATTCCCTCTTATTCCTTAATCCATACTCCCCTAACAACCTAATCTCATATGCCAAAACGTCTGAGCGCCATGGAAATCTCGGAGTCTCATACTTCTTTTTAGGTTTTTTTGGGTCGCCCATTTACTTCCTCCTCTTCTTAACTCCTACTGTTCTGCCTTTTCTACCCGTTGTCCTTGTTCTCTGTCCCCTAACCTTAAGTCCATAAGCATGTCTGTATCCTCTCCAAGACTTCATAGCCTTCTCTCTTTCAATATCCTCCTTTACTTTTAGGTCGAGATCTGATGAGATTAGATGAAGATCTCTTCCCGTCTCCAGATCCTTCCGTCTATTCAGAAGCCATGCAGGGACATGATCGGCTATGTGCATAATAACGTCCTCTATCCTCTTAATTTCAGCCTCTGATAAAAAGCCTAGACGCTTATCAGGCGATATCTCAGCCTTCTTCACTATCACGTCGGCTAATCGAATATTTATGCCCTTTATACCCGTTAGGGCATACGCTACCTTTCTCGCTCCATCTAAATCTCTACCAGCAATGCGCACAATCGGCTTAAACTCTGTAGACATCTTTAAGCCCCTTAAACTCTCGCCGCTATTCTAATACGAATAAAAGATAAAATATTTAAAGAGTACGCTTTTCGCCTGGATCAATCTGGTGGATTGATGATTATTTGGAGGTTTGCACGTTAAGTGTCTCTTTTGATGGGCAAAGATCTCTCAGTACGCATACGTCACATTTAGGTTTCCTCGCATTACAAACTCTTCTTCCATGGAAGATCAGGAGATCGGCGAATCTGCCCCATTTCTCCCTTGGAACTATCTTCATTAAATCTCGTTCGATCTTCTCTCTTGTTTTACTCTGCGTTAATCCAAGTCTCTTAGCGAGTCTAAGAACATGCGTATCCACGATTATTCCCTCATTGATTCCATAGGCATTCGTAAGCACGATATTGGCGGTCTTCCTTGCAACTCCCGGAAGCGAAGTCAGCTCCTCCATGGATCTCGGAACTTCAGAATTGAACTTCTCAATTAATGCCTTACAGACCTCCTTTATTCTTCGAGCCTTCACTCTGTAATAGCCTGTCGGCTTAATGTCCTGCTCCAGAACTGCTAAGTCAGCATTTGCATAGTCCTCGGCTGAACGATACTTCTTGAAGAGCGTGCGTGTAACCTCATTAACTCTCTCATCGGTGCATTGGGCAGCCAGAATCGTCGCAATCAAGAGTTCCAGTGGATTGCTGAACTTCAGTGCTATCTTCGCGTCTGGATGTTCCTTCTCTAGGAGATCAATGATCTTAAGAACTTTCTCCTTTAATTCCTCCTCTGAAGGATCCAATGCATTCTTCACCCGCTCATCTGCCATAATAAATCCTTAATTGGATTTCCTACTTATAATTACTTGAATCTAAAGTGATATTTGTGTTTGGTTGGATCTGCATGGATCACTGAGAGATCGAGCGGAGATGTCTAATGTAAGCATGTATCTAGCGACGAGTTCAGCGGGATTCGAGATCGAGGCCAAAAAGGAGATATTGAGGCTGGTGCCAGACGCTGAGGTTCACGGTCTATTCTTTAAGGGTAACCTCCTGATAAAATGTCCCTCATCGACCGACTTGATCTCTATTCTAAAGGAGAATGAAACGAGATATATCGGTAGCGTAATTCCAGTTAATAAGGCAATTAAAATATCGAAGAAGAAGAGCGATATAAAACGAGTTTACGATGAGATTCTCAATCTGGGCATGCTAAAGAAAGGCGAGAGATTCGCTGTGTGCTGCAAAAGAAGGGGCAAACATGAATTCACAAGCCAGGATGTAAAAAGGGAGATTGGAGGTTTGCTTGAAGAATCTCTCGGAGCGATTGTTGACCTAAAGGATCCATCAAAGATCGTGACTATTCAAATCTTCCAAGATATAGCCTTTATCGGGATCGTAAGAGCCGATGAGGTATTGAAGAAGGAGATAAAGATCTTCAGAAAATATAGGTGCGGGGAGAGGCCGCTGACTAGGGCTGAGCATAAACTCAGAGAGGCGATAAGAGTCTTCAATATCGAGATTAAACCGAACTTTAGAGTTCTCGATTTGGGAGCGGCTCCGGGGGGATGGACAAGGATCCTAGCAGGCTTAGCGGGTCAGGTTGTTTCAGTAGATCCGGCTGATCTCGATCCATCCGTAAAGAGCCTACCCAATGTCACCTATCTTAAATGTAAAGCTGAAGATATCCCCCGAAATATTGGACCATTCGACCTGATCGTTAATGATATGAATATTGATCCCGTAAAGTCGGCGAAGATAATGGTTAAATTGGCAGATCTCCTCAAAAAAGGCTCAGTGGCTCTAATGACCGTCAAATTTATCACACGAAATAGAAAGAAGCACGTTACCGACGCCATTGGCGTCTTAAAGGCCAAATATAAAGACTTTAAGGTTAGGAGACTTCCACACAACAGATTTGAAACGACTATTTACATGAGAAGGGCCTAATTTTCTTTTTTGCTAGGTCCGTCATGGATGCGGCATCATGCCTTTTGTATGCGGAGTCATCGTAAGGGTAGTGTGCATGAAGGTCGCTCCTAACATTTTTAAGGGGGATGAAGCATCATGTGGAGTGATCTTGTGCGCTTAACTTTTCTGGCGATCTTAGGGGGCGTTAAAGATTGAGTAAAATGTCTCCATTTAGGCTTCTTATGTCGAGGGAAGAGGCCTTAAGGATCATTCTTGATACCGTGAAGCCTATTGAAAGAACCGAATCAGTAGGTATTGATGAGGCCGTTAATAGGGTCTTAGCATGTGATGTAAGAGCGGAGGTGGATGTTCCTCCATTTGATAGGGCGGCAATGGATGGCTATGCGGTTCGGGCTGAAGATACATTTAGAGCCTCGCAATTCAACCCTGTAAAGCTTAAGGTCGTCGGCATCCTGCATGCTGGGGAATTCTTTAAGGGGGAGATTAAGAGCGGTGAGTGCGTTCGGATAGCAACGGGATGCCCCATTCCAAATGGTGCAGATGCTGTAGTGATGGTGGAGTTCACGGAGGAAAAGGATGGTTACGTCTTAATATTTAGGGGAGTCTATCCCGGAGAGAATATAGCCTCACGAGGGGAGGATATAAAGCAAGGGGAGATCATCCTAAAAAGAGGGGAGCTTCTAACTCCAGCAAAGATCGGAGTTCTAGCATCCCTCGGATATAGGAGCATCTCTGTCTATCAGAAGCCGCATGTAGCCGTGATCCCAACGGGATCAGAAATACGTGATCCAGCCTCTCCTCTCGAAGAAGGCCAAATATACGACGTAAACTCATACACATTAACCTCGATTCTTTTGGAGAATGGCGCTTTAGTAACTAGATCATCAATTATCCCAGATGCCTTTGATGATATAATATCGGCGATCACCCGGCATTTAGATCACGATTTAATCGTGTTCTCAGGCGGAAGTAGCGTTGGTGAAAGAGATCTGCTTGTCAGGGCGATCGAGAAGATGGGAAGACTTCTATTCCATGGAGTTCAAATTAAACCCGGAAAACCTACCCTATTCGGCCTTGTTAAGGAGACTCCTATCCTGGGAATGCCCGGATATCCAACTTCCTGTCTGAGTAATGCGTATATCTTCCTTGTCCCGGCAATTCGTAAAATAGCGCGGCTTCCCCTCAAAGATCCACGGGTAGTCAAGGCTAGGATGGGAGTGAGGGTGGTCTCAGCCTCAGGTCGCGAACAGTTTCTAACAGTGAAGATAAAGAATGGCATTGCATATCCAGTCTTTAAGGCATCAGGAGACATCACGAGCATGGCTAAGGCCGATGGATACATAATCTTACCGGTTAATCTTGATGTAATAGAGAAGGGAGAAGAGGTCACCGTGACTCTCTTCGATTAAAAAGGATTAAGAATTCAACGGTGAAATATGGAATTTAGTTCGGGGAGATCCACATGAAGGCTAGAGGGATTCTCGTCTCGAAGGAGAGAGCGGAGATAGTCGAGTTCGAAGTTGATGATCCAGGCAGAGATGAGGTTCTAATCGAGACAAAGGCCTGTGGGATCTGCATGGAGGAGGTCTACATTTTTAGGGGTCTGCTTCCGGGCGGAAGAGTCGTTGGGCATGAAGGCGTAGGGACTGTTGTAAAGGTTGGAGAGGACGTGGAGAATGTTGATGTTGGGGATATGGTAACAACGCTTGGAGGACCAGCATTCGCCGAATATTATAAGACGAAGGGCTGTAACGTTGAGAGGATACCATCTGATATTGATGATTATACCCTCTGGATCTCGGAGCCCCTTGCATGCGTCGTTAATGGAATTAGGGGAGCATCAATAGAGATAGGCGATAATGTCTGCCTTATAGGTTGCGGATACATGGGTCTTCTGCTCCTTCAGGCTATGCCCATAAGATACATGAGTAGCCTTGTAGCATTGGATATCCGTGATGAACGCTTAGATCTGGCAAGAGACTTCGGAGCTGAATATACTTTAAATCCGATGAGATGTGACCCTGTAAGGGAAGTTGAGGAGATTATGGGCGGAAAAGCCGATGTTGTGATAGAGGCATCCGGAGCTCCGGGAACGCTTGATCTGGCAACATCCATCCTGAAACGCGGTGGAAAATTAGTAATATTCGGAAGGCATGTAATTGATGAGAGGATCCCTTTAGAGAAGTGGCATACATTCGGATTTAAGGTGCTTAATATCTCGCCCAGCTCATCAAGGAACTTCAATAAGGACTTCCATGATGCAGTTAAGTTGTTGAGTAAGGGAGTCTTTGATCAAAGCCGATTGATCACACATAGGTTCAAGTTTGAATGTCCAGAGGAAGCGTTAAGGGTGGCATCAGAGAAGCCGCCGGGATATATTAAGGGTGTTATAGTATTTTAGATGGTTTCAGCGGATGATGCTGCGTCAATTATATATGCTTGAATGGAAAAGCCATTGTAGTGTGCTGGTGTTCTAAATGAGGCTTGCAGTCGGCTCGATATATGAATTGACAGATGATAAACTTGAATTTGCAAGGCAAATGGGGGTTAAGGATGTTATACTCCACGTTCCGATCCATCCATCGCTCTACAATGGCCCAGGCTACTATGAATTCATGCCGCTCATAAAGATCAAAACTAAGATCGAATCCTACGGTTTGAGGCTCCACGCGATCGAGAATATACCGCGAAAATGGTATATGAATGTGATGCTTGGCCGTGAGGGAAGAGATGAGGAGATAGAGAACTTCTGTAAGACCCTAGAGAACATGGGAAGAGCCGGCATACCAATATTAGGCTACAATTTCATGCCAATGGGCGTCTGGAGAACATGCCATGACACTCCTTGGAGGGGGGCACGAGTGACTAGCTTCGATTATGAACTCGTGAAAGACGCTCCGGCACCTTACGGGGTAATAGACGATAAGCAAATGTGGGATAACTACATATACTTTATGAAGAGAGTTCTGCCAGTCGCAGAGGAGGCAAACGTTAAGCTCGCTCTTCACCCCGATGATCCGCCGGTTCCATCACTCGCGGGAGTGGCTAGGATCTTCCGGAACGTAGAGGCATTCAAACGTCTCATAAAATTATTTCCGAGCGATTATGTCGGCATAGAATTTTGTCAGGGCACATTCTCGGAGATGGGGATAGACGTTATTGAGGCCATTCGATACTTCGGCTCGAGGAAAAAGATATTCTATGTCCACTTTAGGAACGTGCGTGGAAACCCCTATAAATTCCATGAGACATTCGTGGATGACGGGCAGACGGACATGCTGGAGGCCATGAAAGCCTACAAGGAGGTAGGCTACATGGGAGTCTTCATAGATGATCATGTTCCACGTCTACCGGGAGATACTGAATGGGGACATAAATCGCACGCGTATGCATGCGGATACATTAAAGCGCTCATTAAAGCCGTTAATGCGCTAGGCTGAAAAGGCAAAATTGCCTTTTGTATTGCATGAGCTTATTCTGATCCTAGGAGGACATAGACGGCCCAGTTAAAGAGCCATACTAACATTTAGAGCATTATTATGTGATTGCGCGAGAAAAATTGTATATAAAGTGATTTCTGAAGCTCGTCGATGCGCATAGAGCATTTTCTAACGTGAATGTTCATGTTTGCCGAGTTTAGAAGTATTTTTAGCCTTGTTCTCAGATGTAGGTGTAGTCTGCTCTTAAAGGGATGTTTCATTCGATCAGAAGTGTTTTATTGAGCCGTATTGAGGATGTCTTGAATGATTTTTTGCTATTTCGGCATTTGTTGCTTTTCTTCTCTTAGGGATGCTCCATAAGGATTGTTGCTCGCTTACGTAAGATTCCTCAGCGAGTATCCATATTAACTGTCAATCTCACCTTTGTCTTGCGCGGAGTCTCAAGCATCATACTTGGCCTTTCGGTCACCTAATCTTTTTAGGACTAAACAGATAAGGCTTGGTGGATATACGCTTTGCCCTCAAAAAAGCGATTTTCACTCAACATAATAGAATTGTCCTATGCTCTTCTGATACTTGTCTAGTTGAGATCCCTCTTTATTAACCCTCGGTCTTTTGGTCTGCGGGTCCCTCCTAAAGGTGATTCCCATCTCCCTTAGAAACATATTCATGCCATCTCTTAAGCTCATTGGGGCCTTGGCCAATCCTCTCCTTCCAGGCTCGCCGCTAAATACCATAAGCCTGTCGGATACGAAATCTAGTACCACGATGTCATGTTCAACGATGAATGCCGTGACGTTTCTCTCTTCAACTATGCGCCTTACCGTCTGAACCATCGCTAGTCTCTCTTCTATATCGAGGTAAGCGCTTGGCTCGTCTAGGAGGTATAGATCCGCCTCTCTGGAGAGGCATGCCGCTATTGCTACCTTCTGGAGCTCTCCCCCGCTTAATTCCTTCACTCTTCTATCAAATATTTGGTCTAGATTGAGTGGGCGGATTATCTGGGTTCTATAGAGGCTTGAGGAGAAATTCTCCTTTGCTATGCTCCTTAAAAGCTCCTCCACGGTTCCATCGTAATCCGATGAGATATACTGTGGCTTATAGCTTATCGAAAGAGCATCTTGAACCGGCGGCTCTCCCTCATCCGGCTTCTCGAATCCAGCTATCATCCTTATGAATGTGGTCTTTCCTATTCCATTTGGGCCTAAGATCCCGATTATCTCTCCCTCTCCTACTTCTCCCCCTTCCACCTCTAAGATGAAGTCCTCATAGGTCTTTCTCATATTATCCCATTTTAGCAGCGGGGTCTTAGATGGAACCATGGAGATTGGAGGCTTAACGTGAAATCTTATTGGTTCCCTTCTGAAGCGGAGATTCTCATCTCTAATATATCCTTCTAGGTAAATGTTTATGCCGACTCTAACTCCATGAACATGAGATACAACTCCATAAACTCCGGGAACTCCATAGAGGACGCAGATGTAATCCGAAAGATAATCGAGGACGGCTAAGTCGTGCTCGGCGACAATGATCATCTTATTTTCCTCTCTAAGACTTCTTATCGCCCTTGCAGCCGCGAGTCTCTGTTTAATATCCAAGTAGCTTGAGGGTTCATCGAAGATGTAGACGTCGGCGTCTCGTGATATTGCCGCGGCTAATGCTACTCTCTGGAGCTCCCCGCCGCTGAGAACCTTCACTCTGCGAGTCCACACTGCCTTAAGTTCGAGCATTTCAGAGATCTCTTCCAATCTGCCCCTCTCATCGACCTTCGATAGTATCTCTCCAACTCTTCCCTTTATTACCTTGGGGATCATATCGACGTATTGGGGCTTATGTACGACCCTAAGCCTGCCCTCGCTTAGCATCTTAAAGTATGACTGCAGGGTTGAGCCTCGGAAATGCTCTATGATCTCACCCCATCCTGGAGGATCAGCGTATCTACCTAAATTCAGCATTATCTCGCCTGAGAGTATCTTTAGAGCAGTTGATTTTCCAATTCCATTCGGCCCGATCAATCCAAGAACGTTTCCGAATGAGGGAATTGGCAATCTATAGAGCTTAAACATGTTTGGGCCGAAGCGATGAATACATTCTCCCTCAATCTCGTCTGGCAAATTAACTATTGATATGGCTTTAAAGGGGCATTTCTTCACGCAGATCCCGCATCCAGTGCATATTATCTCTGAGATCTCGGGTTTTCCATTCTCAAATCTTATAGCCTCATTTCCGCTTCTAACCTGCGGGCAGAAGCGCTGGCATGCCCTATCGCATCGGTCAGGCTTGCATTTGTCCCTGTCGAGAACGGCGATCCTAATCTTTCATTCCTCCAAGGGATCTGGAGGATCTCCTCAGCCCTTTAATAAATCCGTTGATCACCAATTTTAATTGAGGAAAAGTAAATAAGCTCTTCTGCGAAGATGTAGTCGATATTGGAGGTGAGAGAATTTTTGACGGATGATTTCAATCTTATGATTTCATGTGCTAGGGGATTGGAGAGTGAAGCGTGCTCAGAGATATGGTTTCTACTTGGCGAGGTTGGAGATGAAGATCCGAGGGTTGAGAAGACTGAGGTTTCAGGACTTATAGTCGCGAAGACATCGCTGAACCCATTCGAGGCCGTCCGTAGGCTAAGGGAGATGCTGAGAAGGGAGCCTCACGAATTTAGATATACCCTGAAGATAATTCCAGTTGAGGCGGTCGTTCCAACGAAGCTTAGTAGCATCGAGGAGGCCGCAGCTCATCTGTCGGAGAAAATAGATGCAGATGAGTCTTTCCGTATTACCATCGAAAAAAGGCATACTGAGATCTCGACGAGGGAGATAATCGAGGCGATAGCGAAGCATGTAGACAGAAGGGTGGATCTGAAGGATCCGGACAGGATAGTTCTGGTTGAGATTATTGGGAGAATAACTGGCATATCCGTTATCAGGCCGGACGATATACTCTCAGTTACGAAGGAGAAGAGGCTACTTCCTCGCGGCGAGAAGGGCTGATCGCTCAATAAGTATGCTCGTCAAGGCCTTCTTTTCTGATCCCCTAAATGCAGCCTCGATCTCCTCGTTTGAAACTCCAAATATCGACTTTAACGATTCAAACTTCTCATCTGTAAGTTCAATTACTTCATCATCTTGTTCTCCCCTAATGCTCTCTAAGATCTCAGATGCAGCCTGCATGCTCCCTTCTCTGCTCTTCGCTAATACAACCACGATCAATCTTGAAGATTCAGGCTTTACGCCTAGCATGTCAATGGCCTTTCTGATCTGGTGCTGTCCGGATGCGTAAAGCATGATCTCCATTGCCGGGCTTTCTGATATCCTATTTCCTGACTCAAAGGAGTTTAGGGCATTAAGCACGGAAAAATATAGGTGCTCTAACCCTGCTATCCTGTCGGCATCGAATACCTGAACCTGACAGTCTGAAGCTATATCCTTTATCTTATCCAAAAACGAGTTTAGATCCGAGATCCTAACATTTTTGAATCCCATGAATATTACGTGCCATCCCATGATCTTCTTAATTATCATCTCTCATCTTCCAGAAATGATCTTCGCCTAAAAATCATTTAGATGGTAGAATTGCGTTATTCATGCGATCTCTTGGAGGGCTCTGAGGCGCTTTATTAAGTTAGGATGAGTTGAGAAGAGCTCGGCGATCTTATCTGCAACAGTCAGTTTTCTCCTGATATACTTCTCGATCAGATCCCTTTCGGTCCTCCAAATACTTGCCTGATGGAGTTCTCTAATGTCTCTATGTGAAGTCTCCGGGTCGGCTATGAATAGCATTCTCAGAGAGCTCATGTGGCTGGTACCTCCTATACGCCTCCGTGTTCTCTCAGTTGATTCAACTATCTTTATAAGTCCAATTGATAGTTTTCTAGCTCCGTCCTCAACGATCGATGCGCTGTGTCTATCCGCATAATACTCCCTCAGGCGGCTGAGATACAGCGTGAAGAGCGTCAAGATCCAATATAGAACTATGCTTAGAAATCCTATGAGCGCCATTATCGAAGTGTTGCTTCTCTCATCCCGACCGCCCCATGCAGAAGACCACATCAGCGAATAGCCTATATAATATAGCAGTGCTGGCAGAATCGAGACGAACATCATCACTTGGACATCTCTATGCTTCAAGTGTCCCAGCTCATGTCCAATAACGGCTTCTATCTCATTCTTGTCCAGAGTATTGAGTAAACCTGTGGTTATGGCAACTCTATTTCCAGTTAATGGAGAACCGTATGCAAAGGCGTTTGGTATTGGTATGTTGGCGATCATTAACTGTGGCGGTTTAATACCGCTCTTACGGCTAAGTCTCTCCACGATCTCATAGAGCTCCGGCTCTTCACCTCTTGAGACCCTTCTGACCCTGTATAGGGCATCGATGATATGGGGAGCGAAGAGCCACTGTAGGACATTAAAGAATACTACGAATAGTGCTAATGTATAGATGCTGAATGCATCTATGAGTGAGAGTATTATCGTGAAGAAGAGCGTTGAGAGGCCGATTATTGCAGCTAAAGTCGCTGCCATCGTAGCCTTAAGCTTTAATATGCCCATTTTATCATCATACGATAATGAATAATAATTGGATATATATTTTGCTACTCCTAATCGTCTTCGACGCTCAGATAGCGTATCGATTCCCTCTCTTCTTCGAGGCTTATTGAGTTAAGAATATTCTTTATCTCCCTCCTAGATATCTCGGCTAATCTCTCAGAGATCAAACCCAACGATAATGCATCCTCAAGTTTTTCAGCATCGATCCTCTTTACTTCACCATTCGGCCAAACGCAGATGTCAATTTCTAAATCCACATATCGAATCTTCCGTGGATAAAGCTCGATTGGAGTATTTATGTTGATGTACGTTCCTTTGTATTCTTCATCTTTAGAGAAGTATCTTGTTCTAAAGCTCAAATCGCCTATCGTAATCTCGCTTATGGCATAGTCCCCCTCATCCTTATGAACGTTGAGGCCGTCATATACGCCCTTACTAAAGATCCTTCGTAAAAGGATCATCCTTCCATTCTCTATGGAGAACTTAACTATCTTCGCTAGTCCGAGGTTAAATGTCTGTCCAGCAATCTTCACATGCTCCATGCTTATCCTCCACCCTGCTCTAGGAAGGATCCTAAATACATTTTCCCTCAGTAGACTTTCCACTTCCTCCCTTTCGCATCCCTCTCTGAGCATCCTCTCGGCTATATCGACCATCATGGATATTCTGCCGCCGCAGGCTTTATAATAGTGATGACCTGAGACGGTCGGTGTTACAGTATTTCTGATCTCGTCGAGTCTTCTCTTGGATAAGCCGGGAAACTCGATATCTATACGCTCGCCTATCATGTTTGAGGCTCTGATCATTTGCATCAGGCTTGATTCTCGAACTTGAATCTGTGGATGCATCATTCCCAGCGAGGTTTGTAGGGATCCCCTGAATATTGCATCGTCAAGTATCGATCGTAGGACTTTAATGATCTCCTCGTAGTAGATCCCGTCTCCCCCAACTATTATGCCCTGTCGATCCATTCTGTCATGCACGTAGAGGTTCGGTTCAACTTCCCCGTTAATACCCTCATCTGCAAATCCAAATCTCTCCCTAATGATCTCTGAGGGCTGAATTATCTCAAATCCCCTATCCAAGAATATCTTTGTGAGCGCCGTGGAGTATATTCCGCGGATACGCACGCTAACCATTTACTCCGCTCTTCCAATCACTTCTTGGCAAGAGCGATTAATTCGCCGCGTCTCTCAGCATTAAGGGAGACCCCAAGGATCTCCTCCACAAGCCACATATTCGATTCCATATGATCCGTTATCATCCTCGCTAAGTAAACGGATTCCCCATCTGCTAGGGCGATGTATGGGATGAGCATGTCGGCTAAATGTATATCAACGGTAGGCTTAACTCGAATTTCATCAAGGAGGCTCTTCACTGCCTCCCTGGCTACGATCTCGCTTGGCTTCCGGATCTCGCCTATCGAGTCGCTTCCAAGTATCACATTAGTATCCGTTTTAATCCATAACACGAGGGAGCTTCCCTTCTGAATTGGGTTGGAAAAGTCATTGATGACCTCAATCTTCGGATCGTAGCCTCTCGCCCTGAGAAGCCTCTCGGCTTCCTTAGCCTGTCTCTTAGCAACCCCACGATCCGCAAGGTATGTGCAGATCGATACTCCCCTAACCTCCTCTATGTCTCCGAACTCCTCGAGTATTAGAGGCTTCAGATGGGGGCAAGGCTGGGCATTTAATGTAACCTCGCCTCCACCTCTCGGATAATAGCCATACTTATGAACTTCTATTGAAGCCTCAAGTCCCATACGCTTCAAGACTGGAAGGAAGACATGTTTAAGGTAATTTATCGTTGGAGAATGGCTCACATCCGTTCCTCCCTTTAGGACGTGTAGATGGACTGAGCGTTTCGCAAAGGCGCAGATTGGTAGCACGGTCATTATCAGCATGGGTATGCTCCCCGCCGTTCCAATCTCAGCCTCTACGTTTCCACCCTCAATTCTTCCCGGATAAAACCATAATTCCTGGGAACCTATGTAAGCTCCCTTAACATCGGCATTACACAGTCTTGCAGCTGTGAGAACCGCCTCTAGATGCTGAGGCCTCAATCCAGGCTGGCTTCGCTTCTTTCTGATATTAAAGATGTGTAGCGGCTCACCTAAGATGGCTGATAATGCAACTGAAAGCCTTAAAATCGTCCCGCTTCCACTCTTCTTTGCACCATCTATCTCTATCATTTCTTTGTCTTTCACCTGTCAGATGGGAGTATTCGCTTGCCCCATCATATTCAGAGATAATAAGATAACTGTTTTTATGTGTTCTGCCTCGTTAGGCTCCTCGTTAAAGCCCTTATAGCGTTCTCTCTTCCCATATCGATCAGATAGGGCCCAAGCCTCGGCCCGTATGGGGTTCCAAGAAGAATCCTATATAGGGTCTGGAAGAACCTTTTAGGCTTTATGCCATTAGCCCTCGCGATCTCGAAGATCGAACTCTGAATGATATTCGGATCCTCTGTGGATCTCAATTTTTCAACCAGCTCGGCAATGGCTTTTCTTTCAATTTCATTCAATTCTATGGTTGCTTCGACGGCTTCTTCAAAGTCCCTAACCCAATTTAACGCGTATGCAATTCTCTTCTTCAGGTCAGCCGTCAATGAATTCTTTAAGTATCCATACCTACGGAGCTTATCCGCTATGAATTTATATTCGGATCCCTCTGGGGCAACGCGGGCCAAGGAGACCAAGAGGTTATATGGCACGTGTATGCTGGGCTTCTCCGGTGGATTCATGAACCAGCAGTATTTATACAGTCCCGTCAGCTTCGCCTTCTCTTTTGGATCCCCGATTTTTCTCCTTCCGAAGTATATGTCCTCAAGCTCATCGAGTTCATCCATGTATCGTGGAATATCATCTACGGATACATTTCGAGTTCCAACAAAGCGTTTTAGAGTTAATAGGATCATGGACTGTGGGGATCCATATTTGAACCATAATTGCGGGGTGAATACATTTCCCTTTGACTTTGAGATTTTCTTCCCGCCCTTATCGAGGAACATTTCATATTGGGCATGCATCGGCGGCTCATAGCCTAGTATCTCCCTGCAGATCCTATCATTAACCCTCACTGAATCTGCAATATCCTTTCCGTAAGCCTCAAACTTGATCTCTAATGCACGCCATCTCGCGGCGAACTCTCCCGCTTTCCATGCAAGCTTTCCCTCCCCCTTGGTATAGTCAGCCTCCCCCTCATATCCGCATCCCGCAATCCATTTATGCTTTATCTCCATCCCCTCACATCTATAGAGAATCTTATTTTCATCCGGCAGGAACTTGTATGCCTTTGTCGTGTAAATTCTGCCGCAGGACTCGCAGACGGGAAAGTATGGCAGAACCTCCAGATACTTCTCCTGACCAGTCTCCTCCTTTACGATCTGCCCGACGCGTCTTGCATTCTCGAGGAGTATACGGATCTCCTCATTCAGTAATCCTTGAGCATAAGCATCCGAGCCCTTAATTAGAGTGTATTCTATGCCGGCTTCTTCTATGGCGTCTATGAGAAGGCTTATCATATGATCTCCATAGCTCTCGTGGCATCCAAATGGATCCGGGATTTCAGTCACTGGGAAACCCAAGTATTTCTTAAGGGAATCCGGCATGCCCGCTGGAACACTTCTGAGCCCATCCTTATTATCGGAGAACAATATGAATCTAGTCTCGAATCCCTGCTCCTTTATTGCTAGGGAAACGGCGTAGTTGCGTGTTACCTCGCTAAAGCTCCCAATGTGAGGTATGCCTGAGGCTGCAACTCCACTCTCGACATTTATGACATCCAATCTCCTGCCGAGCTTACGTTCCCGCTCTATTATCTCGGCAGCTACCTTATCATACCAGGTTCCATGACCAATGATCTCCTCTTCTCTCCTCATCGTTGACTCCAACGCTTCCTTGCAAACATTCAAGTATGGTTAATTGCGGCTTAAATAAAGATTTACGATCCCTTCAGAAGAGTATATTAGAGGGGACGAGATCGATCACGAATTGCATCTGCCCCTCCAATCGATTGGAGGATACGCAGATGCAAATAAACATCAAAAGAGCTTTAGAGGAGGCCTCGCGTAAGGCAAGAGGCGAGATCATATTCGCCTCGCTCTTCGGCTCCTATCGGAGAGGAGACTACGACGCCCACAGCGACATCGACATCCTCCTAATACATGAGGATCTCGAGAAACAGTCTATCCTCGATTATCTAAGGAGTTTAGAACGTGTATCAGGCAGGAGAATCCACCTAAACCTCTTCGATCTTCAAGACTTTAAGGAGAGAATTGAACGTCAAGATTATCTGATGGCAAGCCTAATTGATGATTCCTCGCCCATTCTGGGGAGTAGAACGATCTTCGAGGAGGCGAGAAAATCCATTTTCGAGAGAAACTCCTCTGACGCCTCCGTGAGGTTTAATTGGAATATGGGCCTTAAGATGCTAAAGCATTTATGCCTGCATCTGGGTGACATGCGCAGATTCAGCGCTGGTAGCGGATTTTTAAATCGCGTAATAAATAGCCTGAATGATTACCGTCTTGCACTTGGATATCTCCTCGCCAGTAGGTTAATGCAGAATTGCGGGAGAGGAATCTCATATAGGCATCTCATAGAGATGAATGTCAATCCGATATTGAGGGAGATTAACACTACAGAAAGATTATTAAAGCGTGAGATCCCGCTCAGCCCTGAATCCTTAAATAGACTTATATGCGGCATTAAAACCGAAGCTTGGAGGATCCTAGAATTTAATCGGCGCATAAGCAATAAGTTAATTCTCCCCACTAGCCTACATCACGCCAAAAACTTAGGCGTAATGGAGTTCATCTAGGTTTATGCCCATCTCCTCCCCAATTGTCTTGCTTAGATTTTTTGCTGTAGAGGCCGTCTCCTGTGATCTCAGAATCTTCGGTTCCAGATCGACGATGGGCTGAATCTTTATTTCCCTGACAATGTTCGCGGCGACATTATATTTTATGCCATCATCGTAGGTTAAGTGGAGCCTCATCCTGAGGATCAATCTTCCCCTCCTGCTAATCCTGTATCTTCCAGAATCCAATCGCCTCTTCAATACGCTAAGTTCATATATATCATCCAAAAAGAATCTCTGCACATTCTCAACCATATTATCAACGAAGAACTTAATCTTAGAATAGAAAGGCTCATAATTTTGAAACATCTTGACGAATCTTAGGGTTTCTAAGACCGGAACCTTATGGAATAGTCTTGGACGTAGATTGATGAATATAGGCGACGTTTCTATAGGCTCCATCATAAAATTTTTGAATGGAAAGCCTTATTAAGCATTTTTCCAGTATCGATCAAAGCGGGAAATTTGATGCTAAAAATTTTTGAATGGTCAATTAATTGTTTATTTCTGTGACTTTCATCTTTACGAAAAATATATAAGGTTCACTGAGTCGATTAATTTTAAACGAGAAAGAGGTGTCGATCTTGTCTGCGTCCGGCATACCGGTCCTCATACTGAAAGAAGGTTCCACCAGAACGAGGGGCAGAGAAGCTCAACACAACAATATAATGGCGGCAAGGATCATCGCTGAGGCAGTAAAGAGCTCTCTGGGCCCAAAGGGCATGGATAAGATGCTCGTCGACAGCCTAGGGGACGTTACGATCACAAGTGATGGGAAGACTATACTTGACGAGATCGATGTTGAGCATCCGGCTGCTAAGATGATGGTTGAAGTTGCGAAGACACAGGACGACGAGGTTGGGGATGGAACTACAACATCAGTTGTTGTCGCAGGGGAGCTATTAACGAGGGCTGAGGAGCTCCTTGAAAAGAACGTTCACCCAACGATAATCATTGACGGCTATAGAAAAGCCGCTGATAAGGCTCTTGAGGTCCTCGAGAAGATCGCTATTCCAGTAGATCCAACTGATAGGGAGGCTTTAAAGAAGGTTGCGATGACCGCTATGGCAAGCAAGCTTGTATCGGAGAATAAGGAGCAGCTAGCTGAGATAGCTGTTGATGCAGTTCTACATGTAGCACGCAAGGTCGGCGATGAGTATCGCGTGGATCTGGACGACATAATGGTTGAGAAGAAGCCTGGAGAATCTATTACTGAGACTAAACTGATAAAGGGAATAGTCCTCGATAAGGAGGTTGTTCATTCTGGCATGCCTAAGCGCGTGGAGAATGCGAA
>CAZDRE010000020.1:0-24459 GCA_964508155.1 uncultured Candidatus Bathyarchaeia archaeon
ACCGTATCTTCATTGAATTTGATTCCGAAAAATGCGGCTAGCGGGTTTAGGGTTTTGGAAACGTGCTGATGCTCGCTCATGTGCCACTCTCCCATTAGGAGTAATCCTCCGCCATTAAGGACGAAGTGAACTATCGCTACGATTTCGCTTGGAAGGAATCTCTTGTTAGGTGCATTGATTACTAAAACATCATATTTATGTAGCGTACTCCAATCTATTTTGCGGGTGTTCCTTTCGACAGTATATCCCAGCTCTCGGAGTCTTTCTGCAAATTTAGAGTATCCAAGCCACGGGTCATCAGAGTTTATATCTTCTAACTCATTATGTGAGGCGTCGAAGAGGATTCTGTAATTGTTTCCACAAGCCTGTGCAAGCCAGTTTATTATGTTAATTCCCAGCTTGAGATTGTCGGCTTCATCAATCAATACGTTTGAAAGGAACCCTTCATCCCCCACAGCAATAACTCGACCCTTAAAAAATGAAATCGCCACTAATACGCAGGGGCTAAGTTTTTCTTCTGGATCTTGAATCCAATCTCCATCTATATCTGACCAGCTATTTTCGTCTCCCCATGCGAGCTCCTTAAAATGATAAAATCTTTTAAACTGACGTTTGCAGGAGGCTTCAGTCACAAAGAGCTGCGAGGATAGTGAAAGAAAAACCAAGATGAGTAAAAAGTGTAGATTCACGGTTCTCCCCAACAGAAACCCCACCAAAATTAGCAATAATTTGCTATGTTATAAAGACTTTTCTGCTCCTAAATAATCTTTGAGAGGGATACGTAGCAGATTATATTCTTATGCTCCTGTGGACCGGATGGTTCATTATGAAGAATAGGTCTTCGGTCAGGTGTGCATGCACGATTCCTTTTTTCAATATAAAAAAAGATAGAGCCGATAATCTAGCAGGATAGATTAAAACTAAAAACTCAAATTCTAAGAAGATGGCGAACAAGATATCCGTAAAGTTTATTAGATGTTTCTTTTTGGTACCAAAATCTGGGGGATCAGGGGAGAAGTTGTTAAAGCTGAGTCATTTAAAGGATTGACTGAAAAGGGCTGATGTTGGTCCCATCCTCCGAAGATTCTTCGTCAATACTCTGTTTGACTCGACATTTATGCTTCTAGGAATAATAGTAGGATCGGCATTCGTTACTAAACCTGAGTTAGAAGTGATTTTAGGAACTATGCTGAGCAGCAGCTTCGCCATAGGAATCTCCACCGGGGTTAGCGTTTATGAGGCGGAAATTATGGAGCGGGAGAAGAGAACAGTTGAAATGGAGAGGGCCTTGCTAACAGATTTGGAGGATACTGAGATTGCGAAGCTCGTTAAGACGGCGGCGATCGTGATCTCTTTGATCAACTTCATAACTCCCCTTATTGCCTGCGCTGTATCCATTACTCCCTTCATACTGGCTTATCTGGGAGTTATAGAGGTTCAGGAAGCAGCTTGGATCTCAATCGGCGTTACAATTGGCACTCTATTCTCCGCGGGAGTCTACATTGGACGGGATGGAAAAGGCAACGCCATTCTTAAAGGCATAAAGATGGTGATCTTCGGCATAATTGCATTCCTCATAGGATACTGTATAGAAATGTTGATCTAAAATGCCATTTACGACACAGATAATTCAGTTATATCGTCGAGAAGAATGACCATATTTTGTAATACTTACAGCTCTCCTGCATCTCCTCCATTTTGGACATTCACTTCTTCTCTGCCATGAGCTTTGCCTTAAGCTCTGGAGAGCGTAAGCCTATCAACCATCCAGTTCTCAGCTGGAACCTCGTTGATTATGATCTGCATGCAATGCTGAGGCTGCTTCGCCTCCTTCACGATGAGAACGGTGACCTTCCTGGACAATTCTACCCTCTGTGATCTGCTGAACTTCGAAAATGCTTAAAAGGCTTCCTTCTATGATGAAGATCTTGTTGATTAGAGAACGCTAAATGAAATCTGCGAGGGTTACTTTCTGCTTTCCATTGAAGGATATGTTCATTGGCTTAAAGATCTGATCTAGAGAGGAGCGAAGATTTCTAATGTAATCTTCAATATTAACCTCATGCATCTTTGCGAAGATTAAAGGCTTCGCCATGTATCTTTTTCCTCTCTACATAAACGGCTTAACCTTAACGAATGATACAAGGCTTCCATGAGCAACCTTCATTCCCCTATCCTCGAGTTGAATCGCATATTGATAGAAATCTTCTATTGCGATTCAACTCGAGCTATGATGTTACACTGATTCGATTTCCAAATTATCTTCTAATCTTCCTCAAGATTAAACGAGATAAATCTTATACCTAATAGTGCCAGTAATGCTAGTTGATGCATCTGAGGCAGGCAAAGTAGCGCTGAAGTGGATCAATTGAGGATCGATGAGTCTAAGTTTAGGGGATGGGAGATATACTCAAGAGAGACCGTTAAGGCCCCGATCATTGTGAGGATGGATGGTAGAGGATTCCATAGGGTCGCTGATGAATGTGGAATGGAGAGGCCCTTCGACGAGAGATTCCATAAGAGCATGATCGAGACTGCAAAGGCTCTTATGATGGAGGCGGGATTCAACATATCTATAGCCCACACGGCATCCGATGAGATTAACCTATTATTCCTCGGAGATTCCCATGTGCCCTTTAATGGGAGAATCGAGAAGATACTCTCGATCCTCCCCTCCTACGCATCTTCATTCCTCCAGAACTGCCTAAGGAGGCACTTCTCCTATGAGAAGCCAATATCATTCGATGCTAGAATAGTTAAAGTTAGTGATCGCCAGGAGATACTCGAGTATTTTAGGTGGAGATGCATGAATGCCTTCAGAAACTTTCTAAATGCCTATGCTAATGAAATCATAGGGCGAGAGGAGACTTTTAGATTGAAGGGACATGAGATTGTTAGGGAGCTACGTATGAAAGGATTCGATGTCGGGGAGACTCCTAAATGGCAGAGGTATGGGACGCTGATCTATTGGAGATACATTGAGATTGAGGGCTATAATCCCATCGCCCAGAGAAGAGTGAGGGTCAAGAGGAGGAGGATACATGCATCTTCACTTGACCTCACAGTCTCTGATGGCATAAGTCTTCTAAAGGAGCTGCTAAGCCCATAAGACTATACCGTAATGGATGTGATAACGCTTAATTATATCGCTTTGGTTTGGATGAAAGATTAGTATCTGTCAGATTGAGTGTTGAAGGGGGCTGAAGCATAATAGTGATAAGGGAATTTAAAGTTCAAAGGTCGGGTGTCATAATCTTCGATGAGAAGAGATGCGTGGAATGTAGGGAATGTGAGGTTGCCTGCTCACTTTTCCATGAGGGAGAATGCAATCCATCCCTTTCGAGAATACGGATAATCTTTGATGATTTCATACCGAGATTTCCATCAGCGGTTATATGTAAGCAATGTGACTGGCCAGCATGCTACTATGCATGTCTAAGCCTACATGAGAATCCGGCTATTTATATAGATGAGAGAACTGGGGCGAGGGTTATAGATGAGAATAGATGCCTGGGTTGCGGTGCATGTGCACGTGCATGCCCACTAATGCCGGAAAAACCGGTTATAAAGCATAAGGTAGTCAATGGAAGAAGAGTATACTTTAAGTGTGACCTCTGTAAGGATCGCGAGGACGGCCCAGTATGCGTTGAGATATGTCCAAGCGGAGCTCTAAAATACGTTCCAGCCGATCAGAGGAGGGGCTGAAATGACGGAGATCTATGGATGGACTGGTAGGATACTTCGGATCGATCTGACAAGGAAGAAGATAACGACGATAGATACGATGAAGTATGCGCGGATGTATATTGGAGGAGTAGGAATAGCGGCAAGGATCGCTTGGGAGGAGATCGGGCCGGAGGTAGGCCCGTTTGATCCAGAGAATAGACTTATGATAATGGTTGGTCCATTAACTGGAACCTTAGCCTCTGGATCTTGCAGAGTTGAGGTTTTAGGCGTCGCTCCGCAGCAACATCCTCCCTGCTTCTCAAGATCCGGAATGGGCGGGCAATGGGGCCCAGAACTGAAGTATGCGGGATTCGACGGTATAATAATACAGGGAAGAGCCGAGAAGCCAGTCTACATTTGGATAGATGATGGAGATGTCGAGATATTAAGCGCAAAGGACATCTGGGGTTTAGGGACATATGCGACGACCAAGGCTCTCAGGTCAATCCATGGAGACGATGTTCGGGTGATATCATGCGGTCCAGCCGGAGAGAACCTATGCAGAATCGCAATAATACAGACCGAGACCGATAACGCGGCTGGTCAGGGAGGATTCGGGGCGGTTATGGGCTCAAAGAATCTTAAGGCGATAGCCGTCCGTGGAAGCGGGGGAGTGAAGATAGCGAGGCCAAAGGAGCTTCTTGACCTCTGCCTAAAACAGAGTAGGGAGGGCCCTTCACCTCATGGTCCGAGAAGCCTCAGGGAGATGGATATTTCAGGCCCGAACTTCAGGAGGCGCAAATGCGGGTTTTGTCTCTCAGTATGCTCCGGAATGTTATGGATGGATGTTCAGGGCGAGTTCCTCCCGGCGCTCTACACCACAGAGCAGATGTGTTATGGATTCAACGTTACGTCTGAAAGAGGCAGGATTGAGGCTAGAGCCCTTGTAAGCAATTATGGAATAAACGGATGGGAAGTATCATACGGGATAATTCCATGGTTGCAACTCTGCAAGCAGCATAATCTTATAAAGGAGATAGACGGGATGGAGATACCTGCCCCAGAGAAGCCGATAAGATACCTCCGAGACTGCGCTCCGGTAACGCCTGAGTTCCTAGCGATGCTTCTGCGTAAGATAGCCTACCGGGAAGGACCCATAGGAGACGCCTTGGCGGACGGAACATGCTACGCCGCTGAGAGGCTCTTCGGAGGTAAGGGCAAGCCCCTACTCGACCGCATCTATCCACGTCACGCTGGTCAAGTTGAGCATTGGGCTGGACATTGGGGTCCAGGAGGCAACATTTACTGGCCTATGTGGCTGACGACGGTTCTGCAGTGGTGCGTGGATACGAGAGATCCGGCAAGCGATACGTCACATTCATGGGCGTCCCATGTTCAAAGATACCTCCCAAAGATAGGGCCGTTAAGGGGGCCTATTCCACCCGAGAGGATACGTGAGATCTCCATGAAGGTATATGGCGATCCGAACGTTTTGGATCCATCTGTCGAGTATGATCCGCCGGAGGCCCGGGCTATACCGGCGATATGGCATACTGACATGGGAATGGTAGTCGATTCGTTAATCCTATGTGATAGTGAGTATCCGAGGATCTTCAGTTCAACAAGTAAGGATGGAATGGCGGATATTGAGTTGATGTCTAAGCTATTCTCTGCATGCACTGGAGTAGACATGAGCATGAATGAACTTCGGAAGGCTGGTGAGAGAATATTCAATCTGCTCAGAGCGATCGATGTTAGAAACTACGGCAGATCCAGAAGGATCGATGAATTAACTATTGATGTGGGCTTCAATTATCCAGGTAAAGACGATGGTAAAATGCTTGATAAGCAGAAGTTCCTTAAGTTACTTGATAAGTATTATGAGCTTCGGGGATGGAATAAAAAGAGCGGGTGGCCGACGAGAGAGAAGCTCGAGGAGCTCGGTCTGAAGGACGTTGCTGATGAACTTGAGAGGATCGGAAGAATAGGTTAGGAACGATTCATTAACAAGCCGGGGGCTACTTCGCCTCTTCTATAACTATCATGGTCAAGGTGGTTCTGACATTACTAAGCTTCCTAATCTTCCATGTGACTATATCCTTTATTCCATCCATAGTTTTAGCCTCCACCTTGGCGATTATGTCATATACGCCATATACTGTATAGGCTTCTTTAACACCTTCGATCTTCCCTAGCTCCCTAAGAACCTCATCCATGAATCCAGTCTCAGTATTGATTAACACAAAGGCTATGGGCACATTAATCCCTCATATAGTTCGCATTAACTACGAGTATCACATAACTATTTTATTAATCTTGTCATCTCATAGGATGTTCCATAGGAGATCTTATGGCGGATCTAGGATGGATGGGCTGCATGAGCATATACTATGAAGATTCAAAGGACATATACATAATCGTTCCGCTTCGAGATGCGAAGTCCTATCCATCTAGACAAAACGTTGATATCCTCTTACCCACAAGGAGATTTGCTGGTGAATGTTACTTCTGGATTTACACGGAAGCCAAGCATCCCATAATCGAGTTTTGGAATGAAAGACTCCTTCCACACAGGGTTGCGGATGAGGATGGGAGAAGATGGCTATTTATGGGGAAGAAGTTTTTAAAACTCGACTTGGCAAGCCCTCCAATAATAAGATTCTATGGCCTTACAGATCCAGCTAGCGATATCTGCCTAGTAACGAGTAACAAAAGTTTCATTCCGCGTGGAGGATTTGCGGATGTTGAGAGGCAGATTTTAGGCTATAACCGTGAATCGCTGGGTATGAGTCAGATAATTCCAAACGTAGCCACTGTTGGTAAGCCTGTGAATTTTAGGCTGATATTCACCGCCGGCGCGGCTGGAATAAAGCGTGGCGGAAGGATACGGCTAACAATACCAAGGATCTTTTCTAAACCGCAGATTAAAGATCCAGATGAGGATGGATACTTGGAGATCGTTAAGGCGGATGCCCGGTTAGAGATACTCTCAATAGAAGTCTCAAGGGACTCTTGGGAGTGGATCGACGTCACAGCTGAGTTTAAGGATGATCTCATTCCTGGAGGGAAGGTGATCATCTGCTATAAGGCTGGGAGAACGCAGATAGTTCCATTCAGGTATGAGGGGGCTGACCGTTCATACTGGTTCTCTAAGATACCGCCGATGGCCATCTCCGTGAAGCCTAATAAGAGTGGATACTTTGCTCCTCTAGCATGTGAGCACAGCCATTCATTAACCTTCAAAGCAGACATGCCGGATAGGCTTCACCTCATAATTCCATCACATGCTAGAGTGGGCGAAAGAATAGTGCTCCATGGAATATTCACGGATAGATTCAGAAACTTAAGCGATGAACATCCACTACATGTAGATGTAAGATTGAAGCTTATAGGCCGAGATTGGGAGGAGGATCTAGGCAGGCCGAGAAACTTCTACTGCAGATACGCCTTCAAGATGCTTTTAGATCCGTTGCCTAAAGGCGTATACCGCATAAAGGCCGAATCGCCTTCAGGCCGATTCGTTTCGCTTTCAAATCCAATCAAAGTTGACGATTCAAGCTTGAATCTATATTGGGGAGATATTCATGTTCATTCTGAAATGTCCGATGGCATAGGCTCCCCAGAATACTTCTATTGGCACGCAAGGAACATCGCCTGCCTAGACTTCGCGGCTCTAACGGATCATGCATGCTACTTCACTGATAACGAGTGGCTTTGGATGCAGGACCTAGCGAACATGCATAATAGGCCTGGGAAATTCATATCTTTGATAGGTTATGAGTGGAGTGGAAAGGAGGGGGATAGAAACTTCTATACTTGGCGTGATGAACTTCCGCTATATAGGGGAACCGACCCAAGGACTGATTCGCTGAGGAAAGTTTGGCGTCTAATCGAGGGCATGGAAAAAGAGATAATTGTTATTCCCCATCACTCCCTACTAAACGTCAAGTGGGAATCTCATAATCAATCATTTGAGCGTCTAATTGAGATATACTCGATGTGGGGCAGCTCAGAAACTGCTGATACGCAATTGTGGAGGATGCCGAAGTATGGGATCTCCGTTAGGCAGATCCTATCTGAAGGCTCTAAGCTCGGCTTTACTGCTGGAAGTGATAACCACGATGGCAGAGCTGGATTTTCAGGTGAAGGGGCATACTACACATCTATCTACGTCCCCCTCGGATTCCGCAGCGGCTTAACAGCCATCTACGCCAGTGACCTATCGCGCAGAGAGATATTCAACTCATTAAGGAGACGAAGATGCTACGCGACGACGGGAGAACGCATCATAGTATCATTTCGGATAAATGATTTATGCATGGGATCAGAGGGAGTTTGGGATGGCTCCGCAAGGATAAAAGGAGAGGTTCATGGGACAAGCCGCATTTCAAGGCTGGAGTTAATCAGAAACGGAGAGACCATATGGTCTCTGCAACCGAATAGAATGGATGTGGCTTTCAGCTGGGAGGATCATCAGCCCCCAGATGAACTGGCATATTATTACATGCGGGTTGAGCAGGCGGATGGAAATCTCGCGTGGACGAGCCCCATATGGCTTACTGAATGATTCAAGCGTAGAGAGAAACGCCTATATACTATGAGCTGCCTAAAGTGGAAGGCGTGCAATCTAGAATGGCTTATTTATCGCATTAAGGGATGGTCATGAATGGATCTGAAGATAAGCTACGATGATGCCCTCATACCCGCCGATAAGATTCTGAGTACCGCAGAGAATATTATGCCGGAGATAAATAAGGCTAGGAGCGTAATCTCAAGCGGATATGGCGATCACAGGGCATTTATAAATCTACCATACGACGGGGAGATGCTGAGCGCCGTCAAGAGCCTTATTAGCGATAAGCTAAGTTTGGATCCGAGATTCCTAATCGTAGTTGGTATTGGTGGAAGCGATCTTGGAACAATAGCTGTTCAAGAGGCTGTTTTGGGAAGATTCTATAATCTATTGGATCCGGAGATAAGGGTGCTCTACGCCGACACAGTGGATCCCGACATGATGAACAGCATTATAACGCTGATCAAGAAGGCTCTAAAAGAGGATGAAAGTATCCTATTGAATGTTGTGAGCAAATCGGGAGATACGACTGAGACCATAGCGGACTTTCGGGTGCTGCTCAACCTTCTCAAGAGGTATAAGGGGAAATATGAAGATTTCATAGTTGTAACCACTGATAGAGACTCTGTGCTTTGGAGAGTAGCCATTAGGCGCGGTCTCTCCCTTCTTGAGATACCCTCAAAGATCGTTGGCAGATACTCCGTTCTCTCTCCTGTAGGCCTATTCCCACTCGGCATCTTAGGCATAAAGATAGAGGATCTCCTGATGGGCGCGAGGCAGATGACTGAGAGATGCTTAAGCATGAATCTCAAAGAGAATCCAGCGGCGATAACGGCGAGCATCCAATACAGGCACTACTTAGATGGAAAGAACATATCTGATCTGTTCTTCTTCTCATGCGACCTTGAGTCTCTGGGGAAGTGGTGTAGGCAATTGACGGCCGAAAGTCTAGGGAAGGAGCTCGATCTGAATGGTAAAACAGTGAATGCTGGAATAACACCGACCGTCTCCATAGGCTCAACCGACCTACACTCGGTAGCCCAATTATACCTTGGAGGCCCCTATGACAAGCTGATAACTTTCATAAGGGTTGAGGATCCCAGAAGTAGCGTTAGTGTTCCAGAGGCCGACGAATACTCTTCGCTCGTTAAGGGAATAGATGGGAGGAATCTAAAGGAGATTCTCGATGCGATACTTGAGGGGACGAAGGAGGCATTCCGAAGAAGAAAAAGACCATTCATTGAGATCTCGCTGCCAGATAAGTCTGAGTTCTCAATTGGAGGGTTCATGCAATTCAAGATGATCGAAACCATGTTTCTGGGTTATCTGATGAATGTTAATCCCTTCGACCAGCCGAACGTTGAGGAATATAAGATCCAGACGAGGAGAATCTTAAGTGGAGAATTCAAGCCATAGAGGATGAGCGATATGCCGAGGATATCGGTTCTCGGAGCTATAAACTGGGACATAAATCTCTTCGTGAAGAGGTTCCCAAAGATCGGGGAGGAGGTTCCAGTTGAGAGGATAATGCGTGTCCCCGGAGGGAAGGGAGCCAACGTGGCAGTAGCGGCTGCGAGACTGTTAGGTCATGGTCAGGTTGCCCTGATAGGATGTCTTGGAAGAGATGATATTGCCGAGCGGCAAATTAAAATCTTAATGGATGAGGGGGTTAATGTTTCAGGGATAAAATTCACTGGGAATGCTGAGTCTGGACAGGCATATATACTGATAGATGATGAGGGAAGGAACATCATTAACACGCTTTTTGGCGCAAATCTAGAATTGAAGCCTGAGGATCTACGTTGTGAGAGGATACTAAGCCTGCTGAGGGATTCCTCGATAATCGTATTGATCGATCCCATACTTGAGACGTTGATGGCGGCAAGCTCGATCGCCAAGGAGTTTGGGAAGATCGTGATGTGGGATGCCGGCGTAAGGAGCACGCTTGGAACAGAAAGGCTAAAGGAGATACTGAGGAATGTTGATTACCTCGTGATTAACGAGGTTGAAGTTAAGAATTTGACTGGTGAGACTAATCCATTGGAGGCTTGGCGTATTCTATCCGAGATAAATCAGCAAATAACGTTGATACTCAAGCTCGGCGGGAGGGGATGCTCAATGATAAATCGGAGGATTATGGCTTCGGTTCCGCCAGTAAACCTTGAGGAGTTAGGCCTAGAAGTCGTGAATACAGTTGGTTGCGGAGACTCCTTTTTAGGCGCATTCGCAGCCTCTAAGGCTCAGGGACTCGATGACATTGAATCTCTCGAGAGGGCTAATCTTGCTGGAGCCCTAAAGGCCACACGGCCTGAGACCAGAGGAAGCCCGAGCAAGGAGATATTTAAGAGATACTTGAAGTTTAGAGCCAAGGCGAGGATAATCAAGAGATAAAGGGCGCTGCGATGCATTATTTAGAACTCCATGCGTCAAGGGGAGGTCTCATTTCAGGCGGTATCGGAGGCTTATACACTCTTCCCCTAAGCCTACGCTTATGCTCCTCCTTAGCCCTTTTAAGCAATCCATCATTCATTAGTAGATCTAGTGCCGTCGCGGCTAGAACCTTAGATGCGAAGATTAGGGATTTATGTCCTAAACCCGCTCCGCTTTGAGCTACCGCTTGCCATGAATGAGCTGGAGTGCCTAAGACCCACGATGCCGTGTTAAACTCGACCGTTGGAGCCTGCCAGCTCACATCCGCAACGTCGGTGCTTCCATGACTTAATTCTCCTTCCCCCCACGGATCGGGTATCTCATCATCCATGAGCTTATCTATGAGCCTCTCCCATCCCGGCCTCTTAGACTTCCTTAAGGCTTCAATCTTCATCTCCTTAGGTATCGTCTTCGCGATTTCTCTAGCAAAATTCAAGTCCTCATCTGTATATTCTGGAAGCCCTATCTCACGCATATTCCTTATGACAGCCTCAGAGATCGTTCTATTCGGTATCAAATTGTAAAGTCCACCGATAAATTCAAATTTAACCTTGGTTCTCGTCATCTTAGCCGCTCCCTCAGCAATATCCAGAATCCATTCGTAAATGAACTCTACCTGCTCCCGTTCTGGAGCCCTAACGTAATACCAGCTCCGGGCATAATCGGGGACGATGTTAGGCTGCTCCCCTCCGCTCTCAATAATATAATGTATTCTAGCATCTTGAATTATGTGCTCCCTTAAATAATTCACTCCGACATTCATGAGCTCAACGGCGTCGAGTGCACTTCTACCCTGTTCAGGCGAGCCTCCAGCATGGGCGGATCTACCGTAAAAGTGGAACTTAACCGAGTTTACGGCTAAACAGCTCTTTAATGTTGCACAGTTCATCGATCCCGGATGGTGGCTTAAAGCCGCATCAACATCTCTGAAACATCCATCTCTAACCATGAAGACCTTGCCGCTGAAGTTCTCCTCAGCAGGGCAACCATAAAATCTGATGGTCCCCTTCAAGCCATACTTCTCCATGACGTATCTCACGGCTATGGCAGCCGCCATCCCGCTTGTTCCATGAATATTATGTCCACATCCATGCCCAGGCCTCCCAGGCTCAAGAGGCTTCCGATACGGAACTCTTCCCTGTGATAGGCCTGGTAGAGCGTCATACTCGCCCATGATCGCTATGATCGGTCTTGACTCGCCGTAGGACGCTATGAAAGCAGTAGGCATCCCGGCTACTCCACGTTCAACTCTAAATCCATGCCTCTCCAACTCATTTATCAGCAGAGATGAAGATTTATACTCGACCAATCCCAGCTCAGCGTATTCCCAAATCTTATCGCTGATGCCTATTATCGCTTCGCGGTTATCTTCAATCCACGATCTCGCATACTCCTTTTCAGAGGTCATGCCAACCACACATAAATACTATTCCAGGCGGTATCTTTTAACAGTAGCCCATTTATGCCCTTATGCATGGGCCATTCGATCCTTACGCGAACCTTATCTCTCCCAAAGTATTAGCTGAAACCTCAACCGTCAAAAATCTCTCAGAGACCTTAATGATCTTCAAATCTAGATCCTCCAATCTCCCCCTGCTCCATTTCTCAGTTGTATTTTCAAGGCTCAGCCTGACCGGGGCTGAACTACCATTATGGATTAGGATCCTATTCTCTCCCTCTTGAATCGCTGGGAAGAATAATGTCTCAACCTCGGCTGGAATTCCCAGTTTTCCATCTCGACCATAATACTTGATGTGGGGTTTATACCATCCGAGAAATTGGAATCCTCCAATCGTGGCTGGAAAAAGCGTTGATGTGACATTCCCATATGGGAAGCTACGTCCATGCCCAGCAATGACTGATGAGACCGTGTTCGCTGCGCATCCATGATCCCGCCCCAGCCTAAGATTTGTCACCGCAAGTTTAAGCCTAACCCTCGCCCTCCAAAGGGCTAAGGCAGCTAGATCCTCATCTCCCCTAATCTGCGAGGCGAGAAGAAGATGAGCCGGCGGGCTCCACTCATCCATGAATATCTCTCCGTCGGCTCTGCGAAATGCCCATGTCGGCTCATCTCTTCTCCTTCCGATCAAGCCGAGCGGATGGGGTTTCCTCTCAAATGCGGAGTCGAAGATCATTAGTGCTGAGGTAAATTCGTCCATTTTGGGAATTTTAAGCGAATCTATTATTTCGTCATCAAAGTTTCTATCTCCGCTGATGATGCGATACTTGGCGACTAAGCTCGCCGACACATTATTGTTTGGATCAGATATGCCCCTCAGCAGATATGGTATGAGATTCCTCACCGCTCCGATATAATCGTCCCTTCCAGTCAGCAGATACAAGTCCATAAGAATGTTTATCGCATTGTTTGCCGCATGCTCCTCAATGATCTCCAGCCTTGACTTAGTCGTCACCGGACTATTCAAACAGAATGGAATGAATCCTTCAGCCTCTGACCTTTCGATCCAATGATCCGCATACTCCATGCCTAGATCCAAATAGCGCCTCCTACCCGTGGCAATGTAAGCCTCAAGAAGTATCTGGACCAATCTAAAGTGGCATGGGAGATTTTCGCTCCTATCAGGTTCTATACGCTCGGTTCCTAAAACTTCGCTCTTAAAAAGCCTCTTCCGCCAGTTATACCATTCGGGGATACCCTTAACCCAATTCCCAATGTGATGGGCAACGTCCTCAAATGCTTCAACTACCCTCTTATCTCCGTCGAAAGTGATGTATTGGGCGAGAAAATTATTGAAGAGCTCAGTTCCATGATGAACATCCATGCTCTTCCAGTAGCCATGATACATAGAATCCGCCCTATCCATCCAATCCAGACATCTATCCTTCAATCTCCTCAGAAAGGCAGAGATGCCCATATCTCCCGTGAGAAGATAGAATAGGAACCATGAATATGCGAATGTCCCCTCGTCATGCCCTCCACGCCAAGGAATCTCCTCCTGCAAGGGAATCTCGCCATGAATCCACCTGGCCATAATATCCCTCAGCTCAGCCTCCTCCACCATCCAACCCCTAACCCTCAAAGTTGAGCAACCCGATCTGTCAGCGCCCATAAAGGATCCTCCGGTTCCTCAAGATACCACACAACAATGTGATAAATCTCAAGAAAATAAATCTTAATTGAGAGGTCTAGGCAGGCATAATCTTTCGGAGATAAAGGCAAAATTATAAAAGTTGCACAAATTATTAGATTTATAAGTGCATTTTGAGCTGGCAAAAACGATGATTGAGAGTCTCATATTAGAGAATTTCCTATCTTTCGAAAAGGCCGTCATAGATTTCGGCAAAGTAACAGTTTTAGTCGGCCCGAATGCTAGTGGAAAGAGTAACGTCATAAAAGCATTGGCGCTACTCGCATGCATAGGAAAGGCAGAAAAAAGCGAAGATCTCAAATTATTATGCAAGGATTGTCTACATTTTGCTTCAATCGAACAGGTCTTTTTTGATCCGGACAAAGAAGTGAAAATAAGAGTTAATCTAAAAATTAAGGGTCATCCTGCCTCATACGAATTCTCATTAAACCCTGAGGGGATTTTAACGGATGAGAGGGTGACATTCGGCGGTAATGTGTTGCTACATAGACTAGATAAAGATAGGATTAAATACCTAACTGAGACTGGAAAGGAGATGGATGCACCAATTAGCCGATACTTTTTAGCTCTTTCCTATTTGCTTCACAACGTCCATCCTATGCTAAGGGACGTAAAGGATCATCTTGGAGGCATCTCTACATACTCGTTTAATACAGACAATATAAGATCTGAGTCTCCAGTTGGTTTTAATCTCTCTTTAAGGCATGATGGCTCAAATCTGGCTCAAACCTTACATACGCTATTAACCTCTGATAGGAGCCGCTTCATTCAGATCGAGAATGTAATGAAGAACCTCATCCCGGAAATTGTTGAGATAAACCTACCCGTCACAACGGATGGAACGCGCACTTATCTTGCGATAAGAGAGAAGGGAATCGACAAGATCCTAACTTACCATAACATCTCAGATGGAACCTTAAGGATGCTGGCTTTCGTAACGGCTCTTTACCTCGGCGGCTCACTCGTAGCATTTGAGGAGCCAGAAAATTGTATTCATCCCCACCTCTTTGAGACATTGACGGATCTATGCAGGAAGTCTCCAATTCAAGTTGTCATTACCACGCACTCCCCATACTTAGTGGATCACGTCTCACCGGAGGATCTCCGCTTAGTCATAAAAGAAGAAGGTAAAACTAAGATATCGCATGTGAAAGATGTAGAGAAGATAAGGAGACTATTGGAAGAAGGTATTTGGCTCGGAGAAGCTTGGTTCTCAGAACTAATAGAGTAGAGCAGTGTGTCAGATATGGACGTTCTAGTTCTGGTTGAGGGTGTTACTGAGAAGGGTGCAATAAAATCAATAGCGAAAAGATTAGGCGTTAAAATTAAGGTTGTCTTAATGCGGGGTAATAGAATCGAAAAAGTCAGAGGAATAATTAGGACGCTTGTATCCAGATATGACAGGTTCATAATTCTGAAGGATCTCCACAAGTATCCTGAAAAGGCAATAATAGAGCGATATAATAGGATAAGAAGAACTATTAATACCGATTTACGTGAGAGAGTTAAACTTGTTATTGTGAGATATGCTATTGAAGCTTGGTTTCTTGCTGATATGGATGCGGTTAGTAGGGTATTCAATTGTAGGAGGATCAGAGCGATTGGAGATCAGGAGGATATAGAGGATCCGGCGGAGGAATTAAATAACATGCTTAAAAGGGAGGGGAAGTTATACTATAAGGCTGAGAATATAGCCGAGAGAATAATGAAAGAAGCAGACTTGGAGGTCATATTTAAGAAGGTAGCATCATTCAGAGAATTCCTAAACTGCCTAACTGATCCTCCATTCATTTCGCAGCTGCATAAATGAGAAAAGATTCTTCGTCTAAATGGTTTATATGGGGGATCTCTGTCTGATGGTTGTCCTGTGGATTTTTGGGGAGGCTAAGTCTGGGAAGTCCGAGTTGGCGGAGGCCATTTTTACTCATCTTCCGGGGAGAAAGTTCTATATTGGCACTTTGCCGAGGACGCCTCGTTGGATGGATACTATCCGGAAGCATGAGGCTAGGAGGCCTAAGAGCTGGGGTCTCATTGAGATCGCTGATAGCATGGATGTCGCCACAGAACTGATCAGCCGAATTCATGAACGGGAGGTTGTATCTGTCCTTCTGGATGGCTGGGGAGTATATTTGAGGCGGCGTGCAATACGATGGGGGATGGAGAATGCAAATGCGACTATGGCTGATGAAGAATCATTTATCGATCAGATTTACATGGAGTATCGCCGATTGGTTGATGTCTGCGATTACCTTATAGTTGTTGAGCACATATCTGCAAGTCCCCCCGCGATGACTGATTATGAGGCGGATCCCATTTCTTGGCGTGTTAGAATGGTTGTCAGCAAATGCATTGCTGAGGCGGATAGGGTGATCTACCATGACATAGAGGATGTAAGTCATAAGGATGAGAGATACGTGAAGCGAATGGCTGAAGAGATGATCAGCATAGCGGGCACAAGAGGATCTAAATGAATATTCAGTGGACTGATGGCATATCGGCTGATATATGCTGCAGATGTGATGGGAGAGGTGAATGGTTTGGTGCTCCGGCCGGGATTTGAACCCGGGTCTCCGGCTCGAAAGGCCGGAATACTTGTCCCGGCTATACTACCGGAGCATCATCTTAATCGTAGGATTTTGTTTCTGATTTAAACTTTAGCTTTCGCTATATTTCTCCTGATAGGAATCTCATCTGTGCAAGTCTATCCATGACTTCAACTATGCTTCTCTCTATCCTATGCCTCTCCTGCTTATAAGTCTCCTCATCTATCTCGCCCCTCTTAAGTCTTTCATCAAGCCTCTTGAGCTCATCTATGAGCCTATCTCTCTGGCTCTCCAGATCCTTAATTCTCCCAGATGCCCCTTTAGCATCGAACATTTTTCTCTCACGCTTGGATCTGTAAAATCTTATATTAAGATTTGCCCCCTACAGCTCAAATCCATCATACATTCCAGTCTCTCGGATTCATATGACATTTCTTTGAAGCCTGAATGAAAATTAGAGGATTATAGGCTGCGTAACATAACTTTTAGAGTCTTATCTCCTCTATTGGTATACCTTTGCTCTTTCTTAGTAGTATTAGCGATGATATAATGAAGATTATGGTCCATGTGAAGACTGAGATTGCGGCTAACCTCAAGTTTATCGCTGGTAGCAACTTATCGCCTGTTAGCCACGCGAAATATGCTCCTGTTGGCGGAAAGGCTCCTATGCCATGATATGTTAGTAGTGCTGGCAGTGAACATAATGGCATAATGTATACTAGGTCTCCAAGGTCGATCCATAGTTGAGAGTATGCTATGAAACCCGCTATTAATGGTATATAGCTCGTCATAGTTAACGCCTTAGTCCTCCCAGATACTATGACCGCTAAGGCTATCATGTAGGCGAACCAATACAATGCTACACCAGCTATTACTAAATCGACTATCACGCCCATGGGATTCTCAGGTAATGCCAGAATCCCCCACTTCGCATACGAGAAGCCTATAACGGACAGGAATATTACCAGAGCGAAGATTAGTATCGCTACTAGGCTTCCAAGGAAATCCTCAACAATAAACCTTACTATGCCGATCCTAGTAAACTTGGTCAGGTATCTCGCAGCCCTTGATGCATAGAAAAGACTATATGATAAACCAGCAGCCGCTGAGGACATTGAGAGCAATCCTAGAAAGCTGTAGGCGATAGTTATATTGGTCTTTATAACGTAGATTTTCCACGGGGTTCCCGCTGGTATCTGGCTGAAAACGAAGATCCACATTAAAACCCAAAACTCTATGAAGCCTATACCCCACCCTAAAAGCTCCGGCGTCGTTAGCAAATCCTTAATCTTAAGCCTAAGATACAGGGTCATATATTCTCTGCCTCCCCCAATGAAAGCTCATAGATCCTATCCAGCGTTATAAGCCTCGATAATGGCTCCCCAACCTTTCCTTTTATTAAGCTGTAGGTTTTACTTGAGACAGTAAACCTTAACATGGCATCTGGCATATCACCAACTACCAGACTTGCCCTAACTAGTTCCCCAGCATATAAGGAGCCATAAAGTCGACCTTCAAACATTAAATGTGTACTCCAGTCTTTCAGGGCTGAGAGAAGCCATGTCTCATGAGTATTCAAGATCAATATGCCCTTATACTCTCTGAGATGATTTATCAACTTACCCTTTCTAGCGGGATCGAGCTGCTCAAAGGGTTCATCGAGGAGGACATGTCTGGCATTAGAGAATAGAGCTATCACGGTTGAGAATGCTTTTTGCTGGCCAGCGGAGAGCTCCCACGGCTTCCTCTTTCTTAAAAGGTCATTGTTTAATCCTAAATCCTCAAGCATTTTTATGGCTAGATCCATTTCTCCACCGGTTAGATCCATAAACAGACGTAGATGATCAAAGGCGCTGAGGTGGAAAATGCTGTAGACCTCGCTCAAGTTTATGGCTAATACGCCGGGTTTACTGTAAATCTTATCTAGATCCACGCCATCGATGAGTATTCTGCCAGAAGATATGGGAGTTAATCCCGTAATAGCCCTAAAGAGCGTTGTCTTGCCTGAACCGTTCGGTCCTAGGATTAAATGTTTACCCTCAAATTTTGCATGAACACCTTTGATAATGGGTTCTTGACGCCGCCCATACTTGACATGAAGGTTTACAAGCTCTATCATAAACTCGTTACACCTTAATATGGCATTTGATAGTTCTCACTAAAACTAGAGAATCTTATGAAAAAAGCTTTTCTAATAGTGCATGTTGTATTTGATACTTGGTGAGATTTTGAAGACTGGAGAGAACTTCATCAGCGTGGCGTTAATCTTAATCATAGTCTTGGCCATGGCGGGCTATGTGTTGCATCTGCCGGAGGTTAAATTTGAGAATGTAAATTTAAGGCTGAAATTCCAATATGACTACGTGCTTGAAGCATACAAACCTAAGTGGCTCTCTAGTGGAGATGTAGGATCTTATCCTTCAAGTCACTTTATAGCTGATGTTCCATGGATAAGCAGTAAAGAATCATATTGCGCGGCGAGATGCCTACAGATGGTAGCCTACAAGTATGGAATTAAGGAGCCGATCGAATACTTCAACTTCATAATGGGCTTCACTTATGGAGCATATCTCGGAACATTCAACAATAGAGTATACATGATTCCTGGAGGAGACCCATTTGTAGGATACATTAATGCATCTAAAATTTTAAACTTCAAATACAACCTGCTAGTCACGAGTGATAGGAGATTATTTGTCGATGCCTGCCGCTACTTCATATCTAATAATATACCTTTAATACTGCCTGTTAACATGTCCAGGCTGTATAATCTGAGTTTCTTCGCACCACACTTTGAACTGCTAATAGGCTATGATGGGGATGAATTCTACCTTTATGAGCCCGTCCAGTCAAGATGCATCTTCGAATTTGGAAAGAGGGGATACGGGTTTCCAGCGGACCTTGTAGTTAAGGCAGTTGAGGATATGTCGGCAGCATATAACCTTCCATGGAAGTATTCCCTAATATACTTCGTTAAGATTGGAGAGCCCTCTAAGGATTTGAGGGAGATCCTAGCCGTGAATGGTAAGTTGCAGGTTGGACGGAATTTTACGCTGGACAGTTCAAGCATGTACTTCGGGTCTTACGCCTTTAAGGTACTAGCGGACTATATCAGCAAGGGCAAAGTGAAAATCAATGATATAATCTGGTCTATAATGCTCGCGTATACCTCAAGAACTGGTAACGCAAAGTTCCTTAAAGAAAGATTCGAAGGCGATAAGCTGGTATTGGAGGCAGTCGAATACCTAGCCAAAGCAGCTAATGTATACGGGCGGATAATCGAACTTGCAGGGGATGGCGTTTCCCCAGAAGATGAGAAGGAGATAATATCATTCCTAAAGGAAGCTTCGGTTTATGAGAGAAAAGCCGGAATACTGATGATAGAGGCAGGGAGCTAATAGAGAAATATACCTTCGTGAGAAGTACGATTCTCTTTCAATCTCGAGCATGCCTCCCAATATGTTTCGGCAATTCGGTTCTCTTATTGAAGCAGAAGCCCATCTTGGCTTGTAAAGAATTTAAACACCCAGTTAACTTCTTATACCTAAAATTTGAATATTCTGGTGGGATGGAGGCTTTGACGAGTTTTTCCTCAATACCCATAAGATTCGTTGTTGAGGGCATTGGCGAGGCAAGAGGAGAATTCATAAGATTCCTCGCGCCTAGAACAGTTGCTGCTCTTGTCAGGATTCTCCCATTTGAGGGTAGGGCCGCCCTTCTTAATGGCGGAGTCTACTTTCCAGTTCCGATTAATCTTGGAGTTGAGAAGGCTAAGAGGTCAGTCGATTCTGGGCTGATAGCGTATTGGCCAATGGCTAGGTCTCTCTGCATATTCTATGAAGTTGCAAAGCCTCATACTCCAGTGAATCCAGTTGGGAAGGTTAAGGATGAAGACCTAAATGTTTTCCGTCAAGTTAAGATGGGGACGAAGATCACCGTTGTGAAGATTTAGAGTCGAGATTATGCATGTAATACTTCTCCTTCGCCCTTCTCATCCTCTCAAGATATATCTGATACGCCCTTTCCCGCCACTTTTCCCTCCAGCTCTTCCATCCCGTCTTGACTAGACGTTCCCTCAATTCAGGCCTTTCAGCCACCCACTCGAGCAATGCATAAAATCTTCTCTTCCCCCTAAGTCTATCGGGTGGAACTCCAACCTCTATGCACCAGTTCACGTATCCCTTCTCAACTCTCTCCTGAAGTTCACCCTCAATCCTCACTCTTTCAACATGAAATCCCCTATCTCTTAAGTGCCTGCGGATGCTTGATAGTATATATCCTGAACAGACCTTAAAGCATGTCTTTTCGTCTGGTTGCATCACGTCGACTATTTCATCTGCTATTCGTATGGCCTCGTCCAGATAGGATTTCTTCTCGAAGTTTGGCGGCTGAAACATCGTTACTGGTATTCTACGCTCCATATACTTATGATCTGGAAGTTTCAGGGCTCCGATGACTACCCCTAAGATTAAATCTCCCCAGCCAGCATCATCTATCAAAATCACCTTGTCATAAATGAACCTGTTTAGTCTCATCTAGCATACAAAACTCCGAGAACCGCATATCACACACTACTCTATTCTGTAAATATTTGAATTTAGATTTTTTGGCTGAAACGATGTCCTACTGGCCTGAGGGCTTATAGATCTTCAGGCTTCTCCCGCCTGATACATATGTTATTACGCCTTGGCGGTGAAGCTCCTCAAGGAAATCCTTCGCCACGCTTAGGAGTATATTGAATCGTGAAGCCACGGTATATGGAGTTATAACCTTCATGCTCTGCAACTGCTTTATCACATTCTGGTCTTTCGGATCCGGCGGGATGACCCTGGATGTTCTGGTTTCTCCGCTTGTAACCTTCTTTTCTCTCTTGGCGCGCTTAGCCTCCTTCTGAGCTTGCCTAGACAATTGCTTAGCAAGCTGAGTTAATGTCGGCTTCTTCTTTCCGCCCATTTCTACCTCAAAGAGAAGGAAAAGAGAATCAATCTTATATAGTTTTTTAGCTTCTCATTCGCCGCCTAAGAAAACTAAAAATATGTCGATGTGGGAGAATGTTTGATCGTTGGAGGCTTGGATTATGGCTGAATTGGCAATAAAGGGCGGCAAACCCCTTGTTCCAGGAGGTTTAAAGCCGAGGTGGCCAATATTCGGGGAGGAGGAGAAGCAAGCATTAATTGAGGTCTTGGAGAGCGGGAAGTGGTGGAGAGGAGCATACGATGACCCCTCTGAATCTAAGGTTGGACAGTTCGAGATGGAATTCTGTAAGTATCTAGGCGTCAAGTATGGAGTTGCTGTTACGAATGGAACAGCCGCTTTGGAGTTGGCTCTTAAAGCCGCCGGAGTTGAGGCTGGAGATGAGGTCATAGTTCCAGCGGTAACATTCATCGCCACTGCAACCGCGGTTCTGGCGGTAAATGCTGTTCCCATATTTGTCGATATCGACCCCGAAACCTATCAGATCGATCCTGAAAAGATAGAGGAGGCCATAACTGAGAAAACTAGGGCGATAATACCCGTTCATTACGGCGGATACCCGGCTGACATGGATAGGATAATGGAGATCGCTGAGGATCACGACTTAATGGTCATTGAGGACTGCGCTGAAGCCCACGGATCCGAATGGAAGGGAAGAAAAGTGGGGAGTATAGGCCACCTAGGAGCCTTCAGCTTCCAGATGGGTAAGCCATTAACTTGCGGTGAGGGAGGATTTGTATCGACAAACGATGAGGAGCTCGCCAAGAAATGCTACTCATACCATAACATCGGGAGGATACCGGGCAGGCCATTCTATGAGCATCATGTCCCAGCGTGGAACATGAGGATGACGGAGTTTCAAGGTGCGATCCTCCTATGTCAGCTTAAGAGGCTACCGGAGCAGACTGAGAAGAGATACGTTAACGGTGAGTATCTGGCAGGGGAGCTGGAGAAGATAGGTGGCATACGAGCCCTAAAGAGGGATCCCAGAATCACAAAGAGGGGATATTACTTCTACTTGCTGAGATATAAAGAGGAGGAGTTTGGAGGTGTAAGCAGGGACCTATTCATGGAGGCACTGAAGGCCGAGGGCATCCCAGCCCATACGGCCCACAATCAGCCCCTATATAAGAATCCAGTATTCATGGAGATGCGGTTTGGAAGGACTGGCTGTCCAGTTCGATGCCCACTATACGGAAAGACCATAAACTACGCGGATTTCCACTGTCCAGTTGCGGAGAGAGTCTACGAGAAGGAGATAGTTGCCCTCGGAAAGGACTTTCTGCTTGAGCGTGAAGACGTAGATCTAGTGCTTGAGGCTATACGAAAGATCAAAGAGAACATAGATGAGCTTAAGGCGTGAAGGCCCCCCATCATGAGGCTCTTCGACTGTAACATGAGCTTTGGCAGGCCGATGATTAAGCCTCTTAGATACTCTGAGACCGCTAGGGATCTCCTAAACGAGATGGACTATTACGGAATAGATGAGGCTATAGTCTATCATGCCAGACAGAAGGATGACTCTCCGGATGTCGGGAATAGGATCCTACTCGATGATATCAGAGGATTCGATAGGTTGCATGGAACTCTCGCTATACTTCCACCTCAGACAGGAGAGATCACAATCGAGAGCCTCATCGAATCCCTCAGAAATGAGAATGTATGCGCATTTAGGGCCTTTCCATCAGAACATAGATATCTGATGAGCAGAGTCTCCCTAAGGCCGCTCTATGACCTGATGGTCGAGAGAAACATACCTCTCTTTATCTCGGCCGATGAATCATGCTGTGGAATCTCAAGGTGGCGTCTGATCGAGATGATACTCTCAGATGCTCCCGACTTAACGCTTATAGTCACTGATCACGGCTGCTGGGGCGAGGATAGATTCTTTAGGCCGCTTATCGAGAAGTATGAGAATCTATATTTGGACATCTCAAAGTATCATATGGACGGCGGAATAAGCGACTTCTGCAGGAAATACGGCGCGGAGAGACTTCTATTCGGAACAGGCTATCCGCATCTTAATCCGGGAGGAACGATCTTGATGCTGATGCACGCCGACATAACGAGTAGGGAACGTGAGATGATAGCATCAAGAAATTTAGAGCGGATCCTTAGGAGGATCAAGGTATGATCAAGTCCAGCCTGCTTAAAGAATTCATGGAGACTGGAAAGTGCAGGTCATGCCCAGTGATAGATATGCATCAGCACATGGGTCCATTTCAGGGAATATACCTCCCCAACTCATCGGCTGAGGCTATGATAAGAACGATGGATAGGTGCGGTGTTAAAATGGGAGTTTTCTGCTCTCACGCTGCATTGATAGATCCAGAAGAGAACGTTAGTATGGTCGATGTGATAGAGAGGTACCCCGACAGGTTTAGGGCTTACTGGTGCATAAACCCGAATTACCCGGAGAGAATAGAGGATGATCTCGATAGATTCTCGAGGATGAAGGGGTTTGTTGGATTCAAGTTCCTATCGGACTACCATAAATATCCGATAACAGGAGCAAATTATAAGCCTGCCCTAGAATACGCAGATGAGAATGAACTGCTTATTCTGATGCATACCTGGGGAGGAAGCCCCTATGACTCTCCAGCTCACGTAGAGAAGATTGCAAAGAAATACCATAAAGTTAAGATTCTGATGGGCCACTCTGGTTTTGGGGAGTGGGAGAAGTCTATTCAAGTAGCACGGGACTACCCAAACGTATATCTGGAATTAACAGCCGCAGTTAGAGTTAACGGCCTGATAGAGTTGATGGTGAAGGGCGCGGGATCAGAGAAGATACTCTTCGGAACAGATCTGCCATGGTTTGATCCGCATCATGGAATAGGATGCATCCTATACTCTAGGATAACGGATGAGGATCGCCATAATATTCTGCATAAAAACGCGGAGAGGCTGCTCCAGCCCTTCCTGTAACTGTTGTTCCAATCCTAATCGATATTCACGGTTACGTCCTCAGCGGCCAAGTTAAACTCAATCATGTAATCATATCCATCGGCTTCTCCCTTTAGACCGATACTCTCATCTGTGCATTTGCTTATCTCAGCAGTCCACTTCCTACTATAGTTCGGGGATGATGGATGAGTATACATTGCGATCACAAATTGGAATCTCGATTTTCTGTGGAGAGGTGAGATGCTGATATACCTGT
>CAZDRE010000021.1:0-23211 GCA_964508155.1 uncultured Candidatus Bathyarchaeia archaeon
CGGGGTTCGAACCCGCGCAGGCCTACGCCAGCAGGTCCTAAGCCTGCCTCCTTTGACCACTCGGACACCCCCGCACCTATATTGAACGATGTTGAACTGAAATTTTAAGTCTTTTGGTAGTTCAGTCTTCGATCTAAAATAATTTAAGGCTGACCGACTAATTTTTTGTAAGGTGAAAATATTATGTCGGAGAGGAAATTGAAGGAGGTTGGCAGAGTTACGCATTATTTTACGAGAATAAGCGTTGCAGTTGTGGAGTTAAGTGACAAGTTGTCGGTAGGAGATAAGATACTCATTCAGGGTGCGACTACAAATTTTGAGCAGACGGTTCAATCAATGCAGATTGAACATAAGAATATTACGACTGCTGAGGCTGGGCAGAGCATCGGGCTAAAGGTTGAGCAGAGAGTAAGGGAAGGAGATAGAGTCTACAAGATAATCGAGTAATCGCTCAAACAACAATCTCCACTCCTTATTTTTAAAATTTCAAAAAATGAAATACTTTTAGGTTGGAAGGACTTTTCTGCCTAAGGCCTCATTTATAACTCCTGCCGCAGACGCATATATCGCCGAAAAACCGCAGATCAGCCCCTCATATCCTCCTATAACGTGCAACGTCTGATTAAATTCTCCAGCTGCAAGCAGGAAGAAAAGTATAGCTAACGTCGTAAAGATGAACTTTGTCGCTCGGTCATGGCTCTTAGTAGCGATCGCCATATAGGCTGTGAAGACTCCCCAGCTCGCAAGATAAGCAGCCATTCCTGCTTTTGATGCCTCCCCAAAGAATCCCATAATTATGCTCACAGTAGACAGCCAAAACAGTCCATAAGATGTGAAGGCAACTGCCCCGAATGTGTTACCCAGCCGTGCCTCGAGGATGCCAGCTATTATCTGGGCGAGACCGCCATAGAATATTCCCATAGCTAAGACTACGGGCATCGCTGATGAATCGAGCAGACCTGAGTTTATAAGATTTAAAAGGACTGTTGTAAATCCAAACCCGGCTAATCCAAGCGGAGCTGGATTCAGCTTATTCCCGCTCAAGACTACCCACCCTACTTAGAGTTTTCAGAGAGAAAAAGATAATCTCGAAGGTTGCTTAAAATCTTTTTGTCTAATAAGGATAGATTCGATGGTTAAGACTGCAATTATGCGAATTCCCTTTTAGACTCAATAACACAGCATAATCGAAAAGGCGGATATATCATGATCATAATATAAGAATTTATTTAGCAGATGGGAGGATTCATCGGTTGCAGCATCTTCCATTTTGTTCAGCTTCGACAAAGAATCCTAGAGGAAGCATGAAATGACTGAAGCTATGGCCCTCGATAAATTCAAACTGAATACTCCTGAAGAGAAGGAGAGACATAGGATTACGATCGTAAATTGTGGAAGAATAGGATTGGCTACAGCATGCTTATTTTCAAATGCAGACCTTAATGCCATATGCTTCAATTCTGACCCCTACATTACAAAGCGAATAAACGAGGGAACAATCTTTTTCAGCGAACCAGAGCTCAATGAGATGTTAAGGAAGAATTTAATGAGGCGAAAGCTGAGAGCAACTACTGACATCCGCGAGGCAGTCTCATCAAGCGATATCATATTCTTTGCAGATGAGATACCGATAGATGGAAAGAAGAGACCAATATACACTGAACTTGAAGAGAACTGCAGAGCTGTTGGACTCAACCTTTATCCCGGATCGCTGATAATAGTTCAGAGCATACTACCCCCCTCCATGACTGAAAATTTGATAATTAAGACTCTTGAAAGAACATCGGGGCTAGAGGCAGGCGTGGACTTCGGACTCGCATACAGTCCAGCCGCAGCGCCAGCTGGAGGAGAATTGGATTATATAAGGAGAGGCACAAGGATAATATCGGCGATAAATGAGCAGAGCCTAAAAGCGGCTGAGGCAGTTTTACGCCTAATATCAGATGGGGAGTTCATAAGGATCAACGATATTAAGACAGCGGAGGCCGCGGCGGTCTTTAGTGACATATATCAGGACGTAAATGTAGCCCTATCAAATGAGCTTGCGTCACTCTGCGAGAAGATGGGAATCGATTATATAGAGGTTTTGAGAGCAGTAAACAGTCAGCCTCAGTGCTACTTATCGATTCCTAACATTGAAGGTGGAAGATCAGCCGAGACTCCTCATCTCTTAATTTCCGAAGCCGAAAACATTGGAATCAAACTTAGAATGGCCTCCCTCGCCAGGAGAATGAATAGTGAAGCCTCAAAGCAGGCATATAACCTTATAAGAGATGCAATACACTCCTGCAGAAAAAATGTGAAGAGGGCGAAGATCGCGATTCTCGGAGCTTCACGTAGCCTTAGAGAGGCGAGGGGATCGCAGATCCTAGAATTGGTTAGGCTTCTCAGGAAGAGAGGGGGGAGAGTAAGCGTCTTCGATCCGTGCTTCCAGTCCGATGAGCTCCTTCAGTTGGGCTATCCTGCAGAAAAGACGCTGGAGAAGGTATTAGAGTATGCGGATTGCCTCGTTATCGCCATTAGACGTAAGGAATTCGAGAGCATAAGTCTCGGAAGCGTAAGGGCTATGATGAAGAAACCTCCAATAATAGTTGATTTAGCCAATGTAATTGATCCGCAGAGAGCTGAGAGGGAAGGGTTCATATATCGCGGCTTAGGTAGGGGTGTATGGAAGAGATGAGAAGATTAAGGCTAGCTGTGATAGGAGCGGGATTCTGGGGAAGAAACCACGTTCGAGTTTTAAGCGAGATTCCAGAGGCTGAGCTGGTGGCCGTATGCGATATTAACAGAGAAAGGGCAGAGGCCATCTCGAGGAAATACAATATAAGAGCCTATGCGGACAGCAGAGATCTCTATCGAAAAGAGGATTTTGACGCTGTAACCATCTGCGTTTGGTCCACAAATCTATACTCGAAGGCCATGGAAGCTCTCGATGCTGGGAAGCACGTTCTGGTCGAGAAGCCTATGGCAAGCAGAGTTGACGAAGCTGAGAAGATGCTTGAAGCCGCCGAATCGGCAGGGCTACATTTAACTGTTGGATTTATAGAGAGGTTTAATCCAGCCGTCGAAAGATTGAAGGAGGCTATTAAGGAGGGAATGATTGGAAGACCCGTCTCGGCTACTGGAAAGAGAGTCTCAAAGTGGCCTGAAAGGATAGGAGATGTCGGGGTAGTGAAGGACACGGCAATACACGATATAGACCTCATGAGATTCATATTTGAGGAGGATCCCATCACAGTTTACGCAAGAGCTGGAAGCCTGAGACATAAAAGGTTTGAGGATTACGCCCAAGTAATGCTTGCATTTCCAGATGAGAAATCGGCATTTCTTGAGGCAAACTGGCTGACGCCATACAAGGTGAGAAAACTCACGGTTACCGGAAGCGAAGCAATAATAACAGTCGATTATATAACGCAGGAAATAACTATTGAAACATCAAATCAAACGTTGATTCCACGTCATAAATGGGAGGAACCATTAAAGCTGGAGCTTCAACATTTCGTTGATTCCATTTTGAATAATGACAAACCTATAGTGACAGGTTTAGACGGAATTAAGGCCCTAAAGATAGCGGAGGCCATCCTTGAATCGGCCGAAAAGCAGAAGCTCATAGAGCTCAATCTATGATTCTTTCTGTTCTTCGCTGAGATTGAAGGGCTTTCCCTTATATAATATCTTCTTTGGGATCTTATCTTGCCATTTCTTAAGAAATTCGATCTCATCCTTCTTATTTCTAAGTTCATCAGGTAGCATTTCGGGGATCTCATCTCTTATCGGATACCAGCGGAGACACTTTGGGCATACGATCATGCCTTCAACTATCTCTTCCTTTTCTTCGAAGACATATAATTCTAGCGGATAATACTTGTCAATTGGACAGGCAAGAAGATCCATAAGCCTCCTCTTCATATAAAATCACTCCTACAATATGGTGTAAAATTAAAGGTCAGCCCTTTTAATCCTTTTGTTTACTCTTATGTCAAGGACTACCTGAAACCATCGGGGACCGACAGTTCTAACGATTCTGCCAAATTCAACTTTAAAGTCAACTCCAAACTTATTGAGTTTACGGCTAATTTTCTCCTTAACTTTGCATATTGGATCCTCATCTTTCCCTGCATGTGTAAAATCGTAGTAGTGGATCGTTCCTCCATTCGGCTTTAATGCGTCTATGGCATAGTCTAAATACTCGTATGCCCTTTCCGGTAGGGGCATTAAGACGCGATCCGCAGTCTCCAAAAGTCTCTCCTTAATGATCGCCTTTGCATCTCCAAGAATAGCCTCTACTATATGCTCAACTCCATTAAGCCTAATATTCTCAATGGCATACTTGAACGCCCAAGGATTCAAATCGATCGAGTAGACCTTATCAGCCTTGGATCTTTTCGCTATGAGTATGGAAAAGCATCCCACTCCAGCGAACATATTTATTACGGTCTCTGACGGCCTAACTAACTCCGAAACTCTATATCTCTCATAGGAAAGTCTAGGCGAGAAATAGCATTTCTCTAAATCCACTTTAAAGAGGCACCCGTATTCCCTATGGATAGTAACTGTTCTTTTATCACCCATTATCCACTCAAGCCTACGAAGGCGAAAACTTCCAGAGACTGGAGAAACCTGATTGAGAACAGTCCTAACATGACTGTTAATCTCCATTATAGCCTTGGCTATTTCCTCGGCTCTGTGCCTCAGAGCATTCGGTATTCTTATAATTGCTATGTCGCCGACTATATCGTATGAGCCTGGTAGGATCTTTAACTCCCAATCTTCAAGTCTTCCAGCAAGATACTCTCTCAAACGCGACATGGACTCAACGCTCAACAATACCAAATGACATTAAAAATATTGGCTAAGATCCCTCATAAAATGAATTATTTATTTTAAGAGCCCGAACGTTACCTCAGGCTATCAGATAATGTCTTCTCAAGATCTAATGTCTCACGCGATTGAAATATAAAGATCTAACAAGATGTATCTCTGTGTCATCACATGTGAATTGCGGATATTCCACACCAATATAAATAATTCATTACCATTAAGAAATTTTATGTAACTGGAGTGTATGTCGATGAAGAGCGTTCTCATCATAGGATTAGGCGAGATCGGTCGACCCCTCTATGAGATCATCGTTGAAAGTGGAAGATTCCGTGTTTACGGAATAGACTTAGACGCCGATAAGATGAGAATGATCAATGCTCACGCGGCTAAAGGTAAGGTTAACGTCATGCATATTTGCATTCCATGCTATAATCGAGGAGAGTTCATAAAGTCCACCATAGAATACATGAACAGTTTCGATCCGGAAATAACCATAATTAACAGCACCGTTCCGGTAGGAACGACAGAAGAGATTGGAAAAAGAAGCAGCAAGCATGTTGCACATTCACCTGTGAGGGGCGTTCATAAAAGCCTAGAACATATGAAATGGGAGATTAGGAGATGGACGAAGTATGTTGGTGGCGTTGATGATCGATCAGCGGAGCTGGCATCAGAGCACTTTAAGGAGATAGGGCTTAAAGTTAAGATTTTAAGGTCGTCGAGGGAAACGGAGCTGGCGAAGCTCTTTGAGACTACGTATAGGGCTTGGATGATCACTTGTTTCCAAGAGATGCATAGGATAAGCAGGCACTTTCACGCTGACTTCAATGAGATCGTTGACTTCATAGAGGATACTCATAGAGTTCGATTTGATCGGCCGCCTATGTTTCCGGGCGTGATAGGCGGGCACTGCTTAATACCAAATGTTAAGCTGCTCTTAGAGACATATAAATCCGATCTCCTTGAACTAATCTTAAGATCTAATGAGATGAGAAAGAAAGAGATTTTAGACGAGGACGTGAGGAAGGAAGTTAAGAAAATAAAGGATAGAGTTGAAAAGCTAGAAAAAGATCTAATGAGGTTCTCATAGCATGCAGTTTAAATATTTGAAAATGGAAATTTATCGTTAAGATTGAGAGGGAAATATATATGATGTCAGAGGAGGGTGAGGAGGAGAAGCCAGCAATACTCTATCAATGCTTAAAGTGCGGTGCACTAGTAAAATCCTCTGAACTCGAACTTGGAATAAGATGTCCCTACTGCAGGTATAGAGTTCTAAAGAAGGTTAAACCCCCAATTGTAAAGCATGTTAAGGCGAGATAAGGCCTCAGAGAAATCATCCAAAGAAGTTCAAAAAAGATAAATTAAAATCTGCCTTTCTAAAAATTGTTTTTAGCTCACGAGGTAAGAGACGTTGAGTAGCTATAAAGTTAAGGATCTAAGCCTGTCAGAGAAGGGTTCCCTACTTATAGAGTGGGCATCTAGGCATATGCCGGTTCTAAAGCAGATTAGAGAGAGATTTGAGAGGGAAAGGCCGCTAGAGGGCATAAGAATAGGTGCATGCCTACACGTCACGAAGGAGACAGCAGTTCTAATAGAGACCTTACGTGCCGGCGGAGCTGAAGTTGCACTCTGCGGCTCGAACCCCCTTTCGACACAAGATGAGGTTGCAGCTGCACTTGCAAGTTTAGGTGTTCATGTTTATGCATGGCGTGGAGAGACAACTGACGAATATTATTGGTGTGTGAATAAAGTTATCGATTATAAACCCATAATAACGCTTGATGATGGCGCTGATCTTGTTAGCACGATCCACTCGAGTAGAACAGAGGTCTTGAATGGCATTATAGGCGGAACAGAAGAGACGACGACCGGCGTCATAAGGCTTAGGGCGATGGCCGAGAAGGGAGAGCTTAAATATCCAGTTATAGCAGTAAATGATGCCTATACAAAGTATCTCTTTGATAACCGTTATGGAACGGGGCAGAGCACGATAGATGGGATCTTAAGGGCAACGAATGTTCTCTTGGCCGGAAAGAACTTCGTTGTTTGCGGATATGGGTGGTGCGGTAGGGGATTGGCGATGAGAGCAAGGGGGATGGGCGCGAACGTTATAGTGACGGAAGTCAATCCGCTTAGAGCCCTAGAGGCGGTTATGGATGGATTCCAAGTTATGCCGCTGATCGAAGCATCCGAGAAGGGAGATATATTCATAACAGCAACGGGGAATTTCCATGTCATCAGAAAAGAACACATGCTTAAGATGAAGGATGGAGCGATAATAGGCAATAGTGGACATTTCAATGTTGAAATAAGCATTCCGGATCTCGAGGAGATATCGATCTCTAAGAGAACTGTTAGGCCAAATCTGGAGGAGTATATGCTGAAGAATGGACGGAGAATCTACCTGCTCGCAGAGGGTAGACTCGTAAATTTGGCATCGGCCGAGGGACATCCATCCGAGGTGATGGACATGTCATTCTCAAATCAAGCTCTATGCGTCGAGTATCTTGCTAAAGGACCAAAGCTTAAGCCTAAAGTCTATAATGTTCCGAGGGAGATAGATGAGCTTGTTGCGCGTCTAAAGCTGAAGGGATTAAATATTAAGATAGATGAGATGACGGAGGAACAGAAAGAGTATTTATCAAGTTGGGAGGCGGGGACAACCTGAGATATACAATACGACCATTTGAGCACTCGACACTTTAATATATCTTGATATAATTGAGATAAAGTGTGGATAATATGTTCATAGACGAAAATGTGACATCTTTTGTGATAGATACTGACATCACTCCGGATGCTTACAGTGGACTTATTCGGTTTATCCATTATCATTACTTGTTGCCGCGGATGGGCAGATTCGTAAGTATAGTCTCAGATAACATGCGTTTCATCTCGTTCGTTCTCCCTGATCCTATGGGAATGTGGATTGTGAAAACCGAGATTAGCGTTGGAAAACCCGTGGAAGTCAAGGTCACATCCAGAGGTCCGGTTCCTAAGGACGTAATCGAGAGGTTAAAGGAAGATCTATTTTTAGTTGTTCGTGCATTCGAGGAGCAAGTTAGACGAAGTAGCTTCTACTTCGCATGGGTTGAGGGCGAACCAGTTGTCCCGGAGGATAAAAGCAGAAAAGGCGAAAACCTAATCTATAGGTTATTCACTGGAAGCATGTTCTTATTCTTTGTAGTCTTCATCGCTATCAGCCTATTTCTCTTTGCGATCTTCGGGCCATATACCCCCATCCTACTCGTCATAATGCAATTCGCAATATTCCTCTTCTCAGACAAGATAATCTTAAAGATGGGAAGCTGGGAGATAACTCCCGAGAAACACTCAGTTCATATTCTTCACTATCACCTTTCACCGGAGGAATACGAATATTTCAGGCGGAGATTTAATAGATCTATCTTAATGAGGATAAAGGCTGAGATATATAATAGAACCATAGCTCTCGGAAAGGCGGTTGATTACGAAACTGTAAGCGAGGTATTCTCGAAATATGGCTTCAAATGCAATCCTGATAGCATGTCAATAAAGGTTGTGAATATATACGACATCGTCAAGAGAGCATCTGAGAAGTTCGGTTTACCAATCCCAAAGATAGTTATTGCAAATTTAATAGTCCCGAATGCCGCGGCTTCAGGGCCCTGTCCAAGCCGTGGAATAGTACTCATAACGAGCGGATTGCTTGTTCAGTTAGAGGAAGACGAGATACTAAGGGTGATAGGACATGAATTCAGCCACCTAAAAGGTAGAGATCCACTAGTGCTTTTCACATTATCAGCAACTGAATATCTACTTAGAGTCTACGTCTTCTGGCCTCTGCTCATGTTCTTCGGATACCTCTATATCCTAGCGGTATTCACGTTGATCTATTTCATCGCCAAATTCTTTGAGGCAAGGGCCGATCTCGAGTCGGCCATTAGACTCGGCCATCCTGAGATTCTCGCTGAGGCCCTCAGGAAGATAGGCTATAGAAGGCTTAGATACGAAAGAATCCCCGCCTATAGAATCCAAGAATGGATAGGATGGGATCCTCATCCTCCGCTCTACTTTCGAATAGCCCGCCTAGAAAACATAAAAGACATAACCAAAATCAAGCATCCATTCCTCCAATCGATAAAGGATAATATATCTGGATTCTTGGATGCCATAAGTGGCTATGGGTGAACTGGATGATCCATGTCGATCTCGAGGCTTTAACTGAAATGGCCAAGAGTATATATCGAACGGTTCATCCTCTCCTCGGTTCAAGTGATAGCGGAAGAATCGTTGGCCTAGGCTTCGGAGGGGATAATACGAGGCTTATCGATCGCGTAGCGGAAGAGACAGTTATCAAATATATCCGTGACAAAAAAATTCCATGCGTATTTATCGGCGAAGAGAATGGGATTCTTCAGTTTGACGATAAAGCAGACACCTATCTGGTCGTAGATGCTATCGACGGAACTACTAATGCTGTCAGGGGATTAAAGTTCTCCTCAGCATCACTAGCAATGGCATCCAGCGATAGCCTTAAAGATATAGAATTGGCCGTTGTAATAAGTCTGTCTGATGGTAACTTATATGTCGCTGAGAAGGGGAAGGGAGCATGGCTCAATGGAAAGAGAATAAAGACCTCAAATGTTTCGGATCTAAGCGAATCGATAGTGAACATTGACGTCTCCTCTACTCCCGAGAGGCTTGAATGGATAATCCCAATAATGAAGGCGGCTAAAAGAATAAGGTCTTTAGGATCAACGTCCCTTGAGATATGCCATGTAGCCTCAGGGGTCATGGATGCTCATATTGATCTCCGGGGAAAGATTCGAACGCTCGATTTCGCGGCTGCCATGCTCATATTGAAGGAGTCTGGAGGAACCTTCGGCCTTCTTAATGGAGATGAACATAATGAGGAGATTCCCCTGACGAGATTGAAACGCTTCTCGATCATCGCGGCTGCGACTGAAGAATTATACTCGCAGATAATATCGAAGATTAAAAATGTCGTTTTTAGGTAAATTTATCAGATCTATTTGGGATTATTCTATTTGGTTATGACTGGAAAATGTAGTTTGAGGATCGTGAGTCCATATGCAGCTCTAATAATCAATGATGGAGACGAGAGAACTCTAGTAATCTCTGATCTTCATATAGGATGGGAGATCTCCTTAGCCGAGGAGGGCATATATATTCCCTCACAGACTAAGAGGTTTCTTAAGAGGCTTAAGGAGATAATCTTCTTGGAAAGGCCGGATCGGCTTATAATTTTAGGGGATGTTAAGCATACAATTGCGAAGATAGAGGCTGAAGAGTGGCGTGACGTGCCAGACTTCTTTGAGAATATCCTCAGCATGATTAGCAGGGTTCAGATAGTCCCGGGAAACCATGATGGAGAAATAGAAGCTCTGTTGCCAGACGGAGTCGATCTCCTTTCCAGCAGAGGCATAATAATAGGAGATATTGGAGTCTTTCATGGTCATACATGGCCCTTACCGGAGATGCTTAACTGTAGAACATTAATAGTTGGGCATGTTCATCCGGTGATCACATTTAGAGACCCTATGGGGTTCCGAATAACACGTCAGGTTTGGGTTAAAGCCCCATGTAACTCTAATATGCTCACGAAAGCTGTGCTTAAAGGTTACGGTCTGAGACGGGAAAGAGATGAGAACTTTGAAGACATATTGAAGAGACTTAATATAACGCCTAACGTTGAAAGTCTAATTATAATGCCTTCATTTAATGATTTTCTCGGTGGTCAACCAGTGAATACTTATGGATTATTGAGGAAGGAGAAGTTTGAAGGATTTATCGGTCCCGTTTTACGTTCAGGAAGCATAGACTTTAACAAAGCTGAAATCTACTTGCTGGATGGAACTTTCCTCGGTTATCTCGGTCAGATCAAGATGATATCCGAGGATCGGATTTAACGGAATGAATAAACAATTAATGGAGAGGGCTAATGAAAGAGGCTAATTCGGAGATTGAACGTCTAAATGCCATCTGCAATGAGGCGAGAAGAAAGGGTAAATTAGAAGATGAGCAAATAGTCATCCTTAAGAGAACCTTCGGCTCAAGATTCCTAAATGCATGGAAGGCTGTTAATGAAAGAAGAGTTAAGAGATACATATTCAAGCCCAGTGGAAGGATAGTCTGGATAGTCGTTGGTAGAAGAAGAGATTATTTAGTTATGCCAGCAGCCAATTTCTGCTCTTGTGACGACTTTTACTTTAATGTTATGGATGGTAAGGCTCGTCTCTGCTATCATCTAATAGCGCAGAGGATAGCTGAAAGTTTAGGATTATTCGATACGATCGAAGAGGAAGATTCATTCTATGATATACTTATGAGGGAGTGGAGAGGTTACATCTTAAATACTTGATAATGTAACTAATATTTGCGGGATGAGAAGCTTGAATACCGGTGAATACTTTGGGATGATAATTAATATGCTAATTGGACTTACATTAATAGTGCTCATAATGATATTCTTTTACATGATTTATGGCGAGGAAGGAGGCGAGTCTTCTATGAACAGAAAATCCGCGCTTAAGCACATTAATGTTATATCCCGCTTATACAGGCTTCTTCTCATATAATTCGCCTCGAAAACCCAGCCTTCTGAGGAAGATATACAATATAATACCGAAAATCGTTAATATGACGGCAAGGATTACTGCAAGTAAGGAATATTTTCCAGCCCCTAATATTATTGGGATCGGGCCTATGAAGATAATGAGGCCCGACGAGGCCGAGATTCCCCCAGTCAATCCAGCGATGAACATGAGGATCATGCCCAGAAATATCAAGAGGAAACCTATCATTAGGAGGTTTGTAGGTAAAAGATGAGGAATAGAAGGGCCTCTCCCCGACGCATTACGTCTTTTTTCATAACAGATGGAACATATCCAGCCGTCCGGCTCAAAACATTCCGGACATATATTTCTTCCACATTCGCTGCATACATATACGGCCGGATTTCTCCCGCATATTTCACATATCCTTCCCATGAGTATATTCCTCCTTAGTTTACGTTCCTGCTGTGAGGAAAATTACAATTATCGCTAGGATCATGAGAGCTGTTGCGAGTAGAATTAGTATCTTCACGGATTCCTTATCTGTCCCAAAGATTATCGGTATAGGACCTATCATGATAAGACCCCCTCCCCTAGTCCTACCCTTGAATGGGTAGGCTCCTATGAACATTAGGAGAACAGCCAAAAATGAGATTATAAATCCGAGAACTATCAGAGTAAGTCCTAAAATTATTAGTGGCGACTGCATCGGCAACTTCCATCCCAAATAGGAGTATTAATTCGACTCAAATAAGCTTTTATCAGTGCTCCATTATGATGAATATAGGATGTCCGCTGATGAAATAATCGAGAAGATCCTGTCCTCGAGAAAGGATCTTACGAGAGATGAAATTCGCGAATTGATCAACAGGAAGATTAGAGAATCAAGGGGATTTCTGACCGTTGAGAGCGCAGCGAGGGCTGTCGCAGCCGAACTAGGTCTAGAGATATCTGGGTTCTCATTGGCAAAGGAAACGGCCATACGAAATATAATCTCTGGATTAAATGATGTGACGACGGCTGGTCGGGTTTTGCATGTTAATCCTACACGTATATTCACGAAGTCAAGTGGTGAAAGCGGAAAGATGAGAAGCCTATACATAGCTGATGAAACTGGAATACTTAGAGTTGTTGTTTGGGGAGAAAAGGCGGATATGCTCGAACCATCCGAGATTCTAGGTAAGATCATTAAGATCTCGCATGGTTATGTACGTGAGGGGTATGATGGTAATGTAGAATTAAATGTTGGCTTAAGAGGTGAGATTGAGGTTTCTCCTCCTGACATATCCGAGGAGGACTTTCCCCCTCTCCACAAATTTTTGAGGCGGATCAATCAGATTGAAAATTCTGAGGTTAGGGTGAACATTCTCGGAGTTGTGACAGAAATCTTCCCGATAAATACCTTCACTAGAGAGGATAATACATCTGGTAAAGTGAGGAGGATCCGCGTGGATGATGGAACTGGAAAAATAACAGTTGTGTTATGGAATAATAAGGTGGATGAACTTTCGGATTTAAAGGTCGGTGATCACATTGAATTTTTCAGAGCCAAGGTGCGCAGAGACTTAAATGGTAATCCTGAAATCCACATTGATGGGTCTGTTGAGGCCGCTATACTCTCAAATCTACCCTCAGGGCTTAGAGGTAGCGAAGCATCTGGAAATATAGCATTCAGGAAGCAATGAGCCTTACTTCTTTATCAGTGAGATCTCCATAGTTGAGACGTTCAGTTTGATTCCATTCTGTCTCTCAACTTCCTCTGTTCCTATCTCTATCTTCTCAACTTCTACATCTTTCATGAATACTCGGCGGAGGAGCTCAGCTGCGTCTACTGCCCTGCTAATCGCCTTCCCACGAGCCTTCAGAACTACTCTTTTCGAACCCGCGTTGAAGGATGCCATACAGGCGGAGACATACTTCATGACAGGCTTATTACCTATTAGGACATGGCTTTCCTCAGACATCAAATTGTCTCCTTCAAGTTCATTCTGGACGCTTATGTATTGTCCTCCTTTCTTCCTTTTAAATCCATCGATCAAACAGCGAAAACCAGAAGAAATAATAGTGCTAAAGCGAATAAGGGAAAGATTACAAGCGAGTCTTTCTTCATTTTCTCTAAAGTTTCATTTGTGATCGCGCAGAGATTATTTATCTGTTTTTCGCCTATAATTTTCACGTTTGGTATCTCTATCTCACATATGGATACTTCTGCGGGTTCAAGTTCTCTGATGGCCCTCTTTATGCATCCTCGGATATGCTTTATCATCCTCTCATGGCTTATAACTTCTCCGATGGGATGATATCCCCTACTGCTCATAACGACGGCATTTACTGCATGAGTGTCCGTCGTCATAACCTCTCCGTAATCTATACCTAAATCCCTAATCTCTGAGAGGATCTTCTCCCTAAGTCCAGAGACCATATTGTTGCCGTCAATAGCGATATAAGCAGTTCTGCATCCCTCAACATCAACTACTATAACGCTTATCCCACCCGGCCCCATTCCATCCTTTATGCTAAATTCAGATGGAATTATGCTGGCTGCTCCGATCTTAAATCTTGAAGTTGAAGCGGAAGACGCTTCCTTTAGAGCTGAGCGAACAACTTTAAGGATTGGCCGCTTAACCCTTTCCGCATTGAATGATCCTTTCAGACTATTATGTGCATCTACTGGTAGGACTGATTTAAAACCGAACTTTTTAGCCTCGCATATTATCGCTTCTCTAAGTTCAATGGGAAGATCCTCCATTGTGTTTGGTGAGAGCGTAATTATAAGTAGGGGGAATCCGCCGAATACTTGACAATTAACCGTGACGCCCTCCTCGCATAAGCGTATGAAACGCGATACTTCACATTTGAAATCCTTAAATTCAGCTTTAAGTATCGCATTGATCACCTTCATATTTTCAGATTGAGAGGCTAAATCTAATTCGTGTCCTGAGATCCCGTGCAATACTGAAACTACACACCTGAATTTTCTCTCCAAGGCCTCCTTAATCATGCTTGGAATGTAGCTGCTTCCAATATTCTTGAATGGCCCCGGATGGATCTCTGGAATGACTATTATCGCCTTTATTCCACTACTCGACTTAAACGCGAGCATTGAAACCTTAACATTCGATTTTATGCTGAGATGCTCAAATATCTCCTCGATGGGCTTAGATATTCCCTCCATCCAATTCGCGAAGAAGGCCTTGGCCAGCACTATAGATGGAATCCCTATCCTTTCGATTCCGACCTTATTCAGTATCTTTATGAGCAGATTTGTCGCTAGGATGGCAAAAAGCGTTGATGCGGCTATATCAAATGGAATGTTCCATCCCCGCCTGAATGGCAGAAGATTTGGAATTAAGAATGTCGCTAAGAACATCATGGGCTGGAGAAGAGATGAAGCATACGCTCTCCATGGACTAAAAAACGAGAGAGACTTGAATGCTAAGATCCTGATCGGTAATGAGCAGAAGATCCCAAATGATGACGCCTTAAAAGACACGCTTTCCAAACCATATATCCTTGAGATGGCAATGTCAATGATGATGAAGACTGTCAGGATTATGTTTGAGATAAATGAAAGGAAAGTCACTCTCTTAATGTTCAGAAGGGAATCTCCACGCATAATCCAGCGGCTTGTAGCATGATTTCCAATGTAAGTTACGAGGAGTAAGCAGACTCCAAATATGAATCCAAGTGTCAATCCTTGAATGGATGGAGCATTTAACGTGAATGTGAATATGCCCGAGAGCATACATTGTATCCATAATAGAATGTAGCATTTCTCCTTTGAAGGAAGAGTAAATAAAGATGAGTATTTGCTTATAGCCTTTTCCCTAACGTCTCCTTCAGTAGCGTCTCTCATATCCGAAACTCCAGCACGGCTATATTTGAATTATAACTAAAAAAGGTTGAGATATTCATTTTGTATAAAATTGTAAATTTTAATATTCCATGACAATTCGTATTTGTTTTTGAATGGAGAAAAACGCTCCGAGGCAATGCGTTAACCTTAAATTTTAAAGGAAAAGATCGCCTCTATATGATAGAAAAGCTTATTTGTTAAGTGCCCTTCATGATTGATGGAGAATATGTCGAGCAATACTCCTCCGCCTACAATTTTTCATATGCTTGAACGTCATCTCGGCAAGAAGATCCACGTAATTCTGGATCAATCCTATGGATATGAAGGCATCCTTGTCGCTGTTACTCGTAACCCGCCTGGAATATGGCTCTCAGATGGTAAGGCGACCGTTCTTAGATCGACAATTGCGCAGCCGATACCTCAAGTTGTCAGCCGTGAGGATCGAAGCGAAGTATTCATAAATCTGAATTCCGTCCATAGAATAGAGATTCTTCACGATTAATCCCATTCAATCAGGAAATAAGAAATTCAGTAATGAGAGCGTTGCATATATGGCTTCTTCCGTCCGAACGGTCTTCACTCCTTGATTTGGAATCGTATTGATTGTGAAGTGAAATGCATTTTCAAGGCTAATATTCTCATCTTTCAGTATCTCCTTTAAGCCGCGGGTTGGAGAACCAAAAGCTATAAGCACCCGCTTAGATTTCCCCCATAAATCTGAAATCTCACTTAGGACCTCCATTATTGGCCTTCCAAGCCGGGATGTCGCTATGGTCAAGTCATACTCGCCTTCCTTTAGCATACTGCCCAAAGGAGACTTGGATATTCTGACTTCATAGCCCCAATAAGTCTTGATCTGATTCGGATCTGAGAGCTCGCCGATGAAGATCTTTCCCTTCTTCTTCACCTTAACAGTGACCCTCAAATTTCTCTGCAACAAAGCCTTTGGGATAAGTATCGGCCTTTCGACGCCTATATCGACCATAGCTCCTCTCTCATCAGACGATACTACAACACCCTCTCGATACTCTCCGATCCTCAACTCTTTCTCCTTGCTTCGCGTGGGATGATGAGGGGTTCTAAGAGGAGGAAGAATGCCTACAAATCTAAGTTCAGGCCTTATCTTAAAGAGTCTCCTCCTTAAATATTGGGGGGTCTCCATGTATGATAGGATCTCACCTATTAGAGAAGCGTCTCTACTCTGATCCATGTTTGGGACATCGGGGTAGATTATCACTTCTTCTACGCGGAATATGGCCAATGCCCTACCAATAAATCCTATTCTAAGAGTCTTCTCCCTTAAATGCGGAATATCAGATACTATAGATGCTGGAATAGCAACCGATAATCTTACATGTCTCCTCTTAGGCTGTGAAAATACATTCGCCACCGCGCCGCATCATCCAAAACCTGTATAAGAAAAATGATTATCCGTTTGTAATATACTCCTCGAATCTTTCATCCGCCTCTAAGAGCGGAATGATCTTCAACGGATGCTTGAATGCGTAGGCTGAGATTGGGAGGATATGCCCCGCATCGCCTCTGTCAAGAGCGATCTTCACTCCCCGTATCACATCAAGAAGTATTGAGCCAGCATTTGGAGCGTCTATTGTTGATAATCTTATATCCATTTGCAGTGGAGCGCCTCCAAAATATGCGCCTTCAATCCAGAAATAGCTATCTCGGCTATTCTTTAGGAATTCAACATAATCTGTTGAGCCAGCCACAACACTTGCTTTATAAGGAAGAACTGAAGTTACAGATTTTGTCTTTATTTTCCTCTTGACTTCACCTGAACGTTCAAGGGTCTCAGCAGATTCCGTTCCTCCTCCAACATCAAGTTGGTATGTCCGGAGGATTCTAACTCCTCTTCTATTCAATGTTTCAAGTAGAACCTTATGGAGGAATGTTGCTCCAACCTGATCTGTAAGGTCATCTCCAACTATTGGAAGTTTAGACTCCACATATCGTCTTATCCAGTCCTTATCGCTTGCAATTATCGTTGGAGTCGCATTTATGAAGGCGCATCCAGCCTTAAGGGACTCTTCGGCGTAAAATTGGGAGGCTCTTTGAGCTCCGCTCGGAAGAAGATTCACCAATACCTCAGCCCCGCTTTCCCTTAAAGATCGAGCGACGTCAACCTCAGGGGAATGATCAACCTTAATGGTTCTCTTAGCATAGCTGCCGATTCCGTCGAGAACAGGCCCCTTCAAAACTTTAACTCCCAGCCTCGGAACATCAGCAAACTTTAAAGTATTATTTGGCTTGGCAAATATGGCTTCTGAAAGATCTCTACCAACCTTCCCGGATGCGATATCGAAGGCGCATACAAATTTTATGTCCTTGGGATGATAACCGCCTACATACAAGTGTCTTAGGCCTATACAATTCGCCTCATCATCAACGTTCCTATAATACTCAACCCCTTGCACTAAGGCCGAAGCGCAATTCCCAACTCCAACCAGTCCAACCCTTATCTCAGACAAGAATCCCACCACCTTTAATAGAAGATTAATTTGCATATATAAAGTTGGCAAGTATCTCCTTAAAGATGAGCTCCAAGGCTGGTGAGTGCGATGAATAATCGAGAGAGGACAATGGCGATCTTTAGACATGAAAAAGTCGATCGCATTATATGGCAGCCTAGACTTCACCACTGGTATGATGTGAATAAGGCTAGGGGAACTCTCCCAGAGAAGTATAAGGATTGGGATCTCCTCTCGATATATGATGATCTCGGAGCTTCACCTCGTGCTTATCACTACTTTAATGATACAATAAGAGTTGTTGAGGGTGAAAGAGTTAAAGTTAAGAGAAGGGTGAATGGCAATTATATATTCACAAAGTATGAGACTCCTAAGGGAATTCTAAGACAGGTTGAAAGAATAACCGAGTATGGAACTGCCACTATGAGGATCGAATATTTCTTAAAGGGGATCAGAGACTTCGACGTTCTCAAATATATATTGAGAAATCAGACCTTCATTTTCGATAAGGATCTCTATGAGGAGAGGCTCAGTCTCCTTGGGGATCGTTCCGAGCCGCTAATAACTGTCCCATGGGGCTCTATTCAAAGGCTCTTCATCCTTTATATGGGCTTTCAGAGAGGTGTAATAGCTCTCTGGAGGCATAGGGAGCAGGTTGAGGAGCTCCTCAGAGTCTTTGATGAGAATGATGATGAGAGATTCGCTCTAATCAGAAAGACGCCATTTAAAATCGTTAATTTCGGAGATAACATCGATGAAGGATTATGCTCTCCTCCCATATTCAGAAAATACATGCTACCCTATTATCAACGGAGAACGAAAGAGCTTCATCAAGTAGGGAAGTTCTGCACGTCGCATTGGGATGGAAAGATAAGAAGTCTCCTGTCATTCATTAAGGATACAGGTTTAGATGGACTTGAATGCGTCCCTCCAGTTCCCCAAGGAAATGTTACACTGGAGGAGTTAAAGGAGGCATTGGGAGATAAGATCTTAATCGATGGTATACCAGCAACTCATTTCTTACAGCCAATTAGCGTCAAGGAGCTAAAAAGATTCGTGAATGTTCTCCTTAAAACTTTTAGTCCAAACATCATAGTCGGAATATCCGACATGCTCCCTCCCGATGGAAGTATAGAGAAAGTGCGGATCGTTGGTGAGATTGTTAGGAATTACTCACCGTAATTCTTCCTTAGACAGAAATCTTTTTTATACGTAACATGCAGATATAATCAGTAAATTCCTTAAATGCGGTATTGATCATTTCGGCTATAGCATTTAATAAATAAAGAGCTTTAATGGAGGAGGCTCTTTGAGTGGGGAAGAAGAGATGTTAGAAGTTTATGTTAAGTATAAGGATATGGAGTTGAAGTTTAAGGGAAGCCCTAACGAAGTTATAAGGTCATTTTTAAAGTTTATTCAGCAGGTTCTTCCAGCTTATGATCTGGCGTCAAGGCTAGTCTTGAAGGTTGAGCTTGAAGATATCTTGAAAGGCGTTGAGGGAATAATTGCCTTCACTCCAGAAGGCCTCATAGTTACCGTCCCAAAGGATAGAATAGGCGGGGAGAGAGATGCAATTCTCCTCCAGCTAGTGAAGGCATATATTGGATATATGACTGGAAGGGGTGAAAAGGACACTCTGGCAACGTCGGAGATAATCTCTCTGACCGGAGGAAAATCAAGATCCGTCGGGGCCAGATTAAGTGAACTCACAAGCTCGGGATGGGTTGAGAGGGTTGGACGGGGAGAATATAGAATAACAACTTTGGGTTTAAAGGGGTTCATTGATGAGGTTCTTCCGAAAATAGGAGGTGGAGAAAGGGCGTAAATGATGAAAGAGGAAAAATTGAGGGTAAGATTGGAGTTCGGCGAGGCCAAGGCCGACTTTGAAGGAGACGTAAATGAGGTTCTTGAGTTAACCATAAAATTCTTGACGCAGATATATCCGAATCTGAGGATTCTGCAGAGTATAACATACGCTCCAGATGTCGCCGAGCTCGCAAAGAAGGCTGCAGATCTAATAAAAGTTAGTGATGAAGGCCCGATTCTACAGTCAGATCTTGATGCTCCAGCTAAAGATGCTATATGCCTAGTGCTTCTCGGCGCTTATTTGGGGAAGATGCTGGGGAAGCTCAAGAGAGATTCTATGTCAACCAAATGGATTGCTAGGATTATAGGAAAAGCCCAAAAGACGGTCTCTAATGAGATGCCAAAACTAGTTTCTGACGGGCTTGTGGAGAGAACATCCGAAGGAGAGTATCACTTAACGATCTTCGGCATAAAAAAGGCTGAATCTCTTCTTGAACAATACAAGAAGTAATGGGTAGATTCAGCAATCGATTAGTCTGCTTATCGACGTTGCGAGTTCCTCAGGTCTATCCAAATCGGCTCCAATAAATGGTATGTCCAGACCAACGTTTCTGAGGCTCTTAGACAGTAGATCAGTGAACAATCCCATCCCATCTGTATACTGTCTATCTCCAACTCTCCCTACTGGAGTGCGTTTTACGCCGCAAGTTGGCGATCTCTCAACTCCAATTACAGCAAGGATCTTAACGGGCGGCTTCTTAGCTTTCTCAACCAAGACCTTTAGATTCTCCGCGGTCTCTTCGGCTAGTCTTCTACAGTGCTCTACGAATCCAGGTAGCATTGAGTATTCATCTCGAGTTCTCGGCGGACGCGGATTACCGCAAAAAGTGAATTCGGGGCAGGGCATCTGCACCAATCCAACTTTAAAGCGGGATAGCAATTCGAGAATTTGAATGTTCATTCCGATGTTGCCATTTATTGACTTTCCATTCTGCCACCATCTGGTCGAGCGGTTAAGTATGCAGTGAGACACTGCCAAAATGGGAATTTCCTTGCACTTCACTTTCAAATCCTCCAGACTATCAAGTCTTAAGTGAAGATTATGGCTTTATATCGCTTAGGAATTTTAGTGCTATAAAAAGGCTATTTATATTCGATGATAATTCATCAATAGGGTGGCCTATATGGATATCTTGAAGGTTGGGGCTGCTTCGGCAAAGATAGACTATGATAGATCAATGGTGATTGGCGGAGGTATACTGCCAAGGTACGCATCTGCTGAGGAAGGTAATCTTAGAGCCTCAGCTGTCGTAATCGAAAGGAACATTGAGGTTTGTATAGTTTCATGTGATGTCTTAGCGCTTAAGAAGGATTTTGTTGATGATATATGCTTAGAGATTGAGAGGAAGATTGGAATTCCATTCGAGAATATTCTGATCTGCGCCACGCACACTCACCACGCTCCAACGACCATAACTATACACGGATATGAGAAAGACGATAGATTTCTCGAGAATGTTAAGAAGTCGATCTTATCAGCCGTGGAAATGGCTGAGGAAAGAATAGATGAAGCCACTATGAATTTTTGGCTTGGAATAGAATCCACTGTGGGGCAGAATAGCCGGCTTTTGCTCTCAGACAATACAATATATTGGTGTGGACCTAGAGATGACGCCGTTAGGCCTACGGCTCCATTCGACTCCGATTTACCAGTGATAACATTTAAAAGAAAAAATGGGGAGGTTGAGGCTTTACTCTTTAATCATTCAACTCATAATATTGGAACAAGGATTCCGAATGCTTGTTCTCCAGGATTCTATGGATTGGCCGCGCAGGAACTCGAGAACGAGCTTGGAGGAACAGCACTATTTCTACCGGGAGCTTCAGGTTCAACTCATAATCTTGAATTGTCAGCTGATGAGATGATTATTAGGATAAAGAATGCCGTTAAAGAGGCTCTCTCGGAATCCCAACCTCGAACGATTCAGCGATTAGCCTCAGTAAAGCATGAGTTCGAATATCGAGTTAGAAGATTTGATGAGAAGAAGGAGGATGATGCTGTCACATACTACTGCAATAAGAGACTGGAGAACCCAAAGTCAGTGATTGAGGTTTTCAGAAAGATGCGAAGGGAACTCTCGAGACATCAAGGTGAGAAACGCAAGACATGGATCCATGTCATCCTCTTGGGGGACATAGCACTAGTCGGCGTTCCCGGCGAGTTCTTCACAAAGCTCGGAATTAAGATTAAAAGGCTTTCACCTTTCCGCCACACATACATCATAGAACTCGCGAATGATTGGATAGGATATATCCCAGACTGGGAAGCTTATGATCTAGGGGGATATCAGGTTTGGACTGGATTCCATAGCTATGTGGAGAGGGGAACGGGAGAGGCTATTGTGGATAGGGCCGTTGAGATCCTATCTAATTTATATCCCCAAAATAGGATCTCTGACCTGACACCAAAAACTAAATTATACAATCCTTCAAAGTAGATTTAGCTGGACTAGAGAAGATGTCGCTTAAAGATTCATTATCTCGTCTATTCGGAGGAAAGGAAAATAAGATTCTTCGTCTCTTAAAGGACTACTTAGATTCGATACTTAGGGTTGTAAATGAGCTAAAGACATTACTATCTATGGTAATGGGGAAAGAGGCCTTCAGCTCCCCGAGCATACTTGATACAAAGATCGAGATGATCTCAGTCTATGAATCATTAGCAGATGATCTCCATCTTGAATCCCTACTTAAAATCTGTAACGGCTCATTCTTCTCCGGTCTACGTGAAGATTTCATAAGACTCTTCGATAGTATGGATGATATTGCTGACTCCGCTAAAGAATCCTCTCAGATAATCTCTCGAAGCGGGATCGGAAAGTCCTTAAGGAAGTATTCGGCATTATTGGATCCCTACATAAATATGGTTGCGAAGACTGTTGAGGCCTTAGGTGAAGCGGTAAAGAGTCTAGAAGAAAACTCAAATGACGCAATAAGGAAGTCCATAAAAGTAAAGGAGCTGGAGGAGCAGGCTGATGATATTAAATTGAGGCTTATAAAGGAGATCTTTTCGCGTGAAAATAACGCCCTCACACTCTTTGAATTGAAGGACTTCATACTTGCGCTGGACGAGATAGCAGATGCCGCGGCACGCTCCTCAGAGATCCTCATAATGATCATAGCGAAGGCTATGGCCTAAAATACCTAGGTTAAGGAGGCCTCTTCTGGACATAAACATATCTTCTAGGCCTACCCTCCCGCGTTAATATGCCGTCTCTTACAAGATCTAATAAGACATGCGCAACTGCCGTTCTATCGTAATGGTAACCTATTCGCGTCATCTCTTCATGAACTTGGCTTAGGGAGCGGGGTTCCGAGAAGAATCCGTCCCTCCAGAGCCTCTCTAATATTCCCCTACAAGTCTCCGTCCTTTCAGTTGGGTATGGAACCCTCTCCGCCGTCGGCACCTTCTTTGCATGCTCAGTTACTGTCGATAGAACCTTCTCAACAACGTTTTGCACTTGGTCTTCGTGACATTCAATCTCGAATTCCACATTTCCAACCTTCATCTTTATGCGGATTTTCCTATCTTTCTCTTCCCTCTCCATACTCTTTCACGATTTATTGTTGATTTTTATTGTGCAATTTGAACATGCGCAACATTTATATACGAAATCCTCCA
>CAZDRE010000022.1:0-22995 GCA_964508155.1 uncultured Candidatus Bathyarchaeia archaeon
CATGCCTTAGTCCCACCCCGATAGCAGTGGGGTCCGGCAGGATCAACCGGAGTTGGGAGTTGACGGTCGCATAGGTCTCTGGCGATCTTCACCACGTCAAGCCTACCTTAGACCTAAGATTGAATCTTAGGTCCGCATCTAATTGTTCCCGCAACTGGAGGTCGCCCCATCATTCAGAGGCGCTTCGCCTCTGCGTCAGGGAGACACCGCCAGATTGCGGGTCTCTTGGGCTTCGAGATTTCGAAGCCCAATCATAATTAGATCTTGTCTTCCTAATAAATTTAACTTGTTCTCGGATATTCATGGATCTCTTGGATTGTTACTTCTCTTTTTAGGCTTGCCGACCGATACGCCATATCTATGATCTCCATGATCTTCAGGCCTTCCTCTCCGGACGTCTTTGGTTTTCTGTCTTCAAGGCATGCAGTGATGAAGTCCTCTACTAGGCGGCTCCAGATCTCGCTGGAATCATGGGGGACATCGTATATCTTTGATACTCCCATCCCATCTTCTTCGGTGTAGTACGTGAATGGATTGAGCCTTAATCCGCCTTTGGATCCGAAGATTAATGTTTCTGCGTATGGATTAATGTTTGCGGCCCATGTAGTCTCAAAAACCGCTGTTACATCCTCCTTAAATCTAACGAATACTGACGAGTGCTCCTCTACATCATAGATTGTATCGAGCTTCGGAGCAGGTTCTATGCCGGAGAACGTCATGGCGGAGGCGGATACTGGCTGAAGGTCCCCAAGAAGATATAGGGCTACGTCTATATCGTAGCATCCAATATCTATTAGGGCTCCTCCTCCAGCCTTTGAGGAGTCAAGAAACCACTTTGACTCCTTCAGTATGTCTATCCCAGGCCTACCCCTCCTCCTCACCATTGTAGTCCTATAATAGTAGATTTTTCCGATTCTTCCCTCATCTATGAACCTTTTAGCCAATTCGACTAGCCGGGAAAGCCTATGTCTAGAACTGCAGATCGCAAGTTTAACTCCGGCTTTATTGCATGCCTCAACCATCTTCCTAGCCTCAGCGGAATTCAATGCCATGGGCTTTTCGCATAGGACATGCTTGTCAGATGAGGCCGCGTCACAGGTTATCTTGGCATGGACGAAGGGGGGAGTGCAGACTGCTACAGCATCGATACTATCCATTGCCAGTAGATCCTGATAGTCCACGAAGGCATTCTTGATCTTGAATTCTTTACAGGCTGACCTCAGCGCCTTGGGGTTAATATCCGCTATAGCAGTGACCTCAGCGATCCTACTCGCCGAGAATGCTTTAATATGAGCTCGGCCTATCACTCCCACGCCTATAATTCCAACCTTAAACTTCTTCACCTCAACCATTCTCCTACAGCAATTTGCTACATCCTATGTGTTAGGCCTAAAAAGATTATCGATTAATCTATCAGCGCTAGACTCAAATTTCACCCCCAAAACAAAATGGTTAATTATTTTTTGAGTGATATTTTAGGGGAGGCTGAGAGTTGAGGGATATCTCAACTCCCGGATATGCTGGTAGAATATTAAGGGTTGACCTAAGCAGGGGACGAATACGAAAGGTCAGTATCGAATATTCCCTTTTGAGGAGGTTTATTGGCGGGAGCGGACTAGCAGCAAAGATGCTCTTTGATGAGACAGGGCCGGACATTGATCCCTTCAGCCCCGAGAACATCCTCATCTTCATGACTGGACCTGTGACGGCTACCAATGTTCCAATGTCAGGCCGATACCAGGTTGTCTCAAAATCCCCCTTAACCGGGATCTATGGAGAGAGCGATTCAGGTGGAACTTGGGGGCCGGAGCTGAAGAAGGCAGGCTTTGATGGAGTCGTGATCAGCGGCAGATCGCCGAAGCCCGTCTATCTCTGGATTTCAGATGGAAATGCGGAATTGAGAGATGCATCTCACATTTGGGGAATGGATACTTATGAGACCGACAGGGCTGTGAAGGATGAGACTGATAGATACGCCGTAATCGCATGTATTGGGCCTGCCGGTGAGAAGCTCGCGAGGATCGCTGGCATAATAAATGACGGAAAGCATGGAAGAGCCGCTGCCCGATACGGCCTCGGCGCGGTTATGGGATCAAAGCTTCTTAAGGCGATAGCTGTTCGTGGAACTGGAAGGATCGAGGTTGCAGATCCTGATAGCCTTCAAGAGTCCATTAGGAGGATCGCTTCATCGATCATTGAGAACGCCAAGAGGCTACGTGATTATGGAACGAGTGGAGGAATGACAAGCATAGAGGCTATAGGCGATCTACCAATAAAGAATTGGCTCTTGGGATCCTGGAGGGAGGGAGCTGAGAGGCTGTCAGGGCAGGAGATGACGAGGACCATACTCAGCGGTAGATACTACTGCAGCGGATGCATAGTGGGATGCGGAAGGGAAGTCTCATTTAAGGATGAACGATATGGAAGAGTTGAGGGAGCCGGCCCAGAATATGAAACTCTAGCTATGATCGGGGCGAACTGTCTAATTGATGATCTGAAGGCCGTGGCGAAGGCGAATGAACTCTGCAACAGATACGGCTTAGATACTATCTCGACTGGTGCAGCGATAGCCTTTGCAATGGAGGCCTATGAGCACGGCCTCATCGGCCGCGAAGAGACAGGCGGGATCAAACTTGCATGGGGAGACCCCGATGCGATGCTGGGCATGATCGATAAGATCGGTAGGCGTGAGGGCGAGTTGGGGTGGATTCTAGGCGAGGGCGTCATGAGGGCGGCTGAAAAGATAGGTGGAATCTCAGCGGAGTTCGCGATTCACGTTAAGGGGTTGGAGCTGCCAGCGCATGATCCAAGAGCATACTATAGTCAGGGAGTCTCATATGCAACCTCTAATAGGGGGGCATGCCACCTACAGAGCCTAAGCCACATCTTCGAGAGGGGGGTAACGTTGCCTGATCTCGGCTTCCCAGAGATTCAGGAGAGACATAGCACCCACAGAAAGGGTGAACTCGTGGCTAAGGCTCAGAATCTCATGTGCATGTTCGACTCCCTGAAAGTCTGCAAGTTCATCCTCTTCGGAGGGGTAAAGCCAAGCACTCTCGTAGAATGGTTGAATATGGTTACGGGATGGAATATGACATTAGAGGAGTTCATGCGAGCTGGTGAAAGAATCTTCAATCTAAAGAGGCTCTATAACATACGTGAGGGTATAAGCCGGAAGGATGATACATTACCGTCTAGAATACTCACCCACAAAAGGGGAAGCGGAGGCTCTGCGGATACACTACCTCCCCTCGGCGAACTACTCTCACAATATTACAATTATAGGGGATGGAATGAGTTTGGAATACCCTCAAGAGAGAAGATCATAGAGCTCGGATTAGAAGAAGAGGCTGGATTCCTGTATTAAGTGAAGCTGAAGACGCTGGGATACTGTATGTCGCGGTAAAATTTTATCGACGAAGATGCGATCGCTTTAATGCCAGAGAGACCCAAATATTCTATGAGGAATAAGATTATGAACGGTAGATCCGGTGGATGCTCAAACCGAAATGGCATGGATGTCCATTCATGGCTTAAAATCGCATTGATATGCCTCCTCCTCTTGGGAGGAAGCGCATACTCCCTGCTACATCAATATTCAGTCATTTTCTCCAGGAACAAGACCGGTCGATCCTTCATTCTCGTGATTACCACACGACTCGAGAATACAAACCCTCAAGGAAAGATCTGGAATCTATCAGACGAGGAGAGAACAATCGGTCTCTTCATGAATAATTCTTGGCAGACCGTTTATTTATTAAATTCTTCATGCCCCCTCGATGAGGTTCGAGTAGATGAGAATGGAAACTTAATAGCGATCCTATCCACGCCTATATCCAAGATTCCGCGCGGAGAAAACTTTACTTTTCAAGTTGCCTATAGGATCATCCTCGAATCCCGTCGATCCCCACCGATAATTGAGGAGCAGGCGGGAGATTTAGGCGACATCAGCGAGGAGTTGAAGAAGAGATACTGTAGATCGGATGGCCCTTGGCAAGTCGACGATGAGAATCTTAGAAGGCTAGCCTTCGAGATCGCTGGGAATGAAACTAACGTTCTATCCATACTTAAGAGGTTCATAAATTGGATCAAATGTCACATATATTATAAGTCACAGGATCTTCCTAAGTATCCCGCTGAGACCTTAAGGGATGGAGTAGGAGACTGCGATGATCAAGCGAACTTACTCATCACATTCTGCCGCATAATCGGCATACCAGCCTATCTTCAGGTTGGATGCGTATACCTCCCCACAAGAGAAATCAAAGCTGATTACTGGAAAGGCCACTGGATGATAAGGCTTACTAGGATAGGATGGCATGGCTGGGCAGTAGTTTATGTTCCTCCATGGGGGTGGGTGCCAGTCGACTTGACATTCGCCCCCGGAATATTCTCGGATCCATTAAATGCCATAAGAAACGCCGCCATAATCCGACAGGCGACGATTCAATATGCAAATATCACCAGATCAGATTATATAGCCTCCTCGCGGGATTATAGGAGATTCATAATCTCCAACGAGTTTAGAATTTACGAGCATGACATCCTTTTGGAGGAGAATATTAGGCCTCCACGGCTTCCACGCATATACATGCCGATCTTGTCGGTCGATAGCGAACACTTATAAAATGGTATTTATTTCATTAATTTTCGCATTTAACAATAGAGGATGATGCTATGGCTAAATTTAAGGTTATAATCTCCGATCCCGAGACTGGTAAGGCGAGATCCGTGGAGCTTGAAGGAGAACGTGCAGTTCCACTGATCGGCAGGAGAATAGGCGATGTAATCGACGGCGCAGTCGTTGGGCTTTCCGGATATAAGGTTCTCATAACTGGCGGAACGGACAGTTCAGGCTTCCCTATGCGTCCAGACATACACGGCGGAATCAAGACTAGGGTGTTACTCGGCAAGGGCGTGGGCTACAGGGCCCGTGGAGCCAGAAAGGATAGGAGAAGAAAAACGGTCCGGGGGAACATGATCACGGAGGATATAGCCCAGATCAATATGAAGATCATTGAAAGACCGGGAAAGGCTGAAAAGGAATAGACGCGTAATTCATACTCGCCATCCTATCTTCTGGAACTGATTGGAAGTACATACTCCGAATATTTATTTCCGCTTCAAATTCTTTTTATATTCCACCTCTCAACCTCACTTAGGTTAGGTTATGAAGCAACGGCTTGAAGGCTCTTTGGGTGAATCCTAATGGATCACTCAAGAACAGCCGTTAAACCATTCCTCGTATACGCAGAGAAGCCGCACAGCATCAAATTAGAAACTGATCCTTCACCTACGGGGGATATCCCCTTCAGTTTCGCAATTCACCCATCGATCTTCGGCGGGAGAGGACAGTGCTCCCACGAGGAATAGAGAGTTGATGATCGTATGAAGAGGACCATTGGAAGAAGAACTTGCATGAGCCCGCAGATCCCACTCGTTCAAATTGAGGAGGAGAATTCGGATTTAACCCTAACTTATCTTGAGGGAATATTCTCCGCCCTCTCAAGTGTAGATGCCCTCAACATCTTTTATGCCGCTGAGGATGGAATAGAGAGCTCCACTCAGACGATTAAGGAGCTGAATCTGACTCAGAAGAGATACTATACAAATCTTAAAAGGCTCATCGATGCTGGACTTGTTGAGAGAGTGAATGGCAGATATGTTCACACGACTTTTGGGAAGATAGTCCATAAGCTGATTGAAGCCCTAAAAAACGCCGTGGATCAAAAGGAGAAACTAGACTTGATCGACAGGATATTGAAGGTGAAGAATCTATCAGAGGATGAGGCAAAAGAGATCATAAGCGTATTGCTCAAAGACGTTAATTTGATACCAGACGGCTATATAACGGATACTTTAGGCCCAGTTAGGATCATAGAGGATTGGGAGAGGGCCATTCAGGAGATAATGAGGGCGATATATGAATCTAAAGAGAAAGTTCTATTCGCATGCAGATACCACGATATACGCTTGGTTGAGGCTTGCCTTGCAACTGCTCAGAGAAGCGTGAAGATACGATTCCTAGTCGATGAAGAATTGAAGGCATCCCGCACAGCCCAGATACTTCTAAGGATCCTACTTAATGATAATTCGGCGGGCTACTTTTCTGGGATTCTCGAATCTTCAGACTTCCAGATGAGGTATGCATGCATACCCTACTCATTTTTGGTTGCAGATGGAGAATACGTCATGCTTGAGGTTCCAATACCCACGCAAAAAAGATTCTTTTTTGCATTCTTCTTTCATAATAAGAGGCTATCCGAGAAGCTATCCTCGCTCTTTGAGGATCTTTGGAAAGAGAGCTCAGATGCGGAGATAGATCAAGAGCGATGCTTCTCCTCAGATGGATCCGATCAGAGGATTAGCTGAAGATATGAATTTTAGATCTATATGCTGAATTCATAACTTAGAAATAAATGGGATTTTGATTATTGAATCGAGTCTCGATTGTGGAGCTAAGTAGCCGTTAAGAGCGGTGAATCCATTGAGTAAAGAACGATTATTAATAGTTGACGATGACGATGCGATTCTGAGGAGCTTATCTAGGATACTTAGGCTGGAGGGATACGATGTCGATACTGCAAGGACTGGTTCCGAGGCAATAGAGAAATCAAAGACAAACTTCTACAACCTCGCACTACTAGATATTAAGCTTCCAGATATGGAGGGAACGGAGCTTCTAAAGAGGATGCATGAGACCTATCCGAAAATGATAAAGATAATGATCACAGGCTATCCTGACTTAGAGAATGCCGTTAAGTCTCTTAATGCCGGAGCCGACGCATATCTAATTAAGCCCGTCAGCGTTCAGAAGCTCATAGAAGTCGTAAAGCAGAAACTAGCCGAGCAGAAAAATGCGGAGATGATGACTGAGGAGAAAGTAGAGAAGTGGATTGAGACCCGCGTTCGTAAGATTAAGAGCGGCGAATTGTGATGCCGAGGCTTGAGAGGCTTATAATGGATACTATAAATGAGGTGATAAGGGAAGTATTCAACGATGAGGTAGCTAAGATACTCTTCGATAATTTCTTTGAAAAGAATAGTTCAGTGCCATTCGATAAGAAGTTGAGGGCATTTGAAGATTCCCTGCCTAAGATTTTAGGTTCAGGAGCCATTATAATTGAGGATTTAATCTTGGAGACGCTCTACTCGAGGTTGGGAGTGAAATTCGAACGAGAAGAGAAGAGTTTTACGGATTCGATCATGGAGTTGAGGCTCATAAAGGTGGAGAGTTAATGGATAATCGCAAGATAGCCATAATTAAAATCTTCCTAATCAGCCTTAGTCTAATAACTTGCGGAGAGATCTCGTGTGCACTAAAGGCCGAATCAGGTTTTCCCGTGGATCCACCAGGCTTCAACCTCTGGTTGCATCTATCCATACTATTAACTTATGCCATATTGCCGGTGATCTTCATTCTCATAGACAGTCATCTTCTCTATGTATTGTTGACCGGCGCTTTTGCTCTTAGAAGCATAATCGAGTTCGCTTGGAGGTTAACATCATTTCAGACGTTCATAGCGCTCCTATACATCTTAGCGGCCTTCCTCTCGATAATCCTAGCTGCTGAGAAGTTAAGTGCAAAGGTTCGAGGTGAAATCTTAAGTCTGAAATGGTCGCAATTCTAATTTAAGCGTTCTTTAAGATCTCGTAGATCTCATACTTCTCAGGCGGTATTATTTTTGGCGGCTTATACTGGCCTATTGGAACCCCCTCCTTCGCCCTTATCATAGAGTATCTCAGAAAAGCTCCGGGCCTCAGATATATTACTCTGATGAACTCAGATGGATCCTTAACCTTGAAGTCTTCCACGTAATCTTTAAATGTCTCGCCAGGCTGCATCATAGCCTTATCAACCTCCAACATAGACTTGAATATTATCTTCTCGGCTTGCCGCTCAGTATATGGCCATGTCTTCTCCATCAAGAATTCTAGGTGCTCTCTGGGCTTCAGCAGCTTTATCACGGCCCATTTATCAGATGACCTTAACCCGGCATTGTATAGTGCCTGGACGATCACACTGGAGCTTATGATGTATCGGCTGTAAAGTTTTATTAGGGCTTGTTTTCTACCCTCAAAAGCGAAGACTGGCATGCCGTCATCCCTGAAGTCGACGACTCGAAATAGATCATCCATTACGTACCTGAATAGGATTGAGCCGAATGGGGTTACGACGATGTTGTATGTCTCCCCCTTCTTCAGTTCATCTATCTCTTTAATCTCGCCGTTCATCGTCTGAAACTCCAAGTAGCTCGTCTTTAGATCTGGAATCAAATCCATCTTTCTATCGGGATCTCCCCTCATTAGCGGCCCTGCCTCAGTTGAGCCGTAGATGTGCAGAGGCTCCAACTCGAGCTCCCTTCTAAAGAATTCAAGGTATAGCCTCGCTTCCATGCCTGCGACTAGCACCCCCTTCAATGGCAGAATCTCCGTTATCTTCCTCCTCTTCTTTCTGCTCAGCCTACAACTCAAAATCTTGAGGTATAGAAGAGCCTTTTTTATTCCCGGCCCCAGAGAATTATAGTATTCCCTGTAAAACTCTTCTGGATCGAGGAAGTACTTGCAGATCATGTAGAACATTGAGCCTATGCCTCCGCCGATCGCTATCTTCTCTCCTCTCCCAATGATCTTCAATATGAGATTGAATTTCTCTCTCATCTCCAGGTTATCCGCAACCTCTATTGGGGGAACCATCTTGAAGAGAGTATGGGATGCCCATGCTCCCCACCCTGAAACAAACGGTATTGGAGCATTCAAATTTAAGGCCTTATCTCCCGCCTTTAATTTGGTCTCGCCCCATCCATCGCTGCAGGCTATAACCGCCGTGGCTATCGATGCCTCCATAAAGTTTCTCCAGAATGTCTCGCCGTGAACTATCCATTTATTAGCGCCAGTCGTTCCAGTCGTCTTCATGCAGAGATAATACGGCTCAACCATGTATCTGTTAAGCGTAGAGCCTATGTCACGGCCGATGCGATCATAATACTCCTTAAAGAGCTCCCCGGGTCTTCTAGGAATCTTTTTGGCTGCATCCATGATCCTCCGACCAAAATCGTGAAGCATTGGATAATCAGCGTATCTCGTCAATGAAACATCTCTAAAGCTCCCTGGCCTTCCCTGGCATAGAAGCTTCGCGAGATCCGTCCTCCTCCACTTCTCGAAATATCTCCTCATTCTCTCCCGGTTGTACTCTACCTGCTCGGCGAAGTCCTTCTCGTAAAAGCTACAGTATCTCTTCCAGAGGTCAATGTTCTTCATAACAATCACGTTAAGCGTAAAATTAATTTAAAGATTATTTTGCGCCTTAATACTTAAGAGATTTTCTTTTTCTGACTGATTGTATGGATCATCCCTACTGACCAGTGAAATAGACTTTCCCTTCATAACCCGAATATATAGAACCACTAAGAGAAGTGCTACGGGAAAATAAGAATGTATGAAATTCAGTATCTCATCAGCGGAACCCTTTCATTTCTCACGTCTCTATACCTCCTTATTAAACAGCCGAAAACCCGACCATTAAAGTTCCTAATCATCTTTGGTCTCGTAACCTCAATATGGGGAATCTCATCTTTCATGTATAGAGTATCTCCAGATGCGAGTCAAACTGCCTTCTACTTCAGATTAATAATGATATCGAGTCATCTGGCCCTTCCAACTTACCTGCTGACAATAATAAACATACGGGAGAAAAAGAGTTTAAGGCTTCAAACCCTAATCATACTCCCAGCGATATTGCAGGTTCTCATGATATGCAGGGGGGACTACATCTCAAATTTCATGTTTTTCTTAACTAGTTATGGATGGGCCTACAGGGTAATCAGCTTCAGTCTACCATTAATTGTTACAGGCGTGGTCTACGTTGGATACCTACTGGGAATACCATCAGCTCTACTAGTACTAATCATAAAGGCGAATGTCCCTTCGCTGAGAAGAAAGTATCTGATACTCCTATTAAGTTTTGTCTTATTCCAGATCTGCGGGACAACACTAACGAGCGCTTTAATCGGGCTGGGCCTACTTAACCCGATCTTCCAATTAGGCGGATTATTCGAGTTCTTAACGTTCATCTCAATCCTATATGTGTTGACATCGAAGGAAGGAAGGATCATCTTATCGCTGAGAAATGGTCATGATTTCTGGAAGGTTTATTCCTCATTCCTCACAATATTCTATAATTTATCGGCCAATATAGGCCTCGGCGAGGGATTCTTCAGATTCAAAAGATTCATCGAAGAATCTGGAATAAAGAAGCACGTCCAGATAACAAGAGAGAATATAACTCTCAAGGAAACTGATAAACTTGACATATTTGAGCTCATAGATAAAAACCTGAAATTCTTCGCTAAGGAGCATATTGACCAAAGAATCGTGGATCGATACCTACGGGTTTTAAGATCCGCCGAGAAGGAACTAGACTGGAGGTTCGATGAACTTGTGAGGAGAAACATTGAATTTCTGAAGTCCTCTGATCTAATATATGGCCTTCCAAGATGCCGATTCTGCAAGGAGATCTCATCGGATAAGAGTCTCAATGAACTAGATGATGAAGAGGCATGCTTAAGGATTTATAAGCGGATACTGCTTTCCATCCTAAGCGAAGAACCAAGATTGATCGAGAGGGTAAGGAAGGTATTCTCCAAGCATCCTCTCAGCGAGTTCATCAGAATAAACAAGTATGGCGAAATCACGATAAGGAAGAACAAGGGTAAGGCTATTGGAGTTTCGGGGAACAAGAGGATACTAAAAATAATTGACGAATTGAACAGCATTGTGAGCGAGACTCTCGAGTATCTGCTAGAATCCAAGAGGGACATGGATCCGATATTAATGAAGCTTAAGCAGGTATTGAGGCTGAATAAGGAGAAAGCTGAGAAATTAGGGATATATCCTAAGCTTCTGGGGACTCTGGCAACGCAGATTCCGAGATCTCAGATTCACAAATTATACTCTGATTACTTGGAGGAGCTTGTTGAGGAGAAGACGAGGGAACTAAAGAAGACTCAGGAGAGGCTTCTTAAGTCGCAGAGGCTGGCGGCGATAGGTGAGGCGGCAGCAATGGTTGGACATGACCTTCGAAACCCATTACAGGCGATAATATATTCGCTCTATCTCGCAAAGAAAGAGCTTGATTCTAATCCTAATGAGAATTTAAGGGAGATATTGAGGGTGATCGAGGATCAGGTGGAATACATGAATAAGATCGTCTTGGATCTGCAGTATTATGCGAGGCCGCTGAAGCCAAGCATCGTAAATGCGAATCTGAGAGAGATCCTTGGAGAGATCTTTCTGGCGATAAAGGTTCCGGAGAACATTAAGGTATTAATCGAAGTTGAAGACGAGTTCACCTCCTTCCCAACGGATCCAGTATTGATAAAGAGAGTTCTAACTAATCTAATAATGAATGCCATTCAGGCCATGGAGAATGGAGGACTGCTTAGAATAAGCGCCGTTAAGAAGGACGATTACGCCTACATAAGCGTGCAGGATACCGGAGTTGGAATTCCGGAGGAGAACCGTAGCAAGATATTTCAGCCTCTATTCACGACGAAGGCCAAGGGTCAAGGGTTAGGCTTGGCAGTATGCAAGAGAATAATCGATGCGCTTCAAGGAAGCATAACATTCCAGTCGGAGGTTGGAAAGGGGACAATATTCACCATAAAACTTCCATTCAAATACCTGAAACATACATCGCAACCCATAGTTTCTACACGCAAAAAAGAAAATTGGGAAACTCAGCGTGAATAGGCTTCTAGACCCTCAGAGATTCTTTAAGTAAAGCTCCTTTAATCCATAGAATCGACGCAGAAACTCATAGCCCTTTCTCGTAGTCTTTATTATGCCCCTATCATCCTTCGAGATAGTTATAAGTCCGGCTTTTTCAAGCCTTCTCAGATAATCCCCCAACATCTTAAAGTTCAAGTTGGCCCCATAAACTATTCTCGTCTTCCGCGCGCCTCTCCTAGCCACCTTCAATATCTCAGCGATTATCTCAAGATTACTTCTCCTCTGGTAGGTTCTGCTCATCATCCTTCTAATCACCCATTCTTATTTTAGTTTCTGAATAAGAAAACTGCATTTTTAAGATTTTCTAGCCAAAAAAGGCAAAAATATAGTTCATTGGGAAAAATAATGAAAATTTTCCAGTTTGTGGTCGGAAAATCGTAGTTTTCCAATAAAAGAAATTATTAGGAATAGTTTAACCTAAAATGGAAAAATTTGTTGCTGATTGTGGATTAGTGGAGAACTCTACCGTGGATTATCTTCTCCTTGGGCATCCCGAGCTCAGATGAAAGAAAACTTCGGAAGAACTCGGGATCGACTGTAGCCTCAAAAGAATCATCTTCCATCTGCGGAGGAATATCATCTAAGGCCTTACATGCCCTTCCCCGCCATCTGATCTTAGCCTTACTCAACGCTTCCATAAATTCCAAGAGTCCTCCTGAGAATGTGAAGATGAATAGATCCGTAACCGAGGAGACAATTACCTCTCCTCCGGAAAACTCGAAGGTCACAATTAATGCACCCTGACTTGAAGAGCGGAATGTCTCCCAGTCATTACACTCTATCCTTGTGAGTGGACCATTAATTCCAGAAGCCTTAACGATGCCATTGACTCTTAATTCGCCCAGACGCTCCAGAATCAAGCCTAAAAGGTTTATATTCTCATCTAGAACAGTCATCTTCCCGCTGATCTCCTCGAATCTATCTACGAGATCCGAGAGGGCCTCCTCATGATCCCTAAGCACCGCAATTATTAAATCCAAAACGTCTATCTTCCCCTTGAATCTCGAGTATGTTGGCATCATATAAGCTCCCTACTTAGCATTTCTCAAATACAATTTAAGTACTGCGAAATCGAACTTAGAAGCCGAGGTATATAGTGGATAACCAGAACTATCCTACTTAGACAGCCGGGATCTAGAAGATTATCAGCAAGAAAACTTCCTTTAGGCCTTAAACCACCTAAAGATGAGATACTCTATTCTTCTCCTATCGAGATCAGGCACCGCAATTATGAATCTCTTCCTGACAGTCGTGGCGAGTCTTCCAGCCCTAACAATATCTGTAGCTGAAACCTCATCTTTCCTACTCTTCACGGAGACCATGTAGGGCGCATGATCAATTCCAGGTCCCCTCTTATACACGGCGAAATCACATCCATACTTAACTCCAGGCGTAACCACGAGACCCTTCTCCCGCAGGTCTCGATAAACCATATATTTTAGATCGAAGTCTTCATAGAGCTTTCTAGCCCTTTCCCTTAGAGCCTCAAAGTCAACATTATATTTTCCAGAGGATTCAGTGACCCTTATCATTCCCTTCTCAAGGAGATATAGGCCCTCCATTAAGTCCAAGATTAATGGGACATCGAAGTCTGGGCTTTTAGGCTTAGGTATGCCGAGTGGCTTCCCGTAGAATCCCGCCTTGAATAGTTCGGAGCCATCCTTTGGATTCCATACGATCAGGAAGTTCTCGACGAATTCAGCCTTGATCGGCTTGGGCATCAAAGCTTGGACCTCCTCAAATCGCGAAGGCCAACATTCGGACAGCATCAGTTGCATCCTCTATCTTATCTGCAGCATCCTCCAAGAGCTGAATTATATCCCTTATTAAGAGTAGCGTTGGAATCTTCATGTCGCTACTGAGGACTCCCATCTCCAATTCACGATACATGTTATCCACTTTTCTCTCTCCAGCCTCAACGTCCTTAGCCTTTTCCAGAACCTTCGGCGAACCATAATTTAGCATGAGAAATGTATCCCTCAACTTCGTGAAGGTGTCGAAAACTGCAGTGGCGAGATTTGACACTTCCCTCTTCAGATCTTCCGGAACGCTCCATCCTCGAATAGACAGCTGCAGAACTCTGAAGGCTATTCCCTTACAGAAATCTGATATCTCGCTTATTAGATCCGTGAATCTGAGGAAGTCCTCCCTATTTAGTAATATCGCGCCTATCTCAACGAGCTCCTGAACAACCATCCTCTTAGAATCGTCCACTTCACTGCTGAGCTCCAGAACTTCCTTGTAGAGTCCATCCATCGAGTCATGATCTTCATCTTCAAATGCATTTATGAGTTGCATAGCCTTCCGATAGACATTCATTACCTTTCTAAGATGATCCTGACAGAGCCTAAGAGCTCTTCTCTTTGCTCGATGCTCCGCCTCTATCGGGAGAACCAATCGCTCCTCGCCTCATTACAAAAACTATTCACATATAGAATACGGAATTAGTATTAAAAAACCTAACTAATGAAGAAACGCCAATAAAAATTTTGGGTGTCAGGTCTCCTCAACCGGGACTCCGAGATCCTCAAAGTCCCTCTTGAAGTTGAAGTAGTCCCTTAGGATCGTTGGGAGAGCATTTAAGGCTGCTCTAACCTGCCTCCAAGAGTCTCTATCCCTTATCGTAACCGTATCATCTTTCAACGTCTGATAATCTACGGTTATGCATAGTGGAACCCCTATCTCATCGAATCTCGCGTAACGCCTACCAATGAATCCTGACTCGTCATATTCGACCATGAAGCCCTCGTCGATCAGAATCCCATGTAATTCTCGGGCTTTCTCTGGAAGCCCATCCTTCTGCACAAGCGGAAGAACGGCCAATTGTATTGGAGCGATGTCCCTCGGCAATTTAAGGATCACCCTCCCATCCTTAACAGCGTAGGCATACTCTAATGCCACGTATGCAAGCCTATCAGAGCCGAAGCTGGGCTCGATGACATGCGGTATGAAGCGGCGTCCCCTCTCCACGATCTCCCTCTCCTCAAACTCGACATGCTCTGGGAGGATTCTGTATTCTCCAGCCATAAAATAGCCCTGCTTTTTAATCTGCTCCTCAGCCTCCTCAGGATTTACCTTCGAGATTAAATCTAATACTCTGGGAGCCTCCTTTCTGAATGCCTTTCCGATCTCGGCTATTACAGGCTTTATAACCCTTTCCCTCCTCACATCCACCTTCTCCTTGAGCTTGAAGACCCGCATGTCAACCCCGCTCTCCCTCATGTGCCCCTTCAAGTCAAAATCCGTCCTGTAATTGAATCCTGAGACTTCAACCCATCCCCATCGATCAAGATACACCTCCTGATCGAAGCCCTGAACCGAATAGTGAGCTCTCTCCCAGGGAAGCTTCTCTATGAACCGCTGCTTATCTTCCGGAACGCCGAGCTCGATCAAGAAGCGCTTCGCAAGAGCCATGAAAAACGCCTGCCACTCCATCATGATATAACCTTTATCAAGAGCCTCCTTAACGCTCAACTTAACAGGCTCTTCAGATCCATTAAGCCTCCGCTCGGCGAGGACTAAATTTAAGGATTCATCCTCAACCATTCCTAGATGCGGACACTTGGGATCCTCAGGGTCAATAAAGAATTCAAGATCGATTATCGTGAATTCCCTAAGTCTTATTGGACCCTGCCTAGGCGAGATCTCATTTCTTAATGCATGGCCTATCACTGCGAATCCTGTTGGAAGCCTCTCCCTAACCTGCTCGTATAGGCGCCTAAACTCGACGAAGACTGACTGAGCTGCCTCCGGACGGCCATATCCAATTGCATCCGAGTATGGGCCTATATTCGTCTTGAACATCGTCAAGAAATACTGTGGATTCGTCAGTTCCCCTCCGCACTCCGGACATTTAATTCCATACTTCTTCAGGGCCTCGCCGATCTCCTTAAGATCCATCTTCTCAGTCTCTTGAGATGGGAGATCCGCCAGTTCTTGGAGCAGATGATCCGCCCTAAACTTTCTTCTGCATCTGTTACATTCAACCATGGGCTCCCTGAAGCTCTCGAGATGCCCCGATGCTTTAAAGACTGATTCCGGGCTGATTATCGGAGTCTCGATCTCATAGAGGCCCAGTCGGCGGAGGAACATATCCCTGAATTTATCTTCGATCTTCCTCTTCATAATTGAGCCTAAGGGGCCCCAATTTATGAATCCGCTTACGCCACCATATATCTCATAGGATGGCCAGAAGAATCCCCTTCGCCTCGCTAGGGCGCTCACCTTCTCATACTTGTCCGAGGCCATAAGTTTAACCTCGCATTCCCAATAGATCTCTAATGTAATGAAATATGCATTTTTGAGCGAATTGGATTTTATCGACAGATAGATGAGGAGAGAGCAATTTAAGCCTTTCTAGCCGCCCATGCCACCAAGCCTAAAAATCTGCAATGAGGACATTAGAGTTTCTTAGCCATATATACCCCATCATACGTGTATCCGAACTTCTTGTAGTATTCCTTTGTTCCAAGAGCGCTTGTAACTAGGATCTTGTCGAAGCCGCACTCCCGGCTTATCCTCTCCGCTTCTTGGAGTAGTCTACGTCCCCAGCCCTTATGCTGGAAGGCCTCCCTTAGGGATTCTCCTACCGGGACGAGCTCACCGCAAACCCGGAGCTCCCTAATTATAGATGCGTTTTTTTCGGATATCTCCGGTCTATGAGCCTTCTCGGATGGGAATCTAAGCCGCAAATATCCGATGAGAACATCATTCACTCTATCTTCAGCCGAGATGAAGAATTCTTTTCCATCAGATGCCTCATAACACTGAACGTAAATTCCAATATTCCTTGGTTCAGGACGGATGTGATCCTTCAGCCATCTATGCCCGGCTTCTCTACAGCGGATACATCTGCATCTAAGCCCCTCCTCCCTAAGCCTCTCAAGGGCTAATTCACGCAGGTTGCTCTTATTAACGCCGTCAACTATCATGTATGCGGGTATATCCCTCTGAACCCGCATGATCCTAACCCACTCCGGAATCATCTTCTTCACTTGAACTATCAGATCAATGGCCTCCTCCGTGCTGTAGGGCTTATAGAGTCCCCTCCTCCACCATTCATAGAGCTTCGTCCCTTCAATTACTAGGCAAGGATATATCTTGAGCATGTCAGGTTTAAAGTTTGGATCCGAGAATATCCTCCGAAATCCATCTAGGTCACGCTTTGGATTAGATCCCGGAAGACCAGGCATCATGTGATAAACCACCTTAAGCCCCGAATCCTTGAGGATCCTCGTGGCCTCGATCACGTCTTTCACTGTGTGACCCCTATTCACGATCTTATAGATGTCATCATAGACGTTCTGCACGCCCAATTCTACTCTTGTAACGCCCATAGAGAGCATCCTATCAACGTGGATCTCCTTAGACCAGTCTGGTCGAGTCTCAACGGTTATTCCAACGTTCCTTATCGGGCTTGTCTCAGCGATCTTCTTCGCTTCCTCAAGGGTTCTTGAATTCTTCCCAGTAATGGCGTCGAGGCATCTCTTCACGAAGAACCTTTGATATTCAAGCGGTGCACTTGGGAAGGTTCCGCCCATAATTATCAGCTCAACCTTATCTACCCTATGGCCGATAGCCACATACTGATTTATCCTCTGCCTGACCTGCAAAAATGGATCATACCTGTTCTGTCTGCCCCTCAATGCCGCTGGTTCATGGCCGGTATAGCTCTGGGGAACACCGATCGATGGGCCTCCGGGACAGTATATGCATGGCTCATCCTTGGGGCATGGCCATGGCCTCGTCATAGCGGCTATGACGGTAACTCCAGATGCAACTCGAACCTTCTTTCTGCGGAGAACATCAAGTAGCTTCGCCTTCTGCGGGGGAGTGAGACATCTAATTATCTCAGAATTACTTGGAACCCTACTTAATCCATACTTGCCGGCCACCTTCAACTTAATCCTATTTACATCCTCACTTGTAGGATTAGGAATCCTCATTAAGTCTCCTATGATCTCTTCGAGTATCTTTGCTTCCATATCCCCGACAAGAATTAAGGGGACAGACTAAAAAATCTTCTCACTCAGCATATACATTACAATACTAACGCCAGAAAACCCCTACCTAAGCGGGGAGAGCGTCAAAGAGCACCGCTAAGAGACGAATCTGTAAAGGTACGCCCTATGCTTACTGAAGACTTTCCTAAGCGATAGGCTGAGCTCATCTTGAATCCTCTGCAACTCCCTGTATAACTTAACATTTGATCTTCTTGGAGACGCCAGTGTCTCCTCATCAACCTCGATGAATCGGTCAGTTATCTCCTGAATACTTATCCTCTCACCATTATACTTCTTATATGTCCACATCGCCTGCAAAGCCGCGCCGTAAGCCGCACCCTCATCAATCTTAAGGCAAACCGTCTCCACTCCGAATATATTCGCGGCTATTTGACGCCAAGCCTTATTCTTCGATCCGCCGCCTGTAAGCCTGATCTGCGAGGGCTTTATTCCAAGCTCCTTCATCCTATTCAAACCGTAATTCATCCCTAATGTGACTCCTTCCATCGCTGCCCTAGCGAAATGAGCACTATTAAAGGTTCTGCTGTTTAGGCCGAAGAAAACGCCTGTTCCATCCGGAACATTGGGGGTTCTCTCCCCCTCAAAGTATGGCAGTAAGATTAGCCCATCGGCGCCCGGCGGGGCCTTCAGGACGGCTTCCTCCAGTTCCTTATGGGACATGCCGAATAGATCTCTGATGAACTCGGTTGCCACCGTCACGTTCATTGTACAGAGAAGTGGAAGCCAGGCATTCGTTGAATCGCAGAAGGCTGCTATCTCACCTTCAGGATCAACTATCGGAACACTCGAGTAGGCATATATCGTGCCTGAAGTTCCGAAGCTCGCTGTGACTATTCCATTGCGGGTATTGCCCGTTCCAATGGCCCCCATCATATTGTCTCCTCCCCCAGCACTAACCAGAACATCCTCCCTAAATCCAAAATTCTCGGCTATCTCTTTTCTGACGAAGCCAGCTGGCCTATCAGACGGTTGAAGGGGCGGAAGCTTATCTTTCAATTCCGGATCGATTATCTCAATAATCTTATCACACCATCTCCTCGTCCTAATATCCATTAGAGCCGTGCCTGACGCATCGCCATACTCCATGACCTTATTCCCGGTCAAGTAGAAGTTTAGGTAATCGTGGGGGAGAAGAACAGTTGCGAGTCTAGCGTAATTCTTCGGTTCATGCCTCTTTAGCCAAAGAATCTTCGGGGCAGTATAGCCCGGAGGGATCATCAAGCCCAAGGCATCTATGACGGCCTTCTTTCCGCCCATTTCACGAATCAGGATCTCACATTCCTCAATTGTGCTTGTATCATTCCAGAGCTTCGCAGGTCTTATTACATTCCCCTCAGAGTCCAGAGGTACAAATCCATGCTGCTGGCCTGAAACGCCTATGCCTCGAACGTTTTTTGGGTTTATCTTTGACTCTCTCAGGGCCTGCCTTATTGTGAAGCGGAGAGCTTCAATCCAAACTTTTGGATCCTGCTCTTTATGGCCAGGCGGAAGACCCTCTATCAAGCCGTAGCTCTTGGATGCCTTTCCAAGAACCCTTCCGGTCTCGCCATCAACTATCAACGTCTTCGTGCTTTGCGTTCCAGCATCTACGCCGATGAAATATTGCTTCTCAACCATTCGATCACTTCCCGCACTCAGATCTAAATTATTAGATAGAAATTATTTTTACTATTTTCCGACATTCCTAATATTGTCTGGAGATGAAAATTTCACTATCGATTCTGGAGTATGAGCAAAGTCTCTATAATGAAATGGAATTTCCATTTAAATCTGAGATTTTCAGCCAGATCATCGATTTGATCAATACGGGGTGGGTTGACTCGATACATATAGACGTTATGAGGCCTCCACTCATACCGAATAGGATAGTATTTCCTTTGAAGCTAATACGTGAATTGTATGAGGCTCTACATGAAAGGATTCCCCTCTCATTTCATCTTATGGTTTCGGATCCCCTCTTGATGATCAAAAATATAGATGAGTTTATTCCTGAAGTGGACAGAGCCAACAACGCCGTGATCATCCAGAGGGAATCCTTCAATTCTGAAGATGAGATGCTTGATGCTATTAGCCTGCTGAGGAAACACGGATACAATAGGATTGGAGTATGCCTCGACCTTCCAACTCCATGCAAGTCCGTATCGGAGAAATCCGTGGAGGCCGCTGACTTCGTCCTTCTCATGACGGTGCATATGGGCCGTGGGAGGCAGAGATACTCGGATGCTGGAACGGAGAAGATCAAATATTTTTCTAGGAGGTATCCGGATAAGCCTCTTTGGGTGGATGGTGGAATAAATATTCAGACCGCGCAGATAGTTAAGAGGGCTGGGGCGGAGACTCTTGTTGTGGGATCATTCATCACGCTGAATGATGATCCCGTTTATGCCCTGATCAGATTGGCTCAAAGCGTTAATGATATCTAGATGGAGCGCAGCGTGAATTCCTCATTTCCTGTAGGGGATTAGGCAGAGAAAGATCATCTTATCTTTCCCTGTATTCTTAAAGTAGTGTTCATCTCCAGGAGGGATAAAGATCACGTATCCGGAGCTCACATTATACTTCTTCCCGTTGTGAAACACTATTCCCTCCCCCTTTAAGATGAAGACTTCATGTTCCCAATCATGCCGGTGGCGAGGCGTATGCCCACCAGGCTCTATCTCAAAGCATCTCATAGCGAAGTTTTCAGCTCCATCCCTCCTTGAGATAAGCCACCTTATCTGAACGCTTCTTGCATCATCCTCCATGACATCTTCGGCCGGAACTTCCGTGTAATGAACTGCCTTAAACATTAACTTCTCCCTCTAGCAGATCAGCCCTGACATGATTCTATCGGCGCTTTCAGCCTTAACCTTTTCGCCGAATATCCGAGGTCCCTAAAGGATATAAAAGGCCCCTGAAAGAATTTGAAGCTGCCACAACTGCTATGTCGAGGGGGTGGAGATGAGCTTTATTGAGGAAAAGACCTTATATTTCGAGTCTCCGGGGGAAGAGAATACCGATCTGTTGCTGAGAAACGTTAAGGAATATGCTGAGAAACGTGGCATAAACGATATAGTCGTTGCATCTACGACTGGATCAACTGGAGTGAAGGCATCCGAGATCTTTAAGGGCCGCAATGTAATCGTCGTTACGCATCACATAGGATTCAGCGAGCCCGGCAAAAATGAACTTAAAGAGGAGAATAGAGAGAGGATAATTGCAAATGGAGCGAAAATACTCACTGGAACCCACGCTCTAAGCGGCATTGAGAGAGCCTTCCGAAAAAGGTTTGGAGCCGTTGGATTCCTTGAGACAGTAGCCAATACGCTTCGGCTTCTAGGCGAGGGGATGAAAGTATGCGTGGAGATAGTTCTCATGGCGGCGGATGCAGGATTGGTAGGCATAGATAAGGACGTTATTGCGATTGCTGGGACTGGAAGAGGAGCAGACACAGCAGTGCTCGTTAGACCAGCGAGCACATCAGACTTCTTCAACTTGAAGATAAAGGAGATAATAGCCAAACCAAGGGAGTTCTAAGAACATCCCTCACAATTTTTTGGATGTATGGCAGGATAGTCCAAACCCTTCCGATGATTAGACAAAAGATTCCATAAATAGGATTGGAAAGAGTAAGAATTATTGATATGAAGTTCTGACCGAAGAACATTGAAGTAAAGGTTTAAGAACTTATTTCTTGACACGGACGTTTTGATAAATTGGCTCGCTAAAGAGGTAGATCCAAATACTGGGGAGGAGCTCTCCGTTTAAACTATTTAAATGTGACCGCTGAATTATATTTTTTATGTGCCGGAAATGGCCCAAGCAGAACTGGTGGAGAAAATCAAGCGTGAGCATGTGGGCAAATGGATAGGGCTTAAAGATGGGGATGTAGTTGCAATCTCTGATACTCATGAAGATTTGTATAGGGAATTGCGAAAGAAGAGCATAGATGAAGTTTACGTGTTTTATTCTCCAACGGAAGAGGAGAAGAAGTACGGCTTCCTTTTCTGAAGGTCTTTGAAATGAAAATAAGGGAAGGAAAGCTACTAGTAAAGGTCAGGCTGGAAGGCAAGAGGTTTAGAGTGTTTGAGGATGCATTGATAGATACATGAGCAGCCTTCACAGTCATTCCACCAGTGATAGCGGATTTTCTGGAACTAGAGACAGATAGTGCCTTTCCCAAGGCTATGCTGGTCACAGCATCCGGACTCATAGAGGCACCTGTTAAAATTTTAGAAAAGTTAGAAGTAGCGGGTATAGAAATTGAAAGTTTACCAGTTGTCGTACATAAAATACCGGACCCAGCACCGATCAAAGTCTTATTGGGAATGAATTTTATAGAGAAAGTGAAGCTCAGAGTCGATGGAAAGCAAGATGAATTCGAAATACAAGATCCTAAATAATCAGACCGCCTCCTCCACGCCTATATTAAAATCATCTTAAGATAATCTAAGCATGGCAGAGAAACCAAGATGGAAGGCTCGAGTGAAGGAAGGCAATAGATGGAAGGATGTCGGTGCTGTCTGGCTGAAGAAGGACAACACGCTTTGAATAAAGATATAATATGGAGAACCCGAGAGCTTATTGGAATCGAGATGAATGATGAATACAATTGGAGCTATGTCTTCTTAAATTACCGTAATGAATACCTTAAATTAAGCGAATTGCCCAAAGGAGGATTCGTGGAGGTTGACCGTGAAGTTTTATACTGCATGGTTCGCTACTCTAAGCCCTCACGGATGATAGAGATTGGTTCTGAAGCCTCAACTTATATAAATACCTCGCTCCTAACACAACCAAGATTTTGCAGAAATGATCATAGTCAATGCTCACAAAAACGTTTTCATAGTCCATCTAAATCAATCTCTAGCGTATAATATTCTGAAACTTCAGTATCAATCTTTGAGAAATATTGTTCAACGAAATAGTAAACAGAGGCTAATGCAAACTCAGCGTCAGATCTAGAAAAGCGATAACCTTTTATCTCAGCAGCATGAGCACCGGGAACATTTCCTATAAGTCTAATAGAATCTAGAACGTGAAGTAGATGGTCAGGAATTGGAGAAGATTTTTCTTGTCTGAACTTTTCTATCATATCATGTAACTTTAATGCTCTACCTTTTTGATCAGTAGCTGGAATTCCGAGTAGTCTGGGAAAAGCAAATTTCAGTAGTGCCTCGATAGTCCGTCGACACATCACAAC
>CAZDRE010000023.1:0-17201 GCA_964508155.1 uncultured Candidatus Bathyarchaeia archaeon
CTCCTCCTCCAAACTATCCATAATATAGGCAAACTCAAACTCCTTACCACTAGCCCTAAGCTCCTCCCGAATCTCACGGAGCTTCTGCTCAGGAATAGCCCCAGAATCATAAAGCAACCTGCCAATCAAAGTGGACTTCCCATGATCCTTATGCCCAACAACAACCAAATTAACCCTAGGAAGACCCACAGGAACCAGCCTCCCCAACAATAACATCATAAAATTCAGTAATACTAGGCATATGCAAGCCAAGCCTACGATTAGCAGAATAGAAACCATACATTGTATGATCGCCGTATCTACCAACAGCCTTCATGCCATGATCAGAAACTATCAAAATGAAATCATCAACAGAAGATCTCACCTCATCAGCAAGTCTATCGAGCTCTAAGTAAACCCGCCTCATCTTCTCCTCAACCCCAAAACTCAAATGGCCAATCGCATCGGCAAGATTGAAATAGCCCATAACCAGATCATACTTGCCCAATGAACCGAAGAACTCCCTCTTATTCTCCTCATGATTCCTCCAAACAACCTCATCATACTCATCAACAGAAGCCTCATCATTAAAATATGCCTTCAGCAACCTACGCTCCTCAGCATGATTCCCATCCTTAAAGGAAAACGCAGGAACATCCACAGCAGCGTATCTATCAAAGAACCGGAAGAAAGTCTCATCAACACTCAACCTGAAATCCCACTGACCCTTAACCGGAATCCTATCCTCCAAATTCCTACCAGTCAGAAAAGAAGCCCACAAAACAACAGTCCTAGGAAGCTTAAACTCAGTGATATCAGTCATGCCAAAATCGGAAAGCATAAGGCTTCTACAATCAAACTTCCTAACCATGCTGAGATCCAGAGCATCCAAGCCGAGAATAATCAAGTCCTTCACACTCACATGTATCCAAGACTGCGTAGCTTCTGCATCATATAAGCACGCTCCTTATCCTGAGCCCTACCAGCCCTCTCAGGAATCTTACTAGTCTTCAACTCCTCGATAATCTCATCAATAGTGCTAGCATTAGAAGGAATAGGAACCGTGCAAGGCATACAACCCAAACTACGATACCTCTTACCATTCCTAGCGAAATAAAGCGGATTAACAGGCAGCCCCTCACGTTTAACATACAACCAAACATCCAACTCAGTCCAATGCAACAAAGGATGAACACGCATATGCGAGAAATCCTCAGAAGGCTTCACATACAAATCCCACATCTCAGCAGGTTGATCCTCATACCTCCACCTAAAATTCTCATCACGAGGACTAAAGACCCTCTCCTTCGCCCTGATCCCATGCTCATCCCTACGAATAGCCAAGATCAAAGCATCAAAACCCCGCTCCCTAATCAGAGCCTTCAAAGCTTCCGTCTTCAACGCAGTACAACACTCGAGCTTACCCTTCTCAGGAGACATACCCCTCCTAAGAGCCTCCTCATTCCTCGCAACAATAAGATCCAAATCCCACTCCCTAGCAATCCTATCCCTAAACTCATAAATCTCCGGAAACTTATAGCCTGTATCAATATGTATAACTGGAAACGGGATCCTTCCAAAAAACGCCTTCCTACAAAGCCAAAGCGTAGCCGTCGAGTCCTTACCAGTACTCCATAGAACAGCAATATTCTTAAACTGAGCTTTAGCCTCCCTAATTATCGATATGCTCCTCCTCTCAAGATCGGCGAGACGATCCTCCAAGCCAGCTCCCCCGATAATGCAAGTCAACAACCCACAAATATCCATCAATCATATTTAAGTTTTTTCTAAATGAAATATCATTGACATTTCATTGAAAATAAAGATAAATAAGCCCGAAAGAAATCATAAAAAGGGAACATCATGGTAGAATACGTAAACATACCAATACCAAAACCCCTATACGAAAGACTAGTTAAATCCCTAGAAGGCTCAGGATACCGCAGCGCAACAGAATACATAATCTTCCTAATAAGAAAGGTGCTACCAGACCTCGAATCCAAAGACATGAAAAGACGCCTAAAAGCCCTAGGATACCTATAAACCAAAAAGTTATAAGGAAAACACCCAAAAGATACTTAATCATCCAGAAAAAGAAGGCCTCCAAAATGCCAGAAGAATACGTAACAATCAAGATTCCACGAAACCTCTACGATGAAATAAAAAAGAGAGTAGAAGAAAGCCAAGGAGAATTCAAAGACCCACAAGAATTCATAGAATTCGTCCTCTCAGAGGTAATAAAAGAGGAGGAAGAAGAGGAAACGCCATACACACCCGAAGAAGAGGAAGAAATAAAAAGACGCCTAAAAGCCCTAGGATACCTATAAACCAAACCCACAAAAACACCAACCAAACAGTCAAACCAAAGAAACCCCTTTAAATACCTAACTTTATATAGAAAATTTTTTCCACGAAACAAAACCACAAAACTCATCCAACAAGACTAAATAATTAGGAGACGCACAGACCACAATCAACTAATCCAGTCACTATAGATCATCCATCCAACGCCATCCATACAGCCGCAACCAAAACTACAGGATAGATGTAGCTACTTTACAAAATGATGCTAAAGGACGACATAAAGATTCCATATACTAATTTAATGTAAACATTTATAATATGATAAAAAGTAATTACATTATGTGAATACAATTGAGCATAATCACAATAAGAATCGATGAAAACCTAAAGAGAAAGATGAGCACAATCAAGATTAACTGGTCCGAGTACATCAGAGAGGCAATCAGGCATAAGATCACATTAGAGGAGAAAAAGAGAGCAGCCGAAAAACTCCTCCAAGACCTAAAAGACAAAAAATACAAAGTCCCCAAAGGTTTCATAAATAACACAATCAGGGAGATGAGAGAGGCCCATTGAAAACATACGTGATAGACGCATCAGTAGCCTCCAGATTCCTACTAACCGAAGACCTATCCGACAAAGCCGAACTACTCCTAAAGGCACTTCTCAATGAAACCCTAGACCTAAAAGCCCCGCCACTAATAACCTACGAGGTAGGAAACACGCTATGGAAAGCCGCCAAAAAAGGATACATAAGCCTCAACGAAGCCGAAAGGAGATTCAAATACTTCCTAAGACTCAAACTAAACACCATAGAACTGAACATTCAAGATCATAAAGAGATCCTAGAGTGGAGCATAAGAAACAATGCAACATACTATGACAGCACATACGTAATCTCATCCAAAAAGATCGGAGCCACCCTCCTAACAGCCGACGATACCCTACACAAAAAGGCCTCCAGAGAAACCCCAACCCAACACCTAAAAAACTACAAAGAATAACCCGATAAGAGTACAGTCTAAATCAAGCCATCACTAAACAACCAATTATAAATACAACAGACGAATTACCCTATATTGAGTCTTCAATGGAGCCACTAAAAAGCAGTTCCTAGAACTACTCAATAAAGACTTAGAATTCAAATGAATATCATTTCTTTTTCATGAGCTCCCTAACTATCCTCCTGTACGGCTCATAATTTATTGTGACGAGAGGCCCCTTAAGCCACTGTACCATCAGAGAGTCCTCCAGTGCCGTTAGGATCGTCGGGACGTTCTTCTCTGTGAATACCACATCACCCTCACTAATAATCCTAACCTCCTCCCTATCGCCGATCCTAGCCTTATATTCAAGTTTCCCTTCCAAAACCGCTATGTAGGAGTCTTCCGTATGTGAGTGTCCTCCCCTAGCATAGCCCCTCCTTGTCTCAAGCACATAAAATTCATGCTCATCAATAGTCACCCTAAAGATTCTCCCCCTAACATCCTCATGGATCATCACGATCTCCGCCTTGCCCATCCAAATCCCCTACTCACATATTACAAAGGTTTAGTCTTTCTCCTCCGTGAAAACCTCAACCTCAATAATGTCGGGCTTAACAGTTAATATTATCGCGGCCGCTTTCAAGATCATACTGGATGTGACAGCAGCGTCAATGTAGCCCAAGATCACCGCGATAACGGAGAGGATTAGGGAGACAGCCACGAGAATTAACAGCCTAAAACGTCTGCTCCTATCAACGAAATATAGGTATGTGACAAGTATATTTAAGGCCGCAGAGGACCTGAAGATGTAGGAGACATCAAGCCTGGAGATTCCAATCCCTAAAACAGCGTCAATCACCGCCGCTATCACGTAAAGGAACACAGCGAATGAAATAGTATATCGCATCGAAATCAACATTCCATATATAAATCCATAAATAAGAATTTTATAATTCAAGCGATAACGTCATGAAGGATGATGGCTAATTGAGATTAGAGCAGAAACCCCTAATAAGCCACATTTCAGCATTATCCCTCTTATCCTTCATGTTTTACTCGACGATCCTAACCGCGAATCTGCTACAAATCCCCTTCTACCTCGGATATAAAAGATATACGATCAACATTACAGTCCTATCACCAAATATAGACAATGTATTATGGGTTGCATCTATAATACTCTACTCAAGCCTAACAGTACTCTATAAACTGAAGGTGCCGGATGATAAAAGAGGCTGGGCGACGCTGGCACTATACGGATTCATCATAGCATCCGCAACCTACCACATCCTATCCGGCTTCAGCAGCTACGGCCTACTCACACTACTGGCCGTCAGCATCTCATTCATAATACTATCCGCACTCACAACAGGCATCAACCTAGCATTATCACTATTCTATGGCACGCTTCTACTCTCAATAATCGAGTTCGCCGCTCTAATCTGCTGGACACTCCACACATCATGTCCATCACAATTCATTAATGATAGCAGCTGGCATGCATGCCAGCTGGAAATCCAACTCATAAACATTCTATATCCAGCGTTGCCAACGCTACTCCTAGCCTTCGCATACAGTTGGATAGGAGAATTCACATTCAAGGGGATGCTGGGAGGGAAGGAGGGAGAAAAAGAAAAGGAGTCGATGCTAAACCTGAATGTTCAGAGGGCATCATACATCACCGGATTCCTCTCAGCACTCCTGCTCGCATCCACCGCATACTATAACTTTCTGGCCTCAAAGAATTACGGCGACGGATTTCTAGGTGTTGATGTTCCATATTATGTCAGAAGGCTGGAGGATATGATAAGTCAATCCTCACCTCTTGAGGCTTTAAGTTACGCCTCACATGACGACCGCTTCCTCTACCTAATCCTCCAGTACCTATGCTTCATGCCATGCCCATCCATCCCCCCAGAAACTTTCATCGCCTACTTCATGCCGGCCATCCTAACCCTCCTCCATATGCTCTCCACATTTCTCCTCGTAAAGTCTGAAAAGGGAGTCTTTCACGGCTCTCTATCCATGATCACCTCAATCCTCTCATTTCAGGTCACAGTAGGATTGTTCGCTGGTTTCCTTGCAAACTGGCTTGCCTTATCCTTCGTCTACGCCTTCTACGCCTTCTTCCTAAAGACGCTGAGGATGAGACGGATCGACTCCTCATTTCTCCTGGCAGCCTTGCTTTCAACGGCAGTTCTATATACGCATCCATGGACTTGGATCCTCCTCGTAGTAGCGATTCTCATCGCATATATTGTCACGACGCTGACGCTAATAATCTCCAGAAAAATGAAACTTAAAGATCATATTTGGGACTTTAAGAGTTCAATTCTACTCCTAGCCATAAACTTCCTAATGTTCTATATTAAGGGCCTTCTCCGCATAGGCGGCGGCGCAAGCCTAGGCGGATACATGAGATACCAAACATTCAGATATGGCATACAGCATGTATTCAACTTGAAGGTTTACTTGGATAGAACCTTTAACTGGTATGTCGACGGCTTCTACGCTTATCCGCCAATGATAATCCTCGGATTCCTAGGCGTAATCTCAATTTTCAACTATGAAAATCGCTATAATAGACTTTTGCTTAGTTGGTTGCTCATCTCTTCTGCAATGGCGTTTGTGGATTTTCCGTGGCAGGCCAGATTCCTCTATCTAACTCCATTCAACATCTACGTGGCCTTTGGAATAATCTACATGGCCAAACAGCTATATGGAATATATTACTCTAGAGGGTCAGCTCGCATAGCCCATGTGATATTCTGGCTTTCGATCCTACTATCAATTCTGATGCTACTAAATTATACCATCCGATGCATAACCATTAAACAATTCGGAGTAGAGGGATTAACAGCACTGCCCTAAGCAGCACTACGCGAATGCCATGCGGAAATCTTCGATGCTAGAGATTATACTGTTATTTTGAATTCAGCGCGGCTTCTAAAATTCTGAAGCAACCTCTCCATGAATGATTGATCGACGGAATGCTTTGGAAATCTACAACGTGAAGCCTTTCATTTCTCTTTGTGGCTTATCTTATCATGTTAGGCATGCTACAATAAGATGCAAGGTTAGGTATAATTTTGTTGCAAGCGCACCTTCACGAAACTTTTTAATCTATGTATACATTGTATTACATTGGTGATTTGTATGAATATAACTGTTAGAGATCTAGACGAATCCGTCTATAGGCGGTTTAAGGCCAAGGCGGTAGAGGAGGGTCTAAAGATCGGAGAGGCTATGACGCAGGCGATGGAGCTCTGGATAAGACAGAGAAGCATGAAACCCAGAGGAAGCCTCCTCGACATCAAGCCCTTCAGCTGGGGAAAGGGCACAGAAAAGGTTAGTATCGAGATCGATCAAATCCTGTATGGAGAGACGCCATGATTCTCCTCGACTCAAGCCTGATAGTGGCTTACTCGAATGAGGCAGACGAGAATCACGAGAAGGCCCTCAAAATAATAAAGGATTTGGAGAGGGGAAAATATGGAACTCCAATAATCACAGACTACATATTCGATGAGATAGTTACGGTTATGCTGGTTAAGACCAAGAACTTAAAGAAGGTATTAGAGCTGGGAGAAGCCCTCCTCAACTCAACTCTCCTCTTTAAAGTCGACGAGGAGATATTTCACTCGGCATGGAACATCTTCAAGGAGCAACGGAAACCAAGATTCAGCTTCACAGACTGCACAACCATAGCTACATGCAAGGCCAATGGAATACGGAACATAGCAACATTCGATCAGGACTTCAAAAGGCTAAAAGGATACACCATAATTAGCTAACAGATTCATCCTCATATGACTCGTCTTCTGCAGCATTTCAGATGATGAGATACCAGATGTTGGGAGTTTGCTCTTAAGGCTAATCTTCCTTTATGCTCTAATTTTATTTCCTGCCTTTCCTAGTCAGTGCTCTATACCGGTGCTCTCGGATTCTTTAGATGCGGGCTTACTGAGTTATATGGTTTATGGCTTATCTGCATAATTGAGGCTTATCTCAGCCGCTTCAGTCTCTTTTGGAATGTATAGTTCTACATACCTTCTTTCATTCTCCTTGGTTATCTTGAAGTGTAATTCTTTGCCGTTCATTAGAGCCCTGCCTATTTGTCCTTCCAGTTCGATTATTACGTCAGCTGGTACATGCGGCTTCTTCATGATCAGCCGTATCTCGTTGCGGTTTCGTTTATACTCGTAGCTTACTGGCCCATATCTCGTAGGATAATTCTTCACCGAGAAGGTTTTCCATTCGGATGGGATTCTGGGTCTGATAATGATCCTGTCCTGCTTGTGGAATATTCCACATATTAGATCAGCGACGAAGAGGAAGTAGCTCATGTGTATCAGGTTTCCTGGATTGCAGGGCCATCCTGGAAGTCCCTCGGTCTTGTCGTTATATAGCCATGGAGCTATCCCCCTATGTTCCTCCCTTGCCCTCCTATACTCTTCATTATGAGTTTTGAGCACTACTACCTCGGGAAGAATATATTTTAGGCTTGTGGATTCCGCATATCTAAGAATTTCATTTAGGACCTTCCATGCTTCGTCGGTCGCCCCCAGATTTAGAAGGGCCGCTGCCGTGCCGAGCTGAGCGTAGCTCAGACCTACCCTGCCAGTTCCTCCCGTTACGGCCCATCTATTCTCCGGTTCCACGCATTTACTCATTATAATCCTCATGGTCTTAGATACAAGGTCTCTTAGGCTGACTTCTTCTAATTCTGGATCTAGAAGAAAGCATCCAGGCGCTGGCATAGAATATGTAGAGAGACTAGGCTTGTCCAAATTATATATCAAGTCTCTGAAATAGCCGATCTCCCCGTAGAGCTCCATGAATCCTCTAAGTTGTCTTTCATAGACTTCCCTCGCCTCCCTGCCAAGATCCTTCTCACCACATTCCTCTAAGGCTTCAGATATTAACTTTAGTCCCGCCATGCATATGCTCTGCGTGTAGGGATTCCCCGCAAGCCTTTCGGATCTGCAGTGATCAACGGCCTCTGTCTTGTCAAAGATTAAGCCATTCCAGTGAGTGGCATAGTTCAGCCACGTCACGGCTCTCTTTATGCCCCTCTTAAAGTCTTCATCGAAGAGATCTGGCCTCCTTAGGAGGATCTTGCCTGCCTGAAATAGGTAGAATCCTATGCCATCATTTGAGATTGAGACGAGCGGATTTGAGAATACCTCCTGCCCATAAAGGGAGTATGAGTCGAAGAGAAACCGATACTTCTCCATGAGGTATCCGTATGTCTTGACCATCTTAACGCCCAATTCTTGGAATCCGAAGCAGAATAGATCGTAAGCGTAAAGATTTCGGGGCCAGAATCCATGGTGATAGATCATCTCCCCTCTAGGATCCTCCTCTGGGATCACATTGAAAATCCTTCTTTGGAGCATTGAGCGGATGATCTCCACGAAGATTCCGTTAAAGCGATGATCCGGAGAATCAATGGCCACTGGAAGCACAAGAACATCAAAGATGAAGAATTGCAGGAAGTCCTTCCCCCTTATTAATGCTAGGAGAGGAATTATGCCGGAGCATTCAGGCGTAAACTTAATGATTAACTGGCATTCACCCCCCTCACAGGGGAGTCTACACTTTAAGCTCGTCAGCCCATAAAGGCATATCTCTGCAGATTCCAAATCTTCCAGTGGACCCATAATCTTCAGTTTAATCTCTGCTTCCTCATCCTTCATCAGATAAGTGCCCGGCTGAGTGACATCGGGCTCCAAAGAAACCGAGATTGGAATCGCCCTTCTTATCTTCTCGGCTGATTCGCTGAGGCAAATTATATATCCATAGCTCTTACCCTCAGCTGAGAATTCAACCTTATCTCCATCTATTTTCACATCGACTTCCGTATTGAATATTATACACATCTCTTGATCATGCAGTTTGAGAAGGCGATCTTGAATCTCAAAGCCCCTAATTGGCTCACTAAACTTTAGTGTTTCTTGAATTCTCTCAGGAAGCCTATGGAATGTGCGATGCACTATTATGCACGTGCAGTCATGCGGATGAAGATAATAATGCGTTACAGCATTCTTTCTGAGAGTTGAATCCCAACTCTTCGTCTGAAATATGCCTCTACCATGACTCCTTATAAAGTCTAAATTTTCCAGTTCTGCGGCGTCAAGATCTAGAAACCAACCTTTTGGAAGATCACATTCAACGGTGAGGCTCTTATGGCTGATCCTCTTCAATGGAGATCCCGTCTTTATACCATCAACCCTATAACGGCAGTTTAGTGAGAGATTGCTTACTAGCGCCTCAGCCAATACAGTCTTAGGTATGCAACCCTCAATGAACCTTCTGATCATCAGGAGGCTAGCCTCCACAATATTTCCTCTTTTTGATCGCGTTTAGGATATAAACCTGAGCCCAGCGATACGCTTATTCACCTAAGCAATAGAGGTTCCATACCATAAGATGCTGATGCGGTTAATGCGTAGAAATGCAATAATGAATATGTCATGTCCATGAGAAATTATTGCATTTTCCCCGGCGAGACTTTCTCATTAATAGATCGCTGTTGCTCCTCCCTCTTAAGATATTCAAGGATCTTCTTTATCTGTGCGACCGCATATTCCGCCTCATGATGTTACTGTAGATTGCTCTCAGATCTTCTCTATTCATCTCTCGAAACCATTAAGCAATTCGGAGAACGGAGATTAACAGCGTTGCCCTTAACCAGTGCAAATATAAATGTCATGTGAACTCGTTGCATCTTACTCTCACAGTGCCAACATGCATTTCATACAGTCACGTAGCGCTGGGGCTCACTGACAACCTAGACTCTATTCCAAGAGCATTATCATATTTGGAAGATGAGGAGAAAAGAAGAGTTAAGGGCGTCACACTGAATAAATTTAGAGTCGATGAGTTTCCCATCATGGGTATAAAGAAGAGGTACATAAGGCTGGGAATGAAGAGGATTAAATCCTTGTATCAGTAAAGGATCAGGGAGGAAAATTTTAGGTGTAATTCCATATCTTCCTGAGCTGTCAAGGCTTCCTGAAATAGATCCCCTCATTCCCTCAGCGAAGATCCCATTTGACATCTGGAAGAAAGTGATTGACGAAGTCCCAGAAAAGGTGAGAGAATACATAGACCTAAATGAGATTTACGCGATTATGTATCAAGTCTCCTGATAAATTATTTCGTTAGGATTGAGAGGTTAAATTTTCGTTTCAATAGTAGCGTCACTTAGCTGAGCGGATGATAGATCAGTCGAGATTACATGTTTAATGAATGAGAATTCAAGGCCCTCGTAGTTCTAAAAGCATACTCCAGTGGAGTCTTTAGGATAAAGGCTTTTCTCTTTAGGCGTCTAGACGATGGATCCCAAGCTTGTTCTGATAGAACTCGAGTCAATTGGATCTCTCAAACTATTTGATGAAGGGATAATCTTAGAATATATGCGGCGAATCCATATCGGATCTAAATGTCATCGCCGGGTTCCCCGATTAGGATTCAAGGGGAAAATGGTGAAATCGAGGAGTTATGGGAATCCCTTATTCTACGCTCAGACGAGCACATATACGGCTTCGGGAAAAATTCATGCGATTCGACAAGAGAGGACGGAGGTTTAGGCTCTGGAACACGGAGATCGGAGGTAGCAATACCGATAAAAGTTGCAAGCATATCTCCTTCTTTTTAAGCAGAGAGCATAGAATATTAATTCATACAACTAGGCTAGTCCGGGTTAAATATCGGAAGAGCCTCTATGCTCCCTCTTGTCTCCTCTTGTACCTTAGCTCAGGAGTAAATGCTAGAGAGTTCCATGGGCATAGAGGGAAGAGACCGTTAGGATCTTCTTTTAGCCTCTCTTTCATCGCCCTCGCCCAGCTATGCTCGAATCGCCTGAATATACATCAGTAAAGTTAAAGGGTTGCCTAGTTAAATAGTTGCCTAAGTAGTCACTTTATTGCTTTCAGTTCTCTTCTTAAGATCGCCTCAAGTTCACCTGCTAGGTCTCTATTATCCTCAAATATATTCTCCCTTTCAGGCTCTTCTCCAACATGCCACCCTTCAGGTCTTGAAGGCATGAAGTTCCTGTCGATTCTATAGAGTTCCGGAGTTCTCTTTTCGTTTCCGTCTATGATCGCATCGCCATGTTTATCGGCATTTTTTAGAGACCATAGGTAGAAGCTGTATTCTTCATTCCTTATGCTCCAAGACCTCATATAAAAGCCTGCTATGGCGAAATCCCTGATCCATTCAATCTCCCCCTCAATTAGAGGTTTAAGACTTGCACCCTGAATTTGGAGAGAAGCATTCATGCCGTTTCTGTCCTCCGATACTCCGAGAAAATCCAGTATTGTAGGTGGGACATCTACCGTTTGAACGAACGTCTCCACTCTTCTCCCTCTTCCAATCCCCTCCGGATGATGAACAGCCAAAACTATTCTGGATAACTCTTCATACGGCCATGGCCTCACCTTACGTATTATGCCGTGTTCTCCGAGAGGCTCCCCATGGTCGCTCAGCAAAATTATGAGGGAGTTCTCCCAAAATCCTAACTCCTTAACCTCCTCAAGGAATACTCCTATCCACTTATCCACTAAAGTTACTTCTCCAGCGTATTGGGCCCGTATATGCCTTATTTCCTGCCCGCTGAAGTTCTCGATGGATCCTCCTCCCTCGCCGTAGATGGAAGGGTTGATGATTGGAGGGCCATCATAATCTTTCACTCGTAAAGCTTATAGTAGCGCTCTGGGGGATCCCATGGCTCATGCGGATCAAATGCATCTAACCACAAGAATATTTTGTCACGTTTGCCCTTTTCAACCATTTCTCTGAGCCAATTTATTCCAGCCTTGACAACACGTGCAATGAAGTGATCCTCCTCCCTCCTCCACGACGCCCTATTCTTTAAATACTGAACGAAATCTTCCCTGTCCTTGTCGGTCAAGTAGTTCTTCCGGCTCCACTTGGATAGGTCTATGCGTATTTTAGGGTCTGAAACGTACGGATCGGTTAATTGTCCCCTAATAAACTCGACGTGATCGAAGCCTCTCTCATAAGCCATTCTAGGCCAATGCATCGGCGTAGTATCACTTATCAGGGCTGAATCATATCCTCTACTCCAAAGAACCTCAGCCAAAGTAACATCACCAGGCTCCAAATGTTGCCATCCCCTACGCATCAAAGTATACATGCCAGTAAACAGGGCTGTTCTAACGGGTAGAGTGGGCAATCCCTCAGCGTATGCCCTCTCAAAAACGGTCGATTCTTCAGCAAACCTATCCAAATTAGGAGTCTTAATCCATTCATTTCCATAGAAACCCAAATGGTCAGGCCTTAAACTATCAAGCATTATCACAATAACATTCATGCCGCATCACGAATCGCTGATCTCTCCATAACCGAAAATAAACATTTTTCAAGTGGTAGGGGCTCATAAGCAATTCGATCCGAATCAACCAAGCTCACTTTTAAGATCAACCTTTTCTTTCGTAAAGGATATACTGAAATCCGCGGAAAGATTTAGTGAAGTTGTGCTTCTGTCATGAAGGAATGGCTCTGCCAAAATAAATCTAAGGAAGATCGGTGGATGAGGTTAGTAACTTGGGATGAATATAGAGACTTCATTAAGACTCATAAGTATGTTAGGATAGAGGAGACTGTAATTCCGATTGGGAAGCCCCATAGCATAAGGAAGTATCAACCAAGCGACTTCGCCTTAGAGACGGGAACTGTATGGTCATTTCCAGAGAGGGGAGATTGGGCAACACATAAGGGGGATTATAGGGGTAACTGGGCTCCGCAGATACCTCGAAATCTTATACTCAGATATACAAGGCCTGGCGAGTGGGTTCTGGATCAGATGTGTGGAGGCGGAACTACACTGATTGAGTCGAAGCTTCTGAGCAGAAACGCCATTGGGGTGGACATCAATTATGAAGCCGTAATGCTCACGATGGATAGATTAAATTTTAGTTATCAGACTCTTAATGGCAGCTTCGAGGAGCCTGAGATTAGAGTATACCATGGAGATGCGAGAAATCTAGACTTGATCGAGGATGAATCTGTAGATTTAATTGCCACTCATCCTCCCTACGCCACGATAATACCATATTCGAGAAAGAAGGAGGTGGAGGGTGATTTATCAAAGGTATATAAGCTGGAGGAGTATCTTGAAGGTATGCATCAAGTTGCCAAAGAGAGTTATAGGGTTTTGAAGCCGGGTAAATATTGCGCCATCCTAATTGGGGATACAAGAAAACATAGGCATTACGTCCCAATAGCATTTAGGGTCATGATGGAATTCCTTAAGGCTGGCTTTATACTTAGAGAGGATGTAATTAAGATGCAATGGAACCCGAAGACTACCAGACAAAAATGGAGCGGTCTTGTGGAAACATCCGATATTTACTGGGGCGAAAAACCCGAAGGGAAGAAGTACTGGACCGACTTCCTATTGATTCTTCATGAACACCTTTTCATATTCAGAAAACCCAAACCTGATGAAGATACAAGCAAATATAAATACAGCATGAATTGGGCATGAACTTTCCAGCAAAAAGGGTTTTATTCTAACTGAAATACTTGCTTCTCAAGGAGAAGAATAATTGATTACATGAAATTGATGAGCTCTTCTGTTCGAATTAAGCCTACTTTCCTTTAGGTTTGGGTTTTCAGGGATTGACGAGCAGAAACCCTTAGGGAATCGCGGGCTACAAGATATATAGGAGATAAGCTGTGATAAGCGTACAGAAATGATCAATTATTGGTAGCGACTAACTCGACGCTTAAAGAAGTCAAGACTGAGATTGGAAGGATGTTGGCGGAAAGATCAGCATGCTCTGCACTCGTGCGGGCTTGAAAAGAGCAAGTTGGGTCGAAGATAATCAGTGGTGCTATGAAATTATTTTCAGTTAGGCCCTTAATCCCGGAGAATTGCGAGTACTGCGCCACTGCAGGAGCCACTAGAACAATCCAGTTGAAGAATAAAAATTTAATCTTTAATCACCTCGATAACTTTCCTTCTAGACTTCATTCCTGAGACTATTCTTATCTGAGAGGAAGACACATTAAAGTGCTTGGCGAGTTTCCGGATCAGCTCTAAGTTTGCTCTACCTCTCTCAGGCTTCGAAGTTAATCCGACAACTATCTTATCATCCTCAACTTTGATAAAGTCCTTATGAAAGATTACTTCAACCTCGTATCTCATACTATTTCCTCCAGAACTTTCTGCCCACTGGAAATGAATGAATATTCATACGCTAAAATTAAATCTTTAAGTTTAAATGTCAAAATCCACAACTAAATATCTTGCAGTGGGATCCAATATCTAATTGGTTCTGGACGTAATTATGCGGGCATTTTATGTTTTAATGAGCATTTCTGCTATGGATTAGATGATTGAAAGTATGAGATATGTAATGTTGTCAGCCGTTATTTTCTTTGTAGGTTTTGTTTTGAGCGGCTTTGGATAGAGGGGGCAATTAGTAACCAATGTGTGATACTCTCCATTCTCGCCAAGTGGATCTGCGCATTTAACTCTTGACAGAAATCTGGCGGCCGTTTCCCTGTTCAATGTGAATCCTAACAATTCCTCTTCTAGGTATCTTGTGTCTACGCCGATTATTACAGCCTCGAATCCTGAATTAAATATTTCCCTGAAAAGTTTTGTAGTGTCTCTTCCGAATAGGGGTTCAAGCAGAGTTACATTCGCCTTGTTGCATATCTTCTCAAGCCATGATTTGTGCTCTTCAATGCATACGTCGCCCGCGACTAGAATGTCTACATTTAGGCTTCTGAGCACATTAATGAACTTATCCGCGCCCCCATGAAGATCTACGATCGCAAGTTTCCTCCGCATAGACCTAGCTATAAACTTTATAGCTTCGAGGTTCTCTGCGTGTGGGGATGGAACTGGAAAGCTTGGAATCAGACATATTAAATGTTCTATCTTTACGCCTTCCCTTTCAGCGAGATATATCGCATAAAGGGAATCTTTGCCTCCCGAGAATAGGCCTGCGGCTACGCTTCCGGCTTTATTATGCATTAATCGCTTGCTCCCCATGATTAGATAGGGTATGCTCCGCATGTTCTACAGTATGTGGCATTCTCTGGAACGCTTGAGTGGCAGTATGGACATATCTTACCTCCTCTCCCTGCAGGATGGGGAACTCCCACCACTGCCCTGTAAACCTCATAGTAGAATAGTTGTTCCTTATTGCGGATTGTCACTCCATCTTCAGAGAGGTACCTTCTTCTCTTCCTATCAAACTCTTCATCGGAAATCTTCGAGTTAAAGAGGTTTTGGAGCACTGTTGTCCCAGAGCCATACTCGATTGGAGTCTTAACCCTCCACGTGATCTCCTTGGGCAAGACTCTTTCGAATGCTTTACGCAATATCCATTTGCCGTATATCCGCCCATTCTCTCTTCGGATCTTATATTTCGAGTCTAGTTTCATCGCGAAATCCTTGAAGTCCGGGTCGAGGTAGGGAAGCTTAGCCTCGATTCCAAGAACTTTAGCAAGCGGGACTGATGAGAACGCCATTACACTCCATAGCTTTTTCAGCTCAAGATCCAGCTTCTCCCTTTCATATTTGAATAGGAAGCTGTAACCGGCGAAGAGCTCATCGCATCCGTCTCCAGTCATAACGGTGGATACTCCATTCTCTTTCGCGGCTTTTAACCCGACATAAATCGCCACGCTATTGCGTATCTCCATAGGATCGAAGGACTTCAAAGTCTTCACAACCACTGGCATAGCATCATATAATTCCTCCTCACCGAATGTATGGATGACATGTTTAAGTCCCAGCTTGTTCGCCATTAAAGCCGCATATTTGACATCTGGTGCTGGTGCATTCTGAAAGGCAACAGTAAATGCCTTTAGAGAAGTAAACCTCGACGCGACAACTGCCAGTATGCTTGTGTCTAAACCGCCGGATAGGAGGATTCCCTCAGCCAAGTTATTCTTCACAGCTTCATCCAATAAAAATCGAATTTTAGAACAGATTTCCTCAACATTATCCAGAATGGTTAATCCCTCCACGTGATGCTTCTAAGAAGAGTCTTTATGCGGCTCTAAGATCTTAAGGTGCAACTGACATTCACAGTGCATTTCTTCCCGTCCAGTATTCCTGCAATCATTAATGGAATATCCGTTTTCCTGATTAACTGGGTTATCTTCCTAGATCCTCCCTTAGCTCTCTGGCGGCTTGACACATGTTTCTTAATTTTTCAAATGCTACTTTAGATGGGAGTAGTTTTAATCCGCAGTCAGGATCAACATAAACTCTCTCGGGCTCAACGATGCTAAAGGCTTTCCTGATATTATCTTTTATCTCTTCTACGCTCTCTACTCTTTTGGTGTGGACGTCAACGCAGCCGAAGCCGAGATCCTTTGTGAATTCATACTCTTTGAATATTTCTATGTCCTTAAAGTTTCTATTTGCAAACTCAAGGTCTATCTGATCCACGTTAAATTCCAAGATCTCCGGGTAGATCCTAGAATAGTCGCCATAGCACATGTGGATTCCTATGTAAGCGTTCACTCCTCTAGTCACGATCTCTATGGAGTTCTTAGCGATTTCGATCTCCTCAGGATGAGTTGGAATTGCAGGATCATCTATTTGAATATAATTTGCTCCCTCATCAACGAGTCTTCTTAATTCTTGATTAATCACCTCGGCCAGTGCATATACTGCCTCCTCTCGCGTTCTATAGTATTCATTGAAGCTCCAGTCGACAAGCGTGTATGGACCGGTTATCGGAACCTTTATTTCATGATCAGTTATCTCCCTGAGAAATTTGTAGTCTGAAACTGCGAGTTCATCTTTGTAGCGGAGTTCATCAACTATGGCTGGTTTGAGATAATAATTGTTGCCCCAAACTCTTACTTCGCCGTAGATTACGAATCCCTCTATGCGCCTTGCGAAGTATGATGTCATCTCATCCCGTCTCATCT
>CAZDRE010000024.1:0-16214 GCA_964508155.1 uncultured Candidatus Bathyarchaeia archaeon
GTAGCCATGAATAATAGTCTATTTATTAGAGTGAATGCTACTGCCTTCTCGAGCGACACGCCCATAAGATCCAATAGGATAACGTAACCAGTCTCTTGTATTCCAAGCCCGGCTACTGTAAAGGGGATGAAATTGAAAGCGCTGACTAAAGAAAGAATAAACATGAAATCTAGGAGAGTAGGCGAACTTGTTCCAAGAGATATAGAGATAAAATATAAAGCTACAGAATTGGCGATTACTGAGAGTAGAATCAAAAAGGCCACTGAAATAAGGGAGCTACGAGCTTTTATCGCCTCCTCTTGGAGATCATTGAGCACGTCGATAATCCCGTTTATTAAGTTCCTGGCCATCGGCATCTTCTCTAGCTTCTTGAGGAATCCGGGTAGACGTCTTCCCCATAAGAGAGATAACAATCCAATTCCGCCGCCAGCTAAAATTAGGACTCCAATGATCAGGCTATTCATGAGTGTAGAGCCAATTGGAAGTATTCTCACGAAGTATATAAGGGAGATCAAGGAGAGAGTTGCCTTGACGAGGAAGTTCATCGCTCCAGTCGTGACGACGCACGCCATTCCTGAGCTGTTTGGTGTTCCATCAATTCTATTGAGGATGAAGGGGGTTAGAAAATATCCCGATCGAGCTGGGGTTATATCGCTTAAGAGTTGCCCACTGAAGCTTGCGAGAATCACGTTGCTTATCCTCGTTTTAACACCTGTTCTCTTAAGGGAGACAAAAAGTGCGAGGGCCACCATCGTTGAGGCAGTAATGAAGGCTAACGCTGCCATCAATATGTATGGAACGTTTGCCGTTGAGATGCATGATAAAACCTTCGTTAAATCAGCCATCTGTAAAAGCAATACAAGAATAGTGAGACCTATAGCCAATTTAATAAATATTTTATATGTCTTCATCACCTTTCTCCCAATTCTAGAATTATACATCTACTTGCACATGCATATATGTCTTTAACCTTAAACCGGCTTGTATGCATTAACAATTGAAGATTATCTGCATCAAGCATACGCTTTAAGTCGTAATAAACCATATTGGGGAGAAAAAGATCTAACAAAGCAGCGCAAATTTAAACACTCTGATTGATTTGCTCTTTTCATTATGAAACGAAAAAGAAGCTTCTGATTTCTTAAGTTATTTCAAAAGCACTCTAATTACCTTTTCATATTTTTTAGCTGCATTATCCCAAGAGAATTTTTCGGCGTGCTTTCTAGCGTTTAATCCCATACGCATACGTAGTTCTACATCTTCCCAGAGCATCTTTGCGTATTTTATGTAGTCTGTTACATCATCGCATAAAAAGCCTGTTTCTTCGTGTTTTACTACTTCTGGTATGGCCGTGCATCTTCTAGCTATTACGGGTTTGCCGCACGCCTCTGCCTCTAAGAGAGCCAATCCGAACGCTTCATGAATTGAGCCTGAGATCATGAATGAACACTTTTGAATAGTCCTTACGAGAGTGTGCTCGTCTACCAGCCCGTAAAATTTTACTGGCGCATTTCTTCTTTTAGCGTATCTTTCTAGCTGCTTTCTTTCGGCTCCATCTCCAATAATTATTAATGGGATTCTTAGTACAGATGAAACTGCTATGGGAACCCATGTGCATTTATGTCTCGTTAATTCGCCTAAATATAGCATGTATTTTTCATCTTCCCATGTCGGATGAAACTTGTTTAGATCACAACCATTGTAAATTCTGATAGGTTTTACGCCGTATTGTTCTGCCTCATGCTTCACGTAATCTGAGACAGTAACTATTACATCAAGATTATTGAATGCTATATGAGCAGAAATTCTATGTATGAGTAATCTTGCATCCGCAATTGTTCTGACACCGTGAAATGTGAAGAGAACGGGAATTTCATATAGGCTTCTGATATGCAAGGCTGGAACAGATAGTGGAATAGAATGAAGCCATAGCAAATCATACTTTCCAAACATTTGAGACTTCAAATGCATACACATGAGCGTGTATAGGAGCTGCGATGAATATGATGATCCCGCTAAATTCTTAAGTAATTGAACTTTTAAGCCTGAATAATTGTTAAATTCCGCATCAGTTGTGAATACTGTTATGTCGAAGCCATAGAGTGCATGAAGCCTTGCGGATATTTCGTATATAACTCTATCGACGCCTCCTCCTAACTTAAAACGTGGATGTATAACTGCCACAGATGACATCATATAGTTCACGCTGAAAAATGAGTGTTAATGATAATTTATGTTTTGAGGCTACTTTAGGCATTTAGGCCAGGAGATTCTCGCCTCGGCTTAGAACTTTAATTGCTGATTTGATTATTCCATAGTGCGGCGGCGCTTGATGATATCATTTCTGGAACTGCCACTCCAGCCTTGTATGCCTCCGTCCAGTATAGGAGCCAAGCTGATAATCCGATTATGAATGATGCTCCGTAGTCTGCTTCTCTTCTCTATGGCATATACGAGTGCGGAGATTAAATAGGAATTTATATGGCACATTCTTTATGGATCCTAAAGATTCATCTAAAATTCTTACAGCCATATTTATGGTGACTTTATAAGAGCCCAAAACAGTCCTGCCAGGCTTCCCATTCTTATAATCATCTGAGAAATAGGCATCAGTAATATACATAGGAATTTATATGGCGCATGCTTAGCTAATGCTCTACTGATCATGATGATCCATAAGGCTCCATAAAGAATTACGTATATTAGTGATATTATCTTAATGAAGCATGGTGACAAGAATAAAAGTATAAATCCAACGGGAAAACAAGCATTGAAAGCATACCAAAACAAAAATTGCAATCCATACTTTGGATGAATTTTTAGGGTATTTATTAATCTACTGCCAAATTTAAATGCATGCTTAAAGATTTCAGATAAGTTTCCTTCAGACACGCATATATAAATTGCATCGGGCTCTGAGGCAATGCTCAGCCCATGTCTCCTTGCGTATTCTATAATTTTAAGATTTAAGTCATAATCCTCTTCTATCGTGAGCTTATCATTGAAACCGCCTAACGTGATATAAACTTGCTTTTTAATTGCCACGATATAACGGGTAACCAATTTATTCCATCTAATCCATCTCCAAGCATCTTGAATGTAGCCCCAAAGATTAGATTGACTATGGAAGATCATACCGAAACGAACACCTATTACGTTGGGAGACCTGAAACAAGATGCTACTTTCTCTATAAAATTTGATGAAACCTCATCGTCTCCATCAATAAAGATTAACATGTCGCCCCTCGCGTTTTTAGCACCCAAGTTCATTGCATAGCCAGTACCTGACTTGGACTAAAAAGTAGACGAATTTTATGTGGAAACTCATGAATATAACCATTAATGATATCTACTGTTCCGTCCGTTGACCCATCATCAACTACCCAATTTCATAATCATCGTAAGTTTGAGAAATAAGCGAATCTAAGGATGCGCGAATTCTTTTAGCCTCATTCTTTACGGGTACAATTACTGTAACTTTCGGTGCCAATTCTGCCACGAACTCCAAAAATAATAATTTTTAGAGCATATGAATTTATCCAATTTAATATATGCTAACTCCTACATTGAGATAATGAATTAATCATATTTAAGTAAAGGCAAGCGATTCGCCTGCTATTTCTCTTAGATCCCTCTCGTGTCGAATAAATATTTCATCCCAGGCGAAACGGGAAGCTATTTGTCTGGCTTTTTTGCCTATTTTTCGCCTCAATTTATCATCAGATAACAATTCTATAATAGCATTAGCGAATTCCTCTATATCTCCAGGAACGATTCTAATTATACCATTGCCGTAAATGTCGTATGCTTTAAGATTGTAAACTACGCATGGTAAGCCACAGTACATAGCTTCCGTAATACTAATCGCCCATGATTCGCTGTAACTTGGGAAAACAAAGACTTTTGAAGATTTTAGAAGAACATACTTTTGCGGTCCCAAAATTGAGCCCAAGAATATTAAGTTTTTATTAACGTTTCTTTTTCTGGCTATCTTTTTTAATTTATATATAATTTTTGGTGAGCCCGTGCCAATTATTGCAAGATTAGCTTGAGAAAAGACCTCCGTTACTTTTTTCCAGATTTCAGGTAAATCGAAAATGCCCTTCCTAGGAATTAATGAACCCATGAAAACTCCGTCAAATAATAATTGTTTCGCCTTAATTTGATCTATAACTTTTGTATCTATTCCATTTGACATATTCCTAATCATCCTCCTTGATATTCCTAGGTTTAAGAGCTCTTCTTTAACAGTCGGCAATGCAAATATCCTGTAGGAAGCCCCTTTCAGCACTTGAGTAAGAAACTTTCTTTGAATTGATATTGCTAAAAACCTAGTTAACAAGTTATATCTGCTTAGCATCAGTGGAGTAACGAATCCATGGTGATATATTACAGGCTTTGCTTTTAATACAACCGAGAGAAAATATGAGATTATTATATCCGGAAATAAAGGACTAGTTGATATAATAAGATCAAAATTTAGGAAACGGGATGGTTTTATCTTGAGGATACAAAGAAAAACTCGCCAGATGTAATCGAAGAAAAATGGAATTCTGCCAATTAAGGGCATCTTAATTATATACATTGCTGTTTCAAATTTCTCATTTTTTATTAATTTCGCCCCATTGGGCGTAGTTAGAATGGACACTTTATGACCTTTACTGAGCAGTCTTCGCGAGATCTCTATGAAGAATGTGTCCCCTCCAGATTTTGAAAATCCCTGCCCTGAATAAGATAGAAAAACCATTAATATTGATAGTCTTTTCATGATTATATCACTCAGTAAGTACTTTTACTAAGTTAAAGTATTTTTCATCTTCTCATGTTGGATGAAATTTATTTAGATCGCAGCCATTATAAATTCTAACTGGCTCTGCGCCGTATCGTTCTGCCTCCCATTTCGTATAATCTGAGACGGAAACTATTGCATTGAGCTTACGAAATGCTATACGAGCAGAAATTCTATGTATGAGTAATCTTGCATCCGCAATTGTTCTGACACCGTGAAATGTGAAGAGAACTGGAATTTTACATAAGTTTTTGATATGCAGGGCTGGAACAGATAGTGGAATAGAATGAAGCCAGAGTAGATCATACTTTTCAAACATTTGGGGTTTCAAACGCATGTACATGAGCGGATAATAGGAGCTGCAAAGAATAAGATGAATCCGCTAGATTCTTAAGCAAATGAACTTTTATGCCTGAGTAATTATTAAATTCCGCATCAGTTGTGAATATTGTTACGTCGAAGCCATAGAGCATATGAAGTCTTACAGATACTTCGTATATGACCCTATCAACACCCCTCCTAATTTAAAACGGGGATGTATAACTGTCACAGATGACATCGTACTGTTCACGCTGAAAAATGAGTATAAGATATAAGATAAAGGATGCTTTAGATTTAAATATACGCCTTTAGACCTTATGGCAAGATAATCGTTGATCATATCTTTTATTTTCATGTAAATGATGTGTTTATACGTATTTCAGAGGATATTACCTAAAAAGAAAAAGATAAGATGATAAAGAGATTTTAATTTAGCCACTATATTACTAGTATATGAACCCTATCATTGTCCAGTTTAGAAAGCCCCCATCTTATGCCGAGTTTGATCGTCTTTGCGACATTAGTGAAAGTATGGTCCTTATAATTACTCCTATGCCAACTAGGACTTGGAGAGGAGGAATTAATAAAATATACTTTAAAGGGTATAACTTTTTCCTCTTAATGAATGCTTTAGCAAAGAATGAAAGCCATATAGTCAAATATAAGAGCAAGTAGATTAAGATAAATATGTATATCACCCCAAAACCCAAAATTACAAATAAGATAATAGATGCAGGGAATATTGCATTAAATATGGACCAGAATAAAATTGGAACTCCATATCTAGGATAAACCTTTACAATCTTTAGAAGACCTTTTCCAAACCATATCTCATGTCTTAAAATACTCTTAAGGGTATCTTCAGATGCTACATAAATTATGGCGTCCTTTTCGAATGTTAGTTTTAAACCATTCTGTTTAATATAATCTTTAATTCTCAAGTATAGATCATAATCTTCTCCTACAAAGAGATCTTTATTATATCCACCAACGTTCCAAAAAACCTTTTTTAGTAATACTGAAGGAAACCTCTCGAAATTTTTGCTCCACCTTATCCACTTCCAAACATCTTGAACTCGACCCCAAAGATTTGGTCTGCTACAAAAGATTATCCGAACAAATACTCCTGCAACTTTAGGATCATCAAAATGCCTCATAACATTTTCGAGGTATCTTGGGTTAATCTCATCATCTCCATCTAGGAGGACCAAGACTTTACCTCTGGCGGCTTCAGCGCCAAGATTTCTAGCGTATCCAGGCCCCAAACCAGGATCAAAGAGCAACTTAACTTTATCAGAATTCTCCTTAGCATATTGCTTCACGATATCTAATGTGCCATCAGTTGAGCCTCCATCAATAACAATAACTTCAAAATCTTTGTAAGTTTGAGACAAAATAGAGTCTAAACACCCTCTTATTCTATCAGCTTCGTTTCGAACAGCAACCACAAATGAGGCCAGAACCATACCTAAAAGTAATTCACTTTAAGATATAAATAAAACTCTACGGGTCTTTTGAAGTTTTCAAAGGAATAGTAGACTTAGTATGGATATAGGAAACTCATTTCAAAACCTTAAGGTGTTCGATATGCATACTCGGGTTCTAAACTGTTATAAACGTGGCATTATCTTATTAATGTTAAATCCGTAAATTGCTTGAGATCTCGTCTCAATTTAAAACTGGATACACAACTACAATTATTGTATATCTTATGGCGTGCGTGTCCATCTTAATTCTGGCCTGTCTCAGTCCACTCTAATATGCGATCAACTATCTCTTTTGGGTTGAACGGCTTTAGATCAGCGTATCCCTGCCCGGTTCCCACATATAGTATCGGCTTCTTCGTGACGTATGTGATCGAGATTGCCGCTCCGCCCTTTGCATCCGCATCCATCTTTGTGAGTATCGAGCCGTCTATGCGGATGACCTTGCCGAACTCTTCTGCTTGGAGAACCGCATCGTTACCTGAGAGGCTATCCCCGACGAATATGATTAAGTCTGGATCTGAGATGCGAACTATCTTTTCCATCTCCAATAGGAGATTCTTATCTGTCTGCATTCTCCCTGCAGTATCGATCAGAACGACATTTATTCCTCTGGCCTCCGCGTATTTAACGGCGTCATACGCGACTGCAGCTGCATCTGAGCCGTACTGATGCTTGATCATTGGGACTCCGAGGCGTTTAGCGTGGATGGAGAGCTGCTCGATCGAGCCCGCCCTGAAAGTATCACTGCATGCCAGCACCACGGAATAATTGTTTCTTAAGAGCAAGTAGGCTAGTTTGGCGATTGTAGTCGTCTTTCCAGTGCCATTTATTCCAACAAAGACTATTACGCACGGCTTTTTATGGCGGCGCTTATCTTCAATAAGCCCCATGAGATCCACTTTTTCTTTGGGCTCAAGGATCTCAAGGAGAATCTTCCTCAACTCTTCTTTTATTAGTCTCCTTCTATCAGCGAGGCGGCTTATCCTTAACCCGCTTAGTCTCCTCTCGATCTCGCCGCATATATGCTCTGCCACTGGAACTGCAACGTCATTCTCTATGAGTGAGAGGTTGAAATCCCAAAGGAGAGATCTGAGATTTTCAGGTTTAAGTTCAACCCCAGAGATCTTCTTTACTAAGCCCCTGAAGCTCTCCTGAAGCCTCTCAAGCATTTACTTTCCTTCTTCAGCTTTTTGCTTTGATATTAACTCCTGGAGCCTCTCACGGTTCTCCTGTATTCTCCTTAGAACTTGAGAGTATTGCTGCTCTAGGGCCCCCCTCGTCCTTTCCAGCTCGGATATGCGTTCATCAACTCCCCTCTTGGCCTCTTCAAGAGGCTTCTCTATTGATATTCCGGCTCCTACGCCATACACGACCTTCTCTACATCGGCAAGTTTCGCTTTAATGTATGAGCCTCCGCCTATAGGCACGAACACTGAAGCATCCGGCTTCTCCTTCTCCACGCCCTCCAAGGTCTTCTTGGCCATGCTTAGCTCGGCATGCATGGCATTAACCAGATTTATTCTAGATTGGAGGGTCTCCGCCGTCCCTTCTAGCAGCCTCAATTCCACTAGGAGCCTTCTAACCTCATCTTCACTTGACATTTAAATTCAACCTCCCTGTTCGCTTGTCTCCTCCAATGAGACTTCCTCTACCCTCTCAATCCTTATTTGAAACCTCTTCGCCCTATGCTTACTCCCAAAGATCTTATATAGCTCCTCAATGGCATGCTCTGGCTTGATGGCCCTAAGTTCCTTTTTGAATCTAGTCTTGAAGTTAGGCTTTCTTATCCACCCGATTATCCTATACGTTTTAACCTCACTCATCCTCCTCAGCCACGCCTAACGCCTGCCCAATCATGAAAAGTTCAGGTCCAGTTGTCAGAGAGCCAGCGACTGCAACCCTACTATTCCCTATCAATCCCGTCGCTATATAAGGTATACCCCGATTAACAGTTCCGATGCCCACGGGAACCTTTAACACCTCTCTTAGTAACTCCTCCTCTTCAGGTTTTATTAGGGGATGGGCCATTACGCCCTTATTAGTCGCGGTCGTGAGAGCCCCAACGTAGGGTAAACCGGCAATCTCGCCTTGAACAACCTCTACATCTAAGACTTCAGATATCTCCTTTATGTCCTTCCTGCTTAATCTTGGATCTGCAATTGCGCCGTAATCATTCGCTACGACCAAGTTTCCATATGCCGTGCGCTTTGTCTCCATGACCTTTATATTTATGTCCTTAAGGGTCTTTATCGCCTCAAGCTCCTCATCCCATATGGAGTGCGGGAGGATTATTCCATTCGAGTTGGCGCAGACGAGGCATCCGATTAGAACCGAGCCTCCAATATTGGTCTTTATAATCTCAGTCTTAAACCATTCCTGTAACTTCTTAATTTTTGTTGATGGAATCTGCTTTGGCACTATCACGAAATCTTCAGTTACGCGGATGTAAACGCCTATGCTTGCACTTCCAAAGGCATCAAACAGATGTATCGGCAAGAACTACTCTCCTTCCGCTAAGCGGATGGTAACTATTCCCTCGCTATTCTTGACTGCACGTATCCTAATCTTTCTCGGCGGCTTCTGGATTCCCCTGCTCCAGACGCGCTCATTAACCTCATTCGAGATCTTCAGGGAGTCCTCATCGATCTTCATGTGCCGCATGATGAAGTTTCGGAGTATCCGAATGGCTCGTGGAGACCTCTTATTTCTCGGGCCTATCCACGCTCTGCTGAGAGGGACCGTGTATATTCTCTCCTCGACTATGTCCTCCGCCTCAGCCTTCTCCTCCTTTACTTCAGCATCTTCACCGCTCATATACTAATCCCTCTTTAGGGCTTAATCTTATTCCTACGCCAATGCCTTCTTCTGGGGTTTACGCGCACCCTTCCCATGGTCTTCGCTATGACCCATGCCGGAACGGGCTCCGTCTCCCTTCTTGCAGCGGCTAACCTTCTCTTTTTCGCCGTAGGCTTATACCTCGCCATTCTCCTACACCCTTCTTATTCGGATCTCTCTTCTTGCACTCTGCAATCTGCTGAGTATCTCCTTTAGTTGATCATCGGTGATCGGAATATTTATTCTGCCCTGCTGAGCCGCTTGGATCAGTTGATTCTCTAGTTGCGAGGCGAATTCAGGCCTAACCATCTTCAGATTTGTGAGCCTCTGCCTAGCCTTAGGAGTGAGTATCCTACGTATTAGCGCTTGCTTTTGAAGTTCAAGTTGCTTCTGAGCCTCGGCTCTCTGCTGTTCCTGGAGTAATTGCCTCTGTAATTCCAGCAGTCTCCTCCTCCTAAGGGCCTCAAGCTCCTCATCTTCACTCATCTGGATCCACCAAATCAATACATTTTTAGTTGAGGGATCTCCTTTTCGAGATCCCTCTTTATCTCAGTGGAGAGTATATCGAGTAACCTTCTTCCCTCAGATGTTATTTTACGGCCCTTCCCATTAACAGTTTCGATAAGCCCAGCTTCCTCTAGCTGCTGCAGTGCATTTCTGATTATCGCTCCGCTTCCCTTCCTCTTATGTTCAGGCCTAACCCCCCTATCCTTTCTACCCCCATACATTGAGCGTAGACGCTGAATGCCTATTGGCCCCTTCAAGTATATCTTTCTGAGGAGGGAGGCACATCGAATATACCACCAATCAGGATTTTCCGGAGGCCTCTCCTTATGTACTCCCGTCTTTACGAATGGAGCCCAATCTGGAGGCCTAATCGCATCTACATTATCCTTTAGGTATTGGGCTAGCCTTTCAATCAGCAGTGAGGGTGGAACGTCATAGGGAGTCGGCATGTCCTTCCTTCCCGTCTTTTTAAGATTACCTTGAGTATTCTGAGGGGCGTCTTATAAATATCTTTTTAGGTTTGCAGAGTGTGAATGTATGTCCGCGAATCTGAATTATCTTCGAATCGGTGGCCTTAGCTAATTCCTCGGCTATATCCTTAGCTTTACGTCCGCCAAGACCAGTCTTTAATATCTTAACCTTAACGATCCCCTTCTTCCTCAGATTCTTCGAGATCTCCAATATTAATGGCTCAGTAACCCCTTTCTTCCCGATCCTAACGGTAGCGGCCTCCGAACGTGATCTCTCATTTCTCCCCCTTGCAGATGAACGGTTCACCTCTTTCTCCTCCTAAGCGGTATTCTCATGTGATGACCGCAATGTAAACATGTAATCGTAACATGCGGCTCTCTTCTGGGTTGAAGCCGCACACGGCAGCTAACTCCGGGCAAAATAAACCTTTTGCAGCGTCTGCATATTAAGAGTCTAAATTCCTTTGGGAGGTGGATACGGGCTTTCATAGCGATTCTCCTTGCTATCTCCACGTATCTCTCTGAGAGATCTGGTCTTTCATGCACCATCTGCCTTGCAAGAGTGAATAATATGCGGATGCGTTCCTGAGCTATGCGTTTATATCTGGTATTCCAGCCCATCCAGTCAGCCTTCAATCAGTCTTTAATCGACTTATTCTTCTGATTAGAAGCGTCAAGTATGCTCTGAATATCATTTAGGAGATGCAGCCAGCTCAGATATGAGTTTAGTGAGGCTCTAAGAGCCGTTGTATCACTCGCTTCGAACGAGAATATTAGTAGGGAGCCCCTCCGGCTTATCCGAACATTCGAGCGTGGGGTTGCTGGAGATTCAGTTTCAGGCTTAAGAGCATCAAAGAATATCTTGGCGTTTCTTGGCGATGAGAGCTCCAGCTTGATCGTGGCTGAACATTTACTCTTCAAATCTCCCACACCATATGTGAGATCCTAATCCTCGGACCGACCTCTATATTCTTCGGCATTAAATAGAAGGACACTCGGATTATATTTTCAGGTTCAACCGAGAAACGCATGACTTCGAAGTTCTGTGGTTCCTCGATCATTTCCGTCTTTACTTTAGGAACCTCAAAGAATCTGGCGAATGTCTCGCTTAGCCTTTTGATCTCTTCGCCCATTCCCTCCGGCTCCTCTATGAATGTACTCTGCGGAGAGCTCTGATTGGCCAGTTTGATCTTGAAGTCCCTTCTGAATTTTACGCCTCTAACGTATATTTGCGGGGGTATCTGTTGGATGCCATTCTTGATCTCAAAGAGCCTGATTCTTCCCGGCCGTCCCTTCCAGCGATCAATTATTAAGACCCTGTCAGCCCCGATCTCAAAGGCTCTTTCCTCTATGTCATAGAAGCTCATCTTTCCCCTATTCACTTTCTTTAATGATGGAATAGCAGCGGCTAGATCCTTGCATAATGTTCTCATGGCCCTTGTTGGGCGATGAGACGTAGTTAACAGGATCATCTTGAGACTAATGCAGATCGAGTTTAGGCTTATTTGCTTTTCGCGGTTCGTTCAGCTGTTATGCCTATCTTAGTTCTCGGCTGGTAAGCTCCGCCTGCAAATTTGAACCCGCATTTTGTGCAGAGCCATATACCCACGCTTTCCCTTCGAACGGCATCTGAGTAGCATTGTGGGCATCTGTGCTTCCGCCTCATCTCGATCAGGATCTCACTGTATCTTCTTCTGGTTCTCACTCCGTATCTCGCTCCGAACCCGCCGGTAGGCCCGATCTTCTTCGTCCTCTTCTTCTTGGTCACGTATTCTTCACCACCAATCTTCTAAGTTCCTCGCTCTTCTCCCTAGCTATCTTGACCGCCTCGATTATCTGCTCGGGGGATAGAGCTCCGCTTCCACCCTTCTGCATGGCGCATATCTTCCCATCCTTATCGAAGCTTATTGTTAGTCTCGCATTCATAACTTCCTCTTCTTCAAGCCATGGGTCAACAACTAATTTTCCGCCTATATTTGCGAGGGTAACGGCGACCGGAAAGTTTACTAGCGGCAACTCTTCAAATCCGGGCTGTATAATAACCTCTCCATCCTTTACTTCATATTTGAATATTTTGGTGTTTGTGAGGGCGGCTAGTGCGGCTAGGGCTGAAGCGTCTATTAGATTTCCATCATGATTTAATACGTAAATGTCGATGAAGACTACGAAGACTTTCTTTCCGGGTATTATGCAGAGCTTCTCTAGGTCTATTGCCTTTGATTCCCTTATACCCCTATCCACCACCCTGGCGAGTTCAACGGAGTCTTCTGTTGGAGGTCCAGCTTCGAATTCGGGTGAGGCTATCGGGACGAACTCGGCATTTGTCGTTAATACTCCTTCATTCGGCCTGTCCGGATATGGCTCTCCAACCTCGATTTTTATTCCAACCATGACCTCCGTCTTTCCTAGACTTACCCTCGCGGAGCCCTCGGCCTTTTCTATCAGGCCCATCTCTATGTTTATTGGCCGGTAATCTAGTAGTCCCCTTCCATCAAGCCTCTTTCCATTAGCGATCAGCTGTGCAATCTGGTTTTGCCTTATGCGGGACAGAGTTGCCGAAGCCATCATTCAGCCTCCTCTACAGCCTCCTTAATCGCGAGGTATTTAGCCTTTAAAGATTGCTTCTGTAGTTCATATATCTTCCTGCATCCTTCGAGGGCTAGGTTGAAGGCTTGCTCGAACTCTTCTGGGGTTAGTTGACCGTCCATCTGGAGGAGACTCACATAGTTTAGGCTTGGCATGTATGCGACTGGCACATCGGCCTCTCCCTCCTTATCCTCGATATCATTCAGGTCGAGTATTATGTAGCCATCCGCCTTTCCAGCTGCGCATGCCACAACTAGATCCCTCATCGGTATTCCAGCGTCGGCTAATGCCAGAGATGCTACAGTCACGCCTGCGGCCCTAGTTCCGCCGTCTGCCTGCAACACCTCGATGAACAGGTCTATCGATGTCCTTGGGAACCTCTCCAGGAATATCGCTGGCTCAAGGGCTTCACGTATTACCTTTGAGAGCTCCACTTCCCTCCTAGTTGGAGCTGGAGATTTCCTCTCCTGAACTGAGAATGGAGCCATGTGATATCTACATCTCAGCAGGGCCCTATCGGGGAGGGCGAGATGTCTGGGATGAACCTCTCTTGGACCGTAAACGGCGGCTATTATCTTATTCTTTCCCTGCTCGATGTACGCGGAGCCGTCAGCGTTGCTTAATACTCCAACCTCCAATCTTATGGGTCTCAGCTCATCAGGTCTTCTACCGTCAGTTCTAATACCATTCTCGTCGACTAGCCTTAACTTTGACATGCTATCTCCCACCACTCCTCTCTTTTCGTATCATCTCGGCAATACGATCCGTTAATCCGGAGGTGTGAGCTTCAAGCTCTATCTTCTTTATCGCAAGAACTGCTATCCGCTCATCTTCTGGATTTCGGCCGTAAATGTGGATTAAGCCATTCTGTCCGACAGTTATATTGCATCTAGTCTCCTTTTTAAGCATATTTATCATTGAGCCCTTCCTGCCTATTATCCTCGGTATCTTGGCAGGTGAGACCTTCACGATCTGTCCACGCGTGATCTTACCTAGACCCGGCTCCTTAATAGTCAAGAGCGGATCCCGCGTTCTGTCATACGCTATTACCTTAGCCTGTATTAGATCCCCAATATCTAATATTTCAGTGAGGTCATCCTTCTGGGGCTTGTAGGGTCTGTTAAGCGCATCCTGAGCCCTCAAAGTTGCGAGGTACGGGGAGTTTATGTCGACTGCCCATCCGTGGATGTCCATCTCAACTATCTTGCCTATAACTAGATCCCCGACCGATGGAATATAGAAGGTGTTTAGGGCTACTACGCTGACGAGTCTCCCCTTATACTCTACAAGTCCAAGCTTGCATGCGTATATCCTCGAGCCTACCTTATACGTATTTGGGCCAGCGTTGAAGTTCCCCTCTGCCAATAGATCTCCTGGAGTTACAATCTCCCTATTCTCATAGAAGGTTGACAAATCCGATCCTCATCCCAAACTATTTTATTATTTCAGCCTCAGCGCTTCCTCTGGTGATCTCTCCAAGCTTCTCCAGGAATGGACCATATAGTCCAGCTGGCATCTCAACCACGGCCTTCCAAGATCCATCGGTTCCCCAAGCTTCACTCTTAATCTTCCCGAAGGACTTTACGGTTCCATACGCTCTGCCAACGTATTGTGAAGGAACCCTGACGGATACGTGGATCTTCTCGATACTTATCGGCAGGACTGAACGTAATTGATTGATCGCCTCGTTTGCCTGTTCCTCAGCATCCTTGAAGGGATCAATCGAGAAGTGAATCTGCTCAAGAGCCTGTTGGATTCTAAGCGGCGGATGTGGAAGCTTTGTTCTCGGATCCACGCATTGCTTGGAGATTATTGCGATTATCTGCTTTCTCTTCTCCTCTATCATCCTTCTTCTCTGCTCAGCGGTTAACTGCAGAACTCCCCTTCTGAGGATCGTATCCGCTATTTTCTGGATATCCGTTGTCCCAAAGGCTAAGCGTAGATCTTCCTCTGAGACCCTCAGGCCCTTATTTGCATCGCTGAAGATGGTATCCGTTACTAGGACCTCAGATAATGAGACAGATTTGCCCTCTCGATATGCAAGCGCCGGGTCGGGATTAACTATGACCTCAAAATTCTTACCTTTTATATTAATCCGAGCTACTGTGTACCTCTTGCTCATCACTCTCACTGCCCATTACTTCCGCTAGGTATCTTTCAGTCTCCTCCTTCGTTAACATCCGGAAGCGCTTTGTTGATGTTGGAACGATTGCCAGCTTTATTATAGGCTTCTCACCCCTCGCTTGGCTTGCCTTCACGAGGCACTTGGCAGCGAGTTTTATAGCCTCTTCTAATGTGAGATCATCGTGATACTCCTTCTCGAGTATCTTCTCAGCAGCCTCTCTCCCGATGCCTATCGCCACCGCCTTATAGCACCTATATGATCCGCTTGGGTCTGTGGTGAATATTCTCGGTCCAGTCCTGTCCACTCCGCCGAAGATCAATGAGACTCCGAACGGCCTAACCCCAGCGTGCTGAGTGTACAGTTGCATTATATCGCCTATCCTCTTCGTTACAACCTCAACGTCAACCGGCTCATCATACATCAAACGATTGCTCTGGCAGAATATTCTTGATTCATCCACGAGTATGCGGGCGTCGGAGCTTATTCCGACGACTGCAGCTCCGAGATGCTCATCTACCTCATAAATCTTCTGACTGAAGCTTGGATCCTGAAGCTTCGACTCTATCTTCTCTTCAGCTCCAATAACAACTCCTTCCGGACATGAAATTCCTATTATGGTTGGGCCTCTATAAACAGTTTCAAGGGCATATTCAACTTGGAATAATCTACCATCCGGAGAGAACACGGTGATCGCTCGATCATAGGCTCCTGGAACAGCAAATACTGACATAGCCTCTCACCTCTTCTAACAATTCTTCTCAGCCACGTTTCCTCTCAAGACTTTAGAAACGAGACTAAAAAATCTTTTTGTTATTTTAATTAAGTTGTATTCCCAGATGTTCTCCTAAGCGAAGAGAGAGTCTTCTCGGCGACTGATATGCAACTTAGGAGATCATCGATCGTTGATCTTAGGGTGAGAAGGTTATCTCCATCATAGGTTATAAGGGCGATTAACTTCCTCTTCTCCGTAAATGTCCTTATCATTAATCCTTTAGGCAAGTCCATATTATCTGGGAATATCGACTTTAAAATGGCATCTGCCTCCCTTTCCTCGCCGTAAACCAGTGATATTCTAGTCTCTACTCTCAATCTTC
>CAZDRE010000025.1:0-15676 GCA_964508155.1 uncultured Candidatus Bathyarchaeia archaeon
CGTGCGACCCTGGTCCCCCTCCCTCGTACTCCCGCGTCGCCGCGGTTTCCTTCGGGAGGGATCTACCCTTCCGGGCCGCACACGTCTGTCACCGTCTGGTTTCAAGCTCTTTTCACCCCCCTTCCGGGGCACTTTTCAGCTTTCCGTCACCGTACTTAGTTCGCTATCGGTCTCGGAACGTATTTAGTCTTGGAAGTTGGTGACTCCCAACTTCCCGCACCCAAGTCAGGGTACGGTACTCCGGGACACCGGCTCAGCTCCACTCGGCTTACGCCTACGGGGCTTTCACCCTCTATGGCGGGCCGTTCCAGGCCACTTCGGCTTCGCCGAGGAGGAGGCAGCCGGGCCCATAACTCTACATCCCCCACGGGTTTCCCCGCAGGGTTTAGTTTGGACTCTTCCCCTTTCGCTCGCCGCTACTCAGGGAATCCCTGTTGGTTTCTCTTCCTCCCCCTACTAAGATGCTTCCGTTCGGGGGGTTCCCGCTCCCCTACTGGGAGCATCCCTAAAGCCCGAAGGCTTTAGGGATAGGAGGTCCCATTCGGGGATCCTCGGATCTACGGCTACATGCGCCTACCCGAGGCTTATCGCAGCTTGTCACGCCCTTCGTCGGCGTCCGAGCCGAGCTATCCACCAGACGGCGTGGCGTGTCGGGCCTACTCGGAATCAGCGTCTGTTTGACGTTGAGCCTATGCATGGCGATCATCGTGAGAATGAGGTCATTCTCACTTTCACCCTTCCTTCCCCATCCTCCCTGATGGGGAAGTGCATCAATCCAGCAAAATTCATCAATATCTCCTTCGGATATAAATTTTACTCATCAGCTACATATAACCTTTATTGATTTTGGTTATGAACTTGAGGGGTGTGAAGCGTTAGGGTGTGGGGCTTGGCGGGTTCGCATTACAGGTGCTGGAGGATAATTACGCATCTGTTCTTCTTGGTATTGTTGGTATCCCCGGGTCTTCAATTCTCATTGCCGCCTCTTCTGCAGGTGGAGACTGTAAAGTATATCTTTAGGGTTGATGCTGAGGGGTGGGCTGAGACATGCATTATCTATCGTGCACATCGAAATGAGGGTTACATGTGGATCTTAGTTCCGAACTTCACTCCATGGATTAATAAGACCGTTAAGGGGAAGGTGACGAGGTGGTCTATACGCGGCTCCTATGAGATTGCAGGATTCGACAATCCATTCTATGAAGCCTTCTGCTTCCACTTTGAATCTGAGAGCGGAGAGTTTGAGCTTCTCATAAACTATAATCATTCTTTAGCCGCTATGATAGTTGAGCCTGACGGAATATTCTTCTCTCCGCAGATAGGCTTTAAGAAGGGATGCAGAGTTGAGATGGAGGTTATTATGCCGAGGAAATTCACGATTAACTCTAGAGAAGCTTTAGCCCTAGGCTCAAGGGGTGTGTATAGGCCAAGTCTAATTGATAGACGCGAAAACAGGCTTTACTTCAATAATATTCCCGCGGAAGAAAATCTGCTTAGGATAGAAGTTAGCTTCAAAACAGAGGATCACAATGTCAGATCTAAGTTGCAATTGGGCATATTCAATTTTGAGGTTCCGCAGAGATACGTGGAGTATGCTTTTCACATACTGAATCTCTATAATCACACTTATGCATACCTTGTTGATCTATTCAATGCGACTCTCAAGAGAGTTCATGTTAGATTCTTCCTTCCAGATTTTAATTCTCTTTTAGAGATGGGCGGGTATGTGCCCTTCTCTTCTGGAAGGATAGGCGACATATACCTAAACGTCATGTATCTCAGAGCTGTCCGGGGCGAGATAGAAGTTATAGCCCTACATGAGCTGATTCATCATTTCCTATGGAGGGCTGGGATATCCCCAGTTCTCCTATGGTTTCACGAGGGAATGGCACAGTATATAAGCCTAGAAATATGCGACAAGATCCAGTGTGGAGAGATAGATTTTATAAAGCGTAGGCTCAGAGCGGAGGTTAAAAATGTTAGGAAGAGATTTGCTGATCAATTCGGTTTTCTCCAAGAGTGGACTCCGAGCTGTTATCCTCAAGATCTTGGGAGCTGCTATGCAGCCTCATATTACATTGTAAGCGTGCTTGCAGAGGAGCATGGTGGAATAGAGTATTATCGACGCTTCTTCCGGACGATTAAGGATAAGATGATCGAAGATAACGCTGAGCTCGCATATCACCTCAGCCTCGCAGCTGGAGAATCAGTCGTGAAAGCCCTAAATGGCAGGTGGGGATTCAACATCCCCGATCTTTATGGATACTCGCAGTTGCTTTACGAGGTTAAAGCGCTGATAGAGAATATCAGCGGAGCCTTCGAGCCTTACAGGTCAATAGCCAAGATCCTGTTTGATGCTGCAGTAAGGAATGCTAATCAAGAAAGTGAGGATACAATGAGGTTCTACTTAATATTCGCAGCATTAACGGCTAAACTAGCTCCAATATTAACGTTAATGACGATAATCATGCTCATCTATTGTCTGCTCATCCTTATCCTTAAATTTGAAGGCGTATTCTCGGATCACTCGTTCAAATGCTTAAGGATCCCCTCCAAGTTCCTCATAGCCTCGGATCTAACCTCTTCATAGAGGCTTCTCCCATGAGAATCCATGCCTACAATTAACGGGCCGAAACGCTTAACCTTCAGGATCCAAACAGCCTCCGGCATCCCTAAATCGAGCCACTTGACATCCACCACCGATTCTATGTGTTTCGCCGCTAAAGCCGCGGCTCCTCCGGTAAATGCGCAGTAGACTGAGCCGTAACGGCTGAGGGAATTTCTCGTTCTATCCCCCATTCCCCCCTTGCCGATGATGACTTTAATTCCCATCTTAACAAGCTCAGACTCAAAGGGCTCCATCCTCATGCTCGTAGTAGGCCCCGCCGCGAGAATACGCCATTCGCCATTCATCCTCCTAACTATCGGACCGCAGTGATAAAGTGCTGATCCTTTAAGGCTGAATGGGAGATCCTTCCCCTCTCGAACATAATGTATGATCCGCTTGTGCGCGGCGTCTCTCGCCGTAATTATCACACCGCTCAGGTATACATGATCACCAGCCTGTAGCCTTCTGACCGCTCCCTCAGAAATGGGCGTGCTGATCTCTATCTTTCCCATCCGCATCAATCCTCCAGAATATCCACATCTCCATGAGAGAGACATTCGACTCTTCCGTCGGCGTATATCCTTGCAGATGCCCTTCTGGCAGCCCAGCATTGAAATGCAACGGCAACTGGATAGGATGCCGGATGTCTATGTGCATATTCAATCCTCACAGCTAGAGCGGTAACGTCTCCCCCAAGCCCCATAGGCCCAATCCCGGTCCTATTCACCGCATCTAAGAGTTCCATCTCAAGTCTTGAAATCACGCGGTTCGGATGAGGCTCATTTAGGGGTCTCAAGAGAGCCTTTTTGGCTAGATCCATCGCTATGTCGGCTCCCCCTCCAACCCCAACTCCGATGATCGTTGGAGGACATGGCATGCCGCCAGCGTTTACCACGCATTTAAGGACGAACTTTTTCAATCCAGAAATTCCATCCGAAGGCCTTAGAATCCGCAGTGCACACATATTCTCTGATCCTCCTCCCTTCGGAAGAACTGTGATCTCCAAAAAATCTCCGGATGTAATGCTCCAATGAATATATGGGATGAATCTTCCAGTATTATTTCCAGTATTCTTTTGTGTAAAGGGATCTACGGCGTTTGGGCGAAGCGGGATCCGAACTGTAGCCTTTGCAACTGCCCTCCTAAGAGCCTCTTCTATCTTTTCTAGGCAACAGAATCTTGATCCAGCCCTTAAATAGAAGGATATCAGTCCCGTATCTTGACAGATAGGCAAGCCTTCCTCCTCGGCTAATCTAATATTCTCCAGAATGGCCTTCAGCTGTATCCTTCCATTAGGGTTCCTCTCCCTCTCATATGCATCCTTCAGGGCTTCTTTGACGTCCGGCGGCAATCTAGTTACCGCCAAACGAAGAAGATTAACAGTCAATTTTTCAATTAAGCCCTCAAGATTCAAATCTTCTTCCCGCCAGCTTAAAACGATAATTTCATCTTCGTCTAATTTAAATATCTTCTCCATTTACATTTTACTGAGAAAGGCATGACTGAGAAGAAGTATCTGCGCATCGAAGATCTCCCGGGCGTCGGCCCTTCGATCGCTAATAGACTGCGTGAACTAGGCTTTCACACAGTTGAATCTCTCGCTATGGCTACGGTTCGAGAGCTAACCCAAGCGGGCATAGGCGAGAAGAAGGCATTTCAGATCATCAATGCGGCTAGAGCATCAAGTTCGCTCTCCTTCATAAGGGCGGATGAATTGATAGTGAAGAGACAGAACATATTAAAGTTGACTACTGGAAGTAAGAAGCTTGACGCTCTTCTAGGAGGCGGGATTGAGACTCAATCGATAACTGAATTTTATGGCGAGTATGGATCTGGAAAGAGTCAGATTGCACATCAGCTCTGCGTTAATGTTCAGTTATCGGTTGAGGAGGGAGGCTTGGATGGAGGAGCGCTCTATATAGATACGGAAAACACCTTTCGTGTAGAAAGGATATCGCAGATGGCCAGGCACATGGGCTTAGATCCAGAGGACGTTCTAAAGCATATAATTCTCGCAGAGGCATACACCTCTGATCATCAAATATTCCTATTAGAGAATGCTGATAAGGTCATAAAAGAGAATAATATCAGGCTGATAGTTATAGACTCGTTAACATCACATTTCAGAAGCGAATATATTGGAAGGGAGAGCCTAGCGGAAAGGCAGCAGAAACTGAATCAGCACATGCATAAGCTCATCCGCCTCGCCAGGGCATTTAACGCAGCGGCGGTCGTCACGAATCAGGTAATGTCGAGCCCTGACGTCTTTTTCGGAGACTCAATTAGACCGATAGGCGGACATATAGTCGCGCATACCAGCCACACAAGGATATACCTGAGAAAGGCTGGGAGAGGCCCCGTCAGGATCGCCCGTTTAGTCTCAAGTCCATATCTGCCGGAGGGGGAGTGCATCTTCAGGATAACGGAGAATGGCATTGAGGATGTTGAGGAAGATGAGGAGAGATAGGATGAATTGAGCGTTCCATTAGTCCTAATGACCCGCTTTTTCCAGCTAATAAGGGAACGGAAATTCGCTGAGGCCGAGAGGATCCTCGAGAGGATACGTGCGAGAATGGCGGAGGACGATGGAAGAAGAGAGTTTAATAGAGGATACTTAGATGCTCTGAACGGCATAGTCTTATCCTTCAAATCGGGCAGCAGCGGATCCTATGAGTTCTTCTGCAATCTCGACTTAAATGATATCTCAGCATTAAAGAGGCACTATGAAGACTTTAAGAGGAATGCGAGAGGCAGATTCCATGCGGAGTATGACAGAGGATACTTCTCAGCGCTTACCGACTTCATGCGGGTAATAATCGACACCGTCAAAAGAGCAGGTGAAGCTCAAAAAGATGCTAACCCAGAAGGCTCTTAATTAGCGTATAAAGGAGTATCCAAAGAAAGATCCAGGTGATGACGAATATGCCTATTCCAGTCTTCGTCACTTCGGATCTATCGACCTTCCCGATGAATATCTGCTTTAATATCCTATCCGAGCTCCAATAGATTATTATGGCTATTCCAGCCGCCGTGATTATATCGCCTACCTTTAGGAGTAAGCATATGATGGCCGTTAATGCTCCGAGGAAACCCCTAACCATATAAATTATGTCTAGCGGCTCCAATTTACTATCTACCAGGTGTATATGTATTGAGCGGATTGAGTAGTCTTGATATAGCCGTTATAACGGCTGAGCTTAACACGGCTGTCAAGGACTCCCTAATTAGCAATATTTATCAGTTAAATGATAAGATGCTCCTTTTAAAGCTTCGCAAACGTGGGGAGCCAAAGACCAATCTTATAATAGAGGCTGGAGTTGAGCTTCACGTAACAGCCTACGATTTTGAGAGGCCGTCTAAACCCTCGAACTTCTGCATGGCCCTCAGAAAATACCTGAGAAACGGTAGGATAAGGGAGATTCGACAATACGATTTTGAACGTATAGTCGAATTGATGATTAGCTCTAAATCAGGAGAATACCGATTGATCGTCGAGCTATTCGGAGATGGAAACATAATACTGGTTGATTCTGAGAATAGGATTCTGCATGCGCTAACCTACAGGAGGATGAGGGATAGGAATATTATTCGAGGGGAAACTTTCAAGTATCCGCCTCCTAAAGGTAAGGATCCCCGAAGCATCAGTAGGGAGGATCTCGAAGAATTAAGGGTTAACGGTCGCCTTGAGGTTGTCCGCTCAATCGTGAGAGCTTTTGGCATCGGAGGGAAATATGCGGAGGAGATACTTGCACGTGCCGGAGTAGACAAGAATATGCCATCATCGGAACTCAAGGGATGCGAGTTAAACCGCATATATGAAAGCCTAATGGATCTAGTCTCTGAGTTCTCAGTTGAGAATGAAACTCCAAGCGTATACCTCGACGAGAATGGAAGATGGATAGATGTATCCCCAATAAAAATGAGGAAATACTCGGATATGAAGACCATCAATTTTGGGAGCTTCAATGAAGCCCTTGACGAGTTCTATACGAGATACATCGTTGAGAAGGATGCTCTAAAAGCTAGAAGGACAGCTGAGGAGCAGATAAAAAGGCTTGAGCGGATACTCGAGGAACAGGAGAGAGCCATAAAAGAATCTACGAGGAGAGCTGAGATTTACAGGAGGATAGGAGATGCGATCTATCTTCACTTAAATGAGATTCAATTCTTAATGCAGAGGATAATGGCTGAGAAGAGAGCTGGGAAGAGCTGGAATGAGATCTCTGAATCGCTGATGAAAGAGTCTAGGGTGCCAGCGGCATACTTCAGGGGTATAAATCCGAAGGCTATGACGCTTAGGATCTCAGTAGATGATTTAACGTTTGATCTCGACCTGAAAGCCTCAGCTCAGGAGAACGCTGCGAGATACTATGAATTGGCGAAGAAGGCTGAGAGGAGGGCTAGGGGCGCAGAGGAGGCTATGAAGGAAACGAAGGCTAAGATTGAGGATATAAGGAGTCGAGGAGCCGAGGAAACGGAGAAAGCAGAATTGCCGATTAGGATCATCAGGAGAGAATGGTATGAGCGATTCAGATGGTTCCGCTCATCCGAGGGCTTTCTAGTGATAGGCGGCAGAGACAGAATACAGAATGAAATACTCATTAAAAAGTATATGGAGCCCGAGGATCTCGTCTTTCACGCCGAGATTCCAGGCGCGCCATTCGTCCTGCTCAAGACACGCGGCGGCAAGCCTTCTGAAGTAACGATCTTCGAGGCTGCCCAGTTCGCGGGATCCTACTCTAGGGCTTGGAGGGAAGGATTGGGCTCAATACATGTCTATTGGGTTAAGCCTGAGCAGGTCAGCAAGTCTCCGCCCTCAGGCGAGTATCTGTCGAGGGGAGCGTTTATGATCTATGGGACAAGAAATTACATTAGAAATGTTCCCTTAGAGGTTGCTATAGGGGTTTTAGTTGAGGATGAGGGAATACGGATTATTGGCGGCCCACCATCAGCTATCGCCAAGCACACGGGCATATACGTGAAGATTCATCCGGGGGATAAGTCAAGCGGCGAGTTAGCCAAGCAGATAAGGGATTTATTGGCTAGGATGCTCAGCGGGGAAGCACGTAAGTCCCTACTGAAGATTCCTTTAGATGAGATCCAGAGGTTCATTCCGCCCGGCGGAGGCTCAATAAGCAGAATGGACAATACCTAGCCTGTAGATTCTATCTGAGACTTCAGGCTTTCTATGTAAGCTTCTATCCCACCGCTGTATCCTAATTTCTTCGCTTTCCCTCTCGTGTATCCCCTTCTCCTTGCAAGTTTCCTTATAGCCTTATGTATGCCCGAACTATATTGGAAGGCCTTCTTTCTTCTCATAGCAGCCGATTCCGGAACGCCCATCCTTAGTGCCGCCTCCCTGAGAGCATGCTTCCTCAAGTAGTCGTCTTTGCTCCTAATCTTATAATCCAAGGGTATGCCCATCGCGTATTCCACGAATTTATCAAACAGGAATGGACACTCATAATTTACGTTCCAGAGCTCCGCGATCTTATCCACCTCAGCCTTATCCCTCCTAGCCGTCTCAACCAGCATGCCCATAACCCTCATTAGAGCCTTTTCATCTCCATAGTACTTCCTGTAGAGGTCGTATCCACAGAATAATTCATCCATCCCATTAGCGGATAAGACAGTTCTTATTCCGGCTTCAGAGGCAGCTTCAAATACATAGTAGAAGCAGACGCAGTTCTCTAGAAGAGCCAGCCTGTCAAATCTTATTATGCCGAGAACTGTCTTTATCCCCTCCTCTAGGGTTTCGAGGGGGATGCTCCTCCAGATCAGCGGCAACCCCAATTCTTCAGCAGTCTCCTTGGAGATGTCAATGTCACTGCTTTCTGGAAATGCTATCGTTAACAGCGTAACCTCCCTTTTCAATCCTCTACATGCAACCGCAAGTGTTGAACTATCAACTCCCCCTGAGAATGCTATTCCAAGAGCATCGTCTTCTATGCTCTTCGCAACCTCATAGATCCTCTCTACGAGACCATCTATGATCCGTTGGTTCATCACTGCTCTCTTCTATCAGGATGGATCGAGGGTCAGAGATAATTGAATCGGGAAAAAGATTATATAGGTTCTCCTTGTTTTCTTTTCCGCAAGGCGGGTGAGTGGTCCTCCACCCGTTCCGCCTTATAAACCCCGGGTTGGAGGTGGAATATTTGGATGTTAGAGAGATCAGCCTAACTGCTCTTTCAGCAGCCCTTTATGCCGTGCTTCTAATACTTTTGGCTCAGATCTCCTTTGGGCCTATTCAGCTGCGAATAGCAGACTGCATCATTCCACTTGCGGCTCTCTTCGGATGGCCATGGATATGGGGAGTCACCTTGGGATGTTTTATTGGGAATCTCATAGGCGGAATGATGGCGTTTGGCTTCTTAAACCCAACGGACATAATCTTGGGGTCAATAGCGAATTTAATCGCCGCCTACACGATATTCAGACTGAAGGATCACAGGCTAATCGGATGCATCATCGGATCAATCATTATAGGCGTGATCGTAGGCGGCTACCTCTGGCTTTTCGTCCCCGCTCCAGAGATAGGCTTAGCATTTCTGCCAGTTTGGGCCGTGATGATAATAAGCATAACTGGAAGTAGCCTTGTTGCAATAGCCATTATTGGATACGCACTGCTATTGACGATTAGTAGACTTGGCATCTCGGAGATTGCTAAGTCAAGAAAATAAGGCTTTTGGGCTTCACTTCTCTTTTATGGCTATGCATATGTACGCTAATGGGTCAACCTCGTCTGATTCGAAGCCGTGGCTCTCTCCGGGCTTAAAGATCAATACGTCTCCACGTGAGATTTTGATCTCTCCCTCATCCGTGATGGCTGTTCCTCTACCCTGAAAGCAGATGAATATCTCCTCGCGGTCTTCGTGAGTGTGGATCGTGTGGCTCTCGCCAGGCCTATAATAATGAACATTTATGAAGAGTATGCTTGAGAATTCATTTTCATTCACCACACGCTCTATAGGCTTCTGATTATCATATATGGAGAATATTCTCACCATCCTTCACCTCCACCTCAGCATATTCTTAAAATTCGGGTGGGGCCTAAACTTTCTGGCGAGGCCCTCTATGGATTCTCCGACCACCCTGATCCGATTTACGTCTGCAACTCCGATTCCCCATCTATCTAAGTAGTATAGGTATCCTACATCAAGAGGATCAAACCCCATAACCTTACAAATGACAGCGTCCAGCGAGACTGGGTATAGACTAGCGGCTGCAACCTTCAATCTAACGGGATCCCCTGAGACTGGCCCTCTTCCCTCCATGCCCATAAAGCCGTCTATGACCGCCAGATTAGGCATAACATGCTTAGCCAGCTCCGCTATGCTCATATTAATCGCTTTATATCCCTGATGTATCCTGCTCTTCTCTCCTCTGACGAGGCCCCCAACAACTACATTCTTTATTGACAAGGTGACTATGACGCAATCGTGAGTTTTCGGGAGGGCAACTGAGATCCTATAATCGCTCTCAAGAAGCGTCTTTGACATTCTGAGCTTCATGGGCTTAAGCTCTGAGTCGTAAGCCTCCAACTCGACGTGGTCATCCTCATTTAGATCAACAAACTCGACGTCATATTCGTCCTGAAGCTTTAAGTAGCCGTAATTTATCAGTCCGCTCCTCAAGCTTGAAGATGCAGGCCCCTCACCTATGATTATTCTTCCAGAGTGATACTTTGATATTACGTCCAGAACTGCCCTTACGGCGTCTACATGCGTGGCCGCCAGCTGCCTACTGGTTGAGACGAAGTTAGGCTTTATGAGGACCCTCCGTTTCCCCTTGATGCTCTCTTTGATATCATTCTCGATGAGCCTAAGAGCCTCGAATACTCCTTGGTAGTGGCCTTCAGACTTGACTAAGGCGACGGTCGGCATCAATGATCATGCTCCCCCATAGTCTCCCAATACTGGAGAATCCATTTTTATAGGAATTGCTCAAGCCTCGTTAATCCGATTATCTTCTCGAACTCTAATCCAAGCGCATCTAAAACCTGATCGAACGTCGATTGTAGATATGCAATGTATTTCTCAGTGTCTATCTCCTCATCCGTTGCAAGTTCAACGGGCTTAACATAAGGATTCTTCGTTACCTTCACGAATCTTATTAGGTCTCCAGCCTTTAGTTCGATTCCCCTCTTCTCTAGTTGACGTGCCGCCTTCACATGCTGAGGCGTTGTCTTAGTATATGCCTTTGGAGGCTTCCCAAGAACAACCTCAAATGCCAATTCGCTTATGTCATCCCATTCATGTCTCTTAAGCCTATTGTAGCATTCCTGAATTATCCTTTTGATATCTTCCTTTGCCTCCTCGAAGTCCGCTGGACTCTTAACCTTAGCGAGTCTATTCTCCATCTCATCGAAGTATTTCTTTATGAAGCGCGGTATGTGGCTCTTCTTGCCAGTTAATCCCTTGACATCCACGGTTCCATCCTCTAAGACCCCCAGATAATTCTTCTTTCTCGAGCTCAACACAGCATACCTGTATATTTTATCGACATCCAACTCCATGCCCAGAGTCTTCTCCGACCATTCTGAGAGCATCCTGATCTGCTCTGGAGATGGATCCTTAAGGAATAGGCTATCCGTATCTCCGTAGAGAACCTGAATTCCCAATTCCTTGGCCTTATTGATTGTCTGTGTTATAACCTCTCTTCCTATGGCCGCCGTTGCCTCAGCGACGGGCGGACAGTATAGATCAAATGTTTCAGCCCCAAATACTCCGTATGATGCGTTGAGAATAACCTTCAATGCGCGCTGAATAACATCATACCAGTTTCTTTTAACCTCGGGGAGAGACTTGTCCTTGGCTCTGATCTTATACCAGTAAACCCTTAAGTCTCTGAGTGAGCCTATCAATGCGCTTTCAAGCGCTCTATACTTCTTGCATATCCAGTGGGGGGTTCCCGGAACCTTATTGTCTCTGCATTCTTCATGTGGGCATCTAACGGATTGATAGCCTAAATTGTAGACCTTTATTATTGAGGGGTATAGGCTCTGAAAGTCCATTACGGCGACGTTAAAGTGGACTCCTGGAACTGGCTGAACGACTATTGCACCCTTATACTTCTTCCCCTTAATTATCGCCGTCGTCGCCGTTTCTCCCTTAACTGCAATTATGTCCTCCCTGTTCGGTATGAGCATATTCGATCTTCTATGCTCATACTGCATGAAACTCCTAATCCAACGTGAAACTCCCTGTCTGCTCACGTCCTCCATTGGCATCTTACTTATGCGCGTCAGAACAAGAAGGAGCTTCATGACTAGATCGCTATCATACGCTGTTAAGCCGTATGTTATCTCCGCATCGTTTAGGCAGTAAGCCGCCAATTCAGAGTATGTGAGCTCTGATATGGGCTTTGAGATTTCCAGCTTCGGCTTTCCCAGAATCGCAGTTGCAACTTCATTTAGCGTTACGTTCCGATACTTCTGGGAAAACGCATATACCTGAATTGACTTGTTGAAGAAGAACTTGTATAGGTCTATGTGTATGCCATTCCTGAGCAGATAGACTCTCTGCCCAGGTTCAATTGGGATTTCGTCCCTCTGAAAACCCAGTTTTTTAGCCCTGTGATAGATGTATCTGAGGTCGAAGTCGTCTCCATTAAATGTTATCACGAATGGATATTCATCTATGACCTTAAAGAGATCCCTAAGCATATCTCTTTCAGAGTCATAAAACTTGACCTCCACATCCTGCGGGAGATCTACCTTCTCATCTCCCTTCATGTCTTCCCTTTTTAAGAGGAAGACCGTTCTTTTTCCGTCGGAATCTACGAGGGACGCGCAGATGATCGGGTACGGCGTTTCCTCAGCATCCGGAACTCTCGTCGCAATTGGAGAATACACCTCTATGTCAAGCGCAACTCGCCTCATCTCGCAGGCCGGATACTCGAGAAGTCTTATCCAAGACTCCAAGTATGGAATTAAATCCTCCGGCTCATCTTTGAAGGCCGACTGAAGAATGCGCTTTATGTTCTCCTCGGCTTCCTCATCAATCGCCTGGACGAGCTCGCCATTCCTTATTTCATAGAGCATTCCGGGAAGCAGTTCTCTATCGTAAATGTAGCATTGATAGTATTTGATTGCCGCTTCCCATACTTTGGGAGTCTTTTCGGATCCGAAGATCCTCGGATACTCCTCTGGAATTATATCCCTAATACAGCCCCTCGCTCTACCTCCAATCGAGAGAGGATCATTCACGATGATCTTCGTGACCTTTATCTTTCTATCGTTAAGTGCATCATACTTTTCTATTTCCTCCAGCCTATCAAGTCCAGGATGCTCGGCTATCTTAGGTATCTTCATCAATTCCTCTGGGGTGAGGTTAGTTAGGCAGTATGGCTTATGCCCCGTATTATCATACCACTTATAGATCCTCTTGGATTTCGGCTCGTAAAGCTTTATGCATGCCTTTTTAGTAGCGCCATCATAGGTTGCTGAGATGAAGTAGGATGGTGGAAGATTCTTTGGGGTTTCCTCATCGACTTTCTCCTCAGCTCCTCTAGCCTCTTCTCCACCGGTCTTCCTTTGATTATATTCCTTTGGGAAGTAAGCATCTAAACGTGAGAGTGACATATCCTCTCAGATCCCATCTATAAATTGGGATATGACTGATTTAAGAGTTCCCCGAGCGCATAAATAGTCGCTCAAATAATCCAATCTTACGGGAGTCTGCCATGCCTCATAATTATAAACTTATTTTTCATCTTTGAACTCGATGATACTGCTCATCCTCCCTACATTCACCTTAAGGAAGACTCGATTAGCCGCGAGTTATGTTTGGAGCAGTCCTGCCTAAAAAGCCTTAAAGCGGCATGACGGCGAACAGCCCATATCATGTCAGCTCATTCCTTCATCTCCAGCCCCGCTGGGATTAAAGCTTAAATATGCGAGTATGCAGTATTTGCCATCATTCAGGAGATGAGAGTGATGGTTAGGGTTTTTCTTCTCGTGATAGATCAGCTGGCTGGACACTGGGCTGAGAATGTTAAGGTCGTGGATGATATACCTCCAGTCAACGTTTGGGATTATGCGATGCTCGGTTACATACCGAACTTCAAGAGGCTCATTGAGGAGGGGATATTCTGCTTCGCCTGGAATATGGGAATCTGTGATACATCCCACGCGATGAAGTATCTGGCAACTGGAAGATATGATGCCGATCCATACTGGACGAGTAGGGGAGGCTGGTCATACTATCCGAGAACAGAAGATAACCCTGGTCCTATAGGCCTCTTTGAGTATGCCCAGCACTACGATCCGGAGAGGGTGCATCCGGCATGCTTCACTACGGATCATTGGATAGCTCCGGGATACTTCTATACGGCTGGATATCCGATCGCCCTATCCGCCTATCACCCGGACGATGAGGTATGGCATAGATTTGCCAAGCCCTATCTGAGTAGCCATGAGAAGTGGAACCTCATCTACGTATATTTTCCAGTCATGGATGCCGTCTCCCATTGTCCATCATATCAGAAGGTAAATCCGCACATTAGATCCTCAAAGCATAGCTATATGCTCCATTTAGATTCGCTATTGGGGGACATAATCGATTTCCTGAAGATGAAGGGCTTCTGGGATGATACATTCCTGATCTTAGCGTCGGATCATGGATATCATGCAGCCTGCACCGTAGCCCATAACATGGGGGTTAAGACTGCGAATTGGTGCTGCGACCACCCGGCGCCATACGACTGCGAAGTGTGGGACTTCGAGAATGACAGAAGCACAGGCCAATACTCAGGCGGGCCTCGCAGAACATTATTCATGATCTCAGGCGGAGCCTTAGATGAGGAATTTAGGGGCAAGATCCTAAGACGCGCTGAGATAATAGATGTGGCCGCCACAATATCCGACATTATAGAAGTTCCATACAAGTGCGAGGGAACGTCGATCCTCAAGAAAAAGAACGAGATGATAAATATCACTGATCTACAAGGTTAGGAGATAATCTGAAGTGCTCATCAATTACATTATACCGAAAATTTGGAGATCCGAATAGAGTCTTGCTTTGGCGGCGTATCGTTTCAACTCTGAAGTGTTAAGTCTGGCTTTTATCCTGTCAAGGAGCAGTCCGTAAGGCATAACGCATCCCATCTCTTGGCGTTAGAGCTTCTCCTTTTTCTTCTTTTCCTTCTCTTCAGGGGGCGGGAGCTTCTCTCCCTTTGGGGGCAGAGCTACACCCATCGGACACTTCTCAATCCTCTTTGCGATCTTGCTACTCGTAGTTATGTAGATGGGCTCCTCCGTTATCCTGACCTCAGAGACATCCATCCGCTTTACCTTCCCATATATATCGATGACGTAGACCTCGCCTGAGATCTCCTCTGGTATGTGCCCCGGGCTCCATACAACATAGACGATCTCTCCGTTCACATCGAATCTGTAGGTTCCCTCGCCTATCCTCTTCACGGAGCTGAAATCTCCAAGGATATAGGCCATGACGACGCCTGGGTCGTGGTCGAAGAATAGGACTTCTGCTCCTCGAGCGAAGGCTCTTACGGCGGCCTTCACGAATTCGGCGTCATCTCTCCTCTTCATTTCCGGTTTCGGACCAACCTCGGTGACCCATATTGGCTTTTCAAGGTTGAATTCTTTCAGAAGGGACTTCAATTCGTCCACATTGAAGTCGTCCATCTCATCTCCATAGCTATGAACCGCCGCTACATCGAAGTATTTGCCTCCGCCGAGCCTGAGGACTTCCCTTAGGAACTCTCTTGACCCCTCACCCTTCAGGGTTGCGGCTCCCCCTATTATGACCGTCGCTTCCGGATCAGCCTCCTTTATGGCCTCATACGTGGCTTTTAGGAGATCATAGAAGTCTGAGGCGTCTCCTTGGAAGAAGCACTTCAAGCGTCCATCCTTCCCTATGGATTGGGCTTCAGGCTCATTTAGGACTTCCCAGTATTTTATTGGTCTCTTCAGTCCGGGCATGTCGTTGACTCCGTCGCCATCGTAGCGCTCAACAAGAGCCTTAACGAAGGCTTTATATGCCTCCATGTCATGCGGCTTAAATCTCGTTGAGGGGAGAACCCATGCGAAGGGGCCGTCTCCAG
>CAZDRE010000026.1:0-15377 GCA_964508155.1 uncultured Candidatus Bathyarchaeia archaeon
GATAAGGATCTATGATTTACTAAACCATAATTCACGATTTTTATTTGGCGCCGGGGATGGGATTCGAACCCATGAGGCCCGCAAGGGGCCACAGGCTCTCTTAGCCTTGCTCTCAAGGCCTGCGCCTTATCCACTCGGCCACCCCGGCTTCTAAACAAAATTTAGGCTATTATCTGCCTATTTTAGGATTTCCTTAGATTTATTCGTTCCCATAACTTATCCTTGTCCAGTCAGCCTCTCCACTATGAGATCCTTGAATGCCTCTAGATCCTTCCATTCTATTGCGCAGTGTATCTTCCTTGCCTCTTCGGATACTAGCGTGTAGCCGTCCTCGGTTACCTTCACGCCGAGATCCCTCATGACTAGGAGTTCCTCTGAGAATGCTAGGTAGACGGCTACAGTATCATATAGGATTGAACTTTGAGTCTTGAATGTTTCCATCCAGTCTTCGTTACGGCTCTTAAGCCAAATCTTATAGTTCTCCGTGAGATCCCTGACTAATTGATCTTCGCATTTAAGTATCTTTCTGTATCTTTCGCCCTTCAACCTGACGAATCCGCAGGTATCCAGCGGGGTTATGGTCACGTCCCATGGAGCAGAAAAGACCTTCATGCATGCTCTTGGATCAGCCCTTACATTATACTCGGCGACCACTCCGCCATCTCCCCCACCGTATCCCGGAGGGCTCTTATATAGGCATCCTTGCATGCCGACAAACCTCGCCTTATTGGCTATTTTGGGCTCGATCCCGAGGGCGGCAGCAATGTTCGTTAGGGGACCAGTGCATATCAGCGTGATAGGCTCCGGAGATCCCATTATTGTCTCTATAAGTGCGTCAACTCCATTCTCGTAGATTGTTCCTGGATAATCTGAGATCTCATAGTCCTCCGCCCATGGTTGCTGTGGGCCGACATCATCGCTTTGATGGATCCCTATGCCGACTGGAATATCCGAGTAACCTGATCTCTCGAGGATCTTGGCGACGATCTTAGCCCGATAGGTAGTATTTCCAGTCTCCGTTAGGATCAGTTTAGGCTTCAGCTCCGGAGATTTCAGAAGGAACGTTAAGGCCCATGTATCGTCGATATCTGAGCCTATATCAGTATCAAGTATCACTGGGATCTTCCCATTAGAATCCACCAAGGCCTCTCCAACCACATCATTTATTAAGCGAATCATAATATAGGCATCAAAACAATTAAGTTTGTCCATTCCGTATTAAATTTTCAAGAGGATGCTGATGGAACTTGAAGTGTCACTACTGCGGCAAGGAGGTCATACTTCCATTTAAATGTCCATTCTGCGGCGAATACTTCTGCGAGGATCATAGACTTCCAGAGAATCATGAATGTCCAGAATTGTGGAAGGCGAGGATCAGGCCACCTCCATCAATAGAGAGAAGAAGCACGGAAGAGCTTGAGGAGGCCGAGTTCAGAGGAATACCAGAATATCCATTTCAGCCCGTGAAGGAGAGGTGGACGAGTAGAACCGAGATCATCCATTTAACAGTAGGGTCAGTTACAGTTATGGCCGTCGGATTATCAATGTTTGGTCCAATATGGAGGTTATGGATGATAGGCATCCCAGCGTTGATAATAGGCTCATCGATGCTCTTCATGCTCATATTCATGGCCCATGAATTGGCACATAAAATGACGGCTAAACATTTTGGTCTATGGGCGGAATTCAGACTTAACACGATTGGAATGATATTAACTCTAATATCGGTTTTCTCTCCAATCATAAAGATAGTCTCTCCCGGAGCGGTTATGATCTCCGGGATTGCCGATAAGAGAATAGTTGGGAAGATATCCCTCTCTGGACCATTAGTGAACATAATAATATCATCTCTGCTATTCATCATCGCTTATTTGCTTTCAGCGGGACTATCGAGGATAATACTCCTGAGAGGAGCGATCCTAAGCGCGTGGATATCAGCATTCAATTTGATCCCAATAGGCATATTTGACGGCTCAAAGGTTTTCTGGTGGAATAAGCCAGTATGGGCCGCCGCTTTCATAATATCTATAATCCTCTTATCGGTGCTCTTCATACTCTAAATTTAAGCAAGACGCGGCCGCTCTGGAATCCATAAGAGAATAATGTTAGCGAAGCATAAGAAGAGCGGAACTTACCTGATCATATAAGTTCAATGCTTATGAAGACTTCCTCTGGAACACGCATCCTCATTATCCTACGCATAACTCTCTCTTCAGCATCAATATCCAATAGTCTCTTATGAATTCTCAATTCCCATCTGTCCCAAGTCTTCGTCCCTTCTCCGCATGGGCTCTTCATAACGGGAACTCTCAGCCTCTTCGTCGGAAGCGGAACTGGACCATTCACCTTAACCCCGCTCTTCTCGGCTATCTCCTTAAGCTCCCTACATACACTCTCAAGCTTCACGTAATCTGTGCTTGTCAGTTTTATCCTAGCTTTTCTGACCATCTCTCATCCCGCATTGATCTCGCTGAAACTCCAGCATATAAATTTAAAAACATTTCTGTTTTAAAGGTTGTGATTTAGATGAGCCTTTTTCTTGTCGTTACCTTCTTAGTCTGCCAAGAATACCGTCTAATCTTCGTTGAAGCCCCGAAGCCGCATGCTGCGCATCTCTTCTTCCTGACATGGTATGCTCTCCTGCCGCATCGCCTACAGCGTATATGAACAGTCTTTCCCATCCTCTTCCCAAATGAAGGCGTTCCCTTAGTCATTCATAATCACCTCGGTGGCGGAGAGACCATCACAACGTTGTCTCCTCGAACGATTATTAAGCCGAGCTCCTTCACGTTCTCGCTATCAGTTACATCCTCAGCCTTATCTAATACGAGGTTTAAGTGTTGATCATACCCTCTAAGCAGTCCCCTTATGCTCTTTCCGCCTCTAAGCTTTATCAAGACGATCTTGCCCAGACTCTCCTCAAGTATTTGAACTGCCATTTTGAACCCTTATCCAAGTCTCTTTTTGTTTATCAGAGACCCACAAGCTTATATGTCTTACGTTTCCCTTTAAAATTTATGCGCAAGAATATTAAGCGTCTCTCGATAAGAAAGAGAGATAGAAGAATCCTTTTAAATAGGATATCTGAGGCTCTCAGCATAAATGCGGAGGAGAAGTTTGGATCAAAGCCCAAAATAGAGATCATAGAAATGGAAGAGGAGAAGATATACCTATTAAATGATAAACCCCTCTTAGCATCCCTCGGAGACATAATCTTTCCAACCCTGCTCTTTAAGGAATATGTGGATTGCCTCCCAAAGGTAATAGTTGATATGGGCGCTGTCCCCCATATCTGTAATGGAGCTGATGTGATGGCGCCGGGGATAATCGATATCAATGGAGAGTTCAAGGAAAAGGCTTTAGTCGCGGTTGTTGATGAACGGAATAGACGGCCAATAGCGATTGCGCAGGCACTAGTTGGCTCTGAAGGCGTGAAAGTTGCTAGGAAGGGTAAGGTCTTTAAGAATCTACATTACGTAGGCGATGAGATCTGGGATATAATAATGACTATGCTCCGCTAAACTTTTAAGATGTGAGTTCCCTCTCATTTTTAGGGAGATAAGCAATTGTCAGAATCGAAGTTTGGAGATATTATTGGGAGGATACTTGGTAAAAGGGCCGAAGAGAAAGACATAGTCGATTCTTCAAATGAAAGATTAATTGGAAACTTGAAGGCTGTAAAACCCGATATTTCCCGGGAAAAGATATACGTTAAGGCTTGGGTCCTAAAGTCCCTTGATGAGTTGGACGATATAAAAGATGAAGTTAGATCTGGAAATATAATCATTCTGAGGCTTGGGCCGCTAGCTGAGAAGGATGCTGAAGATGTAAAGAAAGCCGTTAATGAACTCTACGAGTTTACTCAGCAGATAGATGGCGATATCGCCCGGCTTGGAAAGGAAAGAATAGTATTAACTCCTCCATTCGTAAGGATATGGAGGGGAGAGACTACTTAAGCCTAACGGTCTCAAGAATATCCGGAGCCACAGCATTAACCTTATATTTCCTAGATAGGTATTCGGCGAGTCCTATGCTTTTAGACCTCTCGCCATGACATACGATTATGTTTTCAGGCTTAGAAAGCCTACGTAAATAGCTGATCAATTGTCTCCTATCCGAGTGGCCGGAGAAACCCTCAACAGTATGAACCTCTAAGCTACACTTTATAACTTTAATCTTCCCCTCGGAATTTATTATTGAGACCTCGGGAATTCCCTTCTGCACCCTTCTCCCCAACGTCCCCTCAATCTGGTAGCTCACGAAGACTATAGAATTCCGTTTATCACTGGCTAGATTCTGGAAATACTCGATTATCGGCCCTCCCTCAAGCATCCCAGAAGTGGCGATTATTATGCTCGGAGGCCCCTCAATTATCTCGTCCCTTGCACTCGGATGCTCAACAACCGTGAAATATTCAGACTCAAATGGATTTAGTCCCTGATTGATTATGGCATTTCTAACCTCCCTAGATAGGTATTCTGGATACGCGGTGTGTATGGCCGTAGCCTCCGAGATCATTCCCTCAATGAAGATGGGAGCCTCCATGAGATCGCCCTGCCTCATGTGCTCATTAAGGACAAGCATGATCTCCTGTGCCCTTCCGACAGCTGGAACCGGAATCAGAACCTTACCGCCCCGACTTAAGGTCTTATTAATTATTGAAACAAGATTCTTCTCCGCCTCCATCCTGGATGGCATGATATCCTCCGGAGCACTATATGTGCTCTCAGTTATTACGGTCTCGACTCGTGGGAAGTTAGTTGATGCTGACTCAAGTAGCATGGTCTTTCCATACTTGAAGTCTCCGGTATAAACTATGTTGTGGAATCCCTCTCCAATATGAAGATGTATTATCGATGAACCCAATATGTGACCAGCGTTATGAAGTGTTAAGCGTATGTCCGGAGCTATATCCGTAACGACGCCGAAGCGCAAAGGTATCGTATGCAATACAGCGCTTCGAACGTCCTTCTGGTCATATGGGAGTGGAAGACCTTGCTTCGAAAGGACATCTAAGTAATCAAGCTGCAGAAGGGTCATCAAGCTTAAGTTTGGATCAGAACAGTATGTCGGCCCGTCGTAGCCATACTTGTATAGAAATGGGAGGAAGCCGCAGTGATCTAGGTGTGCATGACTTATTACAACAGCATCGAGAGAGCTTGTATCGAATTGATCAGCATCTAAGCGTGGAAAGGCTTCAAAAGGCCTCATTGAACCAGGATTGATCCCACAGTCCAATAGAACCTTACTCTCTCTGGTCTCGACGAGGATGGATGATCGGCCGACCTCCCTCGCCCCTCCAAGCATCGTTATCCTAACATCGCCTACATTATAGACTAGAGGCCTGAATATCCTCTCGCCGACATTACGTAGTATCCTCTCCCTCTCCTTACTTCGTGAATATAATAAATGGCGAATATGCATCACTATCTTTGATCTCATCAGCGGACTTCTCAGCACCCTCGGTATCCAACGGGTCTTCAAGACGATCTCTTGCAGGTTGATTCCGCTCTTTCCAATAACGAGACCGGGCTTCTTAGCCTCTATTATGGCCTCCCCTAATGCCGGATCAAAGAGTATATTCGTGACTTCAGCCTCAGGTGGAATGATGCTCATTATTACCTTCTTCGCCTCATTCTCATTCATTCTCACCTGAGGATCCGACCGCACAACTATCCTCTTCTTGATTATGCCGACCATATCTGTGATTACCCTGTTATGCGTGATCCTGATCTCCGGCTTCATCGTATAGATCGCAAGTGATGGTCCTTCAAACTCGACCTTTGTGATCTCAGCGTCTTTGGGAATATGCTCTAGTATAATCTGCCTAATCTCAACTTGCCTATTAGCCGATGAATGCGTTCTCTTCAAGTTTTCTCCTTTTCTCCGTCTGCTGCTCATAGGACCTCAAGTATCCTATTTTTCTCTTCGATGCTTAATTCGCGATAACCATCCTTGTCGATTACAGCAACCTCAAGATCATCTCCAGTAGCAACATCCCTCTTCATCGCGGATCGTAAAGCCCGGCAGACTACGGGTAGCAGTTCCCGGAGAGAGGATTCCTCCCTAAATCTCTCCTCTAGAATCCCGTAGGCTACTGGTGATCCAGATCCGGTTGCAACATACTTTTCTTCTGTTATACTTCCAAATGGATCTATAGAGAGAATGTGAGGACCATAATCGTCAATTCCGCCAATAATTATCTGCGTCATTAATGGGAAAAGACGATATGAGAATAGGAGATTTGCAAGTAGACGGGCAGCTGCCTTTACGGGGATAGCGTTTCTCCTCTGGATGCGATATATTCTGGCATTCGCCCTTAAGATTGCAACTGCCTTCTGTGCATCGGCAACTACCCCGGCAATGGTCATAGCTAAATGGTCATCTACCTTAAAGATCTTCTTCCCCCTCTTATGAACTATGAGGGAGCCCATCGTAACCCTCGTATCTGAGGCTAAGATGACCCCTTCTCTACTTATAACCCCTATCGTAGTTGTTCCTTTAAACGTCAATTCATCTATTCCCTTCGGCATGTTATGCTTTTCCCCAGAATTTATGCTCCTCCCACTCAAACCAGTCATGCTCATAATAGAGATGTGAAATGTTCAGAGAGGAATAATAAAAGGTTAGATTTAAATCGTTCGGATGATGAATCCTAAAGGCTTAATTGAAATACTTAAATTACAGCCTATGAAACTTATGATTAAAGAGATGATAGTATTTGAGTCTTAATCTTCACCGCATGTATCTCCCGAGAGAAGTCATAGTTGGCAAGGGAAGTCTCAATTTGGTGGGTGACGTATGCAGTTCACTAGGATTCGCAGGGAAGGCTATAATCATCACGGGAACGAAGACCCTCCGCATCGCTGGACAAAAAGTAATGGATATACTGCAAAATGAAGGATTGAAGGTTTGTTGTCACATAGTTTCCTCTCAATCACCAACTATGAAGGATGTTAAAAAGGCTGAAGAGAAGATAAGGAGATGTGAGCCTGAAGTAGTATTTGGAGTAGGTGGAGGGACAAAGATCGATATTGCCAAGCTCAGTTCGGCAAATCAGAACGTGCCATTCATCAGCATTCCAACGACGGCCTCTCATGATAGCATGGCAAGCCCGTTCGCTTCAATAAAGGGAACTGGCAGACCATACTCTATTAAGGCTCAATCTCCGATAGCAGTAATAGCCGATACGTCAATCATAATGGATGCGCCATACCGCTTCACAGCAAGCGGATGTGGAGACGTAATATCAAAGATCACATCAACCAGAGACTGGAAATTGGCATACGAGAGGAAGAAGGAGAAGTATTATGGCCAGTATGCCTCAAGCCTAGCCTCAATGAGTGCAAAACACATAATCGATAACGCCGATCTCATCAAGCCTGGATCCGAGGAGGGAGTCAGAGTTCTACTTGAGGCCCTAGTGAGCTGCGGCGTCGCGATGTGCATTGCGGGAACGAGCAGACCATGCAGCGGATCCGAGCATCTATTCAGTCATGCCCTAGACCTTATAGCGCCAAATCATGGATTGCACGGTGAGCAGTGTGGCTTAGGAACTATAATGATGGCGGCCCTCCACGGTTTAGATTGGGAGAAGATCAGAGATACCCTGAGGAGGATTGGCGCCCCCACCCATGCAAGTGACATTGGAGTAGACGATGATTGTATAATTGAGGCTCTCGTTAAGGCCCGAGAGGTCAGGCCTGAAAGATACACGATTCTGAATGAGAAGCCTCTCACGTGGGATTCAGCCAGAAGGCTGGCCGAGGATACGGATGTGATAGGTTAAGGCTTAACCTCTTACCCGCTGATCCGTTAACCTTAAAGCAGTCTTTTACCCTTTTATCTTAGCAAGGTGGTGGCGATTGGTTAAGGTTGATGACTACGAGATTTTAGAGGGGCTCTACTACTCTAAGGATTGGGCATGGGTGAAGATCGAGAATGGAAAGGTCCGCATCGGAATCACAGATTACGCCCAAAAGCAACTGAAGGAGATAGTATTCACCGAACTCCCAAATGTCGGGGATGAGGTCGTTCAAGGAGAACCCTACGGAACTGTGGAGTCTGTTAAGTCAGTATCTGACCTCGTATCCCCGGTAAGTGGAAAGGTCGAGGAGGTCAATGAGGAAGTAAGCGGAAATCCGCATATAATCAATGAGGATCCATACGGGGAAGGCTGGCTCATAGTGGTTTCACCGAGCAATCTCGATGAGGAACTGAAAAATCTAATGACATTCGAAGAGGCAGTTGAGTGGTATAAGAAGGTCATAGAGGAAGGCTAAAACTGCCAAAGAGCCCCGATTTTTTCCCTTAAGAATTAATTCATAAAAAATTAAAAAATTAAATTGTCCTCTAAGCAGATAAAACCCATTTTCTTATCAGCTTTAAGGGTGCTGAGCATGATCATCAGCCAAGATATACGTAGAGAATTCCCGGATCTTCGGGTCTTAGAGAGTAAGATTGAGGACGTCACAATTAAAAGAATGGATTCGGAGCTAGAGGAGTTTAAGAAGGAGGTCTTCAAGGAGATTAGAGAGACGTATGATCTCGAGGGATTAAAAGATAGGCCTATACTCAGAGCCTACAGGGACTTCTTCTGGAGGCTAGAGGTGGATCCAACGAAGACTAGGCCGGCAGCCGAGGCTCTCATAAGGAGACTTTTACATGGTAAGCCTCTCCCACGAATCAATACTCTGGTGGATGCGTATAATTTGGCTTCTGTTAAGACTGAGATTGCGATATGCGCATTTGACTCTGACATGCTGGCGGGAGAATTAATTATGAGGTATGCAAGTCCCGGAGAAGAGTTTCTTGGTATAGGAATGAAGAAGCCCATACGGCTTAGGGGAGGAGAGATCGTATTATCGGATGAGGAGAAGCTCCTAGCGATATACCCCTATCGGGACGCTGAGGATGCGAAAATAACGGAGTCCACAAAGAATGTTCTATTCATATTCTGCGGGGTTCCAGGAATATCATTGCATAATCTGATTAGAGCTAGAGATTTAACCTTAAATTTTGTGATAAGATTCTGTGGAGGAAGGGTTAAGAAAGAATGAGGAGAGGATCCATTGCAATTTAAGCAGTTAATGGAGGAGTCTAAGGAAAGAAAACAATCGAATATAGTCTTAGCTCTGGATTCTGTGCCTTCAGCAACTGATAATCTCCTCCCCGCCAGCCTAGAGATTCTCAGGAAGGTTCATCCATACATCTGCGCAGTCAAATTGAATAGGCAATTGCTATTACCCCTCGGGCTGCAGAGGGGGATTAAAGCGATCATTGAGGAATCCCACAGGCTAGATCTGCCAGTCATAATGGATTGTAAGATTAATGATATTGGATATACAAATAGGGTTATAGCCGAGAACTACTTTGATGCAGGCTTCGACGCCGTTACTGCAAATCCATTTGTAGGATGGGAGGATGGCCTCAAGCCCGTCTTCGAGGAGGCGAGAATAAGAGATCGCGGAGTTATACTCCTCGTCTATATGAGCCACAAGGCCTCAAAGGAAGGCTACGGCCAGATAGTCTGTGATGAGCATGGTGAAAAGAAGCCTCAATATGTGATCTTCGCCGAGAAGGCCCTATCTTGGAGCGCCGATGGAGCAGTCGTTGGAGGGACATATCCGGAGAAGATAAGAGAAGTTTATGGAATACTGAAGGATGAGGTTCCCATATATTCTCCGGGCATCGGAACGCAGGGAGGAGACATTAAAGCAGCGATCTCGGCTGGTGCTGAATACATCATTATTGGAAGGTCCATAACACTTGCTGAGAATCCAGAAGCCGCCGCAAAGAAGTTTAGAGATGCATCTCAAAAAGTGTAGAATCCCATAGCCGGAGAACAGGTTATCCATTTAGATACCCGGCTCTCACGCGATATTTTCCTGAGCAATTCAATAGCCGTAGGCTCATTATCCTTCACGGCGGACATCCACTTGACCCCCCTCCCCCTCAAACTTCACAGATCCCTTATAAGAAATTGGAGTCTGACGGATCTTCAGCGCCTCATCGAGGATCAAGAGATGCGTGGTCAAACTTTAGGTGCTGGTGTCATCATAAAGAGGGAAGGCTGGCTCATATCGGCATATATTAAATTCGGCGAAAGGCTTCCAATAGTATCCATCCGAAAGACTGAGGGAAATAATGGTTTCTTAAATCTCCCAGCTACCTGAAGTCTTAATCTTCAAGCGACTCTAAGAGCTCCTCAGGTACACTTGCAATGTATATCTGAGGGACTCCGGTGGCGTCTGAATTAAAGACTACCCATCCGTTGTCCCCAGTCAGGTATGGATGCGGATGATTGTATTGCGAAGTTCCCATTTTAGAACCAGAGTAACAGAGGATCATGCTTCTTCCAGTCTTTATTGAGCCTATTATGATCGGTCTGCCTTTTACGCTGAGAACATCTCCAACGAAGAATCTTCCATCTTTTGAGGCGCTAATATGGGCTATTCTATATCCCTTAGATATCACCCGAGCCTTCTTATCGCCCGGCTTAACGGCTAAGACATTCCCGTGCCTCATGGCTTCCTCCCATGAGGATGCTATTGTGAGTAGAACCTCTCCCGTATCGCCGATCCAACATTCATGCCCGGTCACTGGATTCGTGTAGGGCTTTCCAACTGGAAGCTGCCTATAATTTCCGCCATTATTATCTATAACGTAGAGTGTTGCCCCTTCATCTCCAACGAGTCTAATGATGTTGCCATACCGATCCAGTAGCGCTCCCCTATTGTGTTGAACAAGTATATCATCGCCCCTTGAAGGCTCATACTGCAGATGCGTATTGATTATATCAATATTTTCATGGATTACACGCCACTCTCCGGTCTTAAAGTCCAACCTAATAATCTGGGGGGTTGCATGTCCATTCCTAATGGTATCCAATGGAATATATGTTCCAACAGCGTAGCGTTGATCCGGAGAGATTGACTGTATCCTCCTAAGAGGAACATCACTCATGTCGAAGACTACTTCCCTCTCAAAATCCTCTAGGGATAACCTGACAAGATCACGCCTTCCATTTCTAGAGACAATATAATAGATGATGCCAGTATATTTACAGTTGGCTACGCCAGCCTCGATCTTAGGCTCAACCATCGCTATTCGTCTGCTGGGGATGTCACACACCCAAAGAGACGTGGTGGGAATGCCAGAAGAATATGATACTCTTATAAACGCGAATCTCTCACCATCCGAAGTGCAATAGGATTGTTCACAGTAAATGTTATTTGAGATTATTGGAGCGCTTGTAATCTGAATTATTTGGGAGCTAGATAAATCAAAGGTTTCATGTATAATTGCCTCAGTCTCCCACCGTATCTCAAAATTCTCCATTTTACTCCCTCCCCACCTAACTAGAAGGATGGATTATTTAAGAGTTAAAGTCAAATTAAAGCCGCAGGAGCTTCTCAATCTCACTTAGAAGCAGAGCCTCCTCCTAAGCGTATTCAGGTCTAAGTGTTTGAGGAGAAGAATGTTATTCTAAATCGAAGCTTTTCTCCTGAGTCATCCTATAAAATGGTTCAAAATTCATACTTAACTATGAGAAACTCCCCTATTATGAGAGACGTCCTGAAGTGATGAGACAATCTCAAATCCCTTAATTGAACGGGATGAAAGGAGGATTAGATTCTCAAATGCAGGACTATGCTTCTCTATCAGCCTATCGGGATCCTCGCTTACCATTCATAAGCCTAGAACACCGTGTTGTGCCACTTGATTATCTTTTCCTCGTCGTTCATAATTAAAATGAGCCTCTCGAAGCGTCAATTATCTCAGGCCAATAATGATCTTATTGCATTCCTCATCTTCCCTCGGATCCATCCAGGTATGAAATTCTCCACAATCCCTCCACATGATCTCGCCTGGCTTATATCATAGATCTTCATTTCACATGCCTCACCGATTAATCATTTCAGCCCTTTCACACTTCGTAGCCCATTATAGAGGAATTGAATGCAAACAGCATCTTTCCAGCTCCAAGTTCCTTGATAATTGTATAAGAGTATCCTCTGGATAGCCCTCCGCTGATCAACTAGTCAAAGCTTGAAATTCCAATCTCCTCTCAGTAAGCATATCTACTATTTTCTATTCGCTAGGCCTTATTATTATCTTAAGAGTTCCATAGAGTGAGAGGAAGAATCCCAATTGTACTGCGTAAATGTTCAGTAATGGATAGAGAATGATTGCGAGTGTTCCTCCAATTGCAATTGATGCCGTGCCTCTGAGCACCTCCCTTATTGGGCCTCCATCGGTTATAACGGCAATCTTCCTCCCGCATCCTGGGCATCTAACATGGCGCATTGAGTGTTCGGCATTAAATCCCGAGATCTCAGCCTCGCTCTTTCGAATTAGGAATTTGCAGTGGGGACACTTATAATATTCCCCTCTAAGGCGCGAGAGCAGGCTAATTGCGGCTGACTGGGCGATTATGGTTGAATGATATCTCGAAGCCAATAAGCCCTCAGCATTTATCATTTTCCTCTTGCGCTTCACTCTCGCATCCCGGATCCAATTAAAAGAGTGCGACTGTCTCTTCCGGATTTATCCTTATTCCCGTACACGTTATGCTGAGTGGATGGAAATTCTCGCTATGCTCGGTTCTCCGCATCTTAAGGATCTGTATTGCCCTCAGCATGCCATTCCTGACTGGAATATAATGTAGAACTATAACTCCATCGGTTAAGAACTCCTCGATCGTCCTCTCTAATGTGATCTGCTCAAATACCAGTAGGCTTATGCATTCAGGAAATTCGTGAAGGGCCTCGATCAAACTCATAATCTTCTGCCTAAATTGCTGTTCGTCCCTGAAATGTACTGAAAGGACATTCAATGAGTCGATTGCTATCCTCTTAGCCTCCATCTCCTCAGCCTTCAAACGTATATTCCTCCAAACCCAAGAGAAAAAAGAGTCTCTTCTTCTCTCAGATTTCAACTCTAAAAATCTTGAGGGTCTAAGATCTAGAAGCGCTAGTTTCCCGGTTTTCTCTAAGGATTCAATATTCCAGCCAAATGAGGATGCATCGAGTCTAAGTTCCTCAGGAGTTTCAGTTAATGTTGCATATACGCCTGACTCATCGAACTTTTCAGCGCCGCTAATCAACATTTGAAGGGCGAAGATAGTCTTTCCACTGCCCGGACCGCCACTTATCAGTGTTACGGATCGCTTAAGAAATCCTCCTCCGATCAATTTGTCTAAGCCGGGAATACCCGATAAAATACGATCTTCCCTCAACATATCACCATGTGATATGAAGACCAGATAAAAAGATAGTGCGCAGGGATTAATAAGCCTTTTTATCAGTAAATAACAATTTTTTCTTATCGAATTATTTTTCAACTAGATAAAATAATCTTTAAATATTTGGTAAAAGAATTATCCTTACTGACGTTTCGGTCTGGACTATGGGGGCAGCGGCTTCCATGAATCCCAAAATCATCCCGTCGGGCATAAAAGGGGTCGATCAGATCTTGGGAGGAGGCTTCAAGAAAGGAAGCTTAATAGTCGTCGCAGGCAACCCAGGCGTTGGAAAGACGATTTTCTCAGCCGGCTGGCTTTATCATGGAGCAATAGACTTTAACGAGCCTGGAGTCTACGTAAGCTTCGCGGAGAGCCGCGAATCCTTCATAGAGAACATGAAGAATTTCGGATATGATTTTGAGAGACTAATGGCTGAGGGGAAATTCCAATTTTTGGATCTATTCACTGTGAAGGGGGAGGGAATATCCGATGTCTTCAATTGGATCTTGGATAAGATATATTCGTTAAAGGCGAGGAGACTCGTCATAGATTCCTTCTCGGCTGTGGCTCAAGCCTTCAAGAGACCCATAGATATGCGTTCATTCATACATACGATTCTGAGCAAAGTATTAAGAAAGGCTGAATGCACAACACTGCTCATCCTAGAGATTCCACATGGAGAGGAAAAGATCGGATATGGAATAGAGGAATTCCTAGCCGATGTGGTCATACTACTGCAAAGAAGAGAATACGATGAAGTCATCATCAGAGAGCTATCCATATTAAAGAACAGATGGTCCGAGGTCACCCGTCCAAAATACATATTCACATTAAAGAATGGATTCCAAGTTTTAACGCCGCTCTCAACGATGCCGGAAATACATCCAATAGTAAAGTATGAGGTGATACCTCATGGAAAAGATTATTTCTCAACAGGCGTTAAGGACCTAGATGATTATTTAGGCAGAAGGATTCGTGGAGGAGGTTATAATCTCCTAGAGATCGAGAGCGACGTTGCATTCCCGATTGAACGGCTAATATGCCCAATGGCATGTAACTTCCTAAATCAGGGACATGGAGTCGTCATCCTTCCACCTCAGGGTATGAGCGCCCGAACAATAAAAGAGACGCTAACTCTATTTGTTGATCAGAAGTTTCACGAGAATCTCGTTATAACAGATTATAAGGGAAGAGAGGAGAGCGGCATTATCCCTTTGGAGGGTAGATCACTCAGGGAGGACATGAGAAAGATATGGTCCGTGATCTCGGACTTAAGAGAGAAGACTGGAAAATCAGTCCTTTCTATAGTGGGATTCGATACGATGGAGTATAACTATGGAGAGAGGGAGGCCCTAAAAATATTGGGTGATGATGTCGCATTAATCAGAAATAATAGAGACATCAGACTTAACGTTATAAGACCCTTGATCCATGTGACGGATCAGCTTGCAGCCCTATCAGACGTTTATCTGCGCATAGAAATGTTGCACGGCGCATTATTCATTAGAGGAATAAAACCAAAGACTCCACTTCTGAATATAGGGCTCGAGACGGATGAGAGACGCTTCAAGATTAAATTAACGCCCGTGATATGAATGGGTGATGAGCCCAACATAAAAAAGTTTGACGAGCTCCTGCTTGAATCTGTGGAAGAAGCATTAGATATTCTGGGAGAATCAACGAAGAGAACGCTCCTTTACTTCTTAAGGCAAAGCCGCCGAGGGGAATCGGCAGAGGAAAAAGCAACGATCCTAATAGATAAGATAAGGGAGCTCTTCGGCGAAGCTGGCTCATCATTTCTGGAGAGCAGAATAATCCGGATACTATATGAGAAGGTTGGATTGGAATTCTCATACTCAGTAAACCTTAAGGAAGCAATAAAAAATGCCAGAAAAATATATCTTCAAGAGAGAAAGCAGTAAGATCCGAGCATATCACCCAGATAATTAGATAAGATAAGCCGCTAAAGTCATCAAGATCCAAGCACTATCGTACGGAGTGATCTAAAAAATCTTTTGATAATCGGAATGGAAAATGCAGATTAAAGTCGGATCATTATATGGTTGGTGCGGGGGGCGGGGTTCGAACCCGCGCAGGCCTACGCCAGCAGGTCCTAAGCCTGCCTCCTTTG
>CAZDRE010000027.1:0-14849 GCA_964508155.1 uncultured Candidatus Bathyarchaeia archaeon
AGAGGAGAATAAGTCGGGCTGGAAAGCTGAAAACAAGAGAAAATCGATATCGGTTTCAAAACTAAAAATCCCATAAAGGGAATTGAAAGTCGGTTCCAATACCAGCAACATGTATGATCACAATCTCAGGAAGTTTCAAAACTAAAAATCCCATAAAGGGAATTGAAAGTTCCGTCAGCCTAACCTCACCTCGTTACTCCAAACATCCCGTTTCAAAACTAAAAATCCCATAAAGGGAATTGAAAGCTCTTTAGTGTCTGGGCCTCTTGTGTGCTGGTTTGTTCGTTTCAAAACTAAAAATCCCATAAAGGGAATTGAGAGGGGTGATCTACGGCGACCTTATAGCGCTTGATCCCCGATTTTCAGCGGAAAACCAGTAAAGTGAATTGTAAGATATCTATTTGTTTTTGCGCATTTGTATGTTCAGGTTATTTGGGGCCTCATTTTGGCATAAGCAGTGGCTGATGATTTATTTTTGAAAGTTTCGTAGGGTCTTGCAGAATATTACGCTATGCATTTTTACATGGATTACTTAGGCCTTTTGGAGATTCTAAAATTTGCCTGTTCAATCACTAAGCTCGTCTTTTCGGAGCGTCGCTGATTCATGTTGAATGTGGCTTTGCCGCTCATTTATGTGATGCCCCTTCTAATTCGTCTCTTCGCTCCTCTCCTGATGAACTCTTCGATCTCTCTGGTTGATGATGGGCAACTCATGGGGCCGAACTTCGTAACCTTTATTGCCCCAGCAGCCCCCGCGAATTCAAGGGTTCTTTTTAGGCTCCAATCCCTTAATAGGCCATATATGAAGGCTGCATCGTATACGTCCCCCGCGCCTGTTGGATCGACCTCCGATACGATATAGGCTGGCTCATAAATGATTTCTTCCCTAGTGACCGCGACCGCCCCTTCGCTGCCCATCTTTATTACTGCCATCTCGGGACCCATGCTTATGAGTCTCCTTCCAGCCTCGACTGGATCGTCTATTCCTGTTAGGGCTTTAGCCTCATCCCTGCTTGGAAGTATCACTTTGCATGAGCCTATTACCGGCTGGCATATATGCCTGATGGCCTCGACGTTTAGGAGTTCGGGTCTCAGATTCGGATCGAATGTTATGGTTACATCTGATCTCTTCGCTGCTCTTAGCGCCTTCATGCATGCTCTTCTGCTGCTCTCGCTTACGGCTAGCGATGAACCCATAATATGCAGTAGCCTCGACTCGGCTATATAATCCTCATCCACATCTTCCGGGCTGAGCTGTCCAGCAGCTGAGTGTCTGAGGTGAAAAATGAATCTCCTGGCTCCCGAAGAGTAATACATGACGAATGTCGTTCCAGTTGTGTATCCCCTCAGCACTCGAATGTGGCTTACGTCAACCCCATCCCTCCTCAGCCTCTCGAGGAGGAGCTCCCCAAACTCGTCTTCCCCCACAACCCCTATGAATCCGGCCTTCAAGCCGAGATTCGCAGCGGCGTCTATGAAGATTGCTGGAGCTCCACTCGGGTATGGACCTAAATAAACTCCTGGAACTTTATGCGGGACATCACGGTCCCTACGCATTATCTCAACAAGTATCTCGCCTAAACTGACAACTTCGGGAGACATTAGAATTCACCTTCAGATCGATTATTCCATGTCTGATTTAAATTCTCGTTTTCTGCGTCCATGTATGAGAGGCCTATTAGGAGGGAAGCCATTAATGAGCTTGTAAGCCAGAAGATTATGGCTCCATCCCAGCCGTAAACGTCGAGTATCCATCCGACGAATGGATTTGCGAACGTAGAACCCACGTATCCCATGCCATCTATGAATCCTGCGACGCTTGCAACTCCATAGGAGCATCCATACTCCATTGGGATGATCGTTGATATGATTATGTGCGGCGTGTAGAGCGTTAATCCAAGGATGAAGAGGAGCATAATTCCCACTTGAATGTTACTTGGGGATAAGCCGCGAATCAATATTATCGTTAAACCTAATGATAGTGTGAGTAGCAATACTGTGAGTCTCCTCTTCGATTCTTCCATTCTGTTTAGGATAAATGTAAGCGTGGCTGAGCCCAGTATCCCTCCGATCGGTATTGTAGCCGCGGCACAGCCGACCATATCTAATGGTAGATTCCAAGACTCAAACAGGTAAGCTGGGATCCAAAGTGTAAATCCGCCCCTAACGATCTGAATCATCACGTATGCCAGAGAAGCCAAGATTAAATTCCTTGAGGACAGGATCCTCCTAAACCTGATCCTCATGCTGACCGTCTCGCTTCTTTCAGTGTCACGTGGGCTCTCCTCGACGCCAAGATAGAAGATCGCCACTATCAAGATGAGGAGTATCGGAGGAAGGGAGAACGCGGCTCTCCATCCATAGTTGGCTGCTAAATGCCCGAGTAATGGCCAGGCTATCATATTCCCGACGAGAAAGCATGATCCAAATGTGCCTCCAACCCTCCACCTCCCCGACCTAAACCAGTTGCTTATTATCTTTACTACTGAGGGCCAGCCTAGAGACTGGGCATACCCGTTCAGGCACCATACGATCATGAGAAGGAGGGGCAGCGAACAATAGCTGAAGATAAGACTTAAAGTTGAGGTTAGGATCAGGCCTAGAAGAACAGCTCTCTTCGCGCCGAAGCTATCGATAATCGGCCCATTCAAGAATTGGCCCATAGCATAGGCTATTGAGAATGCGCCGCCTATCAATCCGAGAATGAACCTTGACAGTTGAAGATCCATGCTGATTGATGGGACGGCTATTGAATAGTTTAGTCTAGTAAGGTAATATGAGGCATAAGTTATGTATGTGATTATGAATATGCGGCGGCTAAGCGTAGAATTTAAGGCATTCTACCCCCAAAGCTCGACGATTCCCGCATTATCCGCGAGGTCACTCCTCGCTCTCCATCATGATCTCCTCGATGAATCTGTCGAGTAGACTCGGATTCATTCCTCCGCTGATGAGTCTTCTCCTAACCTCCTCAACCTTATGCTTCTTCATTAGGTTTCTCACGGTCTCCTTCCTCTCCCATGGAAAGACAATCCATCTCTTAGTCTCCCTCTCATAGTAATCTGGAGTTATAATGCTCCAGGGCTTATAGTATATGGTTGCTATCTTAACCTCTCCTGCCCCCTTGCTTAGCAGATGATCCCTAACTAGCTTTAGGGTCTTACCTGTATCGGCAACGTCGTCGAGGATGAGGATCCTCTTTCCCTTAACTGGGATTGTTATGGGCTGGGTTAGGACGGGTTTACTCTTCGTCTCGGCCACATCAACATAGAACTCTACTGAGACGTTTGCCAGCTTCGGGTTTCCCAGGAGATCAGACATGACCCTCGCCGGAGGCCATCCTCCCCTACAGACCCCAACGATGAGGTCTGGATTAAAGTTGTCCCTTCTTATCTTATCGGCTAGGCTAAGCAGCATCTCATATATCTCATCCCAGCTTGGAACCTCAAATTCAACGTTTAAACCCAAATCTTTCAGCCCCGAGAGAAAATAGCAAACTAAACTATATAGAATTTAACGTCCCCTATATATTGGGGCAGAGTTGAGAGAGATGAAAGAGGAACCATACTTTTCTGAGGATGAGGTTTTAGGTCTCATATCTAAGAGGATGGTTCTCTCGGAGGGAGAGGACGCCGTTAGGCGGGTTCTACGCGAGATATATCGTCGGGGACGGGTAGGAACGAAGGATCTGGCCTACGCAACGCTGCTTCCAATACCAGTAGTAGCCGCCATTAGAAGGGAGCTGGAGAGGATCGGGCTTATCGCACGGAGGGGAGGAGCGATGCTAACTGAGCGTGGAAGAATATACGCTGAGCAGGCTCTTGGATTGAGGTTTAGGGGAAGCCTTCTCTGCCCATCATGCAACGGGAGGAGAATTGCGGTTGAGGATGAGTTTCGGTGGATGCTTGAGAAGATGAGGGTATACGCTGAGATGAGGCCTAGGCCATACACATGGCTTGATCAGGCCTTCTGCACGCCTGAGACTTCTGTTTATAGGGCCCTGCTGATGCTTGAGGAGGGGGATGTGGAGGGAAGGGAGATAATATTCCTTGGCGATGATGACTTAACCTCCATCGCGGTTGGCCTCCTTAGGTCTTCAAGGAGAATAGTCGTCGTCGATGTTGATGAGAGACTGCTGAGTCTAATAGGCGAGATCTCCAGACGTGAGGGCATGAATATAGAGTGCATACGGCATGACCTGAGGGATCCGCTGCCTGAGGATTTAATGGGTAGATTCGATGTTGTATTCACTGATCCACCTTATACGGTTCAGGGTATGAGCCTCTTTGTCTCACGTGGCATAGACGCCCTGAAGGAGGGGAAGTGCATGAGCATATACCTCTCCTATGCCCACAAGCCTCCCATGGAGATGCTGAAGTTGCAGAGGGCGATCAATGAGATGGGCCTATTCATCAGAGAGTTGATTCCGAGATTCAATAGGTATGAGGGCGCGGAGATGTTTGCGAATACCACATTCATAGCGAAGCTTGAGACTACAGATGAGGCTCATCCCATCATATCTGGAAGGTTCGATGGGAAGATATATACAGGAGAGGCCTCGCCGAAGCTGAGGCTATACAGGTGCAGGTGCGGACACACCATAAGCGTAGGCGTAAACGGAGATTTCAGAACGATCGAGGATCTGAAGTCGAATGGATGTCCAAGATGCGGGAGGAAGAGCGGATTCAAACTGGTCAGGAGGATCCCTCATAGACCCGCTGGAGGATAGCATTAATATAGACGCGTGCCTAAATTGTCGAGGGAATCGGAATGCCCAGAATAGAAGAGCTGCTCATAGACCTGTATGGATGCAGAGCAGACCTGAACGATGAGAGATTCCTATGCGAATTGCTTGAGAGAGCCGCTGAGAATGCAGGTGCGAAGGTTCTGCATAGGGTTACCTGGAGGTTCTCCCCAGTAGGCATAAGCGTGATCCTAATCCTGTCTGAGACGCACATCTCGATTCATACGTGGCCTGAGTATCGATATGCCGCCCTAGATATCTTCCTCTGCGGTGAGGGGAAGAATCCTGAGGCTGCATGGACAGTAATAAAGGAAGCTCTGAAGCCTGCGGATTTCAGGATTAAGAGGATAGAGAGGACAGTTGAGGCGAGGGGCTGAGAATACAGGCCATAGAAAACGTTATCTTCATCATGTCTTAAATGGGTGCAGTGGTGAAGATCTTGATTAGGATTGGGATTTTGGGTTTTGACACCTCCCATGCGGTTCACTTCACGAGGAGGATAAATCACGTCGGGGTGCCGAGTGATCAATGGGTTGAGGGGGCGAGGGTCGTAGCTGGATATCCAGGCGAGCACTCGAGCTTTGTAAGCGACGAGGTTCTTGAGGAGAGAACCCGAGAGATCGGGGAGGCCGGAGTTGAGATAGTGGATTCTCCGGAGGCGTTGATCGGCAATGTAGATGCCGTTATGCTAGAGTTTCAGGATGGAAGCCAGCATCTCCAGCAGGCAAAGCCATTCATAGAGGCTGGAATCCCGATCTTCATCGATAAGCCATTCACCTGCAGCCTCACAGATGCAAAGGAGATCGCAAGATTGGCCGAAGAGAATAAGGTTCCAGTCTTCTCCTCATCCTCGCTGAGATACGCACTTGAGGTTCAGGATTTGAAGTCGAGGAGGGATATCGGCGGGATTCTAGGCGTTGATGCCTATAGTCCAGGGCCGACTCACCCGAAGAATCCAGGCCTATTCAATTATGGAATACACGCGGTTGAGGTCCTATATGCCCTTATGGGTCCCGGATGCAGATCCGTCAGGTGCATACATGATGAGAGATGGGATAAGGTCGTCGGCGTATGGGGGGATGGTAGAATAGGGACTGTAAGGGCGATGAGGGAGGGGGTGCATGGATATGGCTTCACGGCCTTCTATGAAAAGGGCATATTCCACTGCTCTATAGACACGAGATACATCTATAGGGAGCTCCTGAAGAGGGTGATCGAGATGTTCAATACTAAAGTTCCGCCCATAGACATCAAGGAGACCATTGAGATAATCGCATTCATCGAGGCAGCCCTAAAATCAGCGGAGAAAAACGGGTCAGAATTGACGATCCAATTGTAGGCGAAAGGAAAGACTAATACAATATTAATTATCTTTTTGAATTTGAGGTTTATGCGTATGCAGTTTGAGTTGACGGATCAGGAAGCCAATTTCCTCGTTAGGTTAGCTAGAAGGGCAGTTGAGAATAACCTGAAGGATGGAACCATAATAACTCCTCCCGGCGACACGCCTGAGAAGCTCCTAAAGCCAATGGGGGTATTCGTCACGATAAACTCCGTCAGGGATAATGTTAGGACGCTGAGGGGATGCATAGGCTTTCCATACCCCATATATCCATTGGCTAGGGCAGTCATAGAGGCCGCAATAGAATCCGCGACTAGGGATCCAAGGTTTCCGCCCCTCTCGATCAATGAGCTTGAGCATGTAGTATTCGAGGTGAGCGTTCTCACGGAGCCTGAGCTAATAAGGGTATCATCTCCGAGGGAGTATCCGTCGAAGGTTAGGGTCGGCGTGGACGGCCTTATAGTTGAGCGCGGCTTCAACAGGGGTCTTCTGCTCCCTCAGGTTCCAGTTGAGTGGGGATGGAACTCCGAGGAGTTTCTATGCCAATGCTGCATGAAGGCTGGCTTAACTCCTGACTGCTGGATTCTACCAGACACGAAGATCTATAGGTTCTCATGCATCCTGCTCTTGGAGCTCGAGCCTAAGGGCAGGATAGTAAAGGTTGATCTGAGAAGTGAGGGCGGATATGAGAGGCTGAAGGAGATTCTAGGCGGGGAGTAAGCCCATACTAATCGGCTCTAATATTGCGGTATCGGTGAAGAAGTTAACTTTTCAGCCCGATCCTTCAGGATGAGGACGGTATCCTCTATCCTTACGCCCCCAAACCCGGGAATGTATATTCCAGGCTCAACCGTCACGACGTATCCTTCAGTGAGAATGTCCTTGCTCTTCGGGCTTAATGCAGGCGGCTCATGAATGTCAAGTCCAACTCCATGCCCCAATCCGTGAACGAAGTATTCGCCATATCCAGCCTTAGAGATGTAGTCGCGCGCTATTCTATCGACCTCGCATGCCTTAACCCCGGCTCTCATGGCCTTTAATGCTAGGTTCTGGGCTTCCCTAACCGTCTCATATACTCTAAGGATCTTGGGTGAAGGCTCCCCTATAATGAATGTCCGGGTGAGATCGGAGCAGTAGCCCCTATACTTCGCGCCTATATCAACGACTACTAGATCTCCACGCCTCATCCTCCTGTCTCCGCATCCTCCATGCGGATATGCCGATCTAGGGCCAGAAACAACTATGGTGTCGAATGCAACACCATCCGAGCCTCCTCTACGCATCTCATACTCGATCTCGGCTGCAACTTCACGTTCGCTTACTCCAGCCCTGATCATCTCAGCCGCCCTATTCATACCCCGACTTGTCAATTCAGCCGCGAACCTCATAAGTTCAATCTCAGATTGATCCTTAACCTTCCTGAGGCTCCATAGGATCTCGCCTGCATCCTTAAAGTCTACACTTGGATTTGCACTCCTCAATTTGAGATAGGTTGATGCCCTAAGCGAATCGAAACCCAAAGACTTGATCCCCGCATCCCTAATCGCATCTGAGACCATCGCTAATACATCTTCGCCTCGACCTACAAGCTCAGCCTTTACACCAAAGGCCTCAGCCTTGGCAGCCTCATAATTGACTGAATAAACATATAGGAGGCGATCGCCAAACCTTGGAATTAGAAGCAGAGATCCACCGGAGAACCCAGTCAGATAAAGCATATTATTCTCCTCTGCGACTAAAAGGCCGTCGAGACCTCGATCATCCATCAGACTCAAAAGCCTACCAACACGAGCCTCAAACATAGAATCAACCATCCCAAACAACCAGAACAAAATGATAAAAGGACAAAATTAAATGTTAATGCTTACGTATTAACCGATACCGTAAGGATAAGAGAGTAGACTGGAAAATGCTAGTCAGGGAGATCCTTGAAGTTTTCTTAAATCGAGAAGGCTATTTTTAATTTTTTTGGCGCCTTTTTATGGATATTGCTGTATTAGAAAATTCTCGAGAAGTCGTCGTAGACGGTTCTTCTGTGACCAATAAATAAAACGATGAATTTTCCTTCTTCTTTGATAATCTCGTATATTGCTCTGTAATCTCCAATTCTAAGCCTGTAGAATGAGGAATACCTTAGGCGTTGACCTTTCTTTTCTGGGGATTCCCCAAGCTCCTTTAGACGGTTCTTAATCATAATCCTCAAAGAACTATTAAGATTCTTTAAGAACTCCGCGACTTTTGGATGTAGAAAAATTTTATACTTCAAGATATCTCCTCTAGCGGCACTAGAATCTCAGGCTTCTCCTTAGCCTCTTTGCTTCTTTCAACCAGCATCTTGTAGAACTCTCTTGTACGCTCTCTTTCCTCATATAAGGCTACTATAGTCTTTATAGCATCGCTTCTACTCTTGAATCTCCCCTCCGCTACCCACTTATCGATCTCCTTGACAAGTTTTTCGGGCATCCTTACCTGGACTTGCTTCATGTTATGCTCCTCAAGTAAACATAAATGTTTACATTATTAAGTTTTATCATTAATTTAGCGGATATCAATTAGACCAGCTTTACAATGAGTTTTCTCGTAATCGTCGCAGTCCATATAGTCAAGCGGAATAATCTCTATTAGGGACCTCATCCTCCAGACTGGATTTGGAGACGAGTTTTGCTATCGGCTTCCTAGACTTCTTCAACCAGTTTAGAAGCTCTTCAATGTTCAGTTCCATTTCCATCATCTTTATTTATTCGATTTGATACCATAAAAATCCTTTTGCAGCCTCATAATCTTTTTCGCTAAGAGCCCGCTTCGCTCTTCTAAGGAGCTCCTCGGCTTCTGTAACATTATAGCCCTGAGCCTTCTTCTCATTGCATAAAACCTGTAACTCAGGGAATTTCCGGGTTAATTGCTTCTCATTCAGAGTTAACTTATGTAGCAGAAGAGCATACGCTCCGATCTGAACGGCTCTCTTAACCCCAACTTTATAGAATCCTGCTCTTTAAAATTTGCAGTAACGAACAAAAATTATGAAATCTTCAAACGTAGAGCATTGCGGAATCGGTCATCTCATTATGGACTATCTAATTGCCCCTTCTGGATCTCGAGCTTTAGTATGATGGCGTCTTGGCCGGCTCCAAAGAGATCTTGAATAGACCCGGCTATTCGAAATCCGAACTTGTAGTAGAAGGGGATTGCTCCAGCACATTTGTAATGGACTTCGGCTCTTATTATCTTGGCGCCCTTGCCCTTCATGGCTTCAATCTCCCTCTTTAAGAGAAGCGTGCCTATTCCCTTTCTCTGATGACTCTCTGAAACGGCTAAATCTTCGAGCAATCCTATATCTCCATGAACTTCCCCCTGAACATAACCTAAAATCATCCCTTCTTCGTTTTCGGCTACATAGGAGAGGTCGGGATATTCCCTCAGCTCCTCCACTATATGCCTACGGTAAGAGGATGCATCAGCATATGGATTTGCGAGAATAGCCAATTGCGCTACAAAATCCACATCATTTTCATTCATAAGTCTAATTTTAACCATCACTGCCTCCCCACCTCAGGAGCATCCAGCTTAAAAGTTCTTCTTGGCAAATCTCTCAGGCCAATCGTCCCGCTGGATTATAACATAGTATTTTTCGCCGAGCCTGTTCTTAAACATGTTCAACTCATCGGATGAGATATGAGATGATGGAATGGGAGGTTGAAGATCCACTGGCTTATATGGGATGGTTAAAGGATGGATTGGAAGCCCTCATCTCGGAGCGTCTATCAAACGTGTAGAACTTCCCGTGTAAAGGGCTTTGTCAAGATTTGATGAGTCTGTTTCAACTCCCGTCTTGACGGGCTTCACCTTGAATAAAGGATCCTCTTCAAGTGGGATCTGCGTGGCAATCCACTGCTGAATGGCCTCACGTAAACCCTGCTTTATCGTTAACCGTTCTGACTCTCCGCTACTTTCATAACTTTTGATGCATGTGTAGCGGAGAGCCTTCCTGTCTCAGGGTTCATCGACGGGCTTTCGGGGGGAACGGAACTCCCCACATCTATCTTTAAAGATTTTGATCCTCTTAATCTAATATTCCAGCTACCGACTGCGTCTCTATCCGCAATCAAACCGCATTCACATTTTAACAGCCTCTGCCCATTCGGGCTTAATTTTCTCCCACATATCGGGCAGAGGCTGGAAGTTTTATGAGGATTGACATGAATGACTTCAATACCATTAAGTTTAGCCTTATACTCTAATATCTGCTGGAATTTTCTAAAACTCCATCTATGTAACCTTCCGTTCAATTCTTTCGAGCAATTTATCTTCCTTCTGATTTCTTTGAGGTTTTCTAGGGCTATTGCTGAATTCGTTTTTAATGCAATTTTAACAATTTTGTTAGTAACCTTATGGTAGATATCCAGAACCCTGTTTCTTTCCCTATCACGGTATTTTGCTAAAACCTTAGCTTTAACTCTTCTGCACCCTATCTTACTCTGAATTTTTCTTCTTTTTAAGAAGTAAGCTGTTCTAATTACTCGCTCTTTCGTTTCAAACATTATAAAACCCTGACTAGTTGCAGTTGTAACGTTGTTCTCGTTTACATCAACTCCTATGACATCCCTATAATCTCTAATCTCAACACTCTTCGAGAATACCACGTTTAGGTAAATTTTGTCATTCTTCTTAACCAACCAGGCTTGTCCAATCTTCCAATCCCTAAACTTCTCATGATATTTTCCGTGCAAAACTTTAAACTCAATTCTCCCATTAGGTGTAGAGACTCTAACAACCCAATTCTCTAAATCAAGCTTAAACAAGTGATCATCAAGCATAATTACACCTTTATTAAACATGGGTTTGTCAGATTCAGCCTTACCTTTCCTTTTAAGCTTTCTGAATGATTTATAAATAGAACAAGCCATTTGACAGGCTGTGTAAATGTAATGGGATGGTAACTTAGAATATCTCTGCCTTAACTCGTGATATTTCTCTGCTTTCAATCTTTTGAACGATGTGATCCCTTTAGAATGAGCATAATCAAGCAGCTCGTTAACTATTCTCTTATACGTTTCAAACAAGCTTTCATCCACTTCTCCATCAAGTTTAAACCTTGCTGTTAGTTTAACAGTCTCTAATTGCTTGCTTGACACTTTCCACCACCTTCTTCTTTTTGCGGCTCCTCATCCCATAGAGCCTACCAGCAAATGAAGTTACGATGGCAATTAAGTCTTCAATTAACTCCTGCTGTAAATCTTTAGGCTCTTCTCCAAAGACTACTTCAATCCTAACTCCATGCGAATTAAAGAACTCTTCTAAATACTTGAATCCAAATCTCGTAAGTCTATCCTTGTAGCTAACCACTACAACATCAACCTTTCCGTTTACAACATAATCAAACAGCTTTTTCAAATCTCTACGCTTTTCATTTAATCCAGAGGCTACATCTGTTAGAGTATCAACAACATTGTATCCTTTAGCTGAGCAATACTCTTTAAGATATTCAATTTGCCTCTCTAAATCACTCTTCTGGTCTGACGATGAAACTCTCGCATAGATAACCGCTGTATTAGCGACCTTGCCTTTAAGCAATCTCTTCACTTCATCATCTGGAATCCTGAACTCTCTGCCAACCCTCACCGCCTTAATCCTGCCCTGCTTAATCCACCTAATTACCGTAACCCTATTTACTCCAAGCATCTCCGCAACTTTTCCAGTCCTATATAACTTCATTGTCACTTTATAAAACGCAACAAAAGTATTTAAATGCTACGAATGCAACATTATATGTTTCTGCCCCCTCTTCTCGACAACCCTCCGGAAGGCCTCATATTCCCGCATTTCAAGCTCTGTCTGAACGATCTTCTTTCCAGCCAAACCATTTCACCATAAAATGCAAAAATTACGCTAAGATAGGTAAACGTTGGCCATGGACTCACACAGATCCGTTTACTGTAAACAATTATCTAGGCTGCTCTTTCAATTGCAACTGTTGCCATGTGGAGGTAGCAGTTATGGAAAAAATGAGGGGTTTGTTGATGTGAGCTTTGTTTATGGATTAATCCTTAGTTCTCTTGATTGTTCTCTTTTTTGGCTTGTATTCCTCCTCGTTTGGTCTTGGAAGTCTATCCTCGACTGGTGGTAGTGGAGGTCCTCCCCTCTTCGGCTCTGAAAGGTAATAGTATGCGGTGCTGGAGTAGTCGTTGCTGAATGTGTTTGCATGTCCATGTTCAATCGTGACTCTTATGCTCTTATAGAATCTTATGGGGTCCTCAATGTAGTATCTGTATATTGTCTGTTTTCCTCTCCAAGGCCAGTCTTTGGTTCCGGAGTATAGGATCACGCCGTGGTATGGGGCGTTGTATTCCTGTCTTGGGCTGTATGCGCAGTTGATCCAATCCTCGGTTCCGGTTCCATGTATTGATGGTCGCTTCTCTCCGTCTATGAAGATCATGTCGTCGCCCTCCCCATACCAGTCTTTTGGGTTTCTGTGGAAGCAGTCGATGTCTAAGTGTGCTCCGCAGTAGATACCGTTTCCCTCAGCCTCCAAGATTATATAGTTTCCCCTCCCATCCCTGTTAAGGTATCTTGGATCCTTCTCTGCCTCCTCTAGGGTCAATCCATCCATGTATGCCCATCCCATCGTATCGGGTTCTCTCCTCCACTGAACGTGGAAGTAGGCTGCATTCCTAACTGGATCGGCTGATGGATACTCCTCGTAGTCTATGTAGAAATAGTGTGTGTATGCCTCATCGCCTTGATTCTCAACCTCTATTATGGCTGAGCTCTTGAATGGCATGGGCCACCATGAATTGAATCCCTTCCCTTCCTGAGGGCTCATTTGAAGGGGGAGCGAGACGAAGTTCTTTCTGATTCCATGTCCTAGGCCGAAGAAGTCCCCAATTGGAGATTCGACGCTCGGCTCATCGCAGTCATCCCAGTAGAAGCGGAGGACTATCCTCCTAGTATAGTCCTCGCTTGGAATCCCAAGCGTCATCCAAATGTGCTTTATGCATCCTGGACCGGTTATGTCAGCTATTCTCCTCCTCTCTCCGGGCTGTATCCTCCACGCATCCATGTTCCCTCCCGTCCTGTCATAGCTTGAGATTCTTCGGCTCCTATACTCCCTAAGGAATGGCAGGGATGCGAGGCTTGAGTATCCAATCAAACCAGTCACCACCGCTCAATTAATATACAAATTGGTTGTTGAAAGTTTCGTGATGCCTATATTTAAGTTGTTGACTGTTAAGGAATTTCAAAGGCTATTTTTAATTGCAAGTTAGCCTTTTCAGAGGTGGAATCAATCGCAGAGAGATGGAGGATTATTACGTGGCTTGCATGCAAAATGCTTTTAGGGGGAAGTTTCGGCGCTGGAGCCGTGCATGCTAATCTTCTTATGTGCGGGTTGGATTGGATGTAATGAGGGTTGAGGCTTGAAGATTGAATTGTATGGTTTGAGGCTTCCCGAGGTTAAGCCCGGGGACGACTTGGCGAGGTTATTGGTGGATGCGGCTTCTGAGGAGGCTTGCGGCATAAAAGATGGCGATGTCATCGTTATAACAAGCAAGGTGGTCTCGAAGGCTTATGGATTCTTGATTCGACTGGATGATGTTAAACCGTCAAGGAGGGCGCTTAGGATCGCGGAGAAGATCGGTGGAGATCCACGTTTCATACAAGCCGTACTGGATAATAGTGATGAGGTCCTCTTCGTGCTTCCATTCGCAAAGCTCGTTGAGAAGGGCGTGATCAGAATAGAGAGGATGTCGAGGAACCTCGCCGGAGCCCGAGTGGCTATGAAGAAGGCTCCGTACAAGCTCATCGTCAAGAGAGGCGGGCAGATCTACAGCAACGCAGGATTGGACTCCTCGAATCATCCTGAGGGCGTGATAAGCATCCCACCTAAGAATCTGGACGAGTATGCACGGGAGATTAGACGTAGAATCAAAGAGCTGACTGGAAGTAAAGTTGCGGTCGTCATAACCGATACGGAGATGTGGTTCTCGCTTGGATCATTAGATTTTGCGAGGGGCTCCTCTGGAATAGAGGTCATACGTAAAGGCTTCGGTGATCCAGACCTTTACGGAAAGCCGAAGTTCGGCGGTGTGGATTGCGTAGCCCATGAGATCGCCTGCGCCTCAGCCCTTCTGATGGGACAAACGAATGAGGGAATCCCAGCAGTCATAGTGAGGGGATATAAGTATGTCGAGAGCGAGGAGGGAGTGATGGATTATCGTCTAAGCGGAGATGTCATCAGATACGCGGTTAAAGAGATAATTAGGAGCTCCATTAGGATTCTGGGATTCAAGTGGCTATTAAAAATGCTCAAATGAATGCGTTAGATCCGCATTCTGAATAGGCCGCTCTAAGGCTTATCATCGGTCATCATATGGTCCATCGCATAATTCAAGTTATTCTACCTCAATATCAACTATAACCAATACAGGGTTCTTCTTCAGAGATAAAGGGCAGGGATTATACTATTTGTTTCGGATCTGAATCAGTTACTCTAACTGATTTCTACAATTTGAACAGTTTTCTCTTATCATTCTCATCTAATCAACCCAAGTTTTGATGATGAACGCAAATGCCTTTTACATAAATCTTGCTATTTCTTATGATCTCTATCACATTTTTTACGTATTTTTCAAGTTTAATTTTGTGAGTAAGTATTTCGTAGCTTTCCGCATAATTTTCCCTTAACCATTCTCTAAATTCTCTACCGCTTACCCTTAAATTCAAAAACTCAAACCAGTAAAAATTTACAAAGTCTTTTGTCTCCTTAAT
>CAZDRE010000028.1:0-13073 GCA_964508155.1 uncultured Candidatus Bathyarchaeia archaeon
CATAAAAGGTACTGGAGTTCCCTTACCTTCTGTAAACTGAATAACAACGCTCCACGTCCCAAACAAGAGACCGAAAGCTCCTACTGCAGTTCCCAAAAACATAGTGAGAATACCGGATGAAAAAGAGGGAATAATCTCTGTTTGGCTGTGTAACTTCTTCGTGACCGCTTAATTGAATTACTTAGGATGGATAATCGATGACATATTAAGTATGAAGAATACTTCTCCTCTTATTTTTACTGGATAATCTTTAAAGTGTATTGTGGTATCTCCTTTTTGGAGATGACCAGAAATAAGAAAGCGGAGAGTTGGAGGGAGAGGCGGAGGCGTGTGTCCATTAGGTATCAGAGGGCAATTGAGGCTGAGCGTATGAAGATTGATAAGAAGCTAAAGAAGAGGAGGATGTCCAGATGGGGGATATTCGCATTGGTTCTTGCACTTGCATGTGTTGTGGGGGCATTTGCTCTTTGGCAGTGGATGCAGTCTACATCGACCACTGAGACTCGAAGATTTAGAGCTCCACAATTCACGTTGATGGATACTGATGGAAATAGAGTTTCACTTAAAGATTTTGTCGGCAAGGTTGTGGTTTTAGTCTTCTTTGATACTCACTGCCCGCCGTGCATAAGTGAACTCTCATACTTGAAGGATCTGCACAGTAGGGCTGGTGATAAGGTAGTGATATTATCGGTTGATGTTGATCCAATCCATGATACAGTTGAGGTTCTTAGGAGATTTAGGGAGGAGAATGGAATCTCATGGTCCATTCTAATCGGAACATCCAAGGTCATAGATGCATACGGGATCCGGTATACTCCGACAACCTTGCTGATAGATAGGGAGGGCTTCATATATAAGGGGTATATTGGGTGGAGTGCGCGTTCAAGTCCCTCAAGGCTGGATGAGGATATAAATCATCTTCTCGGCGGTGGAGGATGATGCGTCTGCCAAGGAATTCCCTGAAGCTTTTGATCTTAGCCGCCTTTGTGATCCTCTCTATCCTCGCCTCAGACGAATACCATCTGATACGGATGCTCATTAGAGTTATCTGCGCCTCATGCATAGGGCTTGGCTAAGGCGATAGTTTTGAGGTTAAGAGATAAGAGAAGAGCCCTTCAAATAATCAGCTTGGCAATCTCAAATTTAGGCTTCATCCGTATCTTAAAGACTGGCTTCGTCTGCCCCTTCCTTTACTGTCACGGATGCCCATTCGCAGCCTTCGGCTGCCCAATAGGTATAATCCAAAACTTCATAATTTATGGGCGGCCTCCACTCTTCACAATCGGCCTTCTCGGAATTTATGGAACAGTATTTGGGAGGGCATTCTGCGGTTGGGCATGCCCATTCGGAGCCTTACAGGATCTGATCAGCAATTTTAGGCATGGAAGAAACCGTAGGACCAGACCGATCTGGTATACGAAGTTCATAGTTCTAATCCTTTCCTTCGCGGCGGCGTGGTATTTTATGGATACGGCCTTCTGTAAGCTCTGTCCATCCGGATCCATCTTCGGCGCGATAATCTTTCACATAATCAATCCAGCCTACCTTTCAGCCTTAAGCTCATACTTTTACGTTCACATCTTCACTCTTGCCCTAACGATCCTCCTTGCAGCACTTATAAGCCGATTCTGGTGCAGATACCTCTGTCCGCTTGGAGCCATATCGGGCATATTCAATAGGATAAGCATTGTCAGCATAGAATTAGACCCTAAAAGATGCTTGAAATGCAATGATTGCTTGGAGGCTTGCGTCATGGGGATCTCGAGGGTTGAGGATATAGGCCGCTCAACAGACTGCATCCTATGTGGAAGATGCATTGTATCCTGCGGTCCGAAGGCCCTAAAGTATGCTCTTAATATTCGAAGCCAGTAATGCCTGATCGATTCTTTTTAGAATATAGGGAAAAAGGTGAGGGGGGTTTATCTGCTCTTCCAGAGCTCCCGTCTCAATAGATCTCTGACAGCGGCTCTTATCGCCGCGCTTCGGCTCGGATACATATTCTGCCTCACTAGCTCATCCAACCCTTCAAGGTACGCTTCAGGCAGTAGAACTGTTACGAGCTTCATCGCCTTGCTCTCCATATATATCCGTACATAATAATATACAATTATGTCGCGATACTTGCCTATAAGGCTTTAAGTTAAAAGAGTATGACATAAACAATAAAAATGTGGAGTTAGCGTTGCAATTTTGAGCTGTCAAAAGGAAATGTTCAAATGCTCCATTGTCTATTTATGATGTAACGCTTAAATCCTATGCGATCTGGAATAAGGTTTCGAGGAGAGAGGAAGTGAGAGTTATAGTTCATAGGATCGAATCCATGAAGGATGCCTCAGGAAACTTGGGTAAGAGAATAGAGCTTGTAGAGGAGAGTATAGTTCCAAGCTTCGCTATAAGGCCGCAGAGTGAAGAGGCACGAATGGTCCAAGAGATGGTTAAGGCGATTCAGCAGCAGATACCGATATTCGGAGCCAGAATGCAACTCTACCAGCCGAAGATAATACTCTTCCTGACGGAGGAGGAGTACGAGCAGCTCGACGTAAAATTCGATGTAAATCAGGTTTATGACGTAATACTCTCAAATCAAACCATAACCTTCAAGAGGATCTCGTGAGAGAGTACCTTTGATGCTGGTTAATCTTTATTTGGTGATTCGCCGTGAAGGTGAGGGCTCATGTCCTCATAAGCGGCCGCGTTCAGGGGGTATTCTTCAGGTATGAGACTAAACGTTTAGCCGTTAGGCTTGGGGTTGCAGGGTGGGTGAGAAATCTTCCGGACGGCAGGGTTGAGGCTGTATTTGAGGGCGAGAAGAGGGATGTTGAGAGGATGATCGAGTTCTGTCATAGAGGTCCTCCCGGAGCCATAGTGAGGAAGGTTGAGGTTTCATGGGAGGAGCCGACTGGGAGGTTTCAGGGCTTCAGGATACTCTATTAGTGGTAGATCTGAAAACCAAAAGGAATAATAGGAGCATGAGGTGAAAGTATAATGGATCGTGATGAGGTGTAATCATTTTGGGTCAGGGATGGATTGAGACCTGCCAGAAGATTCTTGAGCAGATAGAGCGGATGTCACAGAAGAAGGATAAGGACAGGCTGGATCTTATTCAATCAATGAGGTTCTCGCTTTACGCATTGCATAGAAGCATTCTCGGATGGCTGAATTGGATTAACAATCCAGACATAATGGTGACGTTCAGTCAGAAGGAACTTGAGGAGATGAATAAGAAGCTAACAGAGTTCATAACTGAATTTATAAAGTATGATATAGAAGTTACTGAGAAGGGAGTGAGTAAGGGTATGGCAGTCCAGCAGAGAAGCGAGTCGGCTGAGAGGGCTAGGAGAACTCCTGAGGATATGTTCTACATTTAAGCATCTTAAGTTTAGGCCTATGTTTTAGGCACTCTGAAGTGACTGTCCTTTCCAGCGCTGATGTATTCTCCGCTCAGCTGGTCGCGTATGATAGATGCGACACGACGGAAATTATCGGAGCCCAAGTATTGTCTGGGCTTTACGATTATATGCTCTCCTGCATCCTCAAAGTAGAGGAGATTAGCGAGATCTGGCGGAAACATATCCTGAATATTCTCGATGGTTATTGCCCTCTCAGGAGTAGCATGGGTGACAGACGTCTCCTCTGGAATTAAAGTCTGCTGGGTTGTGATTGTGGGCTTCAGCTCCTCAGGTGGGCCGGCCTCCTGAGCTTGGAGAGGCGTCCTAACCGAGGCTTTCAGTGCATCTGATATCTCCGTTAGATCATTGATTAAGAATTTAAGTATTCTTATTAACTCGTCTATTCTCCCAAGCAGATCTTCAATCTTCCCCTTATCCGATCCCATCAATAATGCCTTCCGGCATGGACTGTTACATGAATAATTATTGAGACTAGATGATTTAAGGATTAGCGTATAAGCGATTTGTATGATGAGCCGCCTTTTAGGCGATTAATCTTCACTGATTAATTCTCTTATCTTATCCAATAATTCATCCATCTTCACGGTTACTTGTTTCCTCTTGGCCATGCATCTAAGAGCCACCATGCCTTCTCGCATCTCTTTAGGTCCGAGAATCACGGCGAATGATATTTCCCTCCTATCGGCGTCTGAAAGTGCACGTGCTATTGAGCGGCCCATAGATTCGATCTCAGCTGAGAATCCACCTTCTCTGAGGGCTGATGCAACCCTGAATGCCTCTCCAAGCATGGATCTCTCTATGGGGATCACGATGATCCTTTTGGGCTTTTCATAGTGTAATTCTGCACCCTGCTTTTCAAGTGCTAATGAGATACGATCCATCCCAGCGGCCATTCCAACTCCTGGGATTCTCTCCCCTCCGAAGATCTCAACTAGCTTATCGTATCGTCCCCCTCCCCCCAAGGCAATATCCATCTCTGAAACGTAAACCTCAAAGATCAATCCGGTATAGTATTCCAGTCCTCTTGCAAATCCAGCCTCCACCGTAAAGTCGGTCTTTAATCCCCCAGCTCTTAAGATGTCGATTATCTCTTTCAAGTTCTCAACTGCATTGGTGGCTCTCGGGTAATCTGCAGTTACCTCACTGATCTCATCGAGTACGGATGTGCTCCTCCCAGAGGTCTCCATGAGTCTCCTTATCGAATCTAAACATTTCTGTGAGGGGGCAGATTGCTTGATGAGCCTTAAAGCCTCATCCCATTCCTTCTTATCCATCAACTGCATTATGCTGTTCTGTTTCTCCTCTCCGATCCCCTCCTCCTCAAATATTCCCCTTAAAATCCCTACGTGGCCGATCTTAAAGTGGTAATTCTTTAAGCCGATCTTAGAGAAGAGATCGTCGGTTAGAAATATGATCTCGGCGTCGGCCTCCGGCATCTCAGAGCCGAATAGCTCAAAGTTTGCCTGCCAGAACTCCCTGTATCTCCCGAATTGAGGCTCATCATATCTGTATAGGCTTCCAGTTGAGAACAGCCTTATGGGCTTTGGTTTCATCCTCATCTTCGTGGCTATTAGCCTCGCAATTGAAGCAGTGAATTCAGGCCTTAAGGCTATCTTTCTGCCTCCGAGATCCTCGAAGACATACATTCTTTTCCTATTTTCTTCACCTATCTTCGCCGCTAAGAGTTCATAGTGTTCGATTAGGGGGGTTATCACTTCTTCATATCCATAGAGCCTCGCGATCTCCCTCGCCTTCTCCTCTATGAACCTAAGCCTCAAAGCCTCTTCTGGAAGTAGATCTCTCATCCCCCTAACTGGCTGATTTGGGATGGGCGTAGGCGGATCCTCCCTGAAGCTTATTCCCTAAGCGGCTCATATTCTCTTTGACTATCGAGCATTAAACTCTTTCTCACGTGAAGCTTAAGCGTGAGAGCGAATAATAGACTATCTCCCCCCTCCTGCTGATGACTGATAGGATGAGGGTCTTCTTCATGCTTTGAACCCGAGATAGGATCATCGCGAGATCCTCGACCTTAATAGGTTTTCCCTCCTTTATTCCGAGGACAATATAGGCCGCGGCCGATTTTCCATACTCTCCTCTCTCATAAACTCTGAAGTCAACTCCGAATCCGAATCCCTCCCTGACGAAGTAGCCCCTGCTTCTAAGATCCCTATAAACGAGATATTTGACCCATGCATCCTCATTGACGCTTCTAGCCTTCTCAAGCAGATCCTCAAATGACAATTTCTTACCTGTCTCTTCATCCTTTACCTCAAGTATCCCTTTGCTCAGCAAATATAAAGCCTCATAATATGCGAGTATGAGAACATCATTCTTCGGAGTTCCATATCCACGTGACTTAAGTCCCTCAATATCCTCCGAGGCTGGGATGAGAACCCCATCATCCCTTAGGATCCCGTGGATTGGAAGGTTCTCCCTTCGCTTATGCCCTCTCTCCCCTTCGCCGCTCATATAATCCTCACCCAGCAATGCTGTTTTATTTCTTCTCAGCGAGCTTTAGGAATTCCCTCCGCGTGTAAATCCCCTTCTCGCATATAATTGCATCAACATATCTGATCGGCGTGATGTCGAAGGCTGGATTTATAACCTTCACTCCCTCAGGGGCTATTCTTGTCGAACCGACATATACGACTTCATCTGGGCTTCTCTCCTCTATTATTACATCCTCGGATGTCCTTGAGAGATCAAATGTGGATGTTGGAGCAGCAACATAGAATGGTATTTTATGCTCCTTAGCCAAGACTGCAACTGTGTATGTGCCTATCTTATTTGCCACTCCATCCCTCACTATCCTATCGGCGCCTACAATCACCTTGTCAACCATGCCCTTAGCCATCACATACCCGGCCATGTTATCCGTGATCAACGTTACTGGTATACCGTCCCGCATGAGCTCATATACTGTTAGCCTTGCTCCCTGAAGCTTCGGCCTCGTCTCGTCAGCTATGACCCTTATCTTCTTACCCTCCTCCCATGCCGCTCGAATAACAGCTAATGCAGTTCCATGATCCACAGTGGCTAAGCTGCCGGCATTACAATGGGTCAGGATGGTATCGCCATCCGATATTAGCCTTGCACCATACATTCCGATCCTCCTGTTTGTCTCTACATCCTCATCGGCCATTGCATTAGCCTCCGAAATAACTGCATCCCTAAGCTCCTCCACCCCTCCAGATGTCCTCTTAGCCCTATCCAAGACTCTATTGATCGCCCAGAATAGGTTAACGGCCGTTGGCCTTGTCCTCCTCAATCTCTCAGCGCATCTCTCAAGTTCACGCATCAATTCATCTCTGCTCCTAGCCCTCGAATGATAAGCCGTTAGTGCCAAGCCGTAGGCCGCCGTAACTCCTATTAGTGGCGCACCTCTAACCTTCATCTCCTTTATTGCTGACGCTGCATCCATACAGTTCTTTATCTCAATCCACTCCTCCTTGAGCGGCAGAAATCGCTGGTCGATAGTTAATACTATGCCTTCACGCCACTCAATTGTCCTCATATCGATCAACTCTAATGGATAAGCTGGAGATCTGAAATATGGATCTCGAGACTAATATAATTTAAATGTAGATTAAGTTTGGAGCCTAATAATTCATCATCCAGAAGATTATGGACTCGATTATGCCGAATGAAATTAACAGAAAGCCCGCTCCTATCTCTATGAGGATCAAGGCTGTCCTCTGGTTATGCACGTATCTAGTGCTATGATAAATAATGAGTAGTCCTAGGGCTCCAAGCGCGTAGAGGATGATGACTCCTATGCTTCCAACGAGCAGTTGCCTGTTAATGTCATACGGTATGAACGGCAGGAATCTTCCCTCCCCAACCGGCAGTATTATTGGCGGATTCATGAAGATATCGTATATTCCTCCTCCTAGGAGGAAGATCGAGGTGGCCACAATCAATGCGGCGATGAGTGAACGTGAAAGACGAGATGATATTTTCTCGTAGATCTTCCTAAGATGACCAGCCAACAGATTTACCTCCGACGATCACTTCTGTTCCACTTCGACCATTTAAAACTTTCATCAATGCAGCGTCACCGTTTCTCCTCTGCCGCTGATTTAGCAAGCAGATATGATGCTACATCCTTAACCCATCTGCCAGAATACGGGTTCTTCGCGATCTCCTCCAGATATTTCCTCCACGAGATGCTCATTGCCTCCCGCCATTCACGATACCCTTCAAGTATTGATCTGTAGGCTTCCTCATGCCTACTGCAGAATTCGCTCTTCGCTCTTCTCCCGCATATCCTACAGCTCATCTAGCCATTCCCTCCTTTCCGGGGCATTTCGGATTTACGCAGAGGGTTAATGGCCGTTTACCCTTCAATTTAAGTCTGATCATGGGGAAGCCGCATTTGCTACAGGTCTTATTGGCGGATGACACCGTCCCCTTCTGTGGAAGCGGAAACGAGACGTTGCACTGGTGCTTAAAGTAGTTTGTGCATCCGATGAAACGCTTGCCAGTCCTTCTCGAACGTATTATTATCAGTTTTCCTGATCCGCATATTGGACAGTCGCCGATTATCCTCCGATTCAAAAGCGTCTTCCTTATTGCCTCACTCAGCTCCTCTCCTATGAGCCCCTCGCTCTCCTTCAGTCTCAGCAGTATGGGCTTTAGATGTCTTACGGCTCTGTCGATCACGTCTTCACGTCTCTCACTTCCGCTCTTTATATTCTCCATGCTTCTCTCGAGATTTCTAGTGAACTCAACTGAGATCACCTCGGGGCAGTATTTGCTTAGGACTTCAATTATGTCCAATCCGAGCTCTGAGACTGTCGCCCTATCCCCGCTTACGTATCCACGAGTGTATAGCGTATCGATTATGTCGGCTCTCGTCGCCTTTGTGCCTATTCCCTCATCTTCCATCTTCTTCAATAGGCTACTTGGGTTGTATCTGGATGGAGGCCTAGTAAAGTCCTGTCTCCAAGAGACATTCTTGACCTTGACCGTCTGCCCCTTCTTGAGCGGCGGCAGTATCACATCCTCCACTCGGAGGAATGGCCTGTAGAAGATCATCCAACCCTCCCTCAATATACGTCTGCCTCTGAGATAGAAGGTATGCCCATTAATGTCGATCGAGACTTTAATGCTCTGCTTGACGGCTGGCTCGCCGAAGGCCGCCATGAACCTTCTAACGATTAGATCCCATAATCTCCTTTCAGGCTGACTTAACTCCCTCTCGGGAAGGTTTCCAGTTGGGTATATGGCCGGATGCGCTGGATCATAACCTTTACCCTCAACTGGTGTCAGGCTCTCTCTTCCAAGCAGCAGTCCAGTAAGCCTCTTATATTTGGCCTCCCTCCCCAAAGATTCTAGTATTGCCCTGTAATTGATCGATTTGGGAAGCTTCTGACTTGAAGTCCTCGGGTAGGAGATTAACGCTTCGAGGTATAGTCTCTCAGCTATCTCCGCTGTTCGGCGTGGTGTATACCTGAATAGGCTGTAGGCTTCCCTCTGTAGGGTTCCGAGATCAAATGGGACTGGAGGGGCTTGATGGAACTCTCTGACGTCTACATTTACGATCTTACCGTCCCTTCCGTTGCAATCTTCAACTATCGACCGTGCCTCTCTCAGGCTCTTTATTACGCTCCTCTCATACTCGATCTTGAATGTCTCACCGTTGATCTCGACTTCCGCATCTATCTTCCAGAAGGGGACTGGAACGAAGCAGTTTATCTCTATTTCACGTTCAACGAGGAATTTGAGCGTTGGACCCTGCACCCTCCCCGTGCTTAATGTCTTGTATTTTCCGCTCCATCTTTTTGCGGCTATAGTCATAGCCCTCGAGAGGTTTATGCCGTAGATCGCGTCGAGCATGTGACGGCAGATCCCGGCTTCAACCATCGGAAACTCTATGTGGTCCAGAAGCTCCTTATAGGATTGCTTTAGCTCCGAGTCTGTTAGGGTTGAGAACTTCATTCTTTTGGCTTCTTCTTCCTTGCCTCCGCATGCATACTTGAGTATCGTGTAGCCTAATGTCGCTCCTTCAATGTCGTAGTCCGTTGCCAGGATGAATTCGTCCGCCTCTCTTGAGAGCTTCGAGATAGCATCTATCCACTCCTTAATGTTTCCGGCATTCCTCTCAGCCTCATATCTTGGAACCCACTCGAAATCGAAGACTGGATATACGTTGCGGTTCCTTACCTTCGGTGCGACCGTATATAAGTGTCCAAGGGCTGGGACAACTATTAGGAGCCTATCCCCCTCCTTAGATTCATAGTATGGAACTGAGCCTATTCTCTTCTCTACTGGATCTCCATTATCATCAAGGGCCTTGGCGATCCTCTTGGCGGCGCTGGGCTTCTCGCATAATAATAGAATCTTCAATCTGTCTTTCTCCAGAATATAGCATATATTATTCTTTGTTGCCAATTTAAATCTGTCCTTGCGAATCCTTTATTTAGGAAAGCCCCGGTATTTGTTATGGAGGATGATGGTTTGCCTCAGCGAGTGAACTGTGATGGATGCGGCGCGATCTTATATGAGGGGGACGAATTGAAGTCTCCGGAGGAGATACTTCAGATGTATAATGGGAAGTGCCCTAAGTGTGGGAGAAGCCTCTCATTAACACCGAAGAGGATCGAGATTAGGGCTGCCTCGGATGGAGGCGTCAAGAAAACCCGATAGTAAATTATGATTGGATCCTTGAATTTCTCTCTGTAGTAGATGATGGATATGACCTTCAGGATTGGGCTTGCATTATGGTCTCTTGGGAGGACGTATTCCTTTGAGGACTTGAAGAGGCAGCTCAGATCGGCTAAGGATATTGGCGTTGAGGGCGTACAGTTATGGGCTGTAGATTATAGCGCCGATGCCCCATGCCTCTTGGATCCGGATAGATGCGACGAGAAGTGCAGAGGAGAAGTTAAGGAGATCATTGATTCCTATGAGTTGGAGATCTCGGGGTTCTGTGCGCAGTTATCTGGGACTAAGAGGATTGGAGGACTTGACGATCCTGAGGGTTTAAAGTGGAGGATCGAGAAGACGAAGAAGGTTTTGGAGCTCGCGTCTGAATTTGAGGCTCCTATTGTAACCGCGCATCCCGGACTGATCCCAGATGATCCTAAGAGTTTGGGTTACCGCATTATTAGGGACAGCATATCTGAGATTGCCAGATACGCCGAAGACTTGAATGCTTGCTTCGCGATCGAGACTGGTATAGAGCCAACTGGAACTCTTAAGGCTTTCTTGGAGGATATAGGCAGTGATGGTCTTGGTGTGAATTTTGACCCTGCAAATCTCTTACGCTTTGGCGTTGAGGAGATAATTCGAGGCGTGAGGGAGCTTGGAGAGTGGATAGTTCATACTCACGCCAAGGATCATAATCCCGAAACCGGAAGGGCGACTGTTGGAGAGGGATTGGTGCCTTGGAGCAGATACTTGAAGGAGCTGCAGGGTCAGGGCTATGATGGATGGCTTGCCCTTGAGGACGAGACTGGAGTTGACGTTTTGAATTCCCTTAGAAGAGGCAGGGACTTCCTGCTCTCTCTCATCTCGAGTCTATGATCGAATGGAGGCTCTACATGACGTACATCCTGAAGGGCGGATACATAGTCTCTCCGAGGGGAGTCTTTAAGGGAAGCCTGATCATCGAGGACGGTATCATACGCGATTTGGGGCCGAATGTGGATGGGAAGGGACGGGTTTATGATGTTGAGGGATTATATCTGCTTCCGGGCTTCCGCGAGCAACACATGCATGACATACCCGGGCTCATGAATCATGCAGATAATCCAGGGAGGATCGGTGAGGTTGCACGTAAACTTCTGAAGCATGGGGTTACCAGTTTCAAGTTAGCATCTGTTGCAATGCCACTTGAGGATCACCTGACATACTTAAACTCATGCAGGGAGTATTTAGAGTCTAGGGATGATGAGGGGAGAGCTAGATTTGAGGGGGTATTTGTTGAGGGGACATTCATAAATAGAGGTTGCGCTGGCGCTCAGCCCCCGGAGTATATCGTTCATCCGGATGAACCTGAGGCGAGGAGGGTTCTGGATCTCCTCTTAGATACCGGCGTTGTCCGGCTGATAAATATAGTTCCTGATTTCGGCGTTGATCTAATACGGTATGCCTCTTCACGTGGAGTTATTGTTGGATGTGGACATTGCAGGGCTTCTGCAGGGCTGCTGAGGAAGGCAGTTGAGGCAGGGCTTAAATTCATAGTTCACATAACGAATGGCTCTATGGGGCAGTCCTTCAAGCCATTTGAGGGTGGGGGAACCTATGAGGGAGCCTTGACTTTGCCTCTTTTCATCGAGATGATCACCGATGGCTACCACATAGACTTTAGGTATGTCTCTGATATAATTGAGCGTCTAATACAGAATGGTAGGATGCATGACATCATAGTTGTCACTGACAGGCTCTTTCCATCACCTGAGGACGCCCCTGAAGGATCGTTTAGGATGTTCAGCGTTGTATGTAGGAAGGCTGAATGTGAGGATGTGCTATACGCTGATGGCTACATAGCCGCTGATGGAAGGTTCGTGAAGTCCCCGCCCTACACGCTTTGCGGAAGCCTATTAACTATGGATAGGGCATTCCAGAATCTGCTCAATCTCCTAACGACTGAACATTCGGGCTATATGATAGATGTGAAGGCGAGAAGCCTTGAGGAATCGCTACTACTCCTGTCAAACTTCACATCTGGGAATTCGGCTAGGCTTGAGGGTTTAAATGACTTGGGCGTCTTGGATAGGGGGATGAGAGCCGACATAACGGTTCTGGAGATTGATGGGGATCCCGGAGAATATGAAGTTAAGGTTAGATATGTAATAGTGGATGGAAGGCTATTTGAGATTGGATGAGACTGCATCTCGGCCTAATCTGCAAGTGGGAACTCAACTACCTCCCTGCTTCTACCCGACTTGTAGATCGCCCTTATAACCTCTAGGGATCTTCTGCCCTCCTGTCCATTGACGAATGGCTCCCTATCATCCCTTACTGCCTCTGCGAAGTCTCTGATCAGTGATGCATGATTAGTCGCTGGGACGAGTTCAGGCCTCGCCCAGGACTTAAGTCCCTCTTTAGATCTCTCGGCGATTATCTCCTCCTCGCCCATTACTGACCATCTCTTGAGGACTTCTCCCTCAATTATCGCCGTTCCTTTCGTCCCGTGGATCTCCAGTCTCGTCGGCAATCCCGGGTATGTCGCTGTGCTCCCCTGAATTACCCCTAAGGCTCCATTCTCGAATCTTATGGCCGCAACGGCTATGTCCTCCACTTCAATTTTATGGGCGACCGTGTCTATTTGAGCCCAGAGATACTTCGGCGAACCCATTATCCAGATGAGCAGATCTATCGTGTGGATCGCCTGGTTTATCAGTGCTCCTCCGCCCTCCGTTGTCCATCTACCCCTCCATGAGCTGCTGTCATAGTATTCTTGGGTTCTGAACCATTCTACTATGGCCTCGCCGAGTATCATCTGACCGAATCTACCCTCATCAACGGCGCTCTTAACCTTCCTGAATGTTGGGTCGAATCTGGATTGTAGTATAACTCCTAACTTCACGTTTCTTCTCTTGGATTCCTCGATCATCTCGTCAGCCTCTTTTAGGCTTATTGCCATAGGCTTATCTACGAGCACATGCTTACCGGCTTTCATGGCGTCGATCGATATTGGATGATGCAGATAGT
>CAZDRE010000029.1:0-10286 GCA_964508155.1 uncultured Candidatus Bathyarchaeia archaeon
GAGCACCGGGCTTTTAACCCGGGGGTCGTGGGTTCAATTCCCGCCGGGCCCGCCACCCCTAAACAACTTAAAATTTTGCGGCTTCATTGCCTGTCTGTTGAGCGCAATTTCAATGATCTCTTTATGGCATTTCTGAAGTAATCATGGCATGAAAGAAAGAGGATTATTGCCATCACCACTATATCAGTGGATGTTACAATCCAAGAATAGGTGAAACCTGAAACTTGACTGGGACGGGAGAGAAGAGACGATTGACGCCCAGTGGACGCGATGGAAATGTAGAAGTAGAGAGGTGGAGCGTTCGATTGCTTTTCTGGCTTTAATGTGAGTGGTAATTCACATTTATCTTCAGCGTCTTTTTCAGGATTAAAAGTTCTACATTCGAATTGCCGCATATAAGTGATGTTAGGCATGTCTGATATTTTTAGTCTACAACCTCCTTTATTGGACGCTACACTTATTTCTTTTGCATGAATACGTGTTAGTGTAATTGGATAACGTGTCCAAGCCAATAATCCACAGATACTTATTACCGTCATGATGATTATTGCGCAGGATAGGATCGCCCTTGATGTTTCATCTCTGCCTACTCTTTTGTGATATATGCTATCTGCAATGTTGCTTAACCTGCTTTTTAGGGTGGGATGCGTGGCTAAAAGGTTCCTTTGATGCCTGAGTTCGGAGACAATGAAGAAGCTGGAGATCCATTGTTTCAGTAGGCCTCCTGAGGATCCATTAGAGGCCTCCCATACCTTCTTTAAGGCCTTTCCAAATATCCAAGGCTTCTTTATGAGTTTCATTCCAGTATTATCGGCGAGGAATTCCCTCTCTCTTTTAATAGCTGACGTTAAGAGATAGGCGAGAGGATTAAAGAATGAAACAGTCTTCAACGCTGAGACCAACGCTTTAAAATGGAAGTCTTGATTCTTGATGTGACCTATTTCATGGGATATCACGGCTTCTAGTTCGGCGTTCTCAAGCACCTTCAGAAGTCCAAGTGAAAATACTATCATCGCATTCTTTCCGTAGCCTATTGTGAATGCGTTGGGTCTGAGGTCCTCAGTGATCCCTATACGGGGCATAGATATACCGGCTCTTTGAGCTAACCTACTTACCATCGCCGCAAGCTCCGGATCCTCCTCGTGTGTGAGCTCTACGATTCCCTGAAGCCAGCATACTATTTTGTTGCCAAACAAGTAAAGAAAAACTAGGAGCACTGTGCCTGCTATTAAGCCCGCAAAGCACAGCAGACCTGTTAAGGAAAGAACTTGCATCTTGAAAACTTCGAGATGAACAGGCTTGAATGGGGGAATCGCATTAAAATGCATCTTTGGAAGAGAGATGCCTTCATTTTTGGCCTGGGCAGGCATATCGGTAATTGACGAGAAACTAGCAAAGGAGATTTCAGCTGCAAGGTAAAATGGGGGAAATATTGCGTAGATCACTAGTGGAATGAATAACGGTATCATATAGAAGTAGCTTTTGAATCTGGGATCGTGCACCCTCAGTATCCTAACGATGATATATGTTAATAATGCAAATAGAATTGTGAAGGTGATGGAATAGAAGAAGAAGGGTTGAGTCAAATCGGATATTGGATCAAGCCAAGTTATCATTTCATTTATCCTTCTTCTCTTCCTCTATATTCTCGAATAGTTTCCTGAAAGCTTTAATTTTTTCCTTATCGGAAGCAGCGATCTCCATCAGATATGAAGTTACAGAGTTCCCGAAGTTCCTTAGCAAGCTATCGATGACGTGCTTGACTACTGAGCGTTCCACTTCTTCTTTGCTGAACCTAGGCCAGTAGACATAAAGTAGCCCACCCCTCCCCCTTGTGATCTTTCGATCTAGAAGGCCCTTCTTAAAAAGTGTATCCATAGTGGACATAACAGTCGTATAGGCGATTTTTCTTTTCTTTCTGAGTTTTTCATACACTTCCCTGACGGAAACAGGCCTCCTAATTTCCCAGATCGTTTCCATCACATGAGCCTCTAAAGGGCCGAGAATGCTCTCTAGTTTCTCTTCGCCGATGCGATATTCTGATGGCATATATTCTGATCTTGAATAATGGTTACTAGACATTTCAGTAGCTACTATTGAACAGTAATACTTATATACTTTTTTCTCAACTATTTGAGATAATAGCTACGTATCAGATTAGTAGGGATGAATTGAATTGTTTAAGGCGCGCTCAGAACAGAGAAGGGTGCGAAAAAAGAACATGAATATTAAAGCGACATTCACATCTCTGTCCCTATGTGTACTGCTGACCCTAACCGCATCGACGCTAGCACAGCCTCAGCATAAATTTTACCGTCCCTCGGTGAGATTCGACAAGGATTTCTACATGCCGGGAGAAAAAGTAACAATTTATGGGACGATTACATTCGATGGTAAGCCCGTTGAAGGCGCAAAGGTGATCGTTAATATCGAGGATTTCGGCATAAGCGGCTTAGAAACCACAACTGATTCAAATGGCAACTGGACCCTGAGTTTCCAAGTTCCAGAAGATCAGAAACTCGGAACATATCCAGTAAGTATTGAGATCGCCCATAAAGGGAACACTGTGAAGATCAGTCACATCATCCGGATTGGTAAGGGCGGCGAAACGAGTATGATTGAAGCCTTAACGGCACGTATAGCAGAGCTGAACCGGAAGAACATGGAGCTAAAAGATGAAAATCAGAGGCTACAGGAGGAAAATCAAAGGCTAAAAGACAAGATTAAAGAGCTACAGGAGGAGATTCAGAGGCTAAAGGAGGCCGGTGGCGGAGTAAGCCTCGAGACTATTGGAATACTAGCTATAGCCTTGGCAGTCATCGTTGGCCTAGCAGCCTTCATAATAGCATACAAAACGAAGAAGCCATCGGCAAAGTAGCGAGGTGATCAAGTAGTGTCAACTATAATCGAAGCGAAGAATCTGACTAAGAAGTACGGCGAATTCACGGCGGTGGATAACTTAAGCCTTGAGGTGCGTGAGGGGGAGATCTTCGGTCTTCTAGGTCCAAACGGCGCTGGAAAGACTACTACAATCATGATGCTTGCTGGACTCATCGATCCAACATCTGGAAACGCCATAGTCGCCGGATTTGATGTCGTCAAGGAACCTCGCAAAGTCAAGGCAGTCACCGGCTACCTGCATGATCGCTTCGCCTGCTACGATAATCTCACAGCTAGGCAGAACCTCGACTTCTACGCCCAACTCAATGACATACCAAAGTCGAAGAGGGCTAAGCGAATCGACGGTCTCCTAGAGGCAGTAGGCTTGAGCAGATGGAAAGACGTCAAAGTTGGAAGGTTCTCTCGCGGAATGAGGCAGCGGCTCGGAATCGCTCAGGCTCTCATAAACGAGCCTAAAATCGTGTTCTTGGATGAGCCGACGGCAGGCTTGGATCCGCAGGGCACGAGAGAGGTGAGGATGCTGATTAAAAGGCTATGCAGAGAGGAGGGGCTGACGGTCGTCGTGACTTCTCATATTCTGCCGGAGGTTGAGCAGATATGCAGTCGAATCGGAATTATGAAGGATGGAAAACTAATCGCCGTAGACACGTTTCAAAATTTGGTTAAGCGATTAGCTCCGGAGGAGGGAGTCCTCATTAGGCTTGAGCTTAACAAACTTGACGATAAATTGTTGAAGTCTATTGAGGATATGCCGGGAATTCGAAGCGTAGATCGGGATGGAAATGAATTGATGATCCATGCAGATCACGACTTAAGAGAGAAGCTAGCAGCCGCGATAGCAGAAGCGGGATCACTAATATTGACGATGCATATCGTTCAACCACCATTAGAAGAGGTTTTCCTGAAGGTTTATGGGAGGGGGTGGATTTAGGTGGCTGGAATGTGGACGATAGCGAGAAAGGAGATTATTGATCACCTCACCAGCGTAAGGTTCATCATAATCTTCGCGGTGCTAGCCATCCTAATTTTATGCTCTGCATATGAGGGCGTGCAGCATTATTTCAAAGAAGGTAGCGAGATGCTTATACCAGGTCAATCAGCCTTCCTCGCAGTATTCACTTGGGGAATAACGGAGAAAATAGCAGTTGTAGGCTCGCTTCTTGGAATAGCAATAGGGTTCGCCGCGATCTCGCAGGAAAGGGACAGCGGCTCGCTGATAACGCTCTTAACCCATCCCGTATTCAGGGACTCCGTGATCAATGGGAAGCTCGTAGCTGGCGCATGTGCACTCATATTTGCCTCCTTCACGGCCATAGCGCTTGCCTTAACGACGGTAATAACATTGACCGGCGTGGCTCCAACCGGAGATGAGGCGGCGAGACTATTAACTTTCATGGGGATCTCAGGCCTATACATGGTGATGTGGCTTGGTGTGAGCATGCTATTCTCAGTTATAATGCGAGATACAACTTCATCTCTCCTCGCCTCCATAATAACGTGGCTCATCAGCACGAATCTGATTTACAGCATTGCAAGCCTAATCGCCAGTATCATAGCCCCCATAGGCGGCGGCATCATCACACCGCACAGAGCAGGATGGAAGAGGCACTTTGAGGTGATGAGGGCTATAACTAGATTCTCTCCAACATGTTGCTACCGTGATGTGGCAAGGTCAGTGCTCGGAAGCCCATTCCGAGGCAGCCTAGTAATAATAGAGACTGGAAAGCCCGTTCCAGCCCCGCCGAGCCTACTTGAGTGTTTATCCCAGTCTTGGCCGGAAATCACTGTGATATTGGTGGTGCTAGTCGCCTCATTCGCAGCCTCCTACCTGCTATTCATGAAACAAGAGATCCGCTAAGCGTGAAACTCGAATGGGGGGAGAAATTTATGAAGAAGAACCGTAGAATGAGCCGATTAGGAGCAATATCCTTATACCTCATGTTCCTCCTAACGCTTCTCCCAGTAGCAACATCTCCAATTCATGTGCAGGGAGCCCTTGAGGTAGAAGTTTCAGGCAGAGTTGTAGATGAAGATGGCCGAGGACTGAAGAATGTTAAGATCAAAGTATACTCTTCTGAGAAGGGATATGAAGCATACATTAAAAGCGTAAGTACATCATCCAACGGCTCCTTCGCCATCTATCTGACAGTTGGAAAAGAATATATTCTCCGCTTCTCAAAGGAGGGATATACAAAGGAAACAAGAAGCGTCCCTATAAGGATGTATGAAACCGGAAAGATCAGTCTCGGAGATATCGTTTTACTCAAGGCTTTAAGGCTCTCATCCCCCATACTTAGCCGGGTGGCAAATCCAGGAGACAAACTGACATTTTCATTTACAGTGGGCAACATCGGCGAGCAGCAAATGACAGTAGACTTGCTCATAATGAAACCTGAGGGCTGGACGGCGAGGATACTCGATCAAATCAGCGAGGTTAGAAAAGTGAGCCTGCCGAGTGGAGGCTCTCTATCTCTAAATCTCGAGGTCGCAATCCCCAAGGATGCGCTTGGAACCTACAATCTAACCTTAACAGCAACCTCCAAAATTAGATCATCGCTCAACTTCACGATCACTGTAGAGCCACCCGAACATCCGCACCACGATCTAGAGTTGTGGACTGAAACGCCCGTTCGAATAGCGAAAGCCGGATCAAGCGTGGACTTCAACGTCGAGATTAAGAACTCCGGAGCGGAAGAGGCCGTACTCAATTTAATCTTAGAGGGACTTCCGAAGGGATGGAAGGCGCATTTCTTTCATGGGGAAGGAGAAATAGCCTGTTTAGCGCTCAAGAGCGGAGACTCAGCCACAATACGAATAAACATAGAGATCCCGGAAAGCGCAGAAGAGGGCGACTACTCGTTTAACTTCACTGTTAACACTGGAGACTTTAGCGAGGAGATCGAACTCAAGGTCGCAGTCGAGCCAATTGAGATCGAAAGGAGGATAGGGCTGATGTGCAGATATCCATCGCTAACCACCGAGGCAGGCGAAGCGGCAACCTACGAAATAAAAGTGATTAATGAGGGAGATAAAGAAGAGCACATATACTTCTCAACGAACTTCACGTCGCCCGACCTAGACATAGAATTCTCCGCGAGAGAAGTGGAGGTTGCCGCAGGAGAATCATTAAGCCTTTCAGTAACCTTCGTAACCCACAGAGGAATCGCGCCTGGCGAATACGTGATTCCAATAATAGCCGAGACTGAAGATAAGCAGCTAAGCGACAGCATCACATTAAAGTTGCATGTGAAAGGTGCTTACAGGCTGAATCTAAGGTTGACGCCTCTGAATGTCAGGGTCACGGCAGGAGGAGAATGCGAAGCCATAGCTTCCGTTCATAATGAGGGACAATCCGCCGTAACAAATGTGAAGTTAGAGTTCGATGCACCATCAGGATGGACTGTGGTAAGTAAACCTGAGAATATTCTACGCCTTGAGCCGGGCAGATCAGCGGATTTCACAGTTACGGTTGAGCCTCCTTCCGACGCGCTCGCAGCCGACTACTACGTGACAGTAACTGCAGTCTCTGATCAAACCAGATCCACATCAAGGGACTTAAGAGTCACGGTTGAGGTTCCAACCGGATGGGGATACTTCGGAGTAATCGCCATCGCCATCATAATCCTCACAGTAGCAGGGATCTTTTTGAAGGTTAGAAGAAAGTGAATTAGAAATGTCGAGGTTGAAATATTCGAACTCAAAATGGATTTCGCGGCGAGCTTACGAATTTGCAGCTTCAAGCGTGCTCCTGCCCTTATGCTCATATTATGCACAACACTCTCACCATCTTTTTTGCCTCTCGCATATTTTTGGTACTCTTGATGAATCTCTCTTTTTGGTTTAATATGATGCTGATCTTTTCTTTCTTCTATACGGTGAATTTACATTGATAGTTGTTCATTATAGTTTTGATAAAAGGATGCGGGCTTAGCCTGTTAGGTTTAGGAAAATTACTAATGGTTTCGGTCGGCCTTAATCCGAACTTGCCATGCTTTCTTTCTCATCAGATTTCCCGCCTGCTCCCAACATCTTACATTAGAGGTTCTCCAATTCGATTTTAAGCATCCGAGCTAAAGTATGAAACTCCTCCTTGGTTAGGAATCCACTGTTGGTGCAATTCGCAAAAATAGGCTTGTCAATGATCGTTGACTTGCATGTCAAGGTTGATAGAATTATATTTGGCCATCGTGTATTTGCATTTGATGTGCCATGAGCTCTGATGATCTCTTCGATGCGATCTCTCATCCTCTGAGGATCGAGATTCTTAAGGAGCTATCCAAGAGGCCAATGCGCTTCGCTGAGATTAAGAGGAAACTCAAGATTGCGAGCAGTGGGCTTCTTGACTATCATCTGAGGAAGCTTGACGATCTAGTAATGATAAATAGGGATGGATTGTATGCCCTGACTGAGAAGGGATTCGCAGCGCTTCAAGCGGTCGAGGTATCTAACAGATATGGCTGGCAGAGAAGATCATTCTACCTGAACGTCGCGGCTTTCATACTTATAAATGCCTATTCATTATTGACTGGTTTCTTTCACACGATATACTATTGGCTGATCGTTCTGCCAGCGACATCGGCGTGGATCATATTCTACAGTTTCTGGACGTTTATAAAGAGGAGAGTCCGCCTCAAAAATCCCGAGTAGATGGGGGTTTCGAGTTTGGATTCTGAGATCGCCGTAAAGCTTGATGATGTTACAAAGCGGTATGGAGACATACTAGCCATTGACAATCTAAGCTTGGAGGTCAAGTGCGGGGAGGTCTTCGGTTTATTGGGGCCCAACGGCTCAGGGAAATCCACAACTCTAAAGATGATTTTAGGACTGGCTAAGCCTGACTCGGGAAGTATAAATGTCTTCGGCATGAATGTGCATGAGCATCCGATTGAGGTGAAGAGGCTGATCGGATACGTGCCTGAATCGCCGAGAATATACGAGTTCCTCACGGGCCTGGAGTTTCTGGACTTGACCGGAGACATTTATGGCATGACCCCGACTGAGAAGGAGAAGAGGATCAGAGAGTACCTTCATGCATTAGAATTGGAGGGTAGGGAGGGCGACTTGATAGGCAGCTATTCTGAGGGGATGAAACAGAAGATAGTCATCATATCAGCTCTGATGCATCGTCCTAGGCTTCTACTCTTGGATGAGCCATTAAGCGGTTTAGACCCCAAATCCGCTAGGATCGTTAAGGATCTAATTCGCAATTTAGCCGCGGATGGCGTAACTACGATAATGTCAACTCATGTCTTAGAGATAGCTCAGGCCATTTGTGATCGTATAGCTATCATACAGAATGGGAGGCTTCTCGCTTTGGGAACGATGGAGGAGCTGAGGCGGGAGGCCGGGATGCCCGGTTCAGGCCTAGAAGATATCTTCCTCAAGTTGACTGGTGCAAGCGATATCAGACCCCTAATCGAGGCGCTGCTGAAATGAACTGGAGGAACATTCTATTACTAATAAGCGTTCATGAAAAATCATCTAGGCTTTTGGGTGATGGGAGATTCAGAAGGCTTAAAGAGAATAGGCTCTTTACCTGCATGCTCTATATTGGCGCATGCATTATAGGAACGCTTTTTGGGTGGTTTTTAGGGAGCTTCTACGATGGAATGGCGGATGCTCAGGTTAGAACCCACATTTTTAGTGCGGCTAAGAGCATCTATACATCCTTTCCGACATTAGCGCTCTTTTACACTCTGATATTAACTCAGATGAGCCAATTACAGAGGATCAGAGTTAAGGCTCAAGTGCAGCCTCTCTATTGGATGCCTGTAACTTGGGAGGAGCATACCCTAGCATCGATCATTGCGAGTATTCTCGGCACGCCATTAGCCATCACGTTATTTATTGCTTTCGCTGTTATTACAGCCTCAATTCCAGTAGGTCTCATCTGCACGACGCCCATAATGATCTTCGCCTTATTCATTTGCGTATTCACGGCGAGTGCAACGACGGAGATAACTAAGATTATGTATGTGAGGATTTCGGGAGCCATAAATAGGATGGCAGGTAGGATGGCTATATGGATTAGACTTGTAGGATCAATAATCTTCTTCGCAATCTTCTATATGATTTACTTCCTCCTATGTTATAAGAGAAACTTGATAGTTCTTCTTGAGGCCGTCTCGGCGGGGCAGAGGGTTCTATGGTTCATCCCCTACCTTTGGCCCGGAATAGCCCTGTCCAGATTTGCAGCTGGCCGTGTATTAGAGGCCATGCTATTCTCATCTATGTCAGCGGCCTTTTCATATCTCCTCTTTCTTTTGGCTACGAAGCTGAATCTCAGATACGGACTCTATGAGGCGCCGTCGATTAAGGTTTCCACTGGGATTCACATCTCAAAGGTTGGTTTACTTGGAAGGATAGGCTTCTCCCCTGCCGAAACGGCCATAATAAGAAAGGATTTCAGGGCTTTCACTAGAAGGCAGGAGATGGTTTATATACTCATACTCCCCGTAATATTCGCTATTGTGCCTGCCGTCTCCGTCAAATGGGTTGAACCTAAGATTGCGGTCTCCGGGGATCTATATCAAATCCGCCTCTTCCTTCCCGCATACTTAAGTTTGATTCCGGGACTCATCGTTTCAATGGGGATTGGAACGAGAATGATCGGGCTGGAAGGTAGCTCAGTCTGGTATATCTACTCGTCTCCTATAGATGCCAGAAGCTTGGTTAGAGCCAAATATGCCTTAACGGTGTTCTTCTCATTCGTTGCAATGACTGTCTCCTCGATTATTGGATATGCATTTTTTGCTTCATCAGCTAGGGCGGCGATACTATGCGTCGCCGAGGCCATTTTCCTAATCCTCTCTATAAGCATGGTTTCGCTCAGCTTTGGGATAAGGGGAGCGGATTTCCGAGAGCTCCCCAAGCCCAGAATGATAAGGACTAAATGGGCAATTATAGGCGGACTTACATGTCTAGCTTTAGTCACAGTCATAATCTCGCCTGGAATCCTCTACGCATTGAGCTTCATCATCCAGATGATTCCGACAGTAAAAGCTTCAGTTTTACCCTCGGAAGCCTATCTCTTCGCAGCGTTATCTGCAAGCGGAATCTTAGCCTCCGCCATAACCTATGAGTTCTACCGCATCGCAATAAAATATGCGAAGGAATTTCTAGTTAACCCAGAAGAAAATGTGAATGTTCCATTATAGTGAAAGCATCAAAGATATACGGTCAATCCTCACAATGTAAAATCGATACATTGCCATTAATGAATGAAGTCAGGCGGAAGAGCATGGACTGAAGCGCCGGAGCTTATAGCAAAAGGATAATTCACGTTGCCCGAGAGGCACAATCATGGCAACCTCGATTATATTTATAAATACCTTTGCAAAAAAGAGATAATCGAAGAAGCCCCTTAAGAGGAGAATAAGTCGGGC
>CAZDRE010000030.1:0-8277 GCA_964508155.1 uncultured Candidatus Bathyarchaeia archaeon
ATCTCAAAGTAGTCATCAGCGTCTCCTACAAAGAAGGCATGAACCTCAACCCTCCTAGCCTTCGCCTTTAATGAGCTTAAGGCCTTAAAGCCCGTTGAAGGCTCATTTAGGACTTCCCAGTATTTTATTGGTCTCTTCAGTCCGGGCATGTCGTTGACTCCGTCGCCATCGTAGCGCTCAACAAGAGCCTTAACGAAGGCACTATATGCTTCCATGTCGTAGGGCTTGAATCGGCTTCTCGGGAGCTCTGGGAAGTCTTGTATGACTGTTATGTTTGTTTTTCCCCAGCGTTTCTGATCCCATTCTGCGTATGGCCAGATCGTTGCGAGTATATTCAAGCCCATTTCCTGAGCCGTCTTAACTACCTTGTCGGCCTCTGAAAAGTCGTATTTGCCCTTAACTCGCTCAATTTTGCCCCAGATGAATGGTCCTGGATGGGGGCGAACCCAGCCGAGATTCAGATCCTTTAGGGCATACTTATTGAAGCAGACGAAGCCGAATCTATCGGCTCCACGCGGCTTCGTCTCCTTAATTTTTATGTGCTCCTCCTTTGGCTTTTCCTCGGGCTTCTCCTTTTCCTTCTCTTTGGGCTTTTCTTTGAGCTTCTCCTTTTGTTCTGTTATCTCTCCACTAGGCTGGTTTGTGTATAGTATGAATGCGGAGATCAGGAGTATCGAGATGATCATCAAGACGATGATCCAGCGTGTAGAGGTGCCCAACCGAGGTTCACCCCCTTCAACCATACAAATATGGATTACCTATGTTCATGCTAAAAATCTTCTGATTTCCTTATCCATTATACGTAGGCATGTGGTTTTCTCCGTATAAATGTACATTTTTGTTATGTCAATATGGTTTTCTGACGTGAATGAACAGGTTTGCTCGTCGATGATGGATTGGATGTGAGCTTAGGATCTTAATGGTCTCTTAGGTTCTGTCTTGTCCGCTTATGGGCGGTAAAGGCTTATGTATGCGGTGGGCTATATCCGTTTGAATCGTTCGTCTGATGGCGTAGGATTTGACAAGGAAAATACTGCTTATACCCTTGTTGCTATTTGCCTGCCTTATATTTATGGGTGATCTATGCGTAGTCAAGGCTGAAACCGTAGTCTCAGCTACATGCGAGGTTAATTCTCACACGATCATTAGGCCCTTCGAACCTAACTTCAAGTATATTATCGCCATCAAGAATACTGGGGATAAGCCAGACTTATTCTCGATCGCGGTGAAGGGCAAAGTATCTAGAGGATGGCTCGTGCTGGGAGCCAGCGGCTTCATCTGGCTGGATCCAGGGGAAGTTGGATATCACATCGTGGTAGTTGAGCCGATGCAAGATGCGAAGGATGGAGACCAGCTTAAACTATCATTCGTTATATCCTCTACATCTGATCCAAGCAAGACGTCGAGCATAACCCTGACGACGACGCTTAAGGATCTCGGCAGTCTAGGAGATCTGCTATGCAACTCTACGATTCAAGGCAAGATTTACGATGAGGAGACGAAGAAGCCGATTGCAAATGCGGAGGTCAAATTGTACCTGTGGAATCCGAATGAGTGGTATCAAACAAGCACGCTGTCTGATGGAAGCTATAAAATCCGATGCGTCTCCTATGAGTACATGAAGAAGGTCCACGACAAATACAATATCAGAGGTCCTCCGCTACTATATCTGGAGGTTCACGCCGAAGGCTACCGGAGCTACTATGAAGTTGATGTAAAACCGCCGGAAGGCGGCGTGCTAACCAGAAATATCTATCTCAAGAAGCAGCCTAAGATGAGCTATCGAGTATCTTGGGAGGATGAGTTAGGCTTTGGTGTCTGGAAGGCTCCTACCTCAAAGAGCTGGGAATACATAGCCGCCTCGACTGGATCGCATAATCCGCTGGAAGAGAAGTCTGAAGTCACCTATGGGATTTACCTTTATAACTCCTCTGGAAGCCTCATATGGCATCAGAAAACGGCGGCGCAGGTCTGGGGAATAGATGTATCCCAGGATGGAAGGTTCGTTGCCGCTGGTAGTAGCGATCCAGATGACAAGATATACCTCTATGACAGGATTAAAGGCTCCCTCTGGATTCACAATTCAGGGGGCGAGGTAAGAGAAGTTAAGTTTCACATGATGGGAGATACTTGGCTGCTGGATCTGTTGCGAATGGCGGAGCCGGCTCGATCGGCCTCTTCGAAGTCTCCACTCATCGGCTACTTTGGATGAGGGATACTGGAGACTGGGTTAGGGAGATAGCCTTTAGCCCAGAAGGCTCCTACGTTGCAGTCGCAAACTCCGCGAGCTACCTTTATGCATTCAGCATTAAGGATGGAAGGCTCTTATGGAGAAGATTTCACGGAGGATACGTTCCCTTCGTCTTGGAGATATCGCAGGACGGCTCCCGAATCCTAACTGGAGGGAAGAGCCATGAGATACGCATGTTCGATCGGGACGGAAATCTCCTGTGGAGTTACCCGACGGATCAAGTGATAACCGATGGAAGGATGGATGCGAACGGCTCATTGGTGATAGTAGGCACTGTTTGGGGAGGCATCTACTGCCTAAATGGAGAGGGAAAGCTACTCTGGCGAATGGTAAGGAACGTCGGGCATAACGCCGTATACGTGACAGAAAACGGAAGATACATCGCCCTTGGAGGCAAAGGCATCATCCTCCTAGACAATGAAGGCGCGATTCTATGGCGTAACGAGGAAGGCTGGGTCAACTACGTAGCAGTCTCAGAGGACGGCTCAAAGATAATAGCTGGATATGAAGAGCCAAGGATCATACGTCTCTACGAAATAGTTAAAGTCTAGGAGGAACCGGCTGAGACCGGGGCTTTATGGATGCCATACGTATTAATAGTAGTGCTATTAATAGCATCTATCATAGCGATTCTTTATAGGTTGAAAATGAAATCTTAACGGTTTAATTCGATGCTGAAAATGACTTCCGCATAATTATGGCAAGTTGTATGTAAGAGACCGGGGGATGGGATCATTGGAAAAATATACGGAATAATTAACGAAGATCCATCGTTACCGGCGGGATGCCTTTAAGACGCGAAGGACATTCAGAAACATTAAGCATATGATTGTTTATCTAAGGCTGATGGGAAGATTCTAATAGGTCATAGACCCGAAGCATGTTATTTGCCTGTGGGTGATCAATCGTCAATCCTATCAGTCTTCATCACTTTTCTAAAGAATTCCACTGCTTCTTTCAGCCTTTTCGGTATGTCGATCCCAGCGGGGCATCGCTCCACGCAACTCCTGCATTCTATACATTCCTCTGGAGAGATCTTTAAGGACTGATAGATCTCGAGTCCAATGTGACGGGTCTCCTCAGGATATCCCTTATAGACGTACAGGGCCCTAAAGACTTCTGGTATCGGAATATTCTTGGGGCAAGCCTCCATACAGTATCCGCATCTCAGGCATTCTTGGCCATACTTAAAGGTCTTCCTCAGTTTACCGATCTCGCGGATCAGGGTATCCTTCTCCACTTCTGTCATTGGGGGCATATCAGCGGATTTAACGTTCTCCTCAACCTCCCACACGAACCTCATTCCCGGTATAACTGTGCTGACAGCGGGATTCGAGATGATGAAACGGAGGCATCCGCGGACTATGGAATCGAACCATTTTCCTCCCGTGGATATGTGCCTGCGTTTTCTCTCTTCGTCGGAAAGCGGAAGGGTTAGTGTTCCTCCAGAAAGGGGCTTCATCGCTATCACGCCAATATTATATCTCTGCGCCAGAGGAATTATTTCGCGTCCAGTGTTCTCCTCATCGAGCGGATTATAGAGGACCATTATCGTCTCGAAGTCTCCGCATCTAATTGCTTCCTTCATCACATTTAAGTCTCGGTGGAAGGAGATCCCTATGTGCCTTACCTTTCCCTCCTCCTTGGCCTGTTTCGCAGCCTCCAGTGCTCCTCTAGGCGCTGTAACTTCCCTCCACTTTTTCATGTTGCATACATTATGGAGCTGCCACAAGTCAATGTAGTCTGTCTGTAGCTCCCTTAGGCTAGTCTCCAAGTCTCTCATCGCCCCCTCATAGGTTCGTGAAGCCGTTTTAGTGGCAATGTAGCATTCTTCTCGCCTTCCCTTGATCGCAAGGCCGATCTTATGTTCACTATCTCCATAGTTCCGGGCAGTATCAATGAAGTTTATTCCAAGATCAAGAGCGCGGTTAACGACCTCTGAAGCCTGCCTTGAGTCTATCTGAGGAAACTTTATGGTCCCCAAACCTATGACGGAGACCCTAAGACCCGTCCTGCCAAGCATCCGATACCGCATAAAAGATCACTCCATGAAGTTCCACTTTAAAAGGGATTAAAAGTGTTACCTACTTAAAAGATGTATGATCATTCGCTAATATGCTCAGAGGATGAGCCAAAGGCTCATCTTTAGCTTCTAAAATTAAGCCTCTTCAAATTCCCCCATGATCCACGTTAGGTGAAAGATAAGGATCAGATGCAGCCTCATATTCGGCTGAGAAGACTTCAAACCAATCGTGAAGGACCCATCAGATCGCGATGAACTCTCATTAGCACAAATTTTGCCTTTAAGAACTCTCAATTCTGAACTTTATGTTTTAATGCTTCTTCTCAGATTCGGCTGATGTTCAAGCCTTTTTCGGGTTGCCCTTTAGACTTCTAGGTTGATTCGGATGCCTATGAGTTTCCTCGCATTGTTTATCTCCTAGAACTATGCAATTGTAAGAACGGGGTACGCATAAGCAGATCTAGAGTAGAATTTCCCGTAGAATTCATGAATTTTAAATCGATCTCTGCTTAAACCGCAAAAATTGGGATGTGTAGGAGCGCATTTAAAGCCTAATTTAAACTTATCCGGATTTATGGAACTGCTGGAACGGTTTATGATTGACTGCTTAAGTTCGGCCGTAGAACTCTCCTTTTTGTGCGGCGAAAAATTTAGTATATATACTTGTGTGATTGTTGCTGAATGTTTATTGGATCTGCTCTTGGTTTTCTGAAAATTTTTTGAGTTCAATCTGTTAGTCGATGATTGATCTTGCTCAAGTTTGCTGTGCAGATCTATTTTACCAGTAATTAATTCTGTTTTGGGCTCTTATGCTGAGATGAATAAACTTAAAATTTTTATTAACGTTTTTCGCATTAAATCTTCTGAAAAATGAGGGGGAATATGAATAGGGGAGTAACAGATATCTTTGCTGATCCTTCCCTACCCCCTGAAGAAGGTAGAACTCAGACAACTAAATCTTATTGTTCACCGCAATTAGAAAAGATTGTTAGCCCCGTTGAGTTAGTCTGTAAAGTGGCGCATTTGGGAGGGATCCGCAATTAAGAAGATGCTTATTTCCGTTTTCCTATTATTTATGCTTGTAGCAACCTCCTTTCCTGTAGCTGCCTACAGCAAGGATAGGCGCTTATTCCCTGAGGTTCCTGTGGTGGATTTGGTTGTTATGACGCCTATGTGGCCTACGGTTGCGGCTGGACCTGAATCGCTATGCTTGGATAATACGAAGCCAAGCGAGGTTGCATGTGATGGTAAGTGGCTTTACGTGGCTGACTCGAACAATAATAGGGTGCTAATCTTCGATGAGGAGAACATGTCTCTTGTAAAAGTTCTAATTCAAAAGGATGCATACTCAAGAATTCCTGAGAGCGAGGATGACCTTAGGAATCCCTCAATAATAGATGCGGCTGGGAATCTTCTTTTTGTTGTTAAGCAGCAATCGCGCAGAATCAGAGTATATAACCTAACAAACTTTAAGGAGACAATCCTTGAAGTCCCATCCGATGTTATGTACTTGGAATATGATGGGGAAGATCTCTATGTAAGCCTTAGGGAAGGGGCTTACGTGATTATGGATGTTCCTAATCTAATTAGCAGAGGAATTACAAGTGCGGATAAAATTAAAGACTATATGATTCACCTCCCCGTCGAAGGAGAGCCACGTGCAGTAGACGACAAGTATGTATACGCAATGGGTGGCGAGTGCATATTAGTTTACGATAAAAACAAGCTGATTAAGGTGGCTTTGGAACAGAATGCCACATACGAAAAGGAGGTATTGAAAGAAAACGCCGAACACATGGAAAAGATCGAAGAGAAAGAGGAAGAGAAGGAGAAAAAGAAAGAGCATGTGAAGAAGCCTTTGCTTATGGCCGATTATATTATAGGCTTTTATGACTTGAACCGCACGGCTAGAGTTGAAGATCTAGCTGGAAAAATCGAAGGAGGATATGATCTTGCCGCCAATGGAAAGTATATATTCGTACATCCCTCTAGATTCTATTCAGAGCGAATTCTGGTCTTTGAGAGGGAAAAGCTTCGAAATGGAATGCTAGCCTCGTATGTTATTGGTAAAGAGTCCTTTACTGATCTAAGGCCGGGAGCCTTCCCATCATGGAGCTATTTAACTGCGCCTAGAGGGTTTGAGGCTGATGACAAATATCTCTTCGTAGCAGAAAAGGGCTTCTTCGTCCCATCAATATTCCGCTTCAATCTCTCTCAGATCAAGAGCGGAATGAAAGCTGATCGTGTAATAGGAGTATTCTGGAATAGAAATCCGAAATATGATTTTGACATATATGATGGCAAGATGTTTGTTGCCGGAGAATTTTATGTTGGCATCTTTAATCAGGTTCCATCCGAGAATTATGCCTTCCCAGATCTCATCCTCCCAGTTGAGACCGAGGGAGTAAGCTTTGATGGTCAACACTTATGCGTAATATCTCATGGTGGAAAGATAGGCATATATAATGGATTGCCGACAGAGCCACGCAAGCCGGACATAACCATTAATATTCCGGGCATTTGTGGAGGCGGAGCTGCCTCAGGCATCGCATGTCGAAATGGAAAATTAGTTGCAACTAATTCCTTCTTTGATCAGAGTAAGATTCTAATTTGGAAGTCGATCCCTACAAGGGATGATCAGCCTCCAGACGTAATCTTGACAGAGTTCAATGGCATGAGAATCGACGAGCCATTCAATGTCTATATCTACGAAAATACCCTATTTGTCACCATGCATATGGGTAAGACTCTAATCTACAAGAATTTAGATTCGATAAGCAACAGTTCCGAACCTGATGTGGTTCTTGAAGGCGGAGGCCACGATGTCTTCTATGATGGAAACTACCTCTTTCTAACAGGCGGGGGCGAAATAGCGATATATCATGGTCTTCCAGACTCTCCGCGAGAACCAGATGAAATAATAAGGGAAGTCGATGTCAGCGGGCGTCGTATGCGCCTCGACCCTTGGGGAGTATACTATGATGGGGAGCATCTATGGGTATATACTGGCTGCTCTGAACATTATTCATACATCATGCGGATCTCTAGGACCAGAAGAGAGTCCGTATACCCCGAGAAGCTCATAAGAGACGACTTTAAGGCATATATGGAAAAAGCCTCCAAAATAATGGCGGGCATCTTGGATTTTTCTGAAAGACTGATAAAAGGAGGAGACGTTAACGTTATAGCAGAGGAGCTTAACGCGTTTATGGAGAAGGAGGAGATTCCCTCCTATTTACAGCCTGTTTTATCGATAATGCTCCTCAAAACCTATAAGGAAAGCGTTTCTGAAGGGTTAGGCGGCCCTCCAACTCCGAAAGGAATCATATCTGTCAAGTCTCCGAAGGAGATTCCGAGAATCCACGTTGAGACGAGCTTTACATTAAATATTGATGAGGCCAGGCCGGGCATGCCCATAATAATTAACATCAACAACTCGCATGTGATCAGCATTGACATAACGATTAGAGAGACCATCCGAAACGCTACCATCTATTTCGAAAAGCTCAAAGAGAAGCCCCGTCATGTGCCAGAACCGCCCTTCTTGGTTTATAAATACTTCAAAATAAGCACATCCATACCGGAACACAGCATAAAAGAAGCCCAAATAACATTCTTTGTCTCTCGAAGCTGGCTTGATCAGCTGGGACTAATCGAATATAACATCATCGCACTCAAATATGACGGAGAAGAATGGATAGAACTGCCGACCAAAATGATCAGCGAAAACAAGACCCACTTAGTATTTAAGGCGAGAACCTCAAGCTTCTCAGTATTCGCAATAGTCGACCCCAAGCCTACTCCCACAAGCATAACTCTTACTGTTTGCCCGAAATGGTTACTGTCGGCGAGGAAGTTACGTTAAGCGGTCGGATAAGCCCCTCATATCCCTATATACGGTTAGACCTGACGGAACAGTCAAGATGAGGCCTAACCGCATAAGCTTTCTTGAGTAAAAGCTTATTTGGAAAGCCGCTGATGCCGCGTCGAAGAGCTGTCCATC
>CAZDRE010000031.1:0-7805 GCA_964508155.1 uncultured Candidatus Bathyarchaeia archaeon
GCTTCTTATCGACAAAATCGATTCGACACGCATCATATTCGGCTCAGGCATCCCCCTAAATTATTTCGAATCATCTTACCTTATGGTTGAGGGGGCGGAGATCTCCGAGCATGATAAAGAGCTCATCTTGTACTATAATCTCGAAGATTTACTGAAGGGGTTCCCATGAGCATCCCTGTAATAGATGCGCATGCACATTATGGTAAGTGGTTCTTCCCGATATATGCAAGTGATATACGTAGCATCAAGGATCTGATGTTGCGCTTCAACATGAAGGCTATAATCTGCTCCTCCAGCAAGGCCATAGTATATAATCTCCTAGAGGGGAATAGGGAACTCTTCCAGTCATTGGATCCTTCATCCGGCATCTATGGCTATGTAACTGTAAATCCAAATTACTTAGAACTCTCAAAGGATGAGATCAAAAGGTATCTTGAACTTCCGGAGTTCCGCGGAGTCAAATTTCACACAACATACTCTGGTGTTCCAATAGATTCCAAAGAATTTAGAGAACTGATTGAATATGCTGAGCCTTACGATAAGCCTTTCCTACTCCATACATATAGCCAGAAGGATGTGAGGGATGTGGAGAACTTGGCAAAGCGATTTGGAGGAGTCAAATTTATTATGGGTCATATGGGGGGAACGGAGACTTCATGGACTGGTAAAAACTGGAAATCAGCAATATCAGCTGCATCCGAATACTCAAATATTTATCTAGAAGTATGCATGACCCATCTGGAGGCTGGCAAAATCGAGGAGGCAGTAGAGAGAGCTGGAAGTCAAAGAATCCTGTATGGAAGCGACATGACACTGCTAAATCCAGCGCATACAATCGGGATGATAATGAGCTCGGAGATAAGTGAGGAGGATAAGGAGAGGATATTCTACATCAATGCAAAGGAACTATTCAAGATCTAATACGACTAGGCAAGAGCATACAAGCCTAAGAGAGTATCTATGAATATAATCCCGTAGCCGAGATTCTAAGCATCTTAAGTTCTTTCATCATCTCCTAAAGATCCACATTAATCTCCTTCTATATCATCGACATGCAAACTCCTGATGTATTTGATTATCTTTCGTGGCCTAAAATTTCTGAATGACGGGCTCGCTGGGATTCGGGAATAAATCGCAGTTGTATGATTGCATTGGATCTTATGGTGAAGCATTCAGGCTCTGGATTGGAAAAGCAGTTATATGTGGTGTTATAAATTAGGGGTTTGGAGAGGATATTGACTGGCGAATATAAGATCTCAAGGGATTATGTTAGGAGCTTCTTTGGCATATGCCATAGCGGATGGTTTGATCTTTACGGCAGCCTCGGGGCTTCATGGTGCAGGGTTGACTTCAGCTGGAGCAGGATTGAGCCTACTCAAGGCAGATTCGACTTTGCGGTGTATGATAGGCTCGTTGAGGAAGGCATGAAATACGGCGTCACCATACTACCCATCCTAGACTATTGTGCACCTTGGGCTTCCAGAGGTGATAGCAAGTCTTATCCCCCGAGAGACCCATCATACTGGGTCAATTACGTAGATAAGGTAGTATCTAGATATTCAAGTCCGCCATACAATCTTAAGTATTTCGAGGTTTGGAATGAACCGAACATTGATGTGTTCTGGAGGTTGGACTGGGAGAGGTATATAGATGATATTTTGATACCAGCGGCGGAGGTCATACACTCCTATGGATACTACGTTGTAGCTCCATCCGTAACTCTTGAGCACCTAGGCGAATCCCCCTTCACATATGAATTTCTTAGGAGATGGAATCTGAAGGCTTGCATTGATAGGATTGATGAGTGGCTCTCCTACCATGACGCGTGGAAATACATAGACATTGTCTCCATACATTATAGTAAGGGCGATACTGAATCTGAGAGGGGAGAGGGATCTAAGAGCCTAATGGCCTTTTATGATCATGTATATGAGAAGTGGATTAAACCGGGCAGAGTTATGGGTTTATGGAATACGGAGGAGGGGCTTACGGCTGTTTACGATGAGAATCATAGGCAGGTCAGCCTTGAACCGTGGGAGATTAAGCCCTATGGGCAGTGGGTTGCCAGATATATAATTCCAGTTCTTCACTGGGCCTTAAATCATGACTGGAGATTCAAGGACCAGTATAAACTCTTCTGGTATCACATTTCAGGCAGGGATGCTGATAAGCCGCTTTATAACACCTGCATAATCGGTGCAGATGGGAAATTAACGGAGGTAGGGAAGGCCTACAGGGTAATAGCCAAAAACCTCTTTGATGGGGATATTGGCGTGCCGGAGTGGAGGGTTGAAGTTAAGAGCGCGGAGGGGCCGTTGAAGAGCTACTGCTTCCTAAAGGATGATGATCTGCTAATCGCCGGCTGGGCCAATAAGCCTACTGGCACAGTTAAGGTTAAGGTTTACGGCGTAGATGGCGAGTTCAGAAGAGCTGAGAGCATAGACTATCTCTCGGGCAGAAGCGTGAATGTTGAGACGTCGGTTGTGAATGGTAACTTGGAGGTTGAGGTGGAGGCTTCAGGTAAGCCCGTAGTCTATGTTAGGCTGTGTAGGGGATAGCTCCAGCCTGAAATCTCATTCGCAGCTTGGCGGAGCCAATGGCTAGTAATCAAATGATCGAGGGAATTTCTTGGCTGTCACCGTGAGTTAGGATTGTTATCTCGGAGCGTTTTGAGTCTGCTCCTTCAAGTAGTCTTTATTCATCTTCTTGATGAACTCGCCTATGCTTGATGCTTCAACTATTCCCTTAACGACGATCGTCTTTCCCTTCAGCATTCCGAAGAGCCTTCTGAGATCTTCACTCTTCATTCGAGTTACGTTTATGAAGAACATCATGGAGAAGAACTGGGCGAAGATGAATGGGTCTCTTCTGATGACTAATGGGCTGTGCTCAGCGACTCTTCTGAATGTCTCTAAATCGTCGATCTCAAGGAATTCCCTAACCAAAAATCATCACCAAGAGAAGCAAGAATGATCATTATCCATAAAAGACTTATGTTCATCTTAATTTGACATAAATTTTCTCAACTTGACTTACATGTGTTAAGAGCGGCATGGAGGACGTGATTCCGCAATCGATTTTACTTGTTTTGTCGCAGAATATTATTGGTGCTGGATTTGGAGTTTTATGTTGGAACTTCCGGTTGGAGCTATTTCTGGAATAAGGGAGGCAATCTCGATTGGTTTGTTGCTAATTCCGGATTGAACGCCGTAGAATTAAACGCCAGCTTTTATCGCTTTCCATTTCCCAGAATGGTTAGTTCTTGGGCTAGGAAGGGCAGGGATTTAAGGTGGGCAATTAAAGTTAATAGGTTGATAACTCATCGGTTTAGATTTGGGGGTAAAGCCCTCAAATTATGGATGAAGTTTCGGGATCTCTTCTCTCCAATGGATGATCTCGTGGATTTTTATCTGTTTCAGCTGCCGCCCACCATGACTCCTAAGTATGCATTGAGGATAGAGGATTTTGCAGGAAAGACCGGGCTGAATTGGAGGTTTGCCCTCGAAGTGAGGAATATCGAATGGTTCAATGATAAATGGCTTAAGTGGGCCATGAATCTTGGAGTTACATTGGTTAGCGTTGATTCTCCGGATTTTCCACTTGAAGTCTTTAATACGAGCGGAATGGTCTATGTGAGGATGCATGGAAGAACGTCATGGTATGATCACGTTTATAGCGACGATGAGCTCGAGGAGGTCTTACGTAAGGTTATAGCGGCTAAACCGGATAGGGCATACATCTTCTTCAATAATAACCATGGAATGCTGGTTAATGCGAGGAAGACCCTAAAACTCTACGCCAGACTCCTCGGGGAATCCGCTTAAATCTCAAATTTTAAGCTCAGCGACAAGGCGGATTATCATTTGGGGTGCTTAACGCTACCGAAAGCAGAAAAATATTATGTTTCATCTCTCGGTTAGTGGCAGGAAAAATTAGTATATATACTTGTGGGGATATGATTGAATGTTCTTTCAAAGCACAGAATGAGAATTATAGGCATCTCCAAGAAAATATTTTTGCATGATATACGTTTATCACCCGGCTATCCGCAGCTTTTGATTTCTCCTGCGGATCTTCTGTTTTGGAACTATCGAAGGCCGAGCAAAAATAACCCAAATCTTTTTCTTTCAATTCCCTTCATGGTTTTTTGGTTCGACCTAGCATGTTTATTTAGGTTCGTTTGGGACGGGTGGTTCACATTTGAGGGATGAAATTATGACTACCTATTGGTAAACCTTAAATTCTTTCTTTTTTATGACTATTATGGGTGGTAATATGGGTAGGTACGTTACGGTTTCCGTGAAGGTACCCATAGAAGTTAAGGAGAAGCTTGAAAAGCTCGGCATAAAACCCTCGAAGTTATTGAAAAGGGCTATCGATGAGGAGTTGAGGAGAAGGGAGATTGAGGAGATAGAGGACAAACTTAAGGAATTAAGGAACGTCTTAAACAGGTTCTCAAGAGAATTCATTGTGGAATCTATAAGAGAGGATAGGGAATCGAGATGACCCTACTCTTTGATGCGTCATCAATATTTGAAGCTCTAATCATGGGAAACGTGAGGGTTTTGAACAAAAATTATACGTTAGACATTGCGAGGTACGAGCTTGGAAACATCTTATGGAGAAGAAGAGTCCTGGTGGGGGATATAGATGATGAGGAATATGCTCGTCTAGCAGACCTGATTAAGAGGACGCTAAGACTGTTGAACATAATCGGTATAGAGTGCCACGAACAGGAGATACTAAAGATAGCTAAAGAATTTAAGATACCCTTTTACGACTCAGCCTATGTCTTCGTCGCAAAAACTAAAAAGATTCCATTCGTAACAGAGGATGAAAAACTCAAAAGAAAAATAGGAGATTATGTAAAGGCGACAAGCATAGAAGAGATCATAAAAACTTGACACATCCCAAGACTAAAAATACAAGTTTCCCACCCCTAAGAGTTCTAGTAGACTAATCCCTTACTGGCAGGGAATAAATTATCATATTCGTCAGAACGAGATAATCCTCTTCTTGACCTTTCCCTTTTCAGTAGACTTACTTTCAATTCCCTTTATGGGATTTTTTGTTTTGAAACTATATATTCTCGATGCATACTATTACGTGGTGATAAACGGACTTTCAATTCCCTTTATGGGATTTTTTGTTTTGAAACTATATATTCTCGATGCATACTATTACGTGGTGATAAACGGACTTTCAATTCCCTTTATGGGATTTTTTGTTTTGAAACCTAGACTCCTCTCTTTTGATTTCCGCCTTGACCTTCTGGACTTTCAATTCCCTTTATGGGATTTTTTGTTTTGAAACGTTTTCGGTTGAAAGATTTACCGTCCCACCATCATATTCTCTTTCAATTCCCTTTATGGGATTTTTTGTTTTGAAACAGATATTGTTGCTACGCATGAGAAAGTTAGGAGCTAAAGTCTTTCAATTCCCTTTATGGGATTTTTTGTTTTGAAACTGAGATGCATAAAGCTCTACCGTGAACACGGAATCCTAAACTTTCAATTCCCTTTATGGGATTTTTTGTTTTGAAACTCAAGTTTGAAGTTCACGCCTTGAATGTGGAAAAGGATACCTTTCAATTCCCTTTATGGGATTTTTTGTTTTGAAACCGATATCGATTTTCTTTCGTTTTTGAATTTCCAGCCTTCCGCTCTACCCTCTTAAGAGGCCTCTTCGATTATCTCTTTTTTGCAAAGGCATTTATAAATATAATCGAAAGAGTGGTGATTCAAGAGCTAAAGGCTCGCATAATTATGGGATGGAGGCCGTTAGAGTCTAAAATCTGAAAGAGATTAAAGAGCATGCTAGGCCTTATGATAAGTCTTTCCTGCTCCATACATACAACCGAAAGGACGTAAGGGATGTAGAGAACTTAGCCATGCGATTCGCAGAACGGGTTTGTGATGATCTCTGCATATGTGTGTTCATGCCGATATACCTTCCTCTTTTCGTCTATGATCATTGCTTAAGACCTTGTCATCTCAGAAGCATTATTAGGTTCTTTTTGAAGCTTCAAATTTTACTCCGCGTTTGAAAACTGGAAGATTTCCAGCTAGGAATTCCCGGTAATAATCGTTTGCGTGGTCAAAGCACATCTTTGTTCCATCGGGCCAAGATATGCAATATCTCATTTTCGGTTCAGGCTTCTCAGCTGGAGGTTCAATTTTTAGCCTTTCTAAGGCGTTCTCATCGATTGTGACTCCAAGTCCTGGACGTTCTGGAACCCGCACAAATCCCCCTTGAACCTCTATTTTGTCCTTTATTAGATCATCGGAATATGTTTCATAGCATGTTATAGCTGGCCATAATGCATGAGTAAGAACCGAGCCTAAATGGATAGCAAATGTTGCTGTAATTCCTGTTCCAACAAGCTGAAGCCAGAAGGGCATATTCACCTCAGCCGCCGCTGATGCTTGTCTCATTACGCGGCTAGCTCCTCCTCCAATAACAAAGCCGTCGCAAACGTTTTCTCTAACACATACTGTTAAGTTTGGAACTCCGTAGTGAAGCGCGATAGGCCGTGAGACTCTACTTTTTATTTTCAAGTATCCACGCACATCGCCCTGGGGAATAGGAGTCTCGAAGATGGAGACCTTCGGAAATTCTTCTAAGTCTCTTAAGATCGGCACGGCATAGCCGGAGTTTAGGAGTAGACCATTAAAGTCCAAGTCCAGCCTGAAATAATTCGGTGCAGCATCGCTTACAGCTTGAATTTGTTCAAAGATGTCAAACCATGGTCGTGCCTTAAGCTTTGCATTGGCGTATCCCATTTTCACAGCAAGTTTTACCTCTTCTGCCCAGTCCTCTGGAGGCATATCGATCGCCCACCAAGAGATTGGGCATTTATCTCGAACCTTACTTCCCATCAATCTATAGCATGGAACACCCATAGCTTTACCTACGAGATCGAAAAGCGCCATCTGTAATCCTGCGCCTAAAGAGTCGTCCCACATAAGATCTACAGGATTTTGATTAATCACTCTCCTGACTTGATCATCAGTGACTCTGCCCCAAGTATAATGAACCACGGTTTCGCCGTATCCGACAAGCCCATCAGTCGTAGTCACTTTGCATACTTCGATTAAGGTCCACCGCCAGATTCTCCGAGACATGTGAATGCCTGGTCTTTCCCTAAATGGAACATCCAAAAGAATTCTCTCAACATCTGAAATCTTCAAGATTTTACACCTCTAAAGATTATTCCACCTTTATAATAATAAAGGAATTTAATTAGGCATGAAACAACGATTCATCTGATCCGCTGAAAATCTAGCAATCTCGCTAACACATAAAATGTTTTGCTGAAAGATTATTTTTCTGAAAGGAGATTCATCCAAGTCTGCCAATCTTTTCCAGTTCATCTGCAACCTCTCTTAGATCTGGCTCTTGGAAGAAATCAACGAGAGGAAATGATCCACCTTTAATTTGAAATGTTCCTCCTCAAATATGAAATGCAAAATTATATTTGCATCGGGTGTAAGTGTGCAGAAGGACTTTATGAGGTTAATATTGATTTTTCCATTATTTGATGACATTTACGTTCCGGCCTGATAGACTAGCTGTTTCAGAGCCCATCCAACGGGATCTGTAAAATCGCTCTTAGCGGCCTTTTTATTGAATTTGTAGAGAGCCATAATTAGCTGATTTGTGGAATCATGAAAATCCTTTCCGTTTTAATGCCAGTAATGTTTTTATGATTTTCTCCGTTTCAGAGTACCGGGGGTTTATACGTGGTGGACGGGGAGGGATTCGAACCCTCGACCTCGGCGATGCCAACGCCGCGATCATTCCAG
>CAZDRE010000032.1:0-6327 GCA_964508155.1 uncultured Candidatus Bathyarchaeia archaeon
GCCCGGCGGGAATTGAACCCACGACCCCCGGGTTAAAAGCCCGGTGCTCTGTCCTGGCTGAGCTACGGGCCCAATTTACTTTCTTCAGAAAAGACAATTTAAGTGTTTTTATTTTTTATTTTTTGAGTTTGTTGATGAATGCTGGGATGGTCGGTGTGAGGTTTCATTCGAGGAGCACGCATATACTGGAGATTGATGAGTCTCATGTGGTGGTCTTCGATGATTTCCGTAATGTTAGGCTTTATGATAGGGCTGATCTCGTGTTTGCTGATCCTCCATTCGGAATAGACTTTAAGGGTAATCTTCAGACGTATCATAGGAAGCCTGATGCCCTATCATACGTTGAGGTTTCAAGGGAGGAGTATCCGAGGTTCATACGTGACCTACTCGAATGGTCTTATAGTGCGCTTAAGGATTCAGGGAGCATGTGGCTGCTCTCAGGATGGAATAATCTGCGAGTTGTCCTAGATGCAGTTGAGGATGTAGGCTTCATACAACTCAACCATTGCATATGGAAGTATCAGTTCGGAGTCTTCACAAGGAGGAGATTCACAACCTCACATTATCATCTACTACTGCTCGTTAAGGATGAGAGGAACTACACGTTTAATAAGCCCGAGCACTACGCTGAGGACGTATGGTACATTAAGAGGCCATACCATCACGGGGAGAGAACAGCCGGGAATGAACTGCCAGATGAGCTCGTAAAGAAGTGCATAAGGACATCGTCGAATCCGGGAGACTTGGTTGTCGATCCAGTCTTGGGCTCGGGAACAACCATGAAGGCATGCCTAAAACTGAAGAGAAGATGCCTGGGCATAGAGATCAATCCGGAGCTTGAGAGAAGAATCAGAGAGAAGCTACAGATCAAAGCTCCATCCGACACTCACGGGACATAGCATCAAATAATTCTTAAGTGAAGTTTATTTTGTTGCATTCTCATCTGAGATTTTTGTGGATCAAATTCATAGAGGAGACTGGTATTGGGGGACCTTGAGATCGCAAAGGATGCTCTGAGGAGAGGCGATTACTCCATAGTTATGGTGCGGGATGGCATGATGATCTATGCATCGAAGTCTCATGGGATAGGCGGAATACTACAGGCGATAGAAGAGCTGAACCATCGGATTAAAGGGGCATCTGTAGCCGATAGGGTCATTGGGAAGGCGGCGGCACTTTTACTTGCATACTCAAAAGTAAAAGATGCATATGCGATCGTAATAAGCAGGAGTGGACTTGAAACGTTGAGAAGTCATGGCATACAGGTCGAATATGAGAATCTCGTCCCGAAGATACTCGATAGAAGTGGGAGGGGCATATGCCCATTTGAGAAGATCACATTGGAGATTGATTCGCCGAGATTGGGCTTTGAGTTTTTGAGAAGGAGATGGCGTAGCCTAACGGAGGAGAGTAAAGGCCGCTTCTAAACTAGTGATCCCCGAAAAGTTCATCTAGGACCTCGTCTGGATTGAAGGCCTCCCTAGACCTTATGGATGCCTCCTCAACGTAGAATTGGATCGCATACTTCAATGCTTCCTCGCTTACTGGTATGAATTCCCCTTCGCTGCGGAAGTAATCCATGAGGGAGGCTGCACATGCGAATCGTATCGCCTTATCTTCAAGCCTCGCAGAGAACTTCACAACCCTATCCGGTATGCGCTCTAGTATAGCGGCTCTAGCCTTCCCAATCATATCGAAGACCATCGGAGTTATCATCACCGGCTTAAATTTGAATCGTCCCTTCACGAGCGGATGTCCAGTCTCAATAGCGTAGACGAGCGTAAGGTGATCCCTGATCTTCTTAGCATCCTTCTCGACATCTATGATGCCAAGGGATAGCCTCATCTGGCTCTTTGTTATCTCTATGAAGCGCTCCTTCGTTAGGCGGTGAAGCCTACAGAGCATCCTATCCTCTATAGCATTGAAGTTTGGATCCTGAACTGTAACGTCATATCCCCTATCATGGACTGAAACGTTATAGTTTACTGAGAAGAACGAGGTGAACTTATATGGGCCTATAACCTCATTTTTAGTCTCGTACCTTATGACCCCCTGCTCCATCGCTATCTTTAAAGGCTCAACCATCCCCTTATACCTAAAGAAATCATTGAACTCTGGAACTATGAAGTTGAAGACTCTACCGGCATAGGCCGCTCCTATCCTAATGAAGAAGGCAGGCGTCATCCCGCCGCAATACCTATTTCGGCCTGGAAGCCCATGAGCCCCGATCCTAGCGCTCGGCTTCCCAAGGATCATATCTCTAGTCGAGAAGCTCTTTCCTGTCCCCGGATCCCCAAATAGAGCCAGTGACCAGCCGGTTCTCCTGCCAGTATCTCCCCTCTCATGAACTATCTTAACATTCGCCAATCCATACTGTTGGGTTATGCTGAGGAGACTATCAAAGTATAATACTTCTCCGAAACGCTCCTTGAGGTATGATGCGAGATACTCAATTCCGAATCTCCTGCCGAACTGTATCGTCTTCTCAAGCCTGCGCTTAAGTAGATCCTCAAGGTATCTGTCGAACTCCTCATCCATCCTCTGAATCCGCTTCTTCTCCTCAATCAGCGGGTCAGACGGCTTCTTCACGGCGGGCTCCAATTCACCTTCAACGCCAGCCTCCGGGATCCCCGCGGAGACTCGGATTGTCGGCCTCCTCGATCTACGCCTTAAGCCAAGCTCATCCTCTACGAGCGGTATAGTCTCATCTAGGATCGTCCACTCCCTATATCTGCCGTCATTATACGAGTTTACTATCAGGTTCAGCCTCGTAAACTCTTTTAGGATATCCTCTAGGCTCTCGGATTTTACATCCCTCCTCAGCTCATACAGGCTTGCAGTTCCATCATGCTTCAATAGCGACTTCAAAACTGATATTGCATCCGAGCCGTAGATCGACTTTACCCTGCTGATCGACTCCCTCACGCTCTCCGAGAAGCCGTTAAGGCTGAGCCTGCCATTCTGGAGCACATAGTATCTTCCTCTGAAGACTGCCCATTCCCTAGGCTTATACTTCCTCATGATCCTTACTAGAGCCTCATCGTCAATGGCGGCTCCCAGAACTATGCAGGCCTCATCCTCATCTTTTATCTGCCATCCACTCGAGAATCTCCTGAAATATGGAAGGCCAAGCTCCCTTCCAATCTGGTATATCTTAAGTTTTGGAAATGCCCTTTTTAGGAGCATGGCCCTCTCAACGGATCTTTCATCCCTAGTCTTTCTCACCAAGCCTCATCCACCAGCATACATCCTTATGAGCCTATGAGCCTCATCTCCGTTTATCCATCCTTCCCTCTCAAGCTCAACGATGCCCTTCACTATGCTATTCGCGAAATCAGGGGAATCAAGAAGATTATTCGCCCTTCCAACCTCCAAGATTCTACTCTTAAACGATATGTTCGATGAGATTATATCTTTAATCTTTAGGAAGACCTCCCTGCTTAGATCCGGATATCTCTGATTGAGCAGAAGCCCAATCCTCGATTCCAAGCTGAATGAGAAGAAGGCCCTCTTGATCCTCTGAAGCAAACCCTTATAGCCCTTGGCTATCATCGGAGGATAAACCTCAACCCTAACCCTCCTAGATGACTCAAAGACGGACATATAAAATGGAATTCCAACTAGGGAGGTTCCCTCAAACCTAAAGGGCAAGGCTCTCCTCTCTAAACTCTCCATCTCATCAGTCTTCCTCTCTATAAGCACCCTTATATGAGACTCTATGGATGATGATAGCTGATCTATCTGACTTATCAGTTTGCTCTTCTCCGAGAGCTCCCTCCTCCTTGCCTCCTCAAGAACCCTCAGCTTCTCGAGCTCCCTATTGATTGCTCCTTGATATTTCTCCTCGATCTCCCCTATCCTTCTCTGCATCTCCCTCCTAACATCATCTTCCATCCTCTTCAACTCAGACAATCTTCTCTTCAAGACATGAATGTTATCCCTATACTTTGAGATTCTACTGTCTATTCTAGTCGTGCTTCTCTTCGGATATCTGCTCTTCTGTCTCCTCCTCGCCTCCACAGCCCTACGCAATGACAAGCTGAGCGTCTCAATCCTATCCTCCAGTCTGCTCCTCTCCCTCTCCAGCCTTTCAAGCCTTCTTCCAAAATCCCTCTCAATCCTACTCTTCTCACGCTCCATCTCCCTAGTTAAGCTCCTAACGCTCTTATCCACGAGCTTCTTAGTCTTTGAGATCCTCTTATCATACTCCCTTCGGATCTCATTTATCTCAAACGATATCTTCTCCTTGTGACGTTCACTCTCTAGATTCAAGACTTCAATGGCATAGTGCAGCGACTCCACCTCATCATTCAGCAGGTTCCACTCCTCGATTAGATGCTTCGATCTCTCCTCAGCCTCCTCCTTGGAAATGAGCATAGGAGCGAATGGCAAGTGTGACCTCCCATCAGCCTCGACCTCCTCGGCCTCATTCAGTATCGACGAGAAAGACCTAAGCAGAGACTCATCGAATATAACCCCCCTAAATGCGACTTTCCTTGAAGATTTGAACTTCTGGAAGGTCTGAATGTGCCTTTTTAATGCATCGATAAAGAGCTTGGGCGATGATGAACTTTTACGTAGGGCCTCAGTGAACTCTAGGATGTCTGGAGCCTCATAATGCCTTATATTCGATGAGATTATATCCAATCCGTCAACTACCACGCATTTATCATTCCAAGGCACAATCCAGAATGGATAGTAGAGCCTCGCAATGCATGATATCTTCTCCGCTCTAGATAGGAATCCGCCCTTCTTACGCTTCGCCTCTGAGAGAGATAGTATAGCCGCCCTCTCCATCTCAGATGAGCATGGATACTCCCTTCCAGCCTCCTCAGTCAAGTATGGAACCGTAAATATAGGATAGTCGACGCTCAATTTCTCTCACTCTTCAACTGATCTTATCGAATGAACAGCGGAGACGCCTGGAACGATCAAACCATTAATATTCTTTAGACGCCCTTAAATCATGTTCGCTGCCCTTTAAGGTTTGAGAAGTATCTGTTGGCAGCCCTATAGCTCTCAAGGCTTCCAATATCAAACCAGACGCCGGTGAAAACGTAGCCGTAGACAACTTCACGCTTATACAGCCACTCTATGAAGCATCCCATCTTGTCAGGATCGTTTCCCTCCTCCAAGTATCTGAGAATGCTGGATACGCCCCTCCTCGTGAAGGCATAACATGCAGTCGATATAAGCGTTGATTGGGGATTCGATGGCTTCTCCTGGAAATCAATAATCCTACCTTCATCGTCTATTTGAACGACCCCATAGAGACGTGCCTTCTCCCTATCCCCAACATCATATAATGCTATTGTATTCGCTCCCTTCTCTCTGAAAAAACTGATGAAATCCGAGATCTTAAAGCTGAATATGTTGTCTCCCCCAATGACGAGGAGATCATCATTGATCCCCTCGCTTCGAATTAAATATCCAAGAGCTCCAACGCTTCCGAGCTTCTCCTCCTCACATCTTGAATCCTCAATGAATAGGCTTATGCCCTTAGCAGTGCATAAGCCATCCACATACCTCCTGAATTGATCCTGAAATCTCATATTCGTTGATATGTAGATCTCATCGATCTCAGATGCCTCCTCCAGGCTGCCCATCAGATAATCCAGCATAGGCCTACCAGCAACCGGAAGGAGATGTTTAGGCCTATTCCTAGTTAGAGGCCACATGCGCTTGGCATATCCGCCCGCAAGAACCACAGCCTTCATCTGAAACTCAAAAAATAATGCTTCTAAATGGCTCATAAGTCTTTTCTTGAGAAAATAAAATATGGAAGTGCGGTTCGCTGGGCATTCAGTGTTTTACTTCTCCGATTTCTCCTCCGACTTCTCCTCTTCTCCGGCTTTCTCTTCCTTCTTCTCTCCGGTCTTTTCCTCAGCTGACTCTTCCTCGAGCTCCTTCTCTATCTCCTCTATGGGCTTTGGCGGCGGGGTAGTCGCCATCGTCCAGCCGATCCACGCTCCAATCCCAAGGATCGCCCCGACAGCTATGAACGCCGTGATCTCCAAGACTAAAACCCTGATCCAATATGGCTTTACTAGAAATACAAGCCAGAAATAGACGATTATTCCGATTATGCACCCCACGAGAATGGCGGCGCCTATCGCCTGATCCTTACTCGGCAATCACCATCACCACAACGAACCAAAATATTATGATACAATTTATAAGTTTTTCTTAAATACTCACAGCCCATTTGGCATTTTAATTGATGAAAATTCGATTGTAGGCTTGACGTGGCGAAGATCGCTAAGGATGTTTCTTTAGGAGGTGATCCGGCCGCAGGTTCCCCTACGGCCACCTTGTTACGACTTCTCC
>CAZDRE010000033.1:0-5743 GCA_964508155.1 uncultured Candidatus Bathyarchaeia archaeon
CAAGCGATCAACAACTTGGCCGGCGTCCCATCGATAGTGATAGGCCTATTCGGCTACACTTTCTTCTGTCGACATCTCGGACTCGGAGTATCCCTCGCAGCTGGCTGGTTAACCTTGGCTCTGATGATGCTTCCCATAGTTATAAGGGGATCTGAGGAGGCCTTGAGGATGGTTCCAGCATCCTTCAAGGAGGCAGCTCTGGCTTTAGGGACAACTAGATGGAAGGCGATAAGCTCAATAACACTTCCGGCAGCCGCGCCGGGAGTGGTTACAAGCGTGATCCTAGGGATGGCCAGAGTGGCCGGAGAGACTGCGGCTATACTCTTCACATCATGCGTTCTCATAACAAGGGGTTTACCGAAGACTCCCTTAGAGCCTGTGATGGCGCTTTCCTATAACCTCTTCGTCCAAATAATTGCCTTAGGAGCTCCAACCCAGAGAGTCTTTGGGATAGCCCTAGTTCTCTTTATGATTGTCACTTCCCTCTCCCTCTCCGCGATTTTATTGAGGAGCCATTACAGGATGAGGCAATCGTGGTTGAGAATGAAGGGGTGATGTTAGTATGGTTAATGATGCTAAGGTAGATATTAGGAAACTAAACGTCTGGTTTGGAGACAACCATGTCCTGAAAGATATTAGTTTCAAGATCAGGGAGAAGTCTGTCACGGCGATCATGGGCCCTTCGGGATGTGGAAAGACCACCTTGATAAGGGCGATCAACAGAATGAACGAGCTTATATATGGTTGCAGGACATCCGGCGAGATATACATAGATGGACGTAACATCTACGATGGAAACATAAACGTTTACGAGTTAAGAAGGAAGGTTGGGATGGTGTTTCAGAAGCCTAATCCATTTCCGAAGTCAATATATGAGAACGTCGCGTTTGGGCCGAGGATTCATAAGATGGCGAATGGAAGGGAACTCGACGAGATTGTGGAGAGAAGCCTAAGAGAAGCGGCACTGTGGGACGAAGTTAAGGATAGACTGCACGATAGCGCCTTTAATCTTTCAGGTGGGCAGCAGCAGAGGCTGTGCATCGCAAGGGCATTGGCAGTGAGGCCTGAGATACTACTTATGGATGAGCCTTGTAGCGCATTAGATCCCTCGGCAACAGCGAAGATCGAAGCCCTAATAAGAAGGCTGAGTAAGAGATACACGGTGATTATAGTTACCCATAACCTGCAACAGGCAGCCCGAGTCTCAGACTTCACAGCCTTCCTATACGAAGGTAGGCTCATCGAGTACAGTGACACTAAAAGTGTCTTTGAGAATCCTCGGAGCGAATTGACAAAGAATTATATCGCGGGAAAGTTTGGGTAGGTGAACAGTGTAGGAGCAGACTGATCAATGTAGGTTTAGAACTGTCCTCAAAACTCATGCCTCACGTTCGGACTTCGAAAGAACTCTCTTAAGAGTTTCAGTGTTTCCCGTTCTGAGATGGGCGATGTCATTATGAAAATCCTTAAGTTTCACTTTTTCTTACTTGTAGAATGCATAAGAGTATGGCTCTATCCCTACGCTGAGGGTTGAGAGTTCACTGCCTTTAAACGCAGTTCTGCCCTTCGAACTCTCAAGACATCTCTCATTAAGATATCATAGACCTCATAAGTTGCATTAGGGTCAATGCATAGATCTTTAAGGGGAATAAATGGTAAAGGTTTCCGGATAATAATGTATAGGTATTTCCAGCCTTTAAACAGAAGATGAATATAATAAAAAATTGGCAAGCTGGTTTTCGCTAGAAGATATGCTAAGACATCTCTCTTCCAAAGATCATTTTGTTGATCCTTTGGTCCTCGAAGATGCTGTCATCAATAAGATCGGGCATCGAACTCTCAAGTATTAAACTGTCCTCTAATGCTGTAAATTGATGCTTCGTATATGGCTCCACGATAGTTCTGTCTCCCTGCTCCATGATGAAGACTCTGCCGCCGAGTTCCATTCTGATCCTTCCCTTAACAATAAAGAAAGTCTCATGCTTTCGCTTATGATAATGCATTGGGCAAGTCTGCCCCTTAAACATAAAGATGAACTTTCCGCAGTATCCATGCTCAACATCGTTATTGATGTTAAATTCGATCTCTCCAATCCTATAAAAGTCATTAAGGCCGAAATGCAAAGGATCCGGGGGGACATCCGGTAGTTTAAGTCCCCAAGATTCAACTATGCTATGACATTTCTTCAGAGCCTCTTCCCTCTCCCTCCCTGAGAGGCATATTCTTCTCAGAATCTCCTCCTCATTCATCTCTCTGCTCATAATAACACCTAAACTCTAATTGAGGGGGATGGATTAAAAACGTTTATGTCGTCGAGGCAACGTGAGAAATTAATGGATTCCATATGCGCTAAATATTATTTTTCCGCAATAATGTTTGGGGATGACAACTTGGGATATCTGATGGGAATAGATGCTGGAACAACCAGTTTAAAGGCCGTTCTCTACGATGAAGAAGGCAACACGGTCGCAGTCGGTAGATCCGAGTATAATATAGAGACGCCTCAGCCTGGCATGGCTGAATTGAATGCTGAGGATTATTGGAATGCATGTAGAGAGGCAATCTTAAAGGTTATGAGAGCATCAAATGTTAATCCAGCAGAGGTGGAGGCCATAGCGATCTCAAGTCAAGGAGAAACATTCATCCCAGTGGATAGGGATGGTAATCCCCTCAGACGGGCTATAGTCTGGCTGGATAATAGGTCGGGCGACGAAAGCAGAATCATAGAGAAACATTTCGGCGTAGATAACATCTTTAAAGTGACTGGGCAACCGCAGGTTGTTCCAACATGGCCTGCAACGAAGATCCTCTGGCTTAAAAGGAACGAGCCGAGAATATTCGCTGAGACATACAAATACCTGCTCGTCGAGGACTTCCTATTATATAAGCTGACCGGGATCTTCTCCACGGAATACTCTGTTGTCTCCTCAACGTTAATGTTTGATATTTGCAGAGAGGACTGGTGGGATGAGATGCTTGAGGTCATAGGGATCAGCCGTGATCATCTCCCAGAACTGAATCCCTCAGGAAAGCCCATTGGGAATATATCTGATTCAGCATCCAAGGCTACTGGCCTCAGCACAAAAACTATAGTTTCGACAGGAGCCTTCGATCAGGCGGCTGGAGCCGTTGGATCAGCAAATGTCAAGCCGGGAATAATCACTGAGACTACGGGGGCGGCGTTAGCTCTTCTCGCTACAATAAATGAGCCCGTATACGACCCAAAACATAGGGTTCCATGCCACCATCATGCATTGCCTGGAAAATTCTTCCTCCTCCCATGGTGTCAAACTGCAGGCATCGTGTTCAGATGGTTCAGAGATGAATTCGGAAAGTATGAAGCAGAGGTAGCAGATAAGATGGGCGTTGACGCATATGATCTACTAACACTTGAGGCCAGCGGAGTTAAGGCAGGCTCGAATGGGCTGATAATTCTTCCACACTTTGCTGGTGCGGGCCCTCCGGAATTCGACCCGGATGCTAGGGGAGTGATTTTCGGATTGACATTAAGCCATGGTAGAGCGCATTTGATAAGGGCGATTCTGGAATCGATAGCCTACATGCTAAGGAGGAATATAGAACTTATTGAAGAGTTCGGAGTTAGAGTTAAGGAAATCAGATCCCTAGGCGGAGCATCTAAAAGTCCACTCTGGAATCAGATAAAAGCTGATGTTACATCCAAGGTTATTTTGACTCTTCAGACGAGCGAGGCGGCTAGTTTAGGGGCAGCTATACTCGCAGGAGTAGCGTGTGGAAGGTTTAAGTGCGTCGAGGACGGGTGCGACGTGATGGTTCGATTGAAAGAGAGATATGAGCCTAACCTGGAAAACAGAAAGATCTACGATAGATACTATAGGGTTTATTTGTCTCTGTATGAAAAACTGAGGGATCTATTTCCAGCAGTTTCCCAATAGCCTTTTTAAGGATTAAACGAATGATGAATGGGTGGGATTATGTGCTTATCAGGTAAAAAGATCAGATTGGGCCATATCTTCAGGGATGATGGAAGGACATTCGTCGTCACTATGGATCACGGCGTAGACTTAGGGCCAGTTAAGGGACTCGAAGATATTAAATCAACATTAAAGAACGTTCTGAAATGCGATTATAAACCGGATGCTATACTAATGAATCCATCCATGATAAGGTTGTGCCATGAAGACTTGGCTGGTAAGGTTGGCGTGATAGCGCGGCTCGATGGCACAGCAACATTACTGGGCCCTGATATGACTGATTACCGGCTCTTCTCATCAGTAGAGGATGCCCTAAGATGCGGGGCTGACGCCGTTGCAACGATGGCATTCATCGGAGTGAAGAGGGAATCTGAAAACTCAGAGAAGATCGGAAAGGTCTCTCAGGAATGCAATAAATGGGGCATGCCCCACTTTGTGGAGTCCCTTCCACCAGAAATAATCGATTACTACTTTAAGCCTAAAGCGGAAAGAAGATGGGCTGATCCAGAGCATGTTAAATTCGCTGATAGAGTCGCAGCCGAACTCGGCGCCGATGTAGTAAAATCATATTATACGGGTGACCCAGATACCTTCCGCGAAGTAGTTAGGAGCTGTCCAGTTCCAATAATCGTTGCAAGCGGCCCAATGGCCAGCGATCCAGAAGGTCTACTAAAAATGGTGAATGAAGTAATGGAGGCTGGCGCAAAAGGTGTAATCATGGGAAGAAACATCTGGGGATTCGAAAGCATGCCAGCGATAATGGAGGCAATCTCAAAAATAGTGCACGAGGAAGAGAGCCTTGAAAGAGCAATAAAAATAATCAAGTAGAACCGATGAGTTAATACAAAACTATCTTAAGGATAACAGGACTAAGAGTTATATTAGAGGAACATGGAAAGTTCACACTTAAATGTTACGGCTCAGCTAGAAGATGGTCAATCCACTTTATGTCTTCCATTAGCTTATTCTGGTCCGAATCTCTTATTCCCCTAAATGGTAGCCTAATACCTCTTCTCTTAAGCTCCGAATAAAGCTCTCTCATGAATACGCCTGATCCCTCAACGAGTTCATAGCCCTTCTCATCTGAAGTGTGAACTGCACATCCAGGACTGCCAACGTCTCCTCCCAATATTGCTAGAACCTTAAAGCCATTATTTAAGAACTCCTCAATTTGATCAGCGACGAAGACGCTAAGTCTCCTGCAGCACTTTCTACCATCTTGTGTGTCGATGACATCCCAAATAGACGTGCCTTCAGGTCTAGATCTAAGCAGGCCGAGACAAATCATTTCAGGACAAGGCATCTGTAAGACTCCGACTTTATGTTTCCTCAAGACATCGATAACTTTAGTATTCATTCCAGGAAAGACGGCCGCGCCAGGTGCACGAGCATTCTGATTGAGAACGCAGTTTATAACGGCTACTATCCTCATGCTTCTATTATCGCGATACATGTAAGAATGATCTATAAAGGTCAAATTTAAAAGTGTACGTGCATGCGGAATCCTTTAAAGATTATCTTAAAGGAAGACTGGGCCTTACATTTCCTTCCAAAGCGGAAAAGCAATGAAGCAGATTTTGAGAGTGTTCACAGCGGATCATACGATAGAGATAGAGAATTATAATCGAATATCTTCGGCTATATTTTAAGTAGCAAGATTCATCGAGTTTAAACATAGAAAAGAATTGGAATTTAGGAAACTAATGGTCCTAATATTAATCATATTTAAAATATGTGGCGCCCTGGCCGGGATTTGAACCCGGGTCGGGCGGGCGACAGCCGCCTATACT
>CAZDRE010000034.1:0-3567 GCA_964508155.1 uncultured Candidatus Bathyarchaeia archaeon
AGCACATGCTTACCGGCTTTCATGGCGTCGATCGATATTGGATGATGCAGATAGTGGGGGACGCTTACTATAACGGCGTCTATGGGCGCCTTCTCGATCATCTCCTTGTGATCAGTAAACCAGAACTTCAGTTTCCATTTTGATGCGAACTCCTTCGCCCTCTCCTCCCTTCTGCTGGTGACAGCGACGAGCTCAGCTACCCCTGAATCTCTTATCATTGAGAGTCCATTTGCGCAGAAGTTTGCTCCGACACCCGTTCCCACGATTCCGAACTTTACAGGTTCAGCCATAACCTTCCCCTCATGCCATGCACAATTACAGTTCTTTCTCATTGAAGATTAAATTTGCGGTTTCTCATGCGTTTGGCTTAGAAAACAGAGTGGAATTTGAGAGGGGAGACCACAAACTAAATATTGATCGGTCTTTCTAAAAGAGAGGTGATGCCAAGGAAGGATATGAAGCCATGAAAGCCCGCAGATTTACCCGTCTATTCAGGAGGATCCCTTCTCTCCTACCTGAGATCTCCTCAAATAGGATGTTGAAATTCACGATTCTCGCCTTAATATTCATTTTGGCGTTTTCGGTTAGGCTTCTCCCTATTAGATGGGGCTACTACCTAAACGAGTTCGATCCATACTATCAATATAGGCAGACGAAGTATATAGTTGAGCATGGATTTGCCGGGTGGGCTTCATGGCATGATTATCTGAGCTGGTATCCATGGGGGAATGAGATACGCTACCGCGCGTATCCAGGCCTGCCGATGCTGGCCGCTACATTATACATGCTGATAAGCGCATTGCACATTCCAATAGTAATGCATCCAACGCTTGATCCGCTACAGTCCGATCCCATCTACGTCTTCTGCGTGATCTTCCCTGTAGTTATGGCTTCAATAGCCTGCATTGTGATGTATCTTTTAGGCAGGGATCTCGGCGGTGAGGCTGTCGGATTGCTCGCCGCCTTCTTTTTGGCTTTAGATCCCTCCTATATTGGGAGGACATGCCTCGGATTCTTCGATGATGAATCGGTCGGTATCCTCGGCATACTGCTCTTCCTATTCTTCTTTAACAGAGCAACCATAACTGGAGGCTCTGCGGGCTCAAGCCTTAAGGATACGTTGCTATCCGCTGGGACAGCTTGGGCCGTAGCGGCGGGTTTGACTCTTGGATATCTATGCGCGACTTGGGGTGCCTCGAAGTATATTGTTACGATAGCAGCACTATTCGCTCTTGTTCTCCTACTCATTAAGAGGTATTCCTTACGTCTGCTCGTGTCGTATGCTGTGATCTTTTTCATTACCATCTCAATTGCATCCTGCGTTCCAAGGCTTGGCTCTAGATTTCCACTCGATTATTTGGGAACTCGATTCAACTTTGAGTATCAGATGCTGCTCGTCTACGCCGTCTTCTTCTTGATGCTACTTGCCGAGCTGTATCGTAGAGCCGATACCAAGGCTAAGAGGATTGGTTATTCATCTATAGTTTTGGCTTTGCTTGTTGCCTCCCTCGGCATCCTCTGGTGGACGGGTAAGATCGCCCCATTAGGAACGAAGTTTCTATCCGTGATTAATCCTTCGATCCGATTTCAGCATCCGCTTATAGAGTCCGTCGCCGAGCATAGGCCATCCGCATGGAGCACGTTCTACTATAACTTCGGCGTAAACCTATTCTTCTTCATAGCTGGATTATACTTTGCCGTTATGATGGGGACGAATCTGAGCATTCTTGCGATAATTTATGGTTTAAGCTCGATATACTCGGCTAGCTCCATGATTAGGCTTAATATACTGATGTCCTGTCCAGTGAGCCTGTTCTCAGCGCTTGCCATAGCCCGTATATTGAGGCCATTCATACTCTCATTAAGGGAACCTAGCGTCGCCTATAAGAGGCGGCTGAGGCGGCTCTTCAGCAGGGAGACTTCTATGGCTATTATAGTAATGGTCTTCACTCTTCTGCTTTTAATGTATGTTACTGGAACGGATTTTGCCGCTTCTCCATTGAGGAGGAGAGGTCCGAGAACGTTCTCTCAGGCTTATGCTCCTGCAACTATTAGCTGCGCAAGCATATCCGCTAAGCCATCCGGCATAGTTAGGGATTGGCTGAATGCCCTCACATGGATTAGATTGAATACTCCTCCATCGCCCAGCAGGCCGGGCGAGTCTGGAACCGTAGTTGCTAGCTGGTGGGATTATGGATATTGGATCACTACTATTGCGAATAGATCCTCACTTGCCGATAATGGAACTTGGAATTCAACTCAGATCAAGCAGATCGGGCTTATGTTCATGTCGAATGAGGATGAGGCAATAAAGATCCTAAAAAGATTCAATGTTACATACGTTGTGGTCTTTACGACCTTTGATACTCAGGGTAGAATAGCCATGGCTGGCGGGGATGAGGGAAAATGGCGATGGATGGCTCTAATTCCCGGATTAGACGATAAAGAGTTTGGAAATTACACTTTAGGCTGGAATTGGGTGGACAAGAATAGGAATGGCAGGATAGACAGCGGCGAGATCATACCTAACGAGAGGGGACAGAACTCGACGTTGTATAAGCTCATGAATTATGGCAAGGAGATGGTTCTTTACGGCTACTCAACGATAAAACTGAAGTATTTTGAGGAGGCATACTTCTCCCAGGAGAAGGGATCTCCGCATCCCGCTCCTGGAACAAGCCTCATCCCGCTTGTATGCGTCTATAAGGTTAATTATCCATCCGGGCAAAATCTAAATGTCTCAGCGTCTAAAGGTTAAGGCGTTAATTGCCCTAGTGAATGAGTATGGGCGACACTGTTACTTTAACCGTTAAGGTTCCGAGCGACGTATATGCCGAGTTGGCTCTCCGAGTTCCGGAGGGTGAGAGAAGCAAGTTCATCAGAGAGGCAATAATAGAGAAGCTCCAGAGAACCCCAAAGCCGGATCTCATTCTCAGAATGGAGGAGAGACTCAAGAGATTAGAGGAGGAACTATCAAAGATTAAGAGTTCACTGGCAGAATTGGAGATCCTAACATACAGCAGAGGAGAGGTGAATCCGCACATATTCTGCATAGACGAGCTCGACCACAAAATCATAAACTACCTAATCCACTATAGGGGTGCGACAACAACAGAGCTGGCTGAGGCCATAAAGGTTAATAGGTGGCTGATCCTAAATCGACTCAAGAGGATAAGGCAGAGATCAAAGAAGCAGCTCGGAAAGCCAATAATAGAGTATTATCCGGAACAAAGGCGGGGAAAGATCAAGGCTTGGTGGATAAACGAGGAGATAGCCGAGACGGAATAGGGGCCCGTGGCCCAGCCAGGATTAAGGCGCCGAGTCGATAACCGACGCGCAAGCCTCCGGAGCCGGAGATCCTGGGTTCAAATCCCAGCGGGCCCGCCACCATCTACTGCATGCCCCAGCATTCCGCATCCCATTTTTCGATTATATTTATAAATGCCTTTGCAAAAAAGAGATAATCGAAAAGGCATACTGATAAAAGAATAGGTTGGGCTGGAGAGCCCAAAACAAAAGAAAATCAATATCGGTTTCAGCTCGAAAAATCCCATAAAGGGAATTGAA
>CAZDRE010000035.1:0-3260 GCA_964508155.1 uncultured Candidatus Bathyarchaeia archaeon
AAAACTTGATCCTAGAATCTTCGAAGCATTCTCAATTAGATTTCGCACTGACCCGACGCATTTAACAGTTAAGCCTTTAGCTCCATACTTCTTACGTAGAGTTACCATTAGCAGAGTTTTATCTGATACTGGCGTCATCACTCACAAAAAATGGGGATTATTGTGACTTCTAAAGTTCAATCTCGAGTTCTTTCAGCTTCTCTTGCGTCGGCACACCATTTATCCATCCGCGGAGCTCATAGTACTCTTTCTTCATCTCCTCGAGCTCAACGGTATGGCCCTTGGCTGGTCCTTCAGGCATAGGCTCCTCTAGGAGGCGTTTGGGAAGAACATCATCCTTACCGTTGAATCCATACTTGTTAATGATGACCCTTTCAAGGTTGTATATTCTTTCACCGATCTTTAAGAGCTCATCTTCAGTCAGGTTCCATCCTGTAACGGCGGATAGGAGCTCCGCATAATCTTTAGCTCCCAAAGCGAATGTGACGAATAGGCAGTTAACGGTAGAGTTTACGACGCAGGTGAAGTCTTGGAAGACCTTAACCCACTTAGCCTTTCCCTTAGGCGTCAACGGATCTATCTTTTCCGGTATTCCCAAGATCTCCGGTGAGACCGTATATCCAGTTACGTGGCATCCTCCCCTATTCGCCGTTGCATAGTTCAACCCAATGCCCTTCATGGCCCTCGGATCGTATGCTGGCATCTCAAGTCCCTTCACGCTCATCGAGATCTCTGGATGACCATAGATCTCGCAGAGCTTCTTAGAACCCAAGGCCAGATACTTCCCGAATCCAGTCTTGTAAGCTGTGCGCCAAACAGCCTCTACAAGCGCCGCTGCATTTCCGAATCTCAGATCTAAACCTTGAAGGTCCTCTTCTGGAATGTATCCTTTCTCGTTCAGCTCCATCGCTGCAGCTATCGTTGAACCCAGGCTTATAGGGTCTAATCCAAGCTCATCGCAGTAATGGTTTGCCTTCACAATTGCTTCTAGATCCTTAACTCCCGTGCAGCTTCCAAGAGCCCATATTGATTCGTATTCGGGCCCTTCGGAGCTTAGAATCTGGAATGGGCCGGATTTGACGCTTGTAACCCTTCCACACCCGATTGTGCATCCCCAGCATGCTCTTCTACTCGTTAGATATGTTTCAGCAAGCTTTTCACCGCTTATCTTCTCCGCATCTGGATTAACGCCTGTCTGCCAGTTCTTATATGGTAATCCCCCAGCAGTATTAATCACGTTGACTAGTATCGCGGTTCCGTAAGTCGGTAATCCCTCGCCTGTAACTGAGTTCTTCCTCATCTTATCGAGACATTTCTTTGATATCTCCTTAAACCTGTCCGGATCGGCGACTTGAACCTCCTTATTTCCAGAAACAACTATCGCTTTTAGCTTTTTAGAGCCCATAACCGCGCCCAGACCGGTTCTTCCAACTGCTCTATGCTCATCATTAACTATACATGCCATACGAGCCATGTTTTCCCCGGCTGGACCTATACATGTAACGCTCGTGTTTTTGCCGCCAATCCTCCTCTTTAAGATTCTACAGGTATCGAAGACGTTTTTGCCCCATAGATCACTCGCGTCTCTAAGCTCTGCCTCTCCATCCACAATAGATAGATAAACAGGCCTGTCCGAGCATCCTTCAATTACAACCATGTCGAATCCTGAGAATTTCAGAAATGGCCCCCACTCCCCGCCTGAATTACCGCTTCCAATAGAGCCTGTAAGCGGAGACCTAAGAGCCATGACATGATATCTTCCCGACGATGGAAAACCCGGAATCCCCGTACCCGGCCCCGTTGCAAAGATCAGGACGTTTTCAGGACCTAGAGGATTTACGTCCTTCGCAGAGATCCCTTTAGATTCATATTCCTTGAGGTATTGATAAAGCAGATATACGGAGTATCCCTTTCCACCAAGATATTTTTTAGCGACATCATTGGATATAGGTTCATCCTTCAAAGTTCCAGCTGTAAGATCAGCTCTCAGAATTTTCCCCATATATCCGTTCGGCAATTTAATCGCCTAAATAAATTATAATTCCAAAAATATTTAAAAATTTAAACTGGTTGTAGTCTTGATTGTTAGGGGAAATAGCTCCGGAATAATTGTTGCTATGTATATTTAGGATTTTTATAGTAGACTTGTGATTAGGCAGGTTATGTGGATCCTCTTATTTTTGGCTTATACTTTACATTTTTTGGCAGTTCGGACAGATGAATGTCTTTCTGTTGATTGGCTTCTGCATGTAGAATTTTATCGGCGTCCCGCAGATTCTGCATTTGCCTCTGTATTTATTGTAGACAAAGAGGAGAGGCTTTATCCGCTTATGCTCCAGCTTGAATTCGAGAAACTCTCTGCTTAATTCCTCGCTGATAGAGACTATTCTCTCCACTTCTCTGCGTGATAGATCCATAATCTTCTTTTCCGGGTTAACTTTCGCCCTGAATAGAATCTCATTTCTCAGAATATTCCCTATACCCGCTATAACCGACTGATCCAGTATGATCACGCCTATTTTTTTCTCCGGAAACCTCATTATGTTTCGGATGGCTTCTTCTCTACTCCACTCGTCACTCAGTGGATCCGGACCAAGATCTCTTCTTAGCTTTTCCAAGATCCTATCCCTTTTGTCTATCTCAACTATCGGCGCATTGTATGCAACGAGCTTCTTCTCCATTCCTCTGATTAGAAGTCTAACTTGGCTTTCAGGCTTCAGTAATGGCTCATTTAGTTGATAGATGTGAATCGACCCATACATCATCAGGTGAAGTCTGATAGCCGCGTTGTCGATGAAGAGTAGTATGTTCTTTCCTATCGAGTCTGAGCCGAGAAGTCTTTTACCAACTAGGTTATCTGGGGAAATGTAGACTCTCTTGGACTTTGTGAAAACTTCCCTAATAATCTCGCCGCTAAGCTCGCTTCTTATCTTTATGGCGTAAGCCTTAGCGGTGGGCCCTTCAACCATAATTATTAGGCTGAGCTAGGCTCTTTTAAAAGTCACGTAGGCTGCAAGCATGGAATAAGGATGGACAACGCTTCAGCGTGGCGTCAGCGGCTTTCCAAATAAGCTCCTGCTCAAGTTTAGCGCATAGAACTCTCTTTTTGTCTAGCGAAAAAATTAGTATATATACTTATGTGATTCTGTCTGAATGCTTGTTGAATCTGCTCTTGGTTTTCTGAAAATTTTTTGAGTTCAATCTGTTAGTCGATGATAGATCTTGCTCATGTTTGGTTGCGTAGATCGATCTGAGGGGAT
>CAZDRE010000036.1:0-2717 GCA_964508155.1 uncultured Candidatus Bathyarchaeia archaeon
GGCAATCTTTCCGACATCCAGTTTCCAACAAGTTTTCCAGGCTGATCATAACAGAACTTTCCGTATCTAGGCTCTGCTGTTCTCGGAAGCTTAGATAAATACTGCTTCTTTAATGATTCTTCACAGTATGGAATGAAGTGTGTTCCATGCAGGAATTTAAGATTGTATCTTTCGGGATTTACGAAGCTATTATAGACGGCTTTGTCGTAGACGCACCAGTCAAACCCAACGACGTAATCTGCATGTCCTCCAACGGTTCCGAGAATATCACCCGCCTTCACGGGTATCTTAACACGATAATCAACCTCATCTGGGGTCTTAGAGAACTTTTCACCCTCTTGAAGACCCTTCTTAACTAGATCGCTGAGTTCAGATACGTGATCGAAGACGCTGACAAAAGTGTTCGAGTGAGCCAGTCTCAGCTGATACTCGTCGTATTTAGTTCTATATATTATTTCGAATATTATGCCGTCAGCTGGCGCTCTAAGCTGATATTTCATAGATGGATTCTTAAGAATGAAGCCTCCGTGTTCTGTTGGTATTACATGCCCGGAAGGAGCGTTCATCCTTCCTAAAGGTTCAATCCAGTCTATCGCGTCTAACTCAACTGGACTGACAGTGAAGGTTACGTTTCCCTCACCTAGCTCCGGAAGATACGTGAATGGCGGCTCAACCGGATAAGGCGCGCCTTCACTCTTAGGTCTTGCTCCAATCATTACTGGCTCGCAGTCTTTAAGAAGCTCCCATGATCCAGATGCAATCCCTATTACGATCTTGTCCGGCTCTCGGATGCGAGGATCTTTCATTATGAATATGTAAGCTCCGTGAGCGTCTTTCTTTAACAAAATATAATGTAGGCTGATGTTTTTCTCCTTCTCAAAAAAGGATTTCTCTTTTATGATAGTCCATTCTGCCATCTGCTTCTTGTACCATTCTGAGACTTCATCGATAGTTGCAGAGACCATGTAGGCTTGATGATTAGCATCGCTTGGCACGCCCATATCGGCCCACACTTCATCGGGAAGATATGTAATTTGGGCACCGGGATATACAGGAATACTTACGGTCTCAATATGCTCCTGCCAAGCGGGGGATGGGCTGAACCTTAGCAGTCGATTGGAGAACTTATACTCTCCAACCCAGAGATAGTTGCCATCAAAGGAGAGGGCTGCAGGCCAGAAGAGCTTGTCCCTACCTATTTGTGGACGAACCTCTTCTGGACGAAGAGATACAAGCTCTTCTTGACCTAACACAACATCCGGCGGCTTGCCAGCAATAGCGTCAGAGATGTTTCGCCAAGCTAAAACGCGACTGTTGCAAGTGTCTGCAACGAATAGATGGCCCTTTGCAACCAAAGCTTGTTCCGCTAGATTGACATGAGCGCCCTCCACAGGGATTCCCTTAGAGTCGGGGCCGAGATTATCAACTTCGAAGATACGTATCAAGCCGTCCTGTGTGACTGCCAAGTATTTACCGTCGCTAGTTATTCTGCGAACATGCTCAACGTTCAAGGAGAAGAGAGGATTTGTCGAGTTGCTCTCAGGTATGCCATTCCAGACGTAGATTTTTCCGGCTTCCTCATCGGCTAGATAGAAGTATTTATCGTCAAGTGCTACTCCTCTTAGCCTCTTGAACTCGACATTCCCTATGCCGCCGATGAACTTTCTATTTGGCAACTCGCCATTTCTAGGTATAGCATCCCAGATTAGAACTGTTGCTTCTCCAGCTATCACAAGCTTATCCTCATAGATTGCTCCATCCCAAGGCTGATAAATGCCGAAGTCATAAACTATGTCTGGCCAAGCGCCGCTTTCATCCGGAAGTCTTCTCCAAACATAAAGCTTCCGGTCGAAGTCTGATAGCACGAATAGGCTTTCACCGTCGGAGATGGGAACAGGATTTGTTATGAAGAAGTATGTTTCTAAGGTGTTGGTGTATATGTCTGGGGCTCCTATGGCGAAGTCTGGCTTGTCGAGAGGAGAGTCAGGCATATCGTTAAAGACAAGCACTTTGTTACCGTTATACTCGACCAGATAGAGTCGACCTCCAGCATATATGACCCGTGAGCCATCTCCCCACCTGAAGTTGAATTCGAGAGTGAGATCCGGTTTATCCTCTGGACTCCTCGGAAAACTATTCCATATGTGCAGCCTCGTCCCGAAGAGAATTAATTTGCCGTCGGGTGTGACATCTCCTCTAAGCCAGCCTGCCGGGTCTACTGGATCCTTCAAATAGAAGTCATAAGGCTGATCGTCTCTGGATGGGAAGGTCTTCCAGACGAATGATACGGAGTGGCTAACGGGCGAACCATTAATTTTGGGATTGTGATCGCCGACTATTAGGAAGTTTCCGTCGCTTGTTATTTGTCGAGGCGTTCCAAGGAAGTCTCCTTTAATGTAGATGTCTGCGGGCTGGTTATCTTCAGTGGGGAAGCTATTCCAGATTAGAACTAGACCGGCGCCAGTAGAGCTTACAACCAATCTTTTACCATCCGTCCAGACACCCCATGGCCAAGCTATAGCCCTCCTATAGGTTTCTGGACGTTCAGGATCAGGCGGCACACCCTCCAGCACTATGTCTGCAGGTTGCCCATTCCTCGTTGGAAATGAGTTCCAAATTAGAATTCTGTGGTTATTGGTGTCAGCTACTACAACGTGCTGGCCGTCTGTGGCGACGCTTACAGGCCAGTTTAGCTGGCCGCGGCCTCTACCCGGGTT
>CAZDRE010000037.1:0-2271 GCA_964508155.1 uncultured Candidatus Bathyarchaeia archaeon
AGTATGGAGCTAAAAGTTTAACTGTTAAATGCGACGGGTCAGTGCGAAATCTAATTGAGAATGCTTCGAAGATTCTAGGATCAAGTTTTCTCGACGACGCTTTTCGATAAGAGACACGACGAGATAAGAGGAGATATGATCTTCGTGATTAATGGTAGAAACATAAAGACTTGAAGATCGAGATAAAGGAATGGGATCGCGATATTTCCCCTCTAGCCGGAGGCTGAACATCTGAAGGAAAAAGATGAGACGGATATAGATCATCCGGAGGCCCTGCAAGTAGAGGTTACGAACAGGTGTAACTTTAATTGTCAAATGTGCATTAGGCGCGTATGGGATGCGAAACCTAACGATTTAAGCCTGGACTTGTATAAGAGAATCTCAAAATCCTTTCCATATCTAAAGAGGCTGATACTGTATGGTCTCGGAGAACCCTTCATCAACCCATATTTTCTTAGCATGCTTAGGATTGCAAGAAGCCTCATCTCGGAAGAATGCAGAATAATCGTAAGCACTAACGGATCCTTATTGAAGCCTCAAATAGCAAGGAAGATTTTGAAGATTGGTATTGATTCATTGTCATTCTCAATCGACACGACGGACATCACTAAATTAGGTCGTATTCGAGAAGGCTCAAAGCCAAGAATCATAATGAGAAATTTTAGCTACGTAGCTGATCTAAAGAGGAGTGCTGAGAGAAGATTTGAGCTCGGCGTTGAGGCAGTATTGATGAAGGAGAACTTTATGGATCTCCCGAGGCTCGTAGAGAATTTGGCTCAGAAGAATGTTGATTATATTCTCGTTTCTCACGTTGTCCCCTACACTGAGAAGATCCATGAGAGAGCCGTATACATAACTTTGAGTAAACCGTCATTCGAGATTGTAAGGCCCTATCTAAACCATGGCATGAATCTTATACGTGAAGCATCTCACGAACTTTTCAGCAGAGCATACGGGATTGAAACAGGCTTGAAAGCAGCTACAATCATCAAACGTTTATGGAAAAACGCTGAAAAGAATGGATACTGGATAAACCTGCCGTTGCTCTTCGACTCAAAAGATAAAATCAACATGATCAGACAAGTTGAGGAGTCTATGGAGAAGAGCATGAAAATCGCCCATGAATACCAAGTTAATCTGAAACTTCCAGATCTGTATCCAGACGCCAAGAAGAGAAGATGTCCATACATTGACAGAAACACAATGGTTGTCAGATCTGACGGAGCGGCAGTTCCATGCTTAGAATTCATGTATCCACATCCCATGTACGTTAATATGCATCTGAAGAGGATCTATGCAGTATCTTTTGGAGACCTAAAGAAGGAGACGGTCAAAGAAGTCTGGAACAAAGAGTCCTACAAAAGATTCCGGGAAATTAGAAGAAACATGGCTGAGAATATACCGTGGTGTGGAGATTGCCCCTACTCAACATTAGGATGCTTCTACACAAAGACAAACGAAATAGACTGCTACATCAACAAGCCCGGATGCAACGAATGCATATACAGCGTAAACCTCGCACAATGCAACATATAAAATCCTAGATTTTATATAGAGCATAGAATCTACTCGCCGACTCACCGAGCAATCCATCAAGAGAGACTAAATCGATAAGCTTCACAATAGCTTCTGAAGATACCGAACCATCTGACGTCCATAATTCTTCCACTTAACTATATTCTTAAGCCATGCAACAAAAATCACGCGTGCTCTCCGATAACCGATAACAGGTATACCGGGGGTTAATTCCCAAAAGAATCTCGGATTTTTCGTAATGTGGTTTTGGTGCGGGGGATTTCAGCATGAATTTATCCGTAAATATTGAGTCTATATCGTGGAATTTAATAGGACATCGAAGCTGATGAAGAAGGTTCTGAGGAACTGCTCGAGATGGAGATTATCTTGATCTTCAGCAAAGATGTTGTCCTTGGTTTGATTGGGAATGCAGAGGTTGAAGCAGAATGATGAGTAAGCTAAGCGAGGGCATCCTGCTCTGGATTGCTAATATGAAGGGTGTCAAAAGTGTCTAATCCCGTCACTAATACTAGGTCTTTTTGAAAAACATGCCACGGAGGAGTTAAAAAGGCTGTTGGGCTGATAATGAATTTGGTTTAAATCTAGGCACGTTTTCTCAATTTTCCTTTTTAAAAATTGGTTTTCCTCCCTGATTTTTTCTAATTATTTTCCGAATGTTTATTGTCATTTTTTATGTTTAATCTTTCTTTCCATCCACTTCTTAAGATAGTCGATTGCTGATTTTGCGGAGAAATA